>JAJDTR010000061.1 GCA_022827055.1 Candidatus Poribacteria bacterium | reverse complement strand
ATTATCCGCCGCTATCATCAAGGACTTGATGCCGGCGTTCTGACTGTTGAGGCAACCGCACCAACCTAACCGCTTTTTAGTCAATTCAATGTTTTGTGAATTGATATTCACCATAGAAATCAATGGACTAAACAGTTACCTGTATTGTATGCTACTTTATTTGATAATTGAAGATTGCTGTGTCGGAGCAAGCCTTGTTCGCAGAGGAAGTCGCGATTCGGAGATCGCCCTTACAGAGAGTTACGCGCAGATGGGAATTACAAGAGATTATCAAGTGCTGACAGAAACGAATCAATTTCTTCTTTCATGTTGTAAAAGTGTGTTGACACGCGAGTGTTGTCGGCAACCCCATCCCAACCATCGCTTGTTACAAACCGCTGTTTCCGATTAATCCCTTCTCGTACCGATTCGCCAGTGCAGCTCTGATGAGCGAACGTTGTCAATCCCGCACCAGAGAGGTAAGGGGATAACGATGTCGCCATCCGAACATAGGGCCGCTTGATGAGTTCGGCTTTTAGATAGTCTGACAACATTCGAGCGCGGGCGACGATGTTTTCAAATCCTATCTGACGGATTAAATTCAGGGCATCGCCGATGGCAAGCCGCAATGGCGCCGCATAAGTCCCAACGGCCTCCACAAGCTCAAATCCCTGCACGCATTCATCCCAAGGTGGGCTACCTCCGGCGCGAGGCCAAAATTGGCGCTGCACGTCTCGCCGCACGTACAGAACTCCGCAGCCCGCCGGCGCCAGTGCCCATTTGTGCAGACTGTTCGCGTAAAAGTCGCAGCCGATGTCGTGCAAGTCCAAGGGGTGAATACCGACGACCTGGGCGCCATCAATCGCGGAGATCAGCCCATGTTCACGTGCAAGCTGGCATAGCGCTTTTGCAGGGTACAATAGGCCGGGACCACGGGTAATGTGCGAGAAGAAAATGACTTTGGTTCGCTCTAAAATCGCTTGTCTAAACAGATCTACAATCTGTTCCGGACTATCCGGCGGGCCCGGTATGTTTACGGTGCGAATCTTTATACCAAAGCGTCCTTCTCTCCTTCGCCATCGTTGCATAACAGCGGGGTATTCGTGTGTGGTAGTAAGGACTTCATCGTCAGGATTCAACTTGATGCCGTCAATTACGGCGGTTACCGCCTCTGTTGTATTTCGTGTGAAGGCAATTTCGTCCTCGTCGGCGCCTATGAAGGTTGCTAGCTGACGACGTACTTCCGACTGCTGCTCGGTTGTGCTAGATTGCGCCTCATAACCATGCGCCGTGTAGAGTCGATAGTATCGCGCTACGGCATCAGCTATTTGAACAGGCAAAAGCCCAAGGGAACCGGTGTTTAGGTATATCGGGTGGGAACGAATGCCAAATTCTTCTCGAACCGTAGACCAGAATTTTTCATCGTTCGGGCCTTTGGCCGAACCAATAGTTTCTATGGACATATCCGTTTTCCAAGGGCATTCACGTACAGTAACTCAGAATCCGGCGCTCATTGAGAATAGCTTGATTGCTATGATTCGCGTGATTCAACCCAATATACGGATTGTCGATGTGAATGCTTAAGACGCGTATCGCGATTTGTAGCGGCTAAAATTATAAGAAACCGGGGTTTGGAGAAAAACACGGTTTCTGAGCGGCTGGCGCCGTACCCTCTTCTGTCTACCCCAACTTGCTACCTTCAACGAATCCAGATTCTCAAATCTCCAACAACTAAGACTGAAGATTGGGAAGTCTTCACCTCTTCAGCCTCCGAGTGTGCCAACCGGTTTTCCCAAAGATAAACCTCGGAATCTCGGGCAACTTGTTTAAAAAGTTCAAGATGTCCACCACCGATGATTAGCAAAATGCGCTCATCTTCTAACTCCGTAATTCGGGTGAGGTTGACGACAATCTTGAGATTCCGAGCATACCAACTGTGTGTAACCCAATTCGCGCCCGAGAACTGGCCTCCCATACCGATTTGCGCTATCTTCAGATAGTCACAGATGTTCTTGCCGATTCCTTCATCGCAATTCACTCGCTTGGTCGACCCAACAGAATCCAGTTAGAAATAAGATCTGCTGAGGGCGTTTCTGGCACTGAAGGCGTTATAGGGAACGCCGGCGGGTAACGTCCTGAATCCCCAGGTCTCCGTAGTGGCGTCGTAGCCAAACCCAACCGATGCGGTGGGATCAGCGATTAAATTCAGTTGAAGTGTGAAATCTTGCCGCACATTACTAGCCGTAGCACTGCGTTTTATGCCGATACGGTACCACGAAAGGCGCAGATTCCAATCGTGCAGATTTCGCTGAATGGAAATCCGTTGGCGGTAAAACTGGCGTTCAATCCAGTTATATGTGAGACTTACGCTGAGATTGAGTAACCGGTTCGGCGAAAATCGGAGACTTCCAATAATGTTTCGCGAGGCTCGCGATGAGGTAAGCCGCTTGCTGAAGGAACTTCCGAGACTTGCATTCCACTTCTTACGACTGTAACGGACATTAGATGCGAAATCGACCATTTTGAAGCGTTTTCCGTTTGCAGGATCCAGATTCGGATCGTGGGTCATGTCAAAACTAATTCTTAGGTTTCGGCTCGCCAGAGGTGTAATGGTTATGTCGCTTCTGATTGGTTCGTATGTGCGGTTTCTCACGGTGTTCTCGCTGAAATCCGCTCGTAGCCTGGTGTCAAAATCAATCAGGGACAAAGGTCTTTTACTACGTCGAGTTTTTACTTCAACACTTGTGCGAAAGTTATAGGAGAGTCTCTTTCTCTCAAAGAAGAACGTGCTTGGCGCAAATTGATATAGGTTGTTGTTTCTATCGACCGGGGGTTGATAATCAAACGAGAGACTGGACTGGATTTGATGACGCATGCGTCGCGCGCCCGGGATAAAGCTGATGTCATAAATCCTAAACAGTGTGTTACTGCCTCTGGCTCTCACACTATAAACGCCGCGGATGATGTTGCGATTGCCCTCGGTATCTTTCGCATGCCAAATCAGGTTGCTATCATAACTCAAATCAAAGCGGAATTCTCGGTACGGCGTTATCTGAAGCGTGGTTTGTTTTGTGAGATCGAAACCAAGATCCACCGTTTGCAAGAAAATATTCCTTACATCTCGGTATCGCTGCTTGAAGAAATTGCCGAATTCAACGTCAAGATCGAAGCGCGTATTGTCGAGAGTCGGAAAAGCGAACATCGAAAGGAATGGCAAGTCGGTATCCAGCTTATCGGCAACCTTGGTCAATCCGGAATTAACTGTTTTGAATAGTGGCAGCTGATCGAATTGCATCTGGGAAAATTGCATCGATAATTGGGGCAGCTTCTGGAGAATTGTCGTGCCGTCACCCGCGAGATCCAATGTGTGTTTAACCTCAAGGCGTGAAAGAAAAGACCCAAACCGCTTGCGCGAGAATTTCAGATTTTCGTCGGGGTCAAGGTCCTCAGGGTCGAACCCCGTCAGGGCAGATCCCCATGTGAAGACTCCGAAGGAATTGATGGTTGACTCGGGTACGCCGTAACCTTCTTTGTACGATCTCGCATACCATGCCACGCGTCCGTTAAAACTCAACGGACTTCGTCCCTCTTGGCGATTGTCCCAAGGCGTGAATATTTTATGGTGGTGGCCCCATCGCATTGTCCACTGTTGCCCGGTTTTGATTGGTTCTCGGCGCGATCCCGAGTATCTGTCTTGGGACAGGAATAGAAAATCGCCACGATAGGCTCGTTTTTTTTCCACTTTTATTAGGCGAAATCCGTCAGGGGATTTAATGACGCGACTAGTCTCTCCACGATCAAGCCGTTGTGCTTGCGTCGCAACTGCCTGTGGATCTTCCCACCTGCCACGGAAGCCGTGTTGTCGATAGACCGATATCTCTTCCTCCTCTTCTCCATTCTCGGAGAGAGATTCGGCACTGCCCGAGCCGCTTTTTTCTTCACCCTTGTCACGATCCTGCTTCGACTGCAGCGCCGGTAGTTCCAGTTTTATTGATTCCCACTCCGTCTCAAATTGCCGAGCGACTTCCTCAAATGTGGGTGTGGATTCCCTCTCGATCAGTTGAAAGATATGGACACCTCGGTCGGTATTGACGGGCAACGTGATTTCACCGGGCTGCTTTAAGCGTCGAACCGAATGCCGCCAGCGCTGATCCATTTCGTTCAAGGGGGTCGGTTCTCCGCCATTTACAACCTCCATCTCGGCGCCATCGTATTCGGCGACAAGTCTTTCAAGCGGTTCGCCGGCGATTGCGCGCTCCTGAATCTCTTTACCGAGCGCCCGAATAGCCTTACGAGTTTCGTCGCTTGGTTCGATCGCGATGTCAATTCGGCGCACTTGAACTTCGCGTTCCCCATAAATGTCGAGCACTTGGTCCATCCTGAGAATGTGAAAGGCAAAATCGGTTCGAAGAATGGGGCTCATTTCCCCTGGTTGGAGGCGGAAGGCGATTTGCTCAAGATCCGGATCCAGCCGTAGCTTGCCTTCCTTGTCACGTTCACCCGGGACAAGGAACCCCATATCACCCTGCCGGTAACGTGATTCTTGATGGTCTGACTGATGCTGAGCAATCCCACCGAAATCCGCGTCGTCCTCCAGGAGTTGGCTGTATATCGTCTCAGCACTTTCACGTGCGCGTTCAACATCTAAGTCTTTGATTTGATACTTCAGAAAAACTTCGCGCAGCTTGAACTTATCGTAATCTCCTTGCAATCGATCCGAAAGCTCGTCTGCCTTTTCCTTAAGTTGCGCTCGCTGTCCCGGCGTTGCTTCGGGCGGAATCGGAATCAAGAGTTCTTGAAATTTAACATCGTTCACACGATATTTGCCTTGCGTTCCTCCACCGCGCCCGCGTCTAGTGCTCTGCTCGAACAGCAGTTCCCCCGAATACCGGTGACGGCGAAAGACCGGTAGAATGATGGTAAGGTAGGGGCCTTGATAACTATCGGTGCCGAGTTTTACAATGATTTTGGCGAGTTTGTCTTCTTTTCTGAGGTCGCGACGAATTAGGGGAAAGTAGAAGAGCGGCACGCCGCCGACGTTTAGCACAATGTTCTTAGCGATCAACTCCTTGTTGATTTTGACGATGATTTTGGAGGCGGAGAAATAGAAATGCGGGTGCTTCAAGGAACAGGTTGTCAGTCTACCTCCGCGGATGTAGGACTCGTCGTCCTCAATCTTGAAGATTTCGGATCCGCCAAAATACCACGGATCATCGAACGTGAATCCATCGCGTGCGATACCTTTTTTCGTTTCCAGATCAAAGATTAGTTCATCGGCAAACGTCTCCTCATTACCGACAATGAGCCTCACGTTTCCCGAGGCACGCATGATGTTGTCGTCGAAATCTGCCCAGATGTGATCGGCATAGAGTACAACATCTTCGGATTTTATCAACGCGTTGCCGTGAATTTGGACAAAGTTATCCGACATGAACATCTTATCACCGTCTCCGATAACGGTCTCCTTCTCAGGCGCAGTACCCCTCGGATCCAGTCTGGCGGTGGAAGATTTTTCTGCGTCAGTTAACGAGAGATTCTCGGCTTCGTCTGTTTTAGATTGGTCTTCCGGAGGGGAAGTGGACACTTCGCTTGCATCGTTTGGAGGTGTGGACTGAACTTGGGCGAGGATGGAATCAATCGGAAGGAATAGGAAAGCGAATCCAACCAAGAACGCGGGCTTCAGGAAAACTCGAAATGTCAGGTGTCGTGCATTGCCAAACGCTAATGCGGCAACACGATGGAAACGAATAGTCTTCGGTAGATAGCGATGGGATTTGGGCGAGATGCGACGTAGGAAATAGAGGGCGAGTCTGAAGGCATAGAAGCGTATGCCCGTATATTGATTTGGTTTATTGGTTACTCTAATTTCCAGGCCACTGTTCCGACTTCTCCGTTTCCTCATTTGCGATTTACTCTATGCCACGTGCCAGCACTTCAAACTCCCCATCCTTCTTCAACTTGCCCTTGATGTGATAGGTCAGACCGCCGTGAGTTTCGGAGTGGTGGATTCGTGACAATTAACAGTAATGGTTAACTCGCACCCGCTGCCTGAGTTAATTTCATTTCTCTAAGATTCTCGTGCATCAATTACGCGGATTAGTATAAAACTCTGTGTAGAACGCAGCAAGACACTTTGTCTCCGCGTAAAGTCGGCTGATACGGAAATCACTATCGCTGGAGATCTACTATCGCCGTCCCTTTCCGGTTGGTTGATCATTACCCGCTCACTTGATACGTGCCTTCGATGAACGTAAAAGATTTAATTGAAACGTTTTATACACCATTATTCAAGTGAAATGGTACAAGTCTTCAATTGACCTCAGTCGAGGGGTTTGATTTTTACATAGGCGTTCTCAAGCAGCATGTCCGTATACACCTTCCATTCTTCCTCGAATTTCTGTTGACGCAGCATGGAACGGATTTGATTTTTTTCTACATCGTTCAATTCTGGCGGCGTCTTCTCATCGACTTTAAAGATGTGGAACCCGAATCTCATTTTAACAGGGGCTTGAAACTCTCCGACTTGGAGATTTTCCACCGCTTTTCGCGTTTCGGGAGTCAACTCATTGAGTGAATGACTGCCGAGATCTCCGCCATTGGCTTTTGTTTGCGCATCGTCGGAGTAGCGGCCCGCCAAGGCGCTGAAATCTTCCTCTTGTATGAGTTTCTGATAAACAAGATCGGCTTGCTCTTGAGCAGTTTGGATAGCTTGTTCTCCCAATTTCAACCTGATGACAATATAGCGGAATACAACAGCATGGTCGGTTTTGCGGTCTACCTTGAAAATATAGAATTTATTCTCGTCTTCAAACGGGGCGCTAATGCCGTTCTCACTTAGCGTAGGAAGCGATTCACGGAATGGCTTCGGGAGCTTCTCGATTTCGTTAAGCGTTAATTCAATCGCAACCCCGGGTACTAGGTCCCCGCGCTGTTCTTTGGAATAGCGTTTTGCGAGCGCCTCAAAACTGGCTCCGTCTTTAGCTGCTTGAAAGGCGGTTTCCGCCTTCTTTAACGCCTCCTTTCGATCGGCTTCGGAAGGCTTAAACGCAATAAGAATGTGCCTCAGTTGTAGTTTGTCCGATTTGGTTGTAAATCGATGGCGGTTTTCTTCAAAAAACTCTAAAACATCGCTGTCCCTGACCTGTAATCGTGGAAAAATCCGCCTTTCAAGAAGTCGCTCTGCCATCAGGTTTCGCTTGGATTGTTCGCGGAAAGCCGATTCGGTAAAACCCTCCGCTTTCAACTGATTGACGAATTCTTCGTGCGTTTCGATCTTCGCTCGTTGCTTAAAGGTTTTGATGTACATCTCCAACTCTTCGTCAGTGATTTCAACCTTCAAGGTGAGGGCTGTTTCCACTAGAAGCATCTGGCGAATTAAGCGATCTAGCAGTTCACTCCGCTCTTGTTGCGCTTTTTCGGCTGCTTCACGATTACTAAAATTGTGGATTTGTTTAAGTTCGAGCTCCCGTTGTCTCACCAAGTTTTCAAGTTCCCAATTTGTTATGACTTCGTCATTGACATAGGCGATAATTTGATCGAACGTGCGTGCCCGCGCTGAATCAACGGCGCACACAATCAGTATAGAGATGATAACAGCGCAACATACCTGTCTAGAAAACATCAAGATTCCCGTAGTGTTGAGGTGGGCACAGGAATTCCCGTTCAAGAGATTGTTATATCCCTCGAACGGCAATCCTGGTTGTGAATCGACCTAGAGGTCGTAATTCCCGTTCACTTGAGCGATGCAGGGCGTTTACTCCGGTGAGGTACTTTCTTCTTCCGGCGCCATGCTTTCATCAGACTCCTGCCGATTTTCCTCCGATTCCGCCGTATCTTCCTCGTTCACTTTTTCTTCCTCTGCCTCTTCTTCTTCCGGCGGCAAGTCGGGAATGAGATCGCTGTGGATGTTAACCTTCGCCCGATCTCGAAGTTCGGCAAGCCACTGCGCCATGAGTTCTTTTTTCTTCTTCCGTTCGGCGGATCGTTCGACACTCCGGCGGACATCGTCTTCATCGAATGTCTTTTGACGTTCCTCGAAATGTTTGTCTTTTCGGAAGACGATGAAGTAATTTTTCCCGCGAACCGTGATTTTGATTACACTATCATGGATTTCGCCAATCGCTGCCTCAAAGGCGGCATCCACGAATGGCTCGGTTCCTTCCGGAAAGGCGCCGCGGCGAATCTTGCCCGTTTGGCCCGGATTCTGAGCGTCCGAACCGGGACCTACCAGTTCATCGCGATCCGACAACTCCGTGGCGAGTTCAACCATGTCTCTACCACCCTTGAGTTGCTCCAACACTTCCGCGGCACGCTCTTCGTCACTGACGGCAATACACGTCAACTCTACGTTTTCCGTATCAATGTAATCTTCTTTATTGGATTCGTAGTAAAGCCGATAATCTTCCTCCGTTAATACGAGTTTTTCATCGACTTCAGTTTCGGTGATTTTGTCGACCATCAATTTGTGAAGATGATCTCTGACTTTCTTCAGAATTTCTTCATCCTCGTCGAGTTTTCGGTCCTTGGCAAGGCAGAGGATTAAGCGGCTTTCCGCCATCAAGGTCATATATTCTTCAAGTCCGCTCTTGTCCTTGTACTTTCTCTGTTTGTACTCTGGTAATTCAGCGATTTCTTGCATCATTTCTTCGAGCGTGATTTGCTGTTTTCCCTCCCACTCGAATTCCGCGATGACCGTCCCTTCAGCCGCGGTCGCGCTGCCGCCACACCCGTTGAACATAACACAGACAGCAACAATCCCAATCAACATCAATCTTGCTAACCTAGACATCTGGCTTTTCATAATTTCGCCTCCTAGAAATATGGAAAAAATCATTGTGGGTCTGATTCGGTAGATTCCGCGTTTTCCGAAGTCTCTTCGTTGCCCCCTTCATCCTCTTGCTGATCCGTGTCTTCAGCTGGAGGTTCGGGAATAAGATCCGGGAATGTTTTGAGATTGCTCGCCGCCGTTATTTCCTCAATCCAGATCTTGATTCGTTCCTGTTTCTTCTCACGTTCAACCTTCCGCTTAATTCTATCTCGAACTTCGTCAAACTCCTTCTGCCGCTCAGGTTTGAATTCCTCTTTTCGGAAGATAAGATAGTAGGTTTTCCCCTCGACTTCGATTTCAAGGAGTGTATCGGACATCTCGCCGACTTCCTGTGCGAATACAGCATCAATGAAGGGTTGCCAGCTCGGAGCAATGTCTCTTGTGAAGTAGCCGGTGCTTCCGGGAGCTTGTGTTCCGGCTCCAGGGCCTTTTAGTTTATTCTTCTCACCCAGTTCCTTTGCCGCTTCGACAATATCCTTACCCGCTTTGATCTCATCCAACGTCGTTTGAGCAAGTTCCTTTTCCGTCACCGAGATGCAGGTCGCCTTGCACCGCGCCTCTTCAATATACGTGGATTCACTTTTGTGTTCCTCGTAATATTGCTCAAGTTCTTCCTCTGTAACGTTGATTTTATCATCGACTTCCAGTTGGGAAATCTTTTCGACCATGAGCTGGTGTTTGTAGTCCTCAGCTTGTTCAAGATGTTCCGGATCCTCGTCATACCGTTTTTCCACGGCAGCAAAGATTTTCAACTCGTCTTCAATGAGTTCCGTGAGCAATTCTTCCTTGCTCTCCCTCGCTCGAAGTTTACGTTGGCGATATGAGGACAGCGTGTCAATCTTGGCATTGAGTTCCGCCAACGAGATGGAGAATTGTTCACCATTCCAGCTATATTCGGCAATGATGACCTTGCTTTCATCTACTTCATCTGTCCCCTCATGAGCCATGTCTCCTTCATGCGAAAACACAATTTGCCAGCTACAGAAGCAGATTGCAAGAATCAAAACTGGCATCAAGAGCGTCTTTTTCATACTGTGTATCTCCTTTTCCACTAAGGATAGATTTAGTGTGTGATAGTTTACCCGCACCAAACTTTCGTACATTCGCAAAGAGGTGCGAAAGTTTGGTATGTTTTAATCAAAATACTTTGATGCTACCGTCCAGAACCCTTGTTCAAAATTGAGGCAATTCTACGCACAGAACAGTACATTTTGAAAATCTTTCATCCTTTCATCATGGATTAGTACGATTTCCGTGCACACAAGGTTTCTAGTCGGATTTTACTTGTCCTAAGATAAAACCGATTGGCTAGTTCTCCATGCGCGATGCCACGAGATACCGACGCAGGTGTTGAAGGCGTTGGCTGAACCTCTATTGGCATCGTTCATTTACCCGATTAGACGCGATGTCACGGTTTAATTCTCAATCAGGCGGTTTAAAATCTCTTTGACCGCCAACACCAGCGTCTTTCCAGCCAGCCCTTGTGTATTCACCATCAATCGCGCAGGAGGCATCAGCCTGAGGCGCCGATCTTGTCGAATAAGTTGAATCAACCTTGTCGGGTCCACTTGCGACTTTCCGCCATCAAATGTAATCTTAATCTGTTCATCACCGGCGGCAATGGTTTCGACCCCCAATTCTTTACTAAAATGCTTCAACTGAGCAATTTCAAGCAACATCTCCACAGGCTCGGGAATTTTTCCATAACGGTCACTTATCTCGACTTCCAGGTCTGCTCTGTCATCCGCCGTCTCTAGGCCGGCAATTTTCTTATAGAGAGAAACTTTCTGACGACTATCCGGAACATATTCGTCCGGAAGATACGCCTCAACCGGCAGGTTAATTCGTGTTTCGACCGACTCTTCAACCTCCTTGCCGGACAAAGTTTGCACTGTTTCATCAAGCAGTTTACAGTACATTTCGTAGCCGACCGTGGCGATGTGACCGTGCTGTTCCGCACCAAGGATGTTTCCCGTGCCACGTATGTCGAGGTCGCGGAGTGCAATTTTGAATCCCGATCCGAGTTCCGTGAATTCCTCAATTACGCGCAGTCGTTTCTGTGCTCCTTCGGTAATAGACCGTCCCCGCGGATAGAAAAGGTAACCGTACGCCTGCTGCTGTGCGCGTCCAACTCGTCCACGCAACTGGTAGAGCTGAGCAAGCCCCAACGCATCTGCGCGATTGATCAGAATCGTGTTGACATTGGGAATGTCCAGCCCGGACTCGATTATCATGGTGCAGACCAGAACATCGTATTTGTATTGGACAAACTCCATCATGACCGTTTCGAGTTGCCGCTCAGACATCTGTCCATGTCCGACGGCGACTCGGGCTTGTGGAACGAGCTCTCGGATAGACTTCGCAATGCTTGCAATGCTTTCAACACGGTTGTGAACAAAAAAGACTTGCCCGCCACGTTCCATCTCGCTTAGAATTGCGTCTTGGATTACGGCTGGGTCATACTCCATAACGTAGGTCTTAATGGACAGGCGATTTTCGGGCGGGGTATTGATGACACTGAATTCACGAATCCCGACGAGTGACATGTGCAGCGTACGCGGAATCGGAGTCGCCGTCAGCGTCAGGACATCTACAGTTTCCTTGAGTTGCTTTATCTTCTCTTTATGCTTGACCCCAAAGCGATGTTCTTCGTCAACCACGAGCAACCCAAGGTCGTGAATTTCGACGTTATCGGAGAGCAAACTATGTGTCCCAATCACAATATCAACCGTGCTTTTAGCCAATCCCTGCTTGACGGTTTCCAACTCCTTTGGCGTGCGAAAACGCGTTAGCATTTCGACCTGAATGGGGAACGGGCCAAATCTCTCCACAAACGTATTATAATGTTGCAGCGCAAGAATAGTTGTTGGAACGAGGACGGCAACCTGCTTCCCATCCATCACGGCTTTGAACGCCGAGCGAAGGGCAACCTCTGTCTTTCCGTACCCTACATCGCCGCAAACCAATCGATCCATAGGACGGACACGTTCCATATCGGCCTTAACTTCCTCAATGGCCTTCAACTGATCGGGTGTTTCCTCAAAGGGAAACATGGCTTCAAACTCGACTTGCCACGGTACATCGGCAGAGAAGGAATGACCTTCACCGGACTCGCGTATTGCGTATAGGCGAAGGAGTTCGTCCGCCATCTGTTCAATCGATGCTTTGACGCGTGCCTTCCTGCGTTGCCACGAAGTCCCGCCCATCCTGTCGAGCCGAGGACCGCGACTATCTTCACCCCCACCGCCAATATACTTTTGCACTAAGTCGATTTGATAGGTTGGAACGTACAGGATGTCGCCCCCCGCATATTTCAACACGAGAAAATCCTGAGATTTTCCATCAATATCAAGGCGCCGCATCTCCTCGTAAATCCCGATTCCGTGCGAAACATGCACGACATAGTCGCCTTCTTTGAGATCGATTAAGCTAAGGATTGGTGCTCCTTCTTTGAACGTAGAATGACGTTGGGAGACTCGATGCTCCCTCCCAAATATTTCATCTTCGGACAGAATAGCAAGCTTAAGCGACTTATTCAGAAAACCTTCACTGATGCCGCCAACACTCACGGTAGTCTGAGTATCGGGAATACCGTGATCGCTCAGTATGCCACCCATGCGCGTTGCTTGTTTCGGAGTTTCTGAGAAGATGTTGACAAAGTAGCCGGCGTCAGTCCACTCCTTTATTTGGTCTATGACCACTTGATAGTTGCCTCGGTAAAGACCAAGAGGTTGCATGCCGAAATCCAAGGGTTCTTCGGATTGTGCCTCAAGCAATGGGGAGGAAGACACTTGCAGAGCGGACCGAGATTTTAGTGCAGACATTACCGTCTCAAACGGAACGAACATTTTATGGGGTGACACCATGAATTGATTTAAGGCTTTCCTCTTTTCATACAATCCGTTCGCCCCTTCCACAATTCGCTCGGCTTCGTGCGCCAGCCACGTCGGTTCAATCAGAAGTGTGACAATCTTGCCTGACAGGTATTCGGTAAGAACGCTCGCGTTTGGATATAGGATTGGAAGTAATGCTTCAAGTCCATCGAGGTTTACTCCGCTTTCCAAGCGTTCCGTAATTTCCTGAACTTCGTTCCGAAACCTTGCGGATGTATCATCTTTTATAAGCTGATTCGCTTCGTTTCGCCATGATTCAATCGCCTCGTCGGCAATCAGCATTTCGCGCATCGGACTGAACATAACCGAATTCAGTTCCTTAACCGATCGTTGCGATGTCGGATCGAACATGCGAATTATATCTACTTCGTCCCCAAAAAATTCGATACGGATCGGTTCATTAGCAACAAGCGGATATACATCCAAAATATCCCCTCTATGGGCAAATTCTCCTTTGACCTCAACCAAGTCAGTTCGCTGATAGCCGTTATTCACCAACGCCTCAACTATCTTGTCGGGACTAATCTCATCTCCCACCTTTACCCGAAGAAAAGCCGACTCTAAAATCGGCTTGGGAAGGACTCTATGCATCAGTGCTTTCACGGAAGTAATGGCAACCGTGCGTTTGCCGTCCATAAGGCTTTGGAGGCAATTCATACGCTCCGCTACAACTCTTTTTGATGGAGCAACACCGTCGTAGAGAAGATTCTCAAGGTCGGGAAAGAACTGGGCGTCTTGGAAGCCGTACGCCGGCAAATCTTGAACGATTTTTTCAGCTTCTCGATGTGTCGGTAGGACAACAAGAAAAGATGCCTCGGGAGCATCTTCTGCTAACCCGGCGAGCAGGTATGCGAGAGACGGCACATGCACTCCTGTTAACCAAGGCAGAGCCGTGTTTTCTTTTTCGCTCGATGCAGAGGCGCTCTCGGAGCCAGATAGACGAGTTGTAAGAATCTCAATGAGTTTTTTATAGGTGTCTGTCTGCTGCAGAAAATCTAACACGTCCTCAACCTACTCAGCAAAATCAACGGTTTTGAGTGTTCCAACCAATTTTCCCACCCGGGTTTCCGCCTCGATTCGGACCGGAAAACGGCGCTCGTCGTTGGTCAACCATATCAAGTACCCGTGCGAAGTGCGCAATGCGATAGTTTCAACCCGTCCAAGGGCTTCCGTTTTCATCACCTCGCGGCGGTATGCAGTAAGAACAACATCTTGGACCGCGTCTTTTATCAATACCGGAAAAGTATAAGTCCGACCAACTTTCAAATCTTTGGATCGGACAAAATAGACCATTGATAACTCATCCTGTGTGCCCATCGGAACCTTGATCGTTTTACAGGCCTCATTCTTGGAATATTCAGCAACACCGTCTTCACAAAAAAAGTTGACCTTAACATTTGCTTGATAGCTAGGTTCTTCAAGGTTTTTCGTAAAACGTACAGGATAAAGTTGATCGGTCGTAATGTAGCTTTCTTTTAAATCTTGGAAATTGTAAAACTTCGAAAATACCGAATTGGTGCGCGATTCGGATGTCAAACGATAAACGTCAATTCCATCAATCGTGGTCTGCTGAACCACCTCGGTGACCTGTTTCCCGGCTGATATGCCCGCAATCTTGACCGTGTAAGTCAAGATTTCGCCGACTTTAAGGGGAAAAGGATCCAGGTCTTTTGCGTCAAGCAGAGACAAGTGTGTTGACGCACCTAATGGTGAACACCAGAATGCGAGACACACCAGAGTCAACGTACCGATGCGTTGGCGTCTCAAACGCGGGATTTCAGCGGGATGCAACATCACATTCTCCTCGGAAACGGGTGATTTCCGTATGTAATGCTTTTGTTGCATCCGTACTGAAAATCTTCGTCCAATATTGACCGCCCAAAGATTTTAATTTGGCAAATTGAATCGACGAGGACTCTAAAATTGGCACGAACAAAACAACTGAGCGATAATGGCAGATGAAATTTCAGATTATATATTGTTTTAATTTCTCGGGGCAGACGGTGCAAGTTCAGGATTATTCGGATTGGTCTGGTATGCCCAGTCAAATGTTACGTGGCTGTCGGACACCGCAGTCATGCGAATTTTTGCGTAATTTCCTTCAGGGGTGTAAAACACATAGATATGCCCTTCAATCAATTCAACAAACTCGCCTGTGGTGAAACATCAACCTCGCTAAACTTGTCGTGGTAGCCCATGTCTTGCATTTCGGTTAAGTTGTCCGAATACAGGCAGGCAACATTGACTATTGTATCCCATCCAAAATAAACATCTGCTGCTCGTGAATCCCATGGAATCGGGCCTCGGTCAGGACTCGAGAAATCAAACCCGCTCCGACCGGGGACAAGGGCAAAATCATCTAGCGTAACACTATTTCCGGACGGTCGAGGTGTGTCGTACACCTGCTCCGGACTCAATTGGCTCTCATTGCCACCATAATCGTACGCCGAGACTGCATAAAAATAGGTGCGGCCATTTTTGACATCTTTGTCTACATATCGAAACGCGTCGGCTGAAAGGTCCGCCAACAAGTTGTATTCGCTGTCGTCAGGGCTTCGCCAGACTTTATAACCGGCGAGATCCCGTTCTCCATTAGGAAACCACTTAACGGTTATACGTCCATTCCCGGTAACGCTCAACACGCCACGTGGAATTGCGGGCGGTTCCGTATCCGGTTCAACCGAATTGTATGTCTCGCAACCGAATGTCCCGATTAGCGAGAGGGTAACTGTTTAGTCCATTGATTTCTATGGTGAATATCAATTCACAAAACATTGAATTGACTAAAAAGCGGTTAGGTTGGTGCGGTTGCCTCAACAGTCAGAACGCCGGCATCAAGTCCTTGATGATAGCGGCGGATA
>JAJDTR010000088.1 GCA_022827055.1 Candidatus Poribacteria bacterium | reverse complement strand
CTTGCATGTCGGGCTTGGCACTTTTCAGCCTGTTAAGGTGAGGAACGCTGAAAGACATAAGATGCATGCGGAACATCTTGAAATTTCTCAGGTGGCCGCCGACACCATCAATGCGGCTAAAGAGGCAGGGGAGAAGATTGTGGCAGTAGGAACAACTTCAGTTCGCGCGCTTGAAACCGCCGCTTCGGGAGGAAACATCACTCCTTATACCGGCGACACAGACATTTTCATCTATCCGGGGTACCAATTCAAACTGGTCGATGCCCTAATTACAAATTTTCATTTGCCCAAATCGACACTGTTAATGCTTGTTAGCGCCTTCGCGGGACGTGAGTTAATCCTTAAAGCCTATCGCGAGGCGATAAAGCGTAGCTATAGATTTTACAGTTACGGTGATGCGATGTTGATTCTTTAACTTTGGAGGATACGATAAATGGACGGAATTACTGGTACGCTTTTTATGCTCATTCCGATGTTCGCGATTTTCTACTTTCTGCTATGGCGCCCCGAACAGACAAAACGGAAAAAACACCAAGCTATGCTAGAAAATCTGACGAAGGCGGATGAGGTTGTAACAAACGGGGGATTGCACGGCAAAATCGTCGGCGTGGACAAAGATCTTGTCGTACTTTCGATTGCTGAAATCGGAGATCAGAACGTCAAAGTCGAGGTTTCAAAAGGCTCCATCGCCTTCGTGAAGAAAGGTGGGGAGTTGATAGAAGGAGAGTGAAATTTAGAAATCCTTCAATCGATTCGCACGTTTTTTGCTACTGAATTGTAGCGATTCGGAGAACTGTAGGAGGATCAAGCGAGTGAATAGCGAGCGCGATAGAGATCCCTCCGATTCCCGAAAAGTAGGAGGGCAACAGCCGATCACGTGTGGCAGCGATCCGCCAATCATAGGTCATTATACACATGACAATATCTCAAACCTCTCTACCGTTTCCATTCACGACATTGCCATCCAGTTGGAAATATAACATCCGTTCACTTCGGCCCGGTCTTGATTATTCCAATAATCTCGTAAGCGACAGCGCCGACGGATTTTGGGGTTCAAGGCTGATTGCGGTTTGAACCGATGCCTTCGCCAAGTCCTTTTTCCCGAGATAGAAATAGCATGCGGCTTTCAGTGCGTGAAGATCCGACGCGGAGCGGTAATCGTGTCGAAAGAAGAATCGGTGGTTTGCGTCAAACGCATTCTCAAGAGCCAGAAGTGCCGCTTGAAAATCGGAATCGCCTCCTCGACGAAGAAACAGGGTGTTTGCCAAGCCAACCCAAGCGTCCGCGTTGGACGGATCAATGCGTATCGCATCCTCGAAAGATTCTTTCGCCTTCCCAACTATTTGAGGATTGAATGCAGGCACTTGTGACATGCCGAGACGGCTCCAGCCCAGTCCGTTGTGAGCGTCCGCAAGATTGGGATTGAGGTTGACTGCTCGCTCAAAACTCAGCAGTGCCGCCGAAACGTCTTTTTGGTCGTAAGCGGCCCATCCGTTCGTTTGCTGCTGGCGTGCAGCTTCGGTGTTGGGGTCTACGTCATCGGCGCAGCCGACGATTAGAGAAAATAGCAGAAGAACAGAATACCCTGCCGCACAGTTGCTCATCGCATTTTTCTCCGTAATTAGCACTTTAAAGACAATCGAATCTAACTTCGCCGAGATCGCAATTTTCTCACGTCGCGCGTAACAAGAATTGCGCCTCCATTTATACCCCATCCTATCCGCATTTTCAATGCGAAACGGCGCGCCGCTCCGAACGGGAATCCCCTTGACACCCCCAATTCCCTCTGCTATGATTTCACGGCGCGAAACCCGACGGTGAATGCCGCTTCTTTTGTGGCCCGTTTTGCAACAAAAATTGGAATCCGACATCATGACCGAAAGGCTATAAATTGCCCCATGCCAAGTGCGTTAACGGGAATTAGAGTGCTTGACCTTACGCGAGTATTGGCAGGTCCATACGCCACAATGGTCTTGGGCGATCTCGGCGCCGAGGTTATCAAGCTGGAGCAACCCGGCACCGGCGACGAAGCGCGCAATTTCGGTCCCTTCAAGAACGGGTTCAGCCTCTACTTTATGAGCGTCAATCGGGGCAAGCAGAGTTTGACGCTCGACCTGAAAGCGCCGCAAGGAAAAGAAATCTTTTTGGAGTTGGTCAAGCAATCCGACGTTCTCGTGGAAAATTTCCGACCCGGCGCGATGAAGAAACTGGGGCTTGATTATGAAACCCTCAAGCAATCTCAGCCTTCGTTGATTTACGCCGCCTGCTCGGGCTTTGGGCAAACCGGTCCCTATGCCGAGAGAGGGGCGTATGACATGATTATCCAAGGGATGGGGGGTATCATTAGCATCACGGGCGAACCCAAACGTCCACCGGTGCGCGTCGGCACTTCAATTAGCGATATCACGGCTGCCCTGTTTACGGCGATAGGCATTCTTTCCGCGCTGCGGCACCGAGACCAGACGGGAGAAGGACAGTTGGTCGATGTTGCTATGCTGGATGGCATGGTCGCAATTTTGGAGAATGCCATTGTGCGGCACTTCGCCACGGGCGAGATTCCGCAGCCATTGGGGAGCCAACATCCGGCAATTACTCCGTTTGAAGCATTTGAGTCGGCTGACGGACATATTATTATTGCGATAGGTAACGATTCCCTTTGGAGGAAATTCTGCGAACATGTGGAGCGCCTTGACCTCGTTAGCGACGAACGCTTTGCTACAAACGCTTCGCGCACCGCAAACCATGACCAACTCCACCCCATTCTTACCGAGATTATGCGAGGACGCACCACCGCTCAGTGGATTGAAGGACTGGACGCGCTGGGTGTTCCCTGCGGACCCATCAACACCATTGACAAGGTTGTGAACCACCCTCAAATACTTGCACGGGAGATGATTGCCAAAGTTTCACACGACATCACCGGCAGTGTGGAGGTACCGGGCGTGCCGATAAAATTGTCGGAGACGCCCGGCCAGGTTACCACTCCCGCTCCGGCGCTTGGGGAACACACCGCAAAAATCCTGACGGGTTTGCTAGCTAAGTCTCCCGAGACGGTTGATAGGTTGGAACGAAAGGGGGTTGTATAGTCCTTCGGTAGGAGGGATCTCCTTTCCCGCAAGGAATGCTGCGCACCTTGTGCGCGGAAATACGATTTTGAGGCGTTCCGTATTCTTGAAGTCGATATGTATGAGAGAAACAGTGTACCCCCAATATTCAGTCTTAATGCGCCGCGGGCTTGTGGAAATCACTCGTCAGGAGATTCAACGCCGTTTGCTGGACAAGGGCAGGTTTGAAATCGTTGCGCAAGAACCGGAACGCATCTTGATTCGATTTTCGGGCGACCCGCGGGAACTTCTATCCCTTAGATCCGCGGAGCAGGTGTTCTTGGTTGTCAAGGCGCTGCCAAAAATGACGCGCTCGCGTCATTCTTTGACAGCACTCGAGAAATCGCTAGGGCGCATTGACTTTCAACCTTATTTTGAGATTTGCCGGCGAGTAGGCATTCGGCTGCGGAAGCGGGTCACTTTTTCCGTAAGAAGTCGGATGATCGGATTGCGTAATTTCCGCCGCGCCGACCTCCAGCGCGGCGTTGAGCGAGCATTTGTTGACTATGGGTGGCGCCCGATTGAGGAGAACCCTGCGCTAGAGATTTGGGTGGAGGCCGATGAAGAAAGAGTCATTATCAGCATAAAGCTCTCCCCTAGCAACATGGCGAGGCGGGACTATAAACACGCCAACTTTTCCACGTCGCTTAGGCCCACTGTCGCATACTCTCTTGTCCAACTCTCCGATCCGCAACCGGAGGATATATTCGTGGATCCGATGTGCGGGGATGGAACGATACTCATCGAGCGGGCGTACTCGGGACGTTTCCGTTACCTCCTCGGGGGAGACAGCTCGCTGGAGGCTGTGGAAGCCGCACAAACAAACATTGGACGAAAACATCAACCAAGGCAACTCTTCTACTGGGACAGTCAGACGCTGCCGCTCGATCGGCGAAGCGTCGATAAAATCGTATGCAGTTTGCCTTCCGGAGAAAAGGGTGCCGATGAATCCCAGGTTGCCGAACTCTATTGGGAGTTTCTTACCGAGTGTGAACGCGCATTGAAACCCACGGGACGAATGGTGCTCCTTACGACACAACGATTTGCCCTTGACAGTCTATTGAAAGCACAACCCGCTTTCACAACGAAACAGAGATTTCAAATCGACCTGCGTGCTCGGAATCCGTGGGTCTATGTCTGCGTACCGACGCCAGGGAGAAGTAGAGCCAAATCCCGGCGGTTGTCTCCTCTTTAGCGTTGGAGATTTTACTAACCACTAGCCACTAATCACTGGTAACTGACATACTATGCCTTTCATCAAGATTAACGATTATGAACCGATTGAGCTGGTTCCCGGAGCAAAAGCGCGCACACCATACGGGGAACACATTATGCTGTCCTACTTGGAACTGGAGGAGGGCGTTGTCGTTCCACTGCACAAGCATCCGCACGAACAGGCTGGAATGCTGCTGACGGGCAAAATGGAGTTGACGATTGGCGATGAGACTCAGGTGTGCGTGCCGGGCGACATGTTCATCATCCCGCCCAATACCCCTCACAAGGCTAAAGCTGTTGATGGCGGCGCAATTCTGCTAGACATATTCAGCCCGATACGCGAGGATTATGCCGGGCTGTTCAACAAATACGCGCGCGAGGGACAAATGTAGAGTTTTCAAAGCGATTGCCATTTGAGACACGGAGTCGCACCTACGGACATCGCCGCTGCGGAGAGGCATGAAGAAAATACTGAAACTTGCTTATACCATTTCGCTTGAATAATGGTACATATAATATCTCAATTATATCGTTCACCTTCCCGGTAGGCGGGGCATCTTGCCCCGCCGAGTTTGCGCGGACACAAGGTTTCTTACTACAGAAGTTTCCTTACTTGATTAGGTAATTAATGCACTTAAATTCTAGAGAAATGGTATTAACAGGATTAACGAACGAATATGAGTGTTGACAATCTCATCAATGACCAGCAACTGAAACAATATGAAGAACAGGGATATTTTACCGTCGAAGGATTGTTCACAGCGCAAGAAGTTGAAGGTGTGCGGAACGAGATTCCCAAGATTGTCGCGCTTTATCCCGACGTACCCAATGAGTTGGTACAAATCGAACCGACCGTCACCAGCGGTGAAAAGATACCGGAAACCTTCGAACTCGGGGTTCGGAAACTCTCTCGCATGGCGCGGTACAATGAATTTTTCCGAAATCTCGCGTTTCATCCGAGAATGGTGGGGATTGCGAAATCCATACTGGGCCCCGACATCGTGCTGCATCAGGGTCAACTGCTCATGAAACCGCCTCATTTCGGCGGGGAAAAGGTTTGGCACCAAGACAACGCGTATTTTCGATTGGAGCCAAACCACGTTTTCGGCTTTTGGGTGGCGTGTGATGATGCCACGGTAGAAAATGGCTGCATGCACGTTCTCCCAGGTTCGCACACACGGGGCATCGCTGAACACGACGGCGCTGGAGATGAATACGGATTGGTATCCCCTCAATCTTTGGACGATGCGGTACCCATTCCGCTGAAACCCGGCGATGCGCTTGTCTTTCACGGGGAGTTGTACCACTACACGCCTCCGAACAATACCGACAAACGACGACGTGCAATACAGTACCATTACGCCTCCAGCCAGTGCCGGCAAACCGCAGGGCATGATCGATTCAAGATTGAACCCGAAGTCCTGATTACCGGACAGGATTACGTAGAAACAGCAACACCTTAAACTACAACCGTAGGGAGCAATACGATGGATGAACAACTGAGGGAACTGAAGGTATCAAACGATGCGATGGACGACCCTCAAGAGTTACGCCGCCGAATTGGGGATGAGGGTTATCTGTTTTTCAAGCGGCTGCAAGATCCGGACAAGTTGTTGGATTTGCGCCGGCAGATCATGGCTGTGATTCGGGAAGGAGGTTGGCTCGTCCCCGGCACCGACCCGGTTGACGGGATAGCAGACCCGTCGAAAGCATGCACCGAAGGCGATCTCGGGTATACCGATGTCTATCACGAAGTCTACAAGCTGCAAGCGTTTCACCAGTCGGGACATTGGCCCGAAGTGCTTGATGTACTGGAAAAGCTGACGGACAAACCCGTATTGCCGCATCCTCAGAAAATTGCGCGGCTCTGGTTCCCGCAATACACCGATCACACAACACCGATACACCAAGACTTTGTGCACTTTCAGGGACACTTCGACACATATACCTGTTGGGCGCCGGTGGGTGATTGCTCCATCGAATTGGGCGGGTTGGCGCTGTTGCCGGGCTCTCACAAAGTTAATCACGTCATGGACCACCACTTTTCACTGGGCGCCGGCGCTCTCCAGATTTACACTGACGATATTGACGGCGAATGGCACAGCACGAACTATGAAATCGGCGACACTCTCATTTTCTTGGCGTTGACGGTTCATCAGGCATTGCCAAATCTAACTAAAGATAGGCTGCGAATCTCATTGGATAACCGCTACCACACCATCGGAGATCCAATTTGCGACGAAGTAATTCGTCCACATCTTTGGCGATTTAATTCCCTTAGTTGGGATGAAATCTATCAAGACTGGGAGTCGGACGACTTGAAGTATTATTGGAAGGACTTGGTCGACACCCCCGAAACACGGGTTATACCGAAGGACCAAGGATACTCCGAGCACGGGTTCGCGGAAGCGTTGTCGCTTGCGAAAGCGGGCGATGAAAAAGCTATCATACACCTGGAGCGCGTCATCAGGAACGACCCAACCTCCGATGGAGCAAGAGCCGCGCGCGAAGCCATACAAGCACACGTGTGATAAGACTTGAAATGTCGAATTGCGTTCGGATGACTGAGGTGTTCTCGGTTGCCTAGCTTGAACCAGCGAACAGAGGGAAAACCGGGAATACTTACAGTCGCCGCAGTCGCAAGGGAATGTAGGAACGCGAGAACCCATAATCCAGCAGAGCTAGAAAGGATACGAAATGGTCATAAAGACTGCCGCCCAACTTGATGAATTGGTTCGAAAAGCGCTGATGGCGGCGGGTGCCGACGAGCGGAACGCCAATCGTGTCGCGGAGGCGCTGGTGTCGTCGAGCCTATGCGGCGTTGACACACACGGTATTCACCATCTACCCGGCTATGTCAGGTACGTGCAAACCGGCGAGATTGTCCCGACAGCCTGGCCCGAAATCCTTCAAGAAGACGCAACCAGCGCACGTATCGGAGGAAATTGGACGTTTGGACATGTCACCGCAAAATACGGCATGGAAGTGGCTATTGAAAAAGCGAAGAGTCACAATATATCCGTTGTCAGCATTGTTCAAGCGAACCACATCGGACGTCTGGGTGAATACGCGGAAATGGCTGCCTCCGATGGAATGCTGGGCATCGTCTGGGCAGGAGGATTTGGCGAGGAAGTTCCGATTACGGTGCCTTACGGCGGACGTAAACCTATCTTGAGCACCAATCCTATCGGTATGGGTTTCCCGATCGGCGATGGCTCGCAGATGATTATCGACTACGCGACCACTGTCGTCGCGGGAAGTAAGGTACCCTCCTACAAGGACAAAAACCTATCCCTGCCGCCTAATAGTGTCGTTGATAAAGATGGCAATCCCAGCGATGATCCGGATGCTTATCTTCAAGGCGGATTTCATCTGCCCTTCGGCGGACACAAGGGCTACGCCTTGATGTTGGCGGTGGAGTTCTTCGGGCGAATCTTTTCGGGCGGGGACGCCTTCGCGGCTGAAGGGCTGGGCGGACCTATATTTCGCCGATGCGGTACGACCATGATGGCGGTGAAAGCCGATCTGTTTCAGCCATTCTCCGATTATGCGGCACGTGCCGAGGAGTTGGCAAATCGTGCGAGATCCGTACCTCCGGCACCCGGTTTTGATGAAGTGGTAATCCCCGGCGATCTTGAGGCGCGTGCGCGGGAGAAACGCTCGCGTGACGGCATTCCGATCCCTGATCCGCTATGGGAACGGCTTATGACAATGGCTGAATCGTTGGGGATTGATATCAGTTAAATATGCGCTGTGGGATTTGAATCGTTCGCTTGATCCCCACTGGGGCTTTAAAGGCTGGTGCGCGGTGCGCACCCTACAAATGTACTATTCAATTAGGATATATAGCTACTGATATTACCCGATATACATCTCATAGTCCGGACAGCTGCATTCGGGGAGGAGTTCTAGATGGTTCAAGTTCCGACCAGACGTTTTGGCCGCACGGAGTTGCAACTTCCCATAATCTCGTGCGGTGGTACACGCTATTCGTATACGCTCAGAAAGGAAGCGGGCGATTTACGTCTGAGGAACGATCTGACGGCGGCAGATATTCCGGATGAGATTCACGAAGGTGTCAGCGCCATCGTCAATCGCTCGTTGGAGCTCGGCATAAACCATTTTGAAACCGCGCACGGCTACGGCTCCAGCGAAGTCCAACTGGGCCAAGCGTTGAGCGCGATACCGAGGGATAAGTTCGTTCTTCAAACCAAAGTCGGACCAACTGCCGGAGAGTCTGAATTCCTAACCGCCTTTCACAAGTCCTTGGAAAGACTTCAGGTCGATTACCTTGATCTCTTCACGCTTCACGGCATCAACAACGCCGAACAGTTCGATTGGACGTTTAGGAAGAACGGATCCTTGGATTGGGCGTACCGGCTCAAAGATGAGGGGCTGTGCCGCCACATCGGATTCTCGACCCACGGACCAACTGACAGGATGCGCCGCGTTATCTCCAGTGACCGTATGGACTATATTTTCTTGCACTGGTATTTCGTCGACAATCGAAATTGGCCCGCGATCGAGCTGGCGAATCAACACGACATGGGGGTCTACATTATCAGCCCGAACGACCAAGGCGGTCGCCTTTACAGACCCTCTCCCAAACTGGAAGAATTGTGTAAGCCTCTCACGCCCATGGCATTCAATCTGCTGTGGTGTCTCGCCCGTCCTCAAGTGCACTCATTGGCTCTAGGACCGGACAGACCGGAAAACTTCGATGCACACGTCGAAGCCATATCGGCGTACTACAACACGAAAGAGGGTAACGAACTGACAAAGTCGATAGCAGCCCGCCTTAAGAACGAGGTTAACTCCGTTATGGGAGATGACTGGTACGATACCTTTCATATCGGTGTTCCCGACTACGACGAGATTCCCGGGGAGATGAACCTCATACATATTTTACGAGTCTGGGGGTTCGCCAAAGCCCTCGACATGTATGAATTTGCGAAGTGGAAATACAACATGCTTGGGAATGGCAGCCACTGGTACCCCGGTAACAATGCGGCGCGGATTGGCGAATTGGACATCTCGGATGTCATAAAAGATAACCCTTTCGCGGATGCCCTGCCGAGCATATTGGCAGAGGCACACGAAAATCTCATCGGCGACCCTGTCAAACGCCTGACGCAAAGCGGAAGAGATTAACCCGAATTGGCACACTTGCACCAAGCAGGGCAACATGAAGGACCTGCCTGAACTGATTCGTGCATCAAAATGTCCCTCCGTATCCAGCTCGTCCACAACTCTCCCACCCATTAAACCACGTTCACCCATCACCAAGAGATAATACCATTTCGCTTGAATAACAGTGCATATAGTGCTTTCCATATACTATTATGACTACTGTTTTCCTTTACACCTAACCCCCGTAGGCGGGGCATCTTGCCCCGCTTTGGACCTGATCGACGCTATTAATGCACTGTTAATTTATAGAAATGGTATAAGCCTGCCCGTTTGAGCAGGACCCGTGAAGTCGCAGTCTTAATCGTCTTGAAGGCAGCACATACGACTGCCGGCTTGCAGAGGTTCACAATTGTCGATCCCATCTCTGTAGGACACTCCCCTACCCGTAATTGAGAAACCCTGTCTGGAGCGGCCGAGAGGCTCCGATTCGTCTAAACACGCGACATGACACGCATCAATTTAGCCTGCGTGGGCGATAATCGCTTTCGTAACGCCTACCTTATTGTCGCATCGACGTATCGGACTGTTGTGCATTTGATACCGAAAAAGATGATGCGCAGTCCGAAATCTCCCGGCTAGATACAATAATTCTACGTAACCCTCCCAATTCTTTACAGTCGAGGCGGCCTGCCATTGTGGAGCCGACTCTATACCATTACAGGACTACACATCCGTACAGAGCGTACTTCCTGACAAGAAGGTTGGAATTGCTCTTCAGAAACCGATATATCTCTTTACGGTCTTCACTGAGCAAGTTTATTGGCATAATTCTTTCACTGTGCAATAACCTGATTCCCATGCGTAAACAGGAATTAGGGAACAAAGCAACTGGGAAACCCGTCCAGAGCCGCCGACTAGCGTAGGTACAATAGAGGATACTCCAAATCCTCGGATTCTTTTCAGTCAAGTAGGAGGGTCATGTCATGAGAAATGCGTCCCCCGTCACCCTCAACCTTTTGTTCGTTACCGTTTTATTCGTACAGAGTAGTATTGCCGAAGATTTAACCCAATCGAATCTGCCTGAAACCGCCAAAGTCCGCTTCGGTAAAGGTGCAATCTTCGACATCGCCTATTCGCCGGACGGAGCCAGTCTAGCCGTTGCGGGTGGAATCGGCATTTGGTTCTATGATGCGGGCACAGGCACAGAAATCTCGCTTCTCACCGGGCACACGCGATTTGTCTCAACCGTAACGTATTCTCCTGACGGAAGCACGCTCGCCAGCGGGAGTTACAACGGAACCATTCAGCTGTGGGACGTGCCTACCGGCAAACATCTGCGGTCCCTTGAGGGGCATACTGATTGGATTTTTTCCTTGGCTTTCTCACCCGACGGGCGCGCACTTGCAAGTGCGAGTCGTGAAGGCATTATTCAGTTGTGGGAAGCCGATACCGGCAGACTCCTGCAGACGCTTGAAGGGCACACGCGATGGGTTTCATCCGTTGCGTTTTCACCTGATGGAGCCACGCTCGCGAGTGGGAGCGGTGATACCACCATTCGGTTGTGGAATGTGCACACCGGAACGCATCGCCGCACACTTGAGGGGCATTTGTATCATGTAAATTCCGTGGCGTTCTCACCCGATGGGGAAGCACTCGCCAGTGGCGGTTGGGACGAGACAATTCGTCTATGGAACCCCCGCACCGGTGAACACCGGAAGATTCTTCAAGGGCATTCGGATGAAGTTTCGTCCGTAGCATTCTCGCCTGATGGAAGCACGCTAATTGGCGGCAGTAGCGACGGCACTATCCGGCTATGGAATGCTCACAACGGACAATATCGGCAAACCCTTGAGGGACACGGCGACAGCGTCGATTTCGTAGCCTTCTCGTCCGATGGTGGATCGCTTGCCAGTGGAAGTGTCAGTGGAACCATTCGGCTGTGGAACCCACGCACCGGGAAATATGTGAGGAATGTTGAGGGACATGCGGGGAGTGTCAGTTCCGTAGCCTTCTCTCCCGATGGAAGCACGTTAGCCAGCGGAAGTCACGACGGAATGATTCGGCTATGGAACGCACGCAGCGGACAGCATCGGGGCGCTCTCGAGGGGCATACTGGGGTCGTGTCCGTTGTGTTCTCGCCCGATGGTGGAATGCTTGCCAGCAGCGGGGGTTGGAAAGACGAGGTGATTCGGCTGTGGGACGCCCGCAGCGGACTTCACCTGCGCACCTTTGAAGGAAATATGGTCGGTCTAAGTTCCGTAGCGTTCTCGCCTCATGGCGATACGCTTGCCGGCGGCGCAACCATTTTTCCCGGCAGCGAGGGCGGGATTCTCCATTCGATCCAGTTTTGGGATGTCCGAAATGGACACCACCGGCAGATTCTTGAAGGGCTTACGGATGAAGTCTTTACCGTGGCGTATTCGCCTGATGGAGGTACGCTTGCCAGTAGTGGAGGCTGGTCCGACTACACGATACGGTTATGGGATGTTCACACCGGACAACACCTGCGCACCTTTGGCGGGCACACAGAACCGGTGTCTTCTGCTGCGTTTTCACCGGATGGAGACACGCTTGCCACGTCGAGCCATGACTGCACGATTCGGTTGTGGGACATTCGATCCGGATATCACCTGCGAACCCTTTCCGGCCACACGGGACCGGTGTATACAGCCGCTTTTTCCCCCGATGGAGGAGTGCTTACCAGTGCAGGTGACGATGGCACGATCCGGATGTGGGATGCTCGCACCGGCGAACACCAGCGGACACTTGAGGGGCATATGGGATGGGTGACTGATGTAGCCTTCTCTCCCGACGGAGGCACACTCGCCAGTGGGAGCTATGACGGCACGGTTCTGCTGTGGGACCTAAGACGCACCACGACTTTGGGAGAAATTAAGCGCACGTTCGTCCTGGATGGGGCGAGGCAGTCTTTGGAACTTTCGCCTCTAGCCGCACCTCTAACCCCGACAGAGACGGCGCTATTGGTAAACTATCCGAATCCGTTCAACCCGGAAACGTGGATACCCTATCAGTTGGTAGAATCGGCAGCGGTGGCGTTTACGATTTATGATGTGAACGGGGAGCAGGTTCGCACGATATCGGCGGGTCATCAATCTGCCGGCGCATATCATAGCCGAGATCGCGCGATGTATTGGGACGGACGCAACCAACAGGGCGAGTTGGTATCCGCTGGTCTATATTTCGGCACGTTAACCGCTGGGGATTTCACCGCCACTCGCAGGATGTTGGTCGGCAAGTAAGGTTTCCGTTCATTTCATCCGTGGCGAGCCTGAAGTTGCGGACGCCAATTCATCCCGACTCCTGTTCGCTGAACTCAAGCGCTGCCGAATTGATACAGTAGCGCTGCCCGGTCGGTGGCGGCCCATCTTCAAAGAGATGCCCCAGATGTGCATCACATCTGTTGCAAAGCACCTCAATCCGCGTCATGAAATGGCTTTTGTCGATCTCGGTCGCGACCTTGCCTTCATCCAACGGCTGCCAGAAACTTGGCCATCCTGTTCCTGAATTGTACTTCGTCGCCGACTCGAATAGCTCGTTGCCGCAGCACACGCACCTGTACACACCTCTCCCCTTGAAGTCGTGATACTCCCCGGTGAAAGCGCGCTCGGTGCCCTTTTTTCGCGTCACATAATACTGTTCGGGTGTCAACTGATCCTGCCACTCTTTGTCCGTTTTTTCTATTTTCTCAGACACGACCTACTCCACTTTCCGAAGTTACGCCTTTGCCATGGACGGCAAGTTCCGACCCATATAGGATTATGTACCGATTCAATAAAGGAAGTAGATGTAGAGTAATACTTAATGCGTAATTCGTAAGAAAATCAACTACGATCAAGCGACTGAGTACGGAGCGCGATAGAGATCTTTCAAGTGAGTGAATAACAAACGCGATAGTAGATCTCGCGAGATAGGGATGTCAATGCAATAGATATCCTATTACGCATTACGTATCACGCATTATGAACTGCCAGTACGCGAGATTTGGGAGTAAAACTGCCGCTTGGGAACAAGAAGTGACGTCCCTCACGAGGTACTGATGGCGTCAGTGAACGTCAATCTGTTGCCGAAGGGATCGGTAATCGACATATCCCTGCTGCCCCAAGGCATTTTCTCTACTCCCGGTCGATAATATTTATACTTTTTTCCGATGAGTACCTTTTGGTAGGCGTCTATCTCCGTCGTTTCGATTCGCATTGCTCCGCCGGGGCAACAGTCGCCGTGATGCTCTGACAGATGGATGACGCACTCGTCCTTAGTAACCTGCATGTACAACGGTAAGTCCTCTGCAAATCGGTGCTCCCAATCGACTCTGAAACCCAAGAAATCAACATAAAACTCCTTGGCTTTCGCTTCGTCGAAGATTCTCAGGATTGGGGTGGTTTTTCTGCAGCCCATAGTGAAAATACTCCTCATACGGCGACTGTTAACATGGAATGAACTAAAGGAACACAACCATTTGGCTCTGGTTTTCACATGGTAGCAGTTTGTTGTCCGGCGCGTATCAAGGAGGTGACGCAGCAAGGAGTGAAGGCAGTTTCTAGAGCGTCTTCCAGAATAACCGAATCGCAAGCGCGAGTACGGTAACTACAAGAATAGCCTTGATCCACTTCTCTCCTTTGTCAACCGCCCAATGACTCCCAATCCAGGCGCCTGTCGCATTTCCAACAGCCAAGGTCAATCCAAGAGACCAATTGACCTTTCCGCCAATGATGAAGGCAACGAGCGCGATGATGGTATAAAAGAATATGGCGAATACCTTGATTGCATTCGCACGGACGAGGTCGAACCCGGTAATTATCGTCAATGCCGCGATAATGAGGAATCCGTTTCCCGCGTGAATGAAGCCGCCGTAGTAACCGAGCGCCCAAAATGCCAACACCGCAATGCTTTGTCGGGTTCTACTAAGTCTATCGGACCCGACCTGTATCTTCTTCGTCGGGCTGAAAAGCGTCAGAAAGAGCACCACAACCATGACACCAGAGAGGATTCGAAGGAACTGGTCGTCATCTATAGTAACGGCACGTCGCGCACCAGCCCAAGCTCCGAAAAGCGTCGGCACGGTGAAGAGTAGACTATAGCCAAAATCGGAAACGCCTTTGCGGCGGAATCCCATAATCGCGCTGGCATTCTGCATAAACAAGGCGACTCTGTTTGTGCCGTTTGCCACTGCGGGGGATAGCCCGAGAAAGATAAGAACCGGGAGGGTCAACAGTGAACCGCCGCCCGCGATGGTGTTAAGGAAGCCCGCGAAGACACCGGCAACGAGTATTAACGGAATTTTCCAAAATTCATCCATGAATTACCTTTTGCAATTCCTGGCGAGCCTCAATGCCAGCTTGCGAAGTTTGGCGATTAGAATCAGCGCCACGGCGGCAAGATTGCCGAGCAACAGGCCCCCAGCCACGCCGGACAGCAATCCGAATATCGCCTTGTGGGTTATGCGATCACCGAACGGACACGCCCACCATCCTGTAGCGAAGCCGTACAAAGGAAGGATCGCTCCGAACAGGAATCCGGCAATCGCGGCGATGCCGGCCAGATTTTGATATCGTTTGATTGGTAGGTGAATCTGGTACATTTTTACTCAATAGCGATTGTATCAGTTACGGCATGGTTTGTCTAGCGAAAAAATTTAGGGGGACTGAATCGGAGGCGGGAACTTGGACATGTAGATGTTAGAGCTCGTCAGAAAAGTAACTCACAAGAAACGGTGGGCGGAAGTCACGCTGCAAATTCTCAAACGGAGGCGAGAACTTGGATTGAGGGGGTTAACTTGGAACCAACTCAAATGATTCAAGCTCGAAGAGTACCTCTACGGAAACGTTGAAGCGTGTTTGCTGTTGGGTGAATTTCACGATACCGACATCCGGCGCCAACCACTTCTTTACGACGGTGATATCAAGGTCTTGCACATCAAAAAATGTCCATCTGAAAGTCTCCTGCACTTGGAAGACATTATCGAACGTACCAGCCGGCACCGCAACAGTTTCCTCCGATAACACTTCAAATTCATCCAACCCGTTGCCGAGTGGAAGCCTTTCGGGCACTACTTCCGCTTGAAAGCGGGTTGCCCACTTGTTTCCAGGAATTAGAGGAAAGTTGTACAACGGCAGAAATGGCAGGAACAGCATTGTCCCGTCTGTGCCGGATGCAATATTCTGTGCATGCTGAACGATTCCATTAACCACTCCGTCCTCATTGAAGCTCTGCCCGATGTAAGAATAATTCTTCACGTTCTTCAAGTTCTCGTCAGTGCTAGATTTCTCAAGTACAAAACTCTCGATCAACTCGTCTTCCGATAGGTGTATTTGTATCTTATCAATGATCGCGAAGATGATTCTATTTCCCTCATCATCACGATACGTCCATCTGTTGCCAACGGCGAGTGGATAGTAATTCCCCGGCCGAGTGCGCCACACCTGAATGTCAATAGTGCTTGTGGTCGATTTGTACCCGTCACTGACCGAAAGCTCGATCTGGTACTTCCGCTCTTGGTCGGGTGCCGTCCAGAGCGCGCCGGCCGAATCGCCGTTGATAGCGCCGCCCGTCGCCGACCACTCAAAGGTTATTGGATCTCCTTCAAGATCGGCGACCTCGATTGTAACTGGGACTTGGCTGCCGGGTTCGACAATTTCGGATTCCACTTCAAAGACAAAAATCTGCGGCGCCAGATTGATACCTCCTTCCTCATCGCCGCCGCATCCGGCTGTCAAAAACAAAAGCACCGATATAAGAGGAATCAATAGGAAATCTCGGTTAAATAAAAGCATGGTTGACAATCCTCGGGAATTAGTGGTTTTTTCACAAAAAGAATATGGCATAAGGAAAGCGCAATTTTGTAGCTGGGCGAATCGTAGATTAAAAAGATTAAGAACCTGTTTGAAAAGTACATTTTGTAAGGTGCGCACCGCGCACCAGCCTTAAAAGCCCCGGAGGGGCGGAAGGTATGTAGAAATACCGAAACCCTGTACGCCAAGCCCCAGCGGGGCGACAGGTATATATCGGGAAATTACAAAAACGTGTCTTCAAATGACTAAAAATGGCTTGGCTACCGAATTTTCAAACAGGCTCTAAAGGATATCACGGATTAGGTTTGGCTAAGCGGAATGTCTCCTAGCGTCGGGCTAGAAGCCCGACCTACACGGCGAAAAGCATGTTTCCTGCGTCGGCTCCATATGCATTAGATGCTTACGAAACTGACACAAGATACTTACTCCACTACACCATAGAACGGGTTAGGAATTTCACTAGTCACTGACCACTTAATATGTTGCCCTTCCGCCACTGATGTCGTAGCACTGTCCCGTGACAAAACTGGCGAGGTCCGAGGCGAGGAAGTTCACCACTGCCGCTACCTCCTCCGGCTTGCCGACGCGGCCCAGCGGAATCTTGCTAATCATATATTCGACAGTTGACGGCGCCATGTCGTCAAGCAGCGGAGTTCCAATCACCGCAGGCGAAACGCAATTGACGCGAATGTCATATTCCGTAACCTCTTTGGCGAGCGCTTTCGTCAATCCGATGACACCCGCTTTGGATGTCGAATAGGGAATCAGCGTAGGATTCCCCTCCTTTCCGGCAACGGATGCAATGCTCACAATTCTGCCATATCCCCTCTCAATCATGTGGTCGATTACCGCTTTGCAGCAAAGGAAAACGGCTCTCAGATTGACATCCATCACTTCATCCCAATCCGAAACCTCCAATTTGGTGAGCGGGAGCGTTCTTCCGGTAATCCCCGCGTTATTCACCAAAATGTCGATTTGGTGAAATGCTTCAAGTGTCCCTTCGACCATGCGTTTCACTTGATCGAAATCTGTTACATCCGCATGTATTGCGAGCGCCGAATGCCCCAAGTCCTCAATCTCATTCGTGACTGTCTCAGCTCGTGCGGCGTCCACGTCTACCACGGCGAGGCTCGCCCCTGAGCGGGCGAGTTGGATGGCGATCCCCCGACCGATACCCTGTCCCGCGCCTGTTACGATTGCAACCTTACCATTCAAGTCCATGTGATTTCTCCTTATGTTTATGAAAGTCTCGGCACCCCACGGCGTTCAAATTCAGTAACTTCCGAAGTGTGCCCATTGTATCAGTTATCGAAGTCGTCATCAAGCACCCCGAGATTTGCCAGTAGGATGATCGCATTTGATTCAAGAGCCTGATCGTCATCGAATTGAAGGTGCTATCTTTAAGGTGTATGTACCGATCGACTGCACATTCATTAGTATACCATCCATTCAGAGGCAATAGGTTCCCGAGAATCCAACGAGGGTTGAATCTCGCACCTGAATGCGCTTTCATCTAGTCGTCGCCTCCAAAGGTTAACAATCCCATCAGATGTCCTCCGATGATCCAGGGCGGTAGTATTCGCGCGTTGTGAGCAACTCAAGCGAGTAAAATATCTGTATCCCACACGTTCAAATTGTGAGGGATGATGAAACACATCCTCAACCCGGCGGTTTGATGGTCCCACCTTACGATACTCTGATGCGATTGGAATGACTAACGTTTGATTGATGTTTTTATCAGGGTGTGCTATAATTCGTTCAAGAAATTCTGCCCTTCATACTACAGTTCTACTCTGTGATTCGGTTTCTTTTGAGGAGGTGTGCTAGTGATAAAATTACACGGAGCGACATACGACAAACGGCAATTACTTCGGCATATCGGGGATATTTCTCAGATTGCCGGCATAAAACGGTACCAACTCATTGAAGGAAACGAAAGCGGAGTCAATGGGGTTGACTTCCGGACAGGCTCGGGATTAAATTTCACCGTGCTGCCGGATCGCGGATTGGATTTATCTTATGCGGAATACAACGGTCTTCCGCTCTGCTGGCGGTCAGGCACAGGCGATGTGGCTCCCGCTTACTACGAACCCCAAGGTTTCGGTTGGTTGCGTGGATTTTCCGGTGGTCTCCTTACGACGTGCGGGATGACGCACGTTGGCGAACCGGATGAGAACGGGTCGCACGGCCTACACGGTCGCGTCTCCCACATACCTGCAAAGAATGTTTGGGTTGACAGCCGCTGGGAGGGAAACCGTTACATGCTCTGGGCGCAGGGAAAAGTCACGGAAACCGCGGCACTAGGCGAGAATCTCTGCCGCACCCGGCGCATTTGGACAGAACTCGGAGCAAAAAATCTCCACATTGAAGATATCGTTGAAAATCTCGGATACCACGACACACCGCACATGTACCTCTTTCATATCAACGTCGGATTTCCGATTGTTGCCGAACGCGCCGAACTGCTTGCTCCCACGACGCAAGTGATACCCCGAGATGAGCACGCCGCTGTCGACGTGGACAATCATGCGCGATGCGAGGCGCCAACCGCCGATTTTCGAGAACGAGTCTATTACCACGAAATGGAAGCGGATGCGGACAATCACGTCTATATTGCATTGGTAAATCGTAAATTCGACGAAGGACGAGGATTTGGATTATACGTGAAATATCACAGGACACAATTCCCTCGGTTTGTCCAATGGAAGATGTGTAGCGAGGGAGCGTATGTCATCGGATTAGAGCCGGCGAACTGTTGGGTTGAGGGACAGGAAAAAGAGGAAACTCGAGGTACGTTAGAGTACATTGAGCCGGGCGGACGCAGACACTACGAAGCTGAAATTGGCGTGTTGACTTCCAACGAAGAGATTGCGAATATTGAGAACCGGATTGCTGCCATTAAGGGTTAGAGCCGGTCGAGGATCGAGGATACTTTGAAGGGTAATACATCACGCGGTTCAGACGACACATTTAGCTCGACTTTGTACATCTGTTGGGTGGGATCAAACGAGCGAAAAAATTAAGTGAGCCAGTAGCGAATGATCAACTGAACGATTAGTGAAGGCGATAGGGCTCCCATAGATACACAGAAGATAACAATAAGTACATAAAAAAGTTCCTACAAATGATTTGCTATCGATCATTCAAATCGCTCCTAAAACTGCACACGTGACCGCTAACGTAATTTAACGTACTCAACTCGATGCCTTATTCTCAACAAACGGGGCATCAGCATCGTCAAACCGTAGACGCAAGCGGGGATCGGCTTATTCCCAACCCCTGCACTAATCACTTAAGAATGTTCCAAAGGAGAAATCCATAATGAGAAAGCGTGTGTTATCCAACTTACACATCCTAATTTGTATCACGGCGATTTTAGTTGTAGGCTGTGGTGCAAAGCAATCCGAGGTAACCCCTGAAACTCCAATTGACTCCCAGATGTCAGCGACCTCGGAACCTCCTGTTTACGTCGATCCCGACAGCGTTTTGAGCGTCATTCCCGCTGATGTTAATGGACTAATCTACATCCGTAATCCGCTCGCGCTAAATGATGAGATTAACTCCCTCTTTGCCGAGCTAGTGATGGGAGATCCGCCGCAGGAGATTGTGGCGGAGATACTCGCTGAAACATTTGGCGCCGGGTTTGAAAGCTTGGAGGAATTGGAGGACCTCGGACTGGATTTGGGCAAAGATTTCTGCGTGTTCTTCTCCGATACAAAGCCGCTCATCCCCTGTGCCGCCGTCCATGTGAATGATCCGGAGGCGATTCAACTGGTAATAGACGCCGAATCGGATGTTGGCAACACGGTGGAGTATAACGGTACGACCTACAACACCACGGAAGGGGGCGGCGCTTTTGTAATCTTGGGAGACTTCTTGGTCTATTCAGGAATATCGTATGTGTGCGAGAACGCCATTGACACCTACAAAAAGGTGTTGCCGTCAATCGGCATGAACCCAGGTTACGCCTCCCTCAATCTCGATCCGTCGCTGGAACGGAACGACGTATTGGCTTACTTCCCGATGGCGCCGATTGCAGAAATGTTAACTGAGCGGGCAAACGAAATGAAAGCCGGTTTTGAGGCATTGGAAGCGTCCGTTCCCGATGCGCAGGGCGTGACAATGGTCTCAAAAATGATAGATTGGGGCATTCAGTTTATGAATCAAGCTTCGACGTTGAGCCTAACCGTGGAGTTGAACGGCACTGATCTACAGATTTCGCCCTTCATTAAGTTCGAAGAGGGCAGCGACGCGCAATCATTTTTTGCGGCGCCCCCTACGGAGTTGACGCATCTCGAATATCTTCCGCCAACGGCTCTCGCACACAGCATGATGCAGTTTCAGAAGGAAACTTGGATCGATTTTACCGTGGATATCATGACGATGCTTGCTCCTGCCGATCCGAACGCGGACAATGAAGCAATTCAGCAAACAACACAGAATTTTGTCGACGCGTTATCCGATTTCTACGAGTCGATAGGAGAAGAAGCATCAGGTACATTCAGCTTCAGTGGAAGCCTGCTGCCGGATATGGTGTTCATTAACGACACCGTCAATGAGAAAAAAATGGCGTCCTACATGAAGGACGATTATCTCACATATATAGCAGCCACAGCGTCGTTGTACGAATCCATGGGAGCAGCGGATGCCGCAAATATGTACTCCGGAGCTTCGGTAGGTGCTTCAGAAATGTATAACGATGTCGAAATTTCGAGTATTACCTTGCCAAATATTTCGGCAGGATTTGGCGAGATGCCGCCGGACATGCCATTTTCAATCCCGGAACAATGGGATATTTACCACGCCGTCAGCAACGGGAAACTCTTGATTTCCATGGCTTCTACGGCGCAACCTATTAAGGACGCTTTGGATCGCATTGCCGGTATAGGGACTTCCGCCGAAAGTAACATGGGACACGGCAAAGTGATTGATACACTGACGCTAAAGAATAACTGGATGTTTACAATCTCACCTATCAAGCTGGTAAAGGATGTCTTACAGATAGTCGCGCAGTCCGAACCGGAAGCCGGCATGTTTGGAATGTTATTGCAGAACAGCCCTGACACGCACAGTATCGGGATAGCCGGGCAGAACAGGGATGGAGGTGTCCAAACCAATATTTTCATCGCACTTGCGGACCTTAGGGACCTGATTAACATCGTAGCGAGTGCACGACAGATGATGGAGATGCAAGGAGCGCAGCAGATGCAGCCGATGCAATAGCGGACTAATAACCTTGATTGGGCGAGAGTATGAGTTACATCCGGTGTTGTGAAAACGCAATCCGGATGAATTCGCCAATCCTTCACCTACAAATCACGAGGTTTGCAATGCGTCCAAATTTATCAATGAAAGTCATCGTATTGGTTGGCGTGTGTTGTGCGTTAACCTTAACCATGACCGTACTACCCGCGCAGGCTGGAGGTGGGGCCCGTGCATTGAAAGTCGTGTTGTTCACCACCGGAATGGGTTTGAAATTTGGCAGCGTGTTTGTTGACAAATCGGCTCAAGATTCGTACGATCAATACTTAATCACCGCACTCCAAGCGGACATTGCGAAACATCGAAACGATTATACGAGCCGACGTGACACCAGCCTGGTTATGTCGCGGGTTGGAATTGGGTTGGTTGGGGTTGCGACACTCATCTCAATCTTCGACCAACTGGATCTGATTTCACGGCAATCTCAACCTGCGGCGTTGCGCCTCACCCCAAGTTACGATTTCCAAAACCATGAAACAACCCTTAGTCTTCAAGGCCGATTTTAAGGTGAATCATATGAAAATCAAAAACCTGTCACCACTCCTCGTACTTTTTATCGCGCTCATCTGCACGAGTTGCGCAGGCGATGAAGATTTTAGCAATCCGTTGGATCCGGAGAATCTGCGGACAGCCGGAGCACCGACCGGTTTAACGCTGGCGCCCGGTAATCAGCAAGTGAGAGTTTCGTGGAAGCATGTCGAATATGACGGGATTGCCAAATACCGCATTTATCGACGCTATTCGGGCGACCCGAACCCGCAGTTTCAAAGGATTGCGGAAGTTGACGCGCCGACCACCGAATTCCTCGACACCAAGGACATCAGCAACGACCAGTTCGATTCGGAACTTGGCGCGGCGTTAGTCTACGAATATCGGATTACGTACGTGGACAGTGATGGAGTCGAGACGCCCGATCCGAACTCTCCGCCGAGCGAGGACGCGGATCCGCCCAAAATTTGGCCCATCGTTAGCGTCACACCGAGTGAACCGCCTCCCGCTCCAACGATCATTCTTGGAGATCCGACCGACCTGACCATAAAACTGTTCTGGCAAGATTATGTGCCTCCCGAGGACTTTGAAATTTTCAGGGTGTTAGCCGCGGTTGTAGATGATAACGGCGGTCTCGGCAAGTTTCGCTTGCTTGGCGAAACAACAAAGGATAGACCGTTCTTTTTCGATGAAGACTTTAGTAGAGATGGAATCACAAAAGTGTACCATGTCATCGCCGTTGATCGCGCTGGAGTTGAAGCCGTTACAAGGATTCGAGCAGCCTCGCCGGATCTGCCTCCGGCGCCTCCGCAAGGCTTTCGCGCTGCCATAATCCCGCTTCCGGCAGGCGGCAGATACGATGTATACTTCTCTTGGACACCCAATAAAGAGGCGGATCTAGCGGGTTATCAACTCTACGCGACATCGGCTGATGGCGAGTTGCTTTCGCGCCCGAGAGTAGATGCGAAGCACAGTTCTCACAAATTCTCCGCCGATCAAGCGATTTTGGTAGGTCAAGAACTTGTTGCTCGTCAATACTTCATCACCGCGTTCGACGACACACCCAGAGCCGATGGAAGCTTGGACGAAAGCGAGTTGGTCGCGGCACGATGATTACTCGCATGCCGTCTCTATATCCGACTACTTAAATTACACTCATACAACCGACAAGGACAACCATATGCAATCTCTTCGGTCAATACATCGTTGGACTTCATTAACCTGCTGTACGCTGCTATTTTTGATTGCCACTTCCGGATTTGGTCAAGTTCCCCCCGCGCCTCAGCTTGCACTGATGCAGACCGCCGACACGTTGGGAAAAGGTGGATATACAACATCCGTCGGACACTTTCAGTTTCAGAAAGGACGAGTCATCGCGGAAGACCAAGCCGTTGAAATCGGAAATTTTGAAGAATTGCACACAGTGGAGATGAATGTACAGACTTTTTTGATGCCGATTCGATTCTCTTACGGCATTGGCGAGAACCTCGACCTTGTCCTAGGGGGAACATTCTCTACCGGCGGCGTTCACAAGACTGTCTACGATTTTTATGAAACGGGCGATCCGGAACGAGATCGGCGAGTGTACGATCAAGCGCTGTTCGACACCGTCGTGGGCTTAAAATACGGCATAAAGCCCGACGATAGCGATGGGTTGCCAAAATTGTCCATCGGCGGAGACATGCAGATCGGCTATTCCGCCGACGACCGATTAAGTGGAGCAGGGGATTTTCTCGATCTTACACCTGCCGATAGCTTCCCGTTTGTTGGAATCAACACCTACCTGCTAGGTGCGCTCCGATTCGGTGAGTTCGCCCGAGGGCACGCCGGCGTTGGGATGTATCTCTCTTCAAAGTCCTTCAGAGCAACGGATTCATTTTTATTGAACTGGCAGCTTGGTGGCGAGGTGTTGCTTTCGCACGACCTGTGGCTGGTCGGTGATTTCTCACGAGAATTGCCTCTTGCCGGAATGACCATCAGCAATCAACTCAGCGTCGGAGTACGATATGAAATCTCCAATCGCTCCTCGTTTCATTTCGGATATGTCAGTGAGCCGGGATTTCAATTTTCATTGGTCGTGGGCGGAGAAAGGGGGCGTATGATTGCGCCAGCCGCCCCAAAACAGGATGAAATCCAGTTTTGACCAAAGGTCTAAGCAATCAAGCGAGCGGATAGACCAAGCGTCGCAGCGACGAAAGGAAGCATGAGAGCTGTTGTTCAGCGTGTTGCGTCTGCCAACGTGACGGTGGATGGAAAACTGATTTCCGAGATTGGCAAAGGACTTCTTATCTTTCACGGGGTCGCTCATGAGGATACTTCCGCCGACTTGGATTATCTCACGAACAAGGTGGCGAATCTCCGTGTTTTTGAAGATGATGATGGAAAGATGAATCTTTCGCTCTTGGAAATTGGAGGCGAAGCGCTTGTGGTATCCCAGTTCACGCTTTACGGTGACTGCCGCAAGGGACGAAGACCAAGTTTTATCGATGCGGCACCGCCGGAAGAGGCGGAAGCGCTCTACCAAGAGTTCATTCAAGCGCTTTCGAATACGGGGATTTCTGTCAAGGCGGGAATCTTTCAAGCCATGATGGATGTGAAATTGGTTAACGACGGACCGGTCACCATTCTACTTGATAGTAGTAAGTTGTTTTGACTTCACAATCGCTCATGGATAACACAGGTGACACCCACCCTAGCAATCATGTGGACATTACGGAAGACCAAACTTCGTTCTTCCGGGAAAACGGGTTCCTGAGCATTCCGCGTATCACGACGGATGCCGAAGTAGACTGGTTGAAAAATATTTACAACCAACTCTTCGATCAGCGCACCGGCGAGAATGAGGGCAGATATTTCGATCTCGCGGGTCCCCGGGCACACGCGGGACCTGAGGTGCTGCCGCAAGTGCTCGGTCCGGAAGCGACCTTTCCCGAACTCAGGGAAACGACCTATTTCCGAAACGCACACCAACTCGCCGCCAGACTGCTTGACGCTGAAGCCGAGGTCGTGACGGGCGGCGGACACATGATTTTGAAACCTGCTCGCTACGGCGGAGAAACGCCTTGGCATCAGGACGAAGCCTACTGGAACCCGGAAGTCATCCCTCACAGTCTTAGCGTCTGGCTGCCATTGGACCCCGCCGCGGTGGAGGGCGGTTGCATGCAGGTCATCCCCGCCTCCCACAAAACCGATGTCCGTTGGCACCGACACATCGACGACGACCCGTTGGTGCACGGACTAATCACCGATGATGTTGACCCCTCCCAAGCGGTTGCTTGCCCCATTCCGGCGGGTGGAGCCACCTTCCATCACTGCCGAACCCTCCATTACGCGGGACCGAATTTGACGGATACCCCGCGACGCGCCTATATACTCGTATTCGGCGCCCCACCAAAACGGCGGAATAAACCGGCACACCGACCTTGGCAGACCGAGGAGCGCGAAGCGTTGGCTAACGCGCGGCTTTCTACGTAACATCCGGTAGGAGCGATCTCCGAATCGCGACTCGAATGTGCAGTGCCTTGTCGGGAATCGGAATTCCCTCCTACCAGCAATGTGGGGTACGAACGACCTCCGAATCGATCAACTGAGTGAATAAATCAAGCGAGCGATTAGCGAGTGCGATAGAAATCCCGCTCCCTGTTCGGTCGATTGATGCCTCCGCTTGGGTGATTCTATTCAGTCGTTTAGCCGCGTGTCCATTATTCGATTTCCCTTGACATCAGCAAACCGGATGGATACAATCTTATGTTTATAGCGGGGCTGCATTGGGAAATTCGTCCTAGTGTAGTCCCCGCATACAACGAAACACGGATAGATTGAAACCGGGAAAGACACCGATTCAGTCAAAATTCAATAAATTGGAGATGGAACCATGAATAAAACGTTTTTAATCCTCACCTGTGTCGCATTGGTGGCAATGCCGATTCTGTCAGCATCCGCCAAAGTAACCTTCCATGCGGCTTTGGAAAGCAAGGAACAGGTGGAAGCGACCGGCGGATCGGTCGTCGGCGGCGGTAGTTTCGTTCCCGGGGTTATCGGGAACGGATTCATCAGTGACGAGAAAGAAGCTGTGGTGCACTATCCCTTTGAGGGTCACATCCCGGGTTATCAAGAACAAGGGACGTTAGAGTGCTGGTTGGTGCTAGGTTGGGACCTCGACAAGTTCTCCGATGTCACCGATAGAGCCGAAGCCTTTATGTTCTGGTCCTATAATAAGGCCGGCACCGACGCCATCGGCCTGATGGTCGGCGGCGGTCATAATACGCCGATTGCTTGGTTCCGCGTTAGGGAAGTCGACGAAGAATGGCATAGTGCGGCTAGCGAGGAATTGGACTGGAAAGAGGGCGAAGCCCACCACATGCTCGGAACATGGGGACCGAACGCAGTCAATCTGTACTTGGACGGTGAATGGGCGGCGGACGATCCCTACGTTGGCGGACCCAAGAATCCTATCGAAAGGCTGTCCATCAACAACAATGAGTCCGATCCGGCTAATTTCGCTACGTTCTCAATCGTGGACGAGCTGCGGATTCATGACGTTCAACTCGACGACGACGAGGTAGCCGCTCTGTATGAACAAAGAGTGGCGGAAGCTGCAACTTCTGTCGATCCAACTGCCAAGCTCGCCACGACGTGGGCAGCGGTGAAGAGACAGTAGATAACCTCGAACAATGGTGAGTTGAAATCGATTGGATTTCAGAGCATTGGTTGACATTGGCTCATGTAAACACGAAGTGCACGAGTTCTGCACGACCTGTTGGCATGAGCCATTCTTTTTTGTACCTGCGCCACACGCCGGATTGGTCGCCCGAAAAGCACCGAAGTTCGGCGACATCCTCGGGGGATAATAATTCCGGGGCGTGCGATACGTTATTCAATTACAAAGCTACGACGTAAGTCCTGAATATCCTTTGTGAAAGGCGGAATGTCGAGTTATGAAAAAGGTATGCTATAGTATCACCGCCGCTCTATTTTTTGTGCCTCTACTATCTGCGGCCGCCAAGATAACCTTCCACACAACATTGGAAAATGCTGCCTCTGTCAAGAGAGAAGGCGGCTCGGTCGTGGGCGGCGGCAAATTCGTGCCGGGGGTTCGAGGGAACGGATTCATCAGTGACGAGAGAACCGCCGTAGTACACTTTCCCATGCACGAGATGTTGGGCAAACATTATCTGGATGAAGGCACGTTGGAATGCTGGTTGATTTTGGGTTGGGACATAGATAAGTTCACCAACACAACCGGCAAGGAAGAAGCCTTTATGTTCTGGGCGTATAACAGAGCCTATACAGATGCCATCGGTTTAATGATTGGCGGACGAAGAAACCATCCGGTTGCACAGTTTCGAGTGCGGGAAGTGCGTAACGAGTGGCACAACGCCGTGAGCGCAAAACTAAACTGGAAAGAGGGTGAAACCCATCATATGGCTGGAACATGGGGAGCAGCCGGACTCCATTTGTATCTTGACGGTGAATTGGCTGCCCAAAACCGGTACCAAGGCGGTCCCGCCAATATCATCGAACGGCTGTCAATCAACAACAACGAGACGGATCCCCGCGAAGTTCCCCACATACTCAATCGTCGACGAGTTATAAATCCATGACGAACAGTTGCCCGCCCGCGCTATTCCCGATTTGATGACCTTATCCGTAGAGCCGGGGGCAAAACTCGCCGCAACCTGGGGCAGCATCAAGAAGATCCGGTGATGCCCGGGTGACATCCTAACTCTTAAGGAATACCTTTCGATATGAACCAACCATTCTACGAACAGATTCGCGTATTCGGCCCGGTGCCGGGGCAAACAAAGAAGGGCAACATCTATTTGGAGGCGACCAACTCCGGTGCGGTTATCGCCTTCGGCACCACGTTGCCGACGGCTCGCTTGCCCGGCGGCGCCGACCACGGATTCCCTTGGATGCATCTTCGAGCACGCAGCGTCGACAGCGGTCGTAGTTGGACGCTTGACGAGATGAACTGGTGGGAGCCCGAGAAAAGAGGTTTGCTAGCCAGTGTTGTCGACCGCAGCACGGGCGAAATTTTTATGTTTACGCAGGGCACTTGGCCCCTTCAGGACGATCACGGCAAGCCGCTCTCTGAGAGCTGGCTCATCGCCAATTATGAAAAAGGGCGTCAGATGGGCGCCTGCTTGACGCTGGAACGCAGTGTGGACGATGGCCGCACGTGGACTTCAACCGACATCTCGGAGCAGTTTTACACCTATCCGGGAGCTGGATTGGCATGGTTTATCGGTTCCGGCATCCAACTCCAACGCGGCTCGCACCGGGGGCGGTTGGTTGTGCCGGGTAGATACTTTACCGGAGATTGGAAACAGGTAGACCCCGCCAAGCACAACATCATCTACTATCATCCCGCACTGGGGGATGTTTATGACGATGGCGAGGGTGAGATTGCGCAAGTCCTCGACCATGAGGCGCACAACATGGTCATTTACAGTGACGACCACGGCGAAACCTGGCATTGGGGCGGGAGTTCGCAGGGCTATTGCGGCGAAGCGTGTATCGTTGAATTATCCGACGGCTCGATTTATATGAACAACCGCAACCACGATCCGAGATCGATGGGTTACCGATCCTGGTGCATTAGCCGGGATGGCGGCGAAAGTTTCACCGAGTTTGGAGTAGACCGGACGCTTATTGAAAACCGCTGTCATGCGGCACTGATGCGCTATTCATTCCCGAACGACAATGAACCGGGTTGCGTCCTGTTTTCCAATCCGGCAGTGCACGAGGGAAAGAGCCAATTGCACCCACGGGGAGGAAAGGCTGGTGAACGTCGCGACCAGACAGTGCGCGTGAGTTTCGACGATTGCAAAACGTGGCCGATATCGCGGCGCATTAGCGAAAATGCGGGGTATTCATCCCTAGCGGTATTGCCGGACGGCACCATCTTATGTGCGTATGACGCGTATGTCTGCCGTTTCAACCTCGCTTGGTTGGAGCTCGATCAGTCCGGCTCCGCGTCAATTTAATCGCCAACCTTTATCTGGAATCTTCGGCTTTACAGAATCGCGTAAGGGGTAGATAGTGGTGTTATGATTTCAAAAACATCTATCTACCCCTTACTTTTTGCTTCCACTTAAATTGTGGTTGACCTGTTTTCACCCACGTTGAAAAAAATCATCCGACGACGTTAAGACGGCACCTCACATGCAGGTTGATATGAACAGATATCTTCACCTCCTTCGCCAGAGGTCAACCTTCACATACATCGTCATTACGCTGCTTGTCGCTCACCTCCTGCCTCTCTGGGTATTCAAATACTTCCCGTCGCAAGACGGCGCCTCCCATATCTACAACGCCTATCTGCTAAAAGAATACAACAACCCCGCCATGTATAAGGTTCGAGAGTGTTTTGAACTCAACCTAACCCTCTTTCCGAACTGGTTTTCCCATGCCCTTATGGCTGGCTTGATGTTCCTCGTGTCCCCGATTATCGCGGAGAAGATCCTGTTGACCCTTTGCATCGCATTGGCGCCGCTATCGCTTTTTTACTGCTTGCGCGCGATTGACGAAAGCAGTGCGAAGACGCCATTCGGATCGGGCAACCAAATTCTCGGTCTGCTCGGATTCCTTTTCGGATATAACTATTTGCTGCACATGGGCTTCTACAACTTCGCAATAAGTTTCCCGGTTTTCTTCATTCTCCTCGGCTACTGGTGGCGGCACCACGAGTCCATGTCGCTCGCGAACATCGGCACGCTTTACGCTCTCATGATTTTACTGTATTTCTGCCATATTTCATCGTATGGGCTGATGCTGGTGACGCTCTCCATTTGCGCTTTACGGCTGATTGTTGCACCGAGGAAACTACTCATCTTCGCTGGATATATGCTCCCGGCGGGATTCATTATGGTAAACTACCTGCTCAACGACGCCACGGACAAGCTGTATCGGTACTGGAGTTCCGAGCAGTTATGGGAATATTTTCTTCAGACGAACGCACTCGTGTACTTCAACGAGAGTCATGTCTGGGCAAATTACCTACTTCTCGGATTCATCGCGCTACTGATTTTGTGGACCCTATGGAAGGACAAAATCCAACCGAGGCAGTGGCTGGCGAACCGGGACCTATTTCTTATCCTATCAATCGTTTTCGTGATTGCGTATTTCAAAGCGCCGCGGTGGATAGGCGATGGCGGCTATATCAGTGAACGAATTCACATGTTCTGGATACCCATCTTGTTGCCATGGCTCAACCTCGATTTCCACAAGACGGTGCGGTGGTGCGCCGTTGGATTGATGGTTTTTCTCTCACTCGTTCATTTGGGATATACCTGCCGGGATTACTACGGCTTTAATCGCTCCATGGACGACTACGCTGCCGCGCTGGACTCATTCCCGGACCACATTGTCTTTGAAAATATGGGACCCGACAACGACGACTGGGATGACATGTGGCAGTCCGAAATTCCGCATCCGCATTGCAACCTCTACCTGTACCACATGATACCGGGAGACAGGGTATTCATCGGCAATTACGAAGCGCAGTTCAACTATTTCCCGGTTAATTTTAAGGATGAAAAAAAGCGGCATCACTACCCGGGCGGGTTCATTGATTACCGGTTGGGATGGAACGTTGAGGAAGACAGCCCTCAAATGGAAAAATATCGGGGTGACTACGCTATTGTCCACTCCACACCCGAATCTCGAAAATATTCGAAACCGTATCGAATTTTTCGTCACAGGAATCATAACGAAAACATTCAAGCGTGGCGAAAGTACTCGAACTCCGAGCAAGTAAACTTTCAGATGCAAGCCAAAGATGCCTCCAGTCCAGCCGCTTTTGATGGTATGTCTATACCAGTCTTTGTCGACACACGGTATCAACCCGGTGGTTTCGGTTGGGACACGGTTTATCCCAGACACTCTTTCCTAAATACTGGCGAGATCATAGGCACTGGCGTTTGGGACACGGAGGACGCGGCTTTCAGGATTGACCTGCCGAACGGAGAGTATGAAGTAACGTGCCGCTTTCAATCGAATGACGGGAAAGCGCATCGCATCGAACTTTACGCAAATGGAAGGCGCGAGATTCGGACTGTGGCACCCGATAGCAATGAGATAGTCAAGGGAAGATTTACCGTTGAAGTGGGTGATGGAACGCTGATCTTGGTTATCCATGCTTCCGGCAATGAACGCCGCGCGCACTGGGTGTGGAGCGGGTTCCATTTGCACCGCATGGAAGCCGACTAAATCATGTACGCTTCACTGAATGCGAGCGATAGTTCTGGTTGCAGATCTGTTGGCCGGTTGACCGCATACCTGCGATGCACCCTGGCTATTTCGGAAGCGCGCGGGGTTCATCCCACTCCCGCCGGGCTTTGTAGAACACCGGCGCGTACGATTCGGCATATAGCGGCTTGCTCAAGGAACCTACGATAGGACCAAAGCGGTCCTGTGAATACGGCTGCGGGATCGGCGTACCGAGCAACGTTTCAATCCGTGAGCGGTAGTCACTCACCACCTCCGGATGCTGATCATGCACGTTCTCTACTTCTTCGGGGTCTGATGCCAAGTTGTACAACTCGGGGTTCGAGTCTTCGAAATCCCAGCCTGTTGCGTAGACCCACTGCTCGTCGCGAATCGAAACGCGTCCTCCCCACGCCGTTGTGATGTACGGACGCAACGCTTCACTCTCGCCGATTACCAACGACCAGACACTTTGGCCATTCATCCCTTCCACCCCATCTTCCACCCCCGCCAGATCAAGGATAGTCGGGCCAAGGTCGTAGTTTTGTACCCAGGCTTCAATGTCGCGGTCCTGCCACTGCTCATTAGGGTGTCGTATCGTCAAATTCTGCTGCGTGTTGAAAGGATGTAGCTCGGTGTTGCGCTTGCCCCAACCCTTGTGATCGGCCAACTCGGTGCCGTGGTCGGTGAAGAAGATGATCGCGGTATTATCCTTCAATCCCAAGGCATCCAGTTGGTCGAGAAACACTCCCACATGCGTATCGGTAAACGTAATCTCGCCTTTGTAACAGGCGGTATAGTAATCAATATAATCCCGCGTTTTGACATCGAGATCCGCGCCTCTCATATCCGAAAAGAATGACCGATGAAGAATATGACGAGGCTGCTGGTATTTCGGACCTTGCCACGAGTCGTTGTAGCGGTGCACGTAATTTAGCGGAGGGTCGAACACCTCGTGCGGCTCGAAGCAGTCGATCCAAAGGAAAAACGGCGCATTCGCCGAATTGTCGCGCAGCCATCGACTCGCGCTGGCGAAGACCTTTGCACCGAACCAGTCCGCTTCCACTTTCCTGCCCCGAACATTATGTAAATGCTGAAGAAAATGACCCCTGCCTCCCAAGTGCGAAGCATCGGGCTCTGCAGATTCGTATGCCCCGAAATAGTCCTTGTACAGTTCGCTGATGAGATCCCAAGAACCGGTGCGCCAGCCGTCGCCTCCGGCGCCTCGAATGTGATCCCACGACATGAAACCTCGGAGGTGATTCATGTTGGGCTTGAACAGATGGGGCGTGTCGGCTATCAAGCCTGTGGCGTAGCCGTGATCCAGCAGAATCTCGGCTATGGTGGGGTACTCGTCCGGAATCTCGTGCCAGCCGTAGTAGCCGTGGGTGTACGGGAATCCACGCATGCCGGTGAAACAACCGTTTCGCACCTGGACCGTCTGGCCGGGTTCGGTGAAACAGCGATTGAATCGCGCCGATTCTGCGGCGAGCGCATCAAGCGCCGGCGTGGCGATGTCGCTGAACCGCTTGTTTGGCCCCACAATGTCGGCACGAAATGTGTCGAGACAAATGACAACGATGTTCAGATGTTCCATAGTTGCAAGATTCCTTTCGGTCCCTCGTACTCATCTAAACGGTTGTTTCAATAATGGTGGTAAAGCTATTTTGGCTATCCGAGTTGCTATCTACTTATAAAGACAAGGGAGGAAAGCTGTGAGTTGTCAATCGAATATTCTCGCTGGAACTAATGCTTAGTTACCGAGTCATAACGTAACAATACGGGTTTCGCTCCAGCGGAGCGACCTGTCAATAGCAAGCAGATACATAACCGTTCTGCGCTCCAGCGGAGCGCCATGTTAGGCTTTCGTAGCAATAACGACTTTCTTAACAGCAATTAAGGGCAGCGGCTGGACGCAATGTGCTAGAGTGCACTGGAAGGGTTACATCCTGTACACGGGGATAATCCAGATTTCTCCGTAATCGTCCTGTCTTTGAACAGGCGTCCCTTGAGTGTGCCCGATCCGTGGGACTTTGCGGACCTATGGAAAATAGAAACTTATCTTCCGCATAATAGACTTGTGCAATCTCAAATTTTCACATACCAAATCTTGGGGTATATATCCACAAACGAGCAAAAATCACCGAGGTACTACCGTGAGTCCGATTGATTGCCCGTTTTTGCCCTTCAAAAATCAACTACATTTTACCAAGAAACCCACCACATGGCGCTCCTCGGGAGCGCGGGACTCTTGACATGTCGCATTCTATTGACATTTCGATCCGCTGGATCGAGGAATGGGACTCTGACTAGAAAGTATTACTTGTTGAAAGAATTATTCCGACAGGAATAATGGCATGCTGTCAATTATGATGCGGGATACTGCCAACTGAGAAATTAAACTTTTAGGTGCTCAATAATGCGGAAGATAAGAGAAATGCTTTACAAAGACGCAAAATCTATATTTTGCGCATTTTGGCATGGGATGTCTGAACCTCCAGTCCATACTATGCGAGGCTGTCAGCCCCATCGGTGAGCCACTCGAGATCGAACCGCGCGAGGGTAAGCCCATCGTAACCGCTTCCATAGCCCCAATCATAGAGGCAGCAGATGCTCATATCGGGGGCGGCACAGATATCCGAGTAGGACGAATGGTCTTCGTGAAGGACTTTGCCCGTGTTCCAAGTGCGGCACTCATCATAGCTAATTCGAACGGTCAGGCGTTCTCTTCGGCTTTTGCTCGCAGGATTTGAAAAGAGAACACGGTTCCTGTCGTGCGAATTTTCGTCCGTGAAGCGAGTCAATCCCGCGTTGCAGATGGGTTCCGGCAGTGTTTCATCCCAACCCGACTCCGTGAAGGAGGTGCCGTCATCATAACTCCAAGCGTAAGCGCGTCGATGGTCGCCCACGTAGTTCCTGCAGTTCAAGTATAAGGCGCCGTCAATCGTTTGAACGACCTTCGATTCGTTCGTGCCCGCTTGCGCCACGCCGCCGATGTGCCAATGTTCGCCGTGGTCGTCGCTGTAAATTATGTGCGAATGTCCGAACCCCGCCAGCGTTGCCACGGAGGATGCCACGTCTTGATAACCGCCGGCTACGCCTTGCACATGATCGCACGGGATGACAAGCCTACCGCTTGACAGTTGGATTCCGCCTCCGGGACCCGTCGCGTACCATGTCCACGAAGCGTCTTTTACCTCGTCTGTAATCTCCCGCGGCGTATCCCACGTCGCCCCATCGTCTTTGCTAGACGTGACCCAGACGGTACGCGGCGCTTTGCCCTCGACAATCAGGTTCTCCGGACCATCCGCAAAGTTCTGGCAAAACACCAGCCAGATTGTTCCGGTGTTCCTATCCACTACCGGGGCGGGATTGCCATCGGTGTCCGGACCGGTGCGGACGGCAATCTGCATGGGTTCCCATGTGCACCCATTATCGAAACTGCGTCTGAGACCGATGTCAATATCGCCCGAGTCGCCGCCCATTACTGTTGGGTCACTGTTTCTGGCTTCGCAGAACGCCAGCATCGTGCCTTTCACGGATCGTGTCAGTGCGGGAGCGTTATAGGCGCGGTATCCGCCCTCGCCGTTCTTAAATAATTGCGTTTGTTCTATCATCATCTATTCCATTTTTCAAGCAGCTTGGGTTGGGGATTACCGGCAGATAGCATCTGCGGAAAAGCGTCCTCCAACAGAGTATCAATCCCATTGCGCAGTAATGACATTCCACAGTTACCGGAATGGGCGGCAACTTGATCTAGCTGATTGTGTGACGCCACTTCACGATCGTCATTCGTCCCGTAGCGGTATATTCCCCCGCTTGGAACCTACCGCAGTGTATAAATTATTATTGGATTTACTCTCTCAAGTAACACTCCACATTGAGGATCTCTATCGCGGTCATTATCCATTCCCTTGATCTCCGCTGGAGCACGGAGATTAGACGCATCACGATTCTATTGACATAGCACTCCGCTGGAGTGAAAAGCATTTTACGAAAGAACACCTTCTCAAAGCCTGTCATAGATCCAAAGATGAGTGTTACTTGCTGAAAGAATTATTCCGACAGGGATAATGGCGCGCTAGCAAGAAACGGTTTGCACCATCGGGACAGGGAAACCACGAAATCCCTGATAGAACCGGTCCAGACATAGAGAACGTTTTCGATTAGTGATCACAAAAAAGGCGGGGGACGCGTGGGCGCCCGACTGATACGAATCTCCGAAACTTGTGGCAACCTATTTCAAAATCAACATCCGGCGCGTGATTTGAGACGTGCCTGCGGTCAGTGTGTAGAAGTAAAGACCGCTGGATACCGCCTGGCCCAGCTGATCCTGCCCATCCCAATAGGCGGCGGTTTCTTTGTTCTGATAACTGCCCGCTGACTGAGTCCCAACATCTAATCGGCGCACCAGTTGTCCTCGCGTGTTGAAGATATGGAATGCCACATCTGACTTGCTCCCCAATTGATAGGGCAGCCAGGTCTCCGGATTAAACGGGTTCGGGAAGTTTTGGAATAGCGCAGTCCTCTTAATTCCCCCCAGCGTTGCCGCTCTTAGCAATGACGGTTCGACCGAGTAGGGAAGTTTCCAGTCCCTTTGTGTGTAATAGATATAAACCGCCCCACCGTTCGGATCACCGCGATCAGGATTGCCCTTTTGCAAGCCGTACGCGGCGATGACAATAAACTCCTGCGTGGCTATTACCACATTTCCGAAACTCTGTTCCGGAAATTCCGGGGGTACGGTGGTTGCCCGAGACCCTTGCCTAATCCATTGGTCGCCGTCACGCAGATATGGGTACACGATTCCCGCATTAAGTTCACCGTCCAGAATGGCGCCTTCGCCGTGTCGAGGGACGCCGACTAACGCGATATTACGATTGATTGAAACCCCCGATCCGAAGCCGTCTGCCTTCTCCTTATCCTTTGCCGTAAGCTTGGCTTCCTCCCTCCAAGCGCCTCCATCGCTCGAGAAGATATATGCGGCGCTGCTCCTACCCTCTACGTCCTGCGCCAAGTCCAAATGCGGCGCTCCGACGAGGGCATAACGCTTAATGCCGCGGTGTCCACTAATGGATACGGCATCTCCAATAAAGTCGGAGGTTTGAGCGTCAGCGGATACCAACTTGGTTTCTTCCGTCCAATTTCCTCCATCATGAACAAAGATATATGCGGCGCCCGACTTCTTTCCGTTGTGTGTGTTGTTAGGCGCTCCAACAATGGCAAAGTCGACGCCGTTCTCGTTACCGGCGAAGGCAACCGCCTCGCCGAAATTGTCGCCTTTCGCGGTGTCGTTACCGGTGAGTTTCGCCTGCTGTCGCCATCTGTCTCCGTTGCGGATGAAAATATAGGCGGATCCGGCTTTGCTATCGTCGAGATAAGCGCTCACGATGAGATGTTCTCCGAATATGTCGACGGAATGCCCGAAATTGTCCCTCTTTTTGCCGTCGGCGGCTTCGATTTTCTGCTGTTGCTTCCAAGCGCCCCCGCTGCGCTTGTAGACATACACGGCACCGGTGGAACTATTAATTCCGGGGGATCCGATTGCCGCATAGTCGCCATCAATTGCCACAGCGTAACCGAAGTTGTCGTTTCGGCGTCCGTCTTCCTTCGGATCGAGCACCGCCTTCTCTTCCCAGTTGTCCTTGTTGCCTTCTCTCTTGAGCGTAAAGATATACGCTGATCCGTGCTCGATAAGGTTGTTTTCGCTGTTGATTGGGGCGCCAACAATTATCGTATGCCCGCTGATGTCTACCGACCAACCGAACTGGTCTCCCCTGTTCGGATCGCTTGATATTAGCTTGGATTCCGCAAAAGCCGCGGTTAACAACCCAAATCCGAGCAGCGAGCAAGCCGCAAGTATTCTTAGGAATTTCATTATCAACGCTCCTCCGTGATAGAGATTTTTGGGTGGGGATACTGTTTGCAGAACATCCGATTCTGCTTAGGTACTGCAGTGGGCAGAACTTCTTCGTCTCTCATAAAGCGGCAGAAACCGAGGATTCCAGCATAAACTCGGTTTATAACGTTTAAAATTGCCTCCGCCAAGTAGATATCATTTTAGCACGTTGTATAAATTGTGTCGAGAAAAATCGGGCGTGGTGTTACCTCGCAGGTCGGGTGTCCCCTAGGCGATAACACTTTCCCAGGTTACAGCAGAAAGCAATGACAATATCATCAAAAGCTTATGGGGCGTGCGACAATCAACTCGTCTGCGTCTGCGGTCTGCCAATGACTCAAATTTGAATTGTTAATCTCTAATCAACGATTAACTCTGTCCAATATCAAGGAAATCAGGGGATTAGACATGTGTTTTACCCTATGCAAGAGCCTATACAAGCAGATTCCAGGTGCCCCGCATATCAAGCCCTGCATTCAGATGCCTTTCCACGGAATCTTGATTGAGCCGGAGAATGTGCTCGCGATCCGGAAATCGCACCTACCGGACCGTCGCGTTTCAAATCAGCGTTGACGACATCGAAAAGAAACGGCAAATACCGTGCAGAGATCAGGGGTTGTTAGCACGAATGCGGTGGCGTAAGACTTCGGGAAAATATTAGCGGTTTTCCCTCCATCGCAGCACCATTTGGTAAGCGAGAATGTCAATCGATCACAAGCGTCAACACCGTAGATGCTGAGTTTCAAAAGGCTTGACAGGTCACGGCATGATGGATATAATAGTGATGTGTATTCTGTACGCTTTGATTGCAGATTGGACCAGACCGAACTCGAGAAATCCATAAACTTTTCCACCTCATTCGCCATCCGGACTTAAGAAGAGGTGATTGCCATGTTTAGCAGAACACGTTTGACAAGTTGCATATTCATAATACTCGGCGTTAGCCTCCTAGCCATGTCACTGGTCTCATCGGCTCAAGATGAAGCCTTGGTGCATATTGTCAACATACGCGATCAGATTGGCAGCGGGATACGCACTTACATCCAGAGCGGAATTGCGCGTGCTGAAAACGCTAATGCGGATGCGATTATATTTGACGTTGACACTCCCGGCGGTCGAGTCGATTCCGCAGTCGAGATAATTCGAGCAATTCAAGACACGCACGTGCCGACCATTGCCTATGTGAATAGACAGGCGATTTCCGCAGGCGCAATGATCTCCATTGCATGCGACCAGATTGTGATGACCTCCGGTGGAACCATTGGCGATTCCGCGCCGGTCTCGATTCAGGGAGAAGAGGCCGGAGAAAAAGCGGTTTCTTATATTCGCAAGACAATCAAATCAACCGCGGAACGACAAGGGTACAACCCTCATATCGCGGTCGCAATGGTTGACAAGAAACGGGTGCTTGTCAGGCTGGCAGACGGCACAATCGAATCGTACAGACCTGACATTTATGAAGATGAGAGGCAAAAAGGAGAGGAGATGGAGGTCATCTCCGCCGAGGGCGAGTTGTTGACTCTGACCACAGACGAAGCCTTAGAGTACGGTTTCGCGCATGGGCGTGCGGAAACCATTGAAGAGCTTTTGGCAATGTATCGAATCGTCGAGGTTGATGGGGTTATGACAGTGCTAACGGCAGAAGCCGCATCGCAGAAACAGGAAGAACTTGGCGCCGAAAGTGTATGGTTTGTCAAGTCGCTTGAAGGCGCAGCAATTGACGAAGCCCGCGTATCATTGGCGGATCGGATTGTCATTTTTCTCACGAGTCCAATCATTAGCTCGCTTCTGCTCTCCTTCGGGATGCTCGGATTGTGGATAGAAATACAATCGCCCGGATTTGGCGTGCCCGGAATGATTGGTTTGCTATGTCTCGGAATCTTCTTCGGCGGACACATGTTGAGCCAAATCGACGCCCAGTGGGCGGCATTGGCATTTGTTTTGGGATTGGGGTTGATTTTGGTAGAGGTTTTCGTTCTGCCGGGATTTGGAGTTGCGGGAATCTCGGGCATAATCCTTATGTTCGGCGGTATATTTTATGTATTCAAGAGCGCCTATCAGTTTGAAACGGCAATTCTGGCGTTCTCATCTGTTATCGTCCTCACCGCTGCCTTTGTGATTGCCACGTTTTGTTTCTTCCCCAAGACACGCGCATGGAAGCATTTCGCTTTAGCAACCGAGATGAGTTCGGACATTGGCTTTCATTCTGCAGGGGATGAAGATTATCAGAGTTATGTCGGGCAGACCGGGACGGCGATTACACCCCTGCGTCCGGCAGGTACAATACGCCTCGCCGGCAAACGCGTTGATGTACTTACCGCGGGCGATTTCATCCCTTCTGAAACCGCCGTGAAAGTGATAGAGGTAGAAGGCTCGAAGGTCTTCGTGGAAGCCTTGGAAGAGGAAACCAACACAACGTAAGACAGGATTCAAGTCACACAGCGCACTTGACTCCTCTAGGTCCTTGAAGGATAGAGTGAATTTCTGCGATAGCCTCCCATAAAAGGATGCGCTTATGCCGCCGCTACCCCTCTTTCTCCTCGGTTTAGGGGTCCTATTGCTATTCATTGAGATTATTCTGCTTCCCGATTTCGGGGCGGCTGGTGTGCCGGGAATAATTCTCATATGTGTCGGTATTGGGATAGTTTGGTTCGAAAACGGATGGGAAACCGCCTCGCTATACGCCGGAAGGACGGTTGTCATTATTATCCCGCTTGCCATCTTGGGATTGTGGCTCGCGCCCCGAACACGGCTCGGCCGAACCGTCATTCTTCGGACCGCTCAAAATAGCGACGACGGTTTTCAAGCCCCGCCGCAGGAGTTAGCAGATTTAGTCGGTCGCGTCGGTCAGTCCGTGTCTCCCCTCAGACCGGCAGGAGTTGCCCTGATTGATGGCAAGCGGATAGACGTAGTCACCAACGGGGAGTTCATACAACCCGAAACGGAAGTGGAAGTAGTTGCCGTTGAGGGGCGTCGAGTTGTCGTGAGGAGTCGGTAAACAGTTGTCAAATGGGGAATTTCGGGATGGACACAATTCTAACTTTGGTGATTGTCGCGGTTCTGATAGCCATTGTGGTGAAATTGGTGCGAACCCTAATTCTCAAGACTACAGAGAATAGCGCCGATGGATTTCAGGCTGCGCCTCAAGAACTAGCGGCTTTAGCCGGTCAATCCGGACAATCCCTGTCACCGCTGCGACCGGCGGGTGTCGCCCTGATTGATGGACAGCGGGTGGATGTGATCACTAACGGAGAATTTATCGAGCCTGAAACAGAGGTGGAAGTGGTTGCAGTAGAAGGAAGCCGGGTTGTTGTTCGGAGCCTGTAAACAATCTGCAAAGTAAGGAGAAATTGAACCGTGGTAGAATTGATGGGTGCAATGAAAGAGCTGTTGCCAATCGTCACTATTTTAGGCTTTGGGGTCACAATATTTCTATTGGGATGGCGCATTCCCAGTAGGGCAGAAATGAATAGGATAGCAGACAACCTCCAAAAGCAAATTGATAAAGAAGCATCAAGTCGTCAAGAGCAGATTGGAAGCGTAACAACCAATCTTCAAAAGCAGATCGAAAACGAAACGTCCATCCTTCAAAAGCAGATTGAAAGCGGAACGTCCATCCTTCAAAAGCAGATCGAAAACGAAACATCCAATCTTCAAAAGCAGATTGAAAACGAAACATCCGGTCGTCAACAGCAGATTGGAAGCGAAATATCCAATCTTCAAAAGCAGATTGAAAATGAAACCTCTAATCTTCAACAGCAGATTGACAAAGTATTTACCACTTCCCTGGCAATCACCAATGAAATTCGTGAAGATATGAGATTGATGCAGTCTCAGATGGTGAGACTCGGCGAGAAGATTGATGCCAACACCGAGGCAATTCATGCTAACGCTCAGGCAACCCACGCCGACATAAGCAAACTCACTGCCAAGGTTGAAATAGTCTCTCACGCGCTCCAGGCTGAAGTCGGAAACAGGGACAACCAAGAATCCCCATCTCAATCGTAAAAGTTTAAACAGGAAGGAGATCTAGATGCCTGATATAACAGGTTTTACAGCGATTATTGCCGTATTGATACTGATTTTTCTGCTAGTATTCTTTTGGTTTGTGCCTGTCGGTCTGTGGATTGCCGCTCAAGCGGCAGGTGTGCGAATCCGCATCATCGGCGATTTGGTCGGGATGCGTTTACGGCGGGTGAATCCGAACGTAATTGTTAACGCACAGATTAGCGCGACCAAGGCAGGTCTGACAGTTAAAACGACCGATCTTGAAGCGCACTACCTTGCGGGCGGAAACGTGCTGAGAGTCGTGAACGCATTGATTGCCGCGGACAAAGCGAAAATCGACCTCAATTTCCAGCGTTCCGCTGCAATTGATTTAGCGGGGCGAGATGTATTTGAAGCCGTACAGGTTAGCGTCAACCCTCGCGTCATCACGACACCGCGTATCAGCACGGTCGCACTTGACGGCGTTGAGCTGATTGCCGTCGTGCGAATCACTGTCAGGACGAACATCAACAGACTCGTCGGTGGCGCGGGCGAAGAGACAATTATTGCGCGGGTCGGAGAGGGAATCATTAGCGCAATTGGCGCCGCGGAGACTTACGAAGATGTCCTTGAAAATCCCGACGTTATGTCCAAAACCGTGTTGGATCGGGGGCTAGACGCGGGCACTGCCTATGAGATTCTCTCCATTGATATTGCCGATGTCAACGTTGGGAAGAACATCGGAGCCGAACTCCAAGCCGAGCAAGCCGAAGCCGATCTGGTCGTTGCGCAGGCTAAGGCGGAGGAAAGACGAGCGATGGCAGTCGCGCGTAAGCAGGAGATGACAGCCAATGTCCAGAAGATGCGAGCTACGGTTGTCGAAGCCGAGGCTTCCGTTCCCCGCGCGCTCGCGGGTGCGTTCCGCGAAGGCACCTTAACACCGCAATCTTAGAAGGAGGGTTTCAGATGCCGTCAGTTGTTGCGATACTCGCGGTTCTTGTTATTGTATTTCTCATATTCCTCACCACGTTCGTCCCTATCGGTTTATGGATCACCGCGATCGCGGCGAATGTTCGGGTGCGGATCTTTGGCGATCTGGTCGCGATGCGTTTGCGGCGTGTGCCTCCCAAAGGCATCATAGAGCCGCAAATCAACGCGACCAAGGCGGGGCTCAACCTTTCGCTCGATGAACTAGAGGCGCACTATCTCGCGGGCGGAAGAGTTGCCAGTGTCGTCGCAGCGCTCATCGCCGCGGATAAAGCGAACATCTCACTTGACTTCGCGCAAGCCGCCGCAATCGACCTTGCCGGCCGCGATGTGTTGCAAGCCGTACAGGTCAGCGTCACGCCGGAAATCATCGACATTCCCTCCAAGGGAGACACCCAATCCGGAATTACCGCCGTTGCGCGTGATGGCATTCAGCTTATTGTCAAGGCACGTGTGACGGTGAGGGCGGACATTGATCGTCTCGTCGGCGGGGCTACCGAAGAAACCATTAGAGCCAGAGTAGGTGAAGGGATTATCACGACAATCGGCTCTGCGGCGAGTCACAAGGAGGTTTTGGAAAGCCCGGTACGCATTTCGGAAACTGTGCTCGAAAAAGGGTTATCCGCCGGAACCGCCTTTGAGATTTTGTCAATCGATATCGCCGACATCAACGTAGGCGAGAACGTCGGCGCCAAGCTGCAGACCGATCAGGCGCAAGCAGAATTGAAGATCGCGCAGGCAAAAGCGGAGGAGAGGCGAGCCCGAGCGCAAGCGGAGGAAGAGGAAAACAAAGCGCTTGTTGAAGAGATGACCGTTACCCTTGTTGAAGCGGAAGCCGAAGTTCCTCGCGCAATCGCCGATTCATTTGATTCCAGTCGAATGAGCGTTATGGATTACTACAACCTCAGGAATATCCTCGCCGATACGGAGATGCGCCAAGCCATTGCCTCTCCTGGCGGCGAGCGTGAAACCGATACGACTAGATCAGCACATTCGATCGGGCTTACGTAGGTAACCGAAGCGGGACGGTGGGTTCAGTTCATCTTCAATTGAACCTGCTCAACCGCCCGAAAAACGTCACAGGTAAGGTAACCAACCGTGGACGAGCTAATTCAACTAATTCCATTCATCATCATAGCGCTTACGTTGCTGGGTCGCGCTTTTCGCCGCAAGAAGCCGCGCGAATCGGAACCTGAGGTGGTGTTAGAGGACGAACAGGAAGTCAAACTGCCCCCCTGGGGCAATATCAAAACGACGGATGAGGATGTCACTGAATCGTTACCGGACTTTCTGCAACTGGAGGAACCGCCGCCGCCCAAACCCGCTCCACCATTAAGAGTAGCGGATGAGACTGAACCTCAGCCTAGTACCACAGCGGAGAAACCAATTGAGCGCACGGCCTTAAATCGGGCAGTGGAACGAAAAGAAGCCACGCCCTCCCAAGCGGCGCCTAAGACAATTGCGGGCATCTCTCTAACATCTCAGACGTTCCGTCAAGGTATCATACTGCGCGAAATTCTTGGACCTCCCAAATCCATCCAACGCCGCCGCACTGATTCAGAAAATTAGAGGCTGGCTACGGTTCACGCTCAATCTCATACTGGCGCATTTTGCGATGCAGATGCGTTCGCTCAATGCCGAGTTGTTTTGCCGTTTCGGTGATGTTCCAACTGTTTCCCTTGAGGCAGTTAAGAATAAAACGGCTCTCAAACTCCTGCCGCGCATCCTTGAGCGATGCCTCCGAACTGTCCCCGTCAGTGCTATCTCGTCGTATTTCCTTCGATAAATCGCTTTCGTCAATCGTCTGATTCGGACACAGGATAACGGCTCTTTCCATCAGGTTGCGCAACTCGCGCACATTTCCCAGCCACTCGCGTCTCCGAAGATTGTTCATGGCGGCATCGCTTAGGGACATCGTCTGTTTCCCGTTTTCGCGGCAGAATCGCGACAGGAAATAATCCACAAGCAGCGGCAAATCCTCAACCCGCTCTCGCAGCGGCGCGACATGAACCGGGACGACGTTCAATCGGTAGTAAAGATCCTCGCGGAAATTGCCCGATTCAATTTCGTCGGGAAGATGCTTGTTCGTCGCCGAGATGACGCGGACATCCGTTCTCAGCGTCTGATTCCCGCCGACTCGCTCATACTCCCGTTCCTCCAACACCCGCAGCACCTTGGCTTGCGTTGACAAGCTCATATCTCCAATTTCATCCAGGAATATCGTCCCGCCATTCGCTTGCTCAAACTTCCCGACTCGCTTCTTAGACGCTCCCGTAAACGAGCCTGCTTCATGTCCAAATAGCTCCGATTCAATCAACTCTTGGGGGATTGCCGCACAATTGACTTTGACGAGCGGCGCCTCGGTCCGCTCGCTGAAGGCGTGAATGGCGTGGGCGATGAGCTCCTTGCCTGTGCCACTCTCGCCGGTGATGAGCACCCGTCCGTTTGTCGGCGCCACCTGCCGAATTGTCAGTAGAATCTCCTGAATCTGCGAGCTATCTCCAACAATGCCGTGTGCGTGCGAATCCGTGTCCCCATCGCGGTCGGAATGCCTGATGGCAATCTTCGCGCTGATTGCCTCAACCTTTCTCAGGATGCTGTCGAGCGAAAGCGGTTTCCCCAAGAAGTCGGAAGCGCCCAACTGTCCGGCTTCCAGGGCGAGATCAAACGTTCCGTGCCCGGAAATCATGAGCACCTCCGTGTCGGATGACATCTGCTTTATCCGCTTGAGCGTTTCAATCCCATCCATTCCGCCGGGCATGAGGATGTCCAAGAAAACGAGGTCGATGTGCTCACCCGCAAGGATACGAATCCCCTCCTCGCCACTGAGAGCGGTTTGGACGGTGTAACCCTCGTCCTCCAAGACGCCTTGCAGGGACTCGCAAATGCTGATTTCGTCGTCAATGATTAAAATGTTGGGTTTGAATTTGGCACTCATACTGTTTTCGTAATTTCACTTGGATTTTAGGCATTTAGTGGTTTACTCGCTAAGGATTTAGTACACGTCGAAACCAAGTTTTTTCTTGAAAACTTGGTTTCTTCCCTAAATCCTACTAGCTTCAAGGAACGATTTAGTCAACTCATCACAAGCAATCAAGGCAATCAACAAGAATCCCATAAATCGCAGTTCAGACAATCAGCCAAACGCCGCATAAGCACTATCTATTTAGCGAGCAAACCATTTAGTGGTACTTTTCCTAAGTATTTAATGCTTACATTTTCGCTCCAGCGGAGCGCCATGTTGATAGAATGCGGCTGTATGACCGCTTTGCACTCCAGAGGAGTGCCATGTGAGGCTGTCTTATGCCATATTCACTTAGAGCCTGTTTGAAAAGTGCAGTTTGTAGGGTGCGCACCGCGCACCAGCCTCTAATAGCCCCGGAGGGGATTAAACGAGCGGATAGCGAGTGATCAAGGGAACGATTAGTGACCGCGATAGAACTCCCATAGAGATCTTGAAGGTGTGTAGAAATGCCGAAACCCCGCACACCTAAGCCCCGGCGGGGCGACAGGTACATGGCATGAAATCACGAAAGACGTGTCTTCAAATGACCAAAAATAGCTTGAATACGGATTTTTCAAACAGGCTCTTAGGCAATTAACCATTTAGTTTGTCGTTTCGCGATTCATCGAACAGCAGAATCAATCGGAACTTCAACACTCAACGGAAGCCCCTCCTCCGCACGAACGGCTAAACATTCGGTCATAGCATCCCTGATGTTTTCCATCGCTTCTTCCTCTGTTCGTCCCTGAGAGACACAACCCGGAATTGCCGGGCATTCTATGACGTACCAGCCATCTTCATCCTTTTCAAGAGTGACAATCCACTCTTGCATTTTGTTTTCCTCCATCGGTGAGAAGTACATGTAACAGTTTCAAGTCTCATGCTAGTTTCCTCGCCAAGCGGCGTTTGGGATGGCTCTCCCAGATCTGACATTTTCTTTGCTAAGGAGATCAACCATCGTTTCGGCAGCCTCAGTATTATCGCGTCGATCAAGTTTCACAGTTACGACTTTCCTCCGATCCCCACTTACTGTTCGGATGGGCAGATAAATCCACCACGTTTTGAGGTTGGTGAGTACTGTGATTTCAACGCCATGATGAAAAACGTCACGCAGAAGTTGCTTTTGACGTCTTTGCAACGCTTTACCACCTTTTATCACTTCAATGAATACCTTGGCTGTATTGTTGATTAATAAAGCGTAGTCCACCCTCCTGTGTTTTACAGAATATCCTGGTCGCACTTCATCAGGGTTACTCGTATTCCAACCCAATTGCCGCAAAATTGGTTCAATGATGAGTGAGTTGATACTAACCGTGACAGCCGATGGAGGAATATACCGTGTCAAGCTTATCCTCCAAGATATCTTGTAAAGATTTAGAAAATGCCGGTTTCCCGTCAATGATTAAGATGTTGGGTTTGCGTTGTGGCGTCATAATGTGCGAGGTTCATAAGATAGTTCTCCTTTGTTATATCCAAAGAGGCTAATCAGAAGCTCTGCAATCTTTCTGTTTCTTTTCGAATCATCGGTTTCAACAAAAATGTCTGTTCCTTCGATTAATTTTGGTTCTGCCAAAGCTCCAGGTTTTTTTGAAAAGTAAGGTTTCCTTCCTTTGAGACCCAATACCTCCTCAAACCGATCGCTGTGAGTGGCATGCAATATCTCGCATAATCGGACCAACATGTGGCGCCACGACGAAACCTCATATCTGTTTCCGCAAAATGTAAACGCTCGGCATGTCGTGCGTACCGAGCGGCCTGAAGGATTTAGTTGAGTAGCAGATTCGGACACTACAATATGCTCATCAGATGCAACAGATTCAGTGGCAACCAGAGTTGACGTTATCTGTTGGAGATGTGCAGAAAGAAATTTCTCCACTTCGTTCCTACTTGGCTTATGTCCGCATAATTCCTGCGCTTGTGCTGCGAGGAGATTTGGGATTTTGTTATTCACCAATTGCTCCCATGCCTTCGGCAAGGCCTTCAATATACGATTCCTCTCTTGAAGATTTTCTGCATTTCGGATTGCGTTCTCAGAGCTGACATTTTCTCTACTGAGAAGGTCTACCAGCCTTTGGGTAATTTCTGCAGCGTTCTGATCATGAAATACGACATCCCCAACTCTCGTCCGCTCCCAACTTCCCCCCTGCAATGGCAAATAGAACCGCCAAGTTCCGCCATTGGTTAGTGTTGCTAAGCTAACCCCGCCTATACGAGCATAATTCCGAATTTGAATTTGATGTCTATCCAGCGATTCACCGCCTCTTTTTACTTCAACCAAGACCTTCGGCTCATTGCCAATCAACAAAGCATAATCCACCGTACCTATCTCTTCCACAGGATACTGTTCCCACACTTCTTCAGGGTTCTCAACATCCCAGCCTAACCCGCGTAATATCGGTACAATAACCGCAGAACATATCCTAGCTTCACTAAATGCAGTCAAACGTTCATCTGCCTGCCATCTTTCAATTACATTCAAAACTTGTTCACACATTCTTAAACCCTGTTACGTATGTTCAACCCCATGTACCTGCGCTTCTGTGTCGGGTGACATCTGTTTCATCCGCTTGGGTGTTTCGATCCCGTCCATCCCACCGGGCATGGGGATATCCAAGAAGACAAGATCGATGTGCTCATTAGCGAGGGGCAAACCCCCTCTCCGTTGCTTAGAGCGGTTGGACGGTGTAACCCTCGTCATCCAACACGCCTTGTAGGGATTTGTAGATGCTGATTTCGTCGTCAATTACTAGAATGCTTGGTTTCATGGTGTCTGAGTCTCGAATAACAGGTCGTTTTCGCCGTATCCAAAGCGTGTGATTAGCCTTGTTGCACGCTTCACAAGGGCTTGGGCGGCGCCATGGGTCTCAACAAAGATTCCTGTGCTGTTAATTTGTACTGGGGAGGCCATGCCACCAGCATTTCTTGAAAAGGGAGGTTTGGTTTTTCCCTTGAGACTCAATACATCCTCAAAGCGATTCCTGTGAGCGGAATAAACTATCTCACATAGCCTGATTAACATTGCCCTCCATGATGTAACCTCATATCTGCTTCCGTTAAATATGAATGCAACTGGTTTTTTGCCCGTCACGGAACCTGAAGGACTTGGTTCCGGCGAGGGATGCGGCTCTACCGGAGGCACCGAATCAGGAGTGCTCGGTAGGGGCGTTATTTGTATCTGTTCGAGATGCCCGGAGAGAAACTGCTCTACTTCGTTCCTATCCGGCTCACGCACGCACAACCCATGGATTTGTTCAATAAGGAGATTCACAATCGAACTGTCAGTCTGCGCTATTAGCTGATTCCATATCTTAGGTAAGGTGTCTGAAATCTGATGTCTCTCAGCGTTTTGAATGGCTCTTCCAGATTTGACATTTTCTTTACCAAGGAGATTAACCAATGTTTGAGCAACATCTCTACTATCTTGTTGACTGAGTTCTACAGTCGCGACTCTTCTCCGCTCCCAACTTGCAGCCCGGATGGGCAGATAATACCACCACGCTGCGCCGTTGGTAAGTACCGCGATTTGAACATTATCGGAAAGTGCGAAACCGACATAATCCTGAAGTTGCTCCTGATGTCGTTCTAACGACTGATTGCCCCTTTTCGCTTCAACGATGACGTTAGGCGTGTCGTCGCAAAACAACAGATAGTCTACCGGGCGAGCATTCGGTCTGGCGCGCACAGAAAATTCGCGCCTCACTTCATCGGGGTCGGCCACGTCCCAACCAAGTGCGCGCAGAATCGGCTCGATGGCGGTTGCTTTTGTGTTAGCTTCATCAAACTGGCTTAACCGTTCGTTTGATATATATTCTCGTATTCTTTCTATCTCCCGCCGTACTTCATCAACCATCTATTTCCTCCGTATTGTATTTTTAATCACTCGCGGTCGTCCTTAGCCACAACACAAATGTCGTCCCCGACTGTCCGGGTTGGGCGTCTTCAAGCTGAATGTCGCCCCCGAGATCCGTCATAATCTTCTTGACGATTGCCAATCCGAGTCCCATGCCATCCCTTTTTGTCGAAACATGCGGCGTGAATATCTTCTCCCGCACCTCGGGAGGAATTCCTCTTCCGGTGTCCGCGAAATGTACCTGCACTTTGGATTTATCGGCGGAAGGAAACACCCGAATGGTCAATGTACCTTTCTCCATGTCCTCCATGGCTTCGAATCCGTTCTTAATCAGGTTCAGGAACGCTCGCTTCAGATGCTCGACATCTCCTACAACGGACGGCAAATCAGAAGGGACATCTACTTGGACATCAATATGATCCGGAAACTCTCCGAATATGTCTATCGTGGCTTCGACAACTTCATCCAGCTTGAGAGTCGATAACTCCGGCGCCGGCAGTCGAGCGAGTTGCGAAAACTCGTCAAGCAGGTGACGCAGACCTTCAACCGCTGTAACGATTGTTTGCGTGCACTGTTCGAGCACATCAGCATATTCGCCCGGGTTGTTATGGTAGCGGCGATGAAGGCGCTGCGCGGAGAGTTGAATCGGCGTCAACGGATTCTTAATCTCATGCGCCAGTTTTTGCGCAATCTCCTGCCACGCCGCGATTTTTTCCGCGCGTTTCAATTCCTCCGTCCGCCGCCGCAGGTCGCCGACCATCTGATTGAAAGCGCGCGCCAACACCGCGAACTCATCCTTGCTTCGAACATTGACCTCGTAGTCCAAGTTTCCATCGACTATCTCCTCCGTGCCTCTTACGATCGACTGGATCGGCGTGTTAATGCCTTTGGCGAGGATGCGGCTCAACCAAAACGAGAGCGCAATCACCACGGCGGCAGTGATTAACAACGCGATAAAAGTTGATCGTATTTCCGTTCGCCGGTATTCCAGTTGATCTTCGTCGATACCCGTAGCTAACGCTCCAATATTTGTCGTCAAGGCGTCGACCCGACCCTGAATCGTCGCCAATTGGTCGCGCGCCTGAGCTGTAGTTAACGGAATCAGCTTGCCAACGACAATTGCTCCGAGTCGAGAGGTCCCGTCTTCTGAAAAGATAGGCATCCCGGAAATTAAAACCCCTTCGCCCTTCAATTCCTCGGACGTGGTCGGCTCCTCGGGCAACTCGTCTAAAGGGTAAAGAAAATCGGTGAGGTCCGTTGGCGGAATGTCGGGATGTGTGCGATAAATCGCCTGTCCCGATGGATCGTACAGGGTGAGGATATATTCCTGATACGCATCAGCGAGTTCGGACATTCGCTGATCGATGAGACTGGGATCGGCTGGCGTTTCCAAAGCAGCTACCAAATCCGGGTCAAGCGCCAACTCTTCAGCCGTAAACGTCAGCGGCTGATTTTCATACAGTTCAAGCTGATAGGCAAGCTTCTTCGAATTTTCCAACGTCGCCGCGATCTTATAGTCCGCCCAGTGTTCAATGCTTTGGCTAATCAGATGGTAGGCGACCAGAACGAGGATAATTGTGGGAAACAGCGCCATCCCCGTAAAGGTCAATAGTAGCTTGCGTTGGAACTTCATTAGCTGCCAACCGGGACTTGTGCTCCGTTAAGCGGAACGCTGTGACAACGTTCAAACTCCTATATCAGATTCGTGTGTTCCATGGTGCGGCGCAGTTGCTCCAAATTCGCGGGCGTCATCGGCGCGAGAGGGAGACGCAGCTTCCCGTTGAGTTTGCCCATTAACATCAGAGCGGTTTTCGCGGGGATGGGGTTTGTCTCGATAAAGAGGTCAACCGCCAACGGCATGGTCTCATAGTGCAGTTTTCGAGCGACGTCCACGTTACCTGCTTTGAAGGCGCTGCACATCTCGGCGATCGGCGCGGGTGCTACATTTGCCACGACAGAAATGACGCCTCTTCCGCCGACCGAGAGGATGGGCAACGTATTTACATCATCGCCCGAGAGCACGACAAAATCGTCGGGACACATGGATATGACTTCGCTGGCGCGATTGAGTTGTCCCGTGGCTTCTTTAAGCCCAACGATGTTCGGGTGTTCGGCAAGCCGGGCAACCGTTTCCGACAGGATGTCCGTACCGCATCGACCGGGAACGTTGTAGATGATAATCGGGATGTCCACGCTGTCGGCAATCTTCATGTAGTGCGCATACAGACCGTTCTGCGTCGGCTTATTGTAATACGGCGTGACAATGAGCACTCCGTCCGCCCCGGCGGCTTTCGCATGTTCCGTTGCGTGCAATGTGTGCGTTGTCGAATTTGAACCCGTTCCTGCAATCACCGGGGCACGACCATCTACAGTTTGGACGGTCAAGTCGACGACGCGATTGTGTTCCTCATCCGAAAGCGCGGGGGATTCGCCGGTTGTGCCGCAAGGAACAATCCCGTCTGTGCCGCCTTCGATCTGGAACTCAAGGAGTTCTTTGAGCTTGCTTTCGTCGAGCGATTCGTCGTCCTTGAACGGCGTTACGAGCGCGACGAAGGATCCTTCGAACATGTCGGAACCTCCTTCAAATCAGTGGGAAAACCATGGTCATATGTCCTGTGAATCAACTTTCGAGGATTCTGTCGAGTTAGAAAACCTAGGCAGAGCGCCTAAAACACTGCTCTCCGCTAACCTTGGGAGTCCGGGGCGCTTCGCCATAGATGACAGCCTGTCGATCCAGTCACTAGCACGAATAAACCGTCAATGAATTCCCACCAGACATCTTTTGCCTCTAAACCGGCAGCGGGTATGTTATCTATAAAAAAGTCGTAGGTCAAAAAGTTGGTGAAGAACCAAGGAGCCAACAGAAGCGATGCGTAGAAAGCCACGTTGGCTTCCAAGTATTCGCGTGTGATCGGGCTGTCCGCTCCCTCACTTCCAACGGCACGTTTGCGGGCTATATTCGTGATTAGCGCAACCACCACGGAGAACGCCATGAACCAGTTCACAACCTTCCAGACCGGGTATTGCGGAGATCCGTCGTGGTGTATTGGGGTAATTACCCAGTTTATACCCACGACAACCGCAGTAGCTAAAAGGACAAACCCGAGAATCCGTTTCAACGTCGACATGAGTCATTACCTCCCGAGGTTTACAGTCTGCTTCCTAAGAGTATATGACATAGTTTCAAAGCAGCAGTATCAAGCGACTGAATAAGGATCGAACGAGCGAATAGATCAAGCGAGCGAATAGCGAGTGATCAAGTGACCGGATAGGATCAAGCGAGTGGATAGCGAGCGCGATAGAGATCTTAACGCGATAGAGATCCTCCGTGTGCCGTAAACTGCCTTTGTTCACCGCATGAGGAGTTAACTGTGCGGGACGCATGAAGTTTCATAGGATCGTTGACCGTGCCGGATTTTACTCTTATACCCGAATCTGCATTATAGAGAAGAGGGGTAGGACTGTCAAGCAAATTCAATATCACCGCCAGAGGGACATGGAAGGATGCATGACTCGAAGGACGGGGCAGTCACCTCAGACTGTAGGATCAAGCGAATGAATAATGACCGCGATAGAATTCCCATAGAGTTCATAGCTAATCCTGCGATAGTGAATCCTGTGCGATGGAGTTCCCACAGAGATTATTCGTCGTTCCCTGCGAGTACCCGGCGGCATGAAATCACCGTAGATAATTATCATTTCTGTTTATTGCGTAGATCGTGTTTGGCATCAGACGAGATTGCCCCTGCACCTCAGAGAAAAACTGTTGACAAAGATTTCATTAACCTGTATACTTAGGATGTGTTGTGGACTCAAGTTTCCCCTAGTATCAAGAGATAGAATCCCTTTCAAAACCACACTGTTCAGGAGAAAAGATCCCATGATTCAACTCAGAAATATTACTACGACTATCGCATTGGCTTTTGCGCTTGTCTGGATGTCCGGGTGCGGAGGATGTAACCCCGAACCGCTGCCATCGGGCATGAGTCCCACTGAAGGCCCCGAAACAGGCGGGACGACCGTGCGAATTAGTGGCGAGAAGTTCGACATGAAAAACGGCGTCACCGTTACCTTCGGCGGCAATAGCGCCCAAAGTGTAACCGTTCCAAGCAAGACCGAGATTACCGCCGTGACTCCCGCCGGAACCGCAGGCGAGTCGGTGGCAGTCGTCGTGACCAACAAGAAAAAAGTTGAGAAACCGGCGACGCTCGCGCAGAAGTTCACCTATACCGATGCAACACCGCCGACCGTGACCTCGGTAGATCCGCCAGACGGCACGCTCATCTCCGATTATGAAGATTCGCTTAACGTGGGAAACACGATATCATTTACGTTTAGCGAAGATGTGGATAGCATGAGCGGAATGGTGTCCGTAACGGTGGAGTCAACTCCCGAATCGATTAGTAAGGAATCGGGTGATGTTGCCGGCAGCGTGAGCGGCACTGGAAACATGGTCACGTTCACTTCCGATGAGCCGATGCGGGCGGGCCGCAAATATATGGTCACCGTGTCCGATTTCAAAGACGCAAAGGGCAACGCCCAAACAGCCAGTCACAGTTCCAGCTTTTCAGTCTCGTATCCGGAAAAGGTTCGCAAATATAGAGTTCGACAAGGCGAAACACTCCCGATCATTGCCGGACGCCCCGAGGTTTACGACGACGCCAACCTTTGGAAAAGATTGGTCGAGGCAAACCAAGACGACTCCGACTTTAACCCGCGGCGCCTTAGAGCGGGAATGATGCTGTGGGTGCCTGATCGAGGACCGGCATGGGGAGACTAAACCCATAGGAACCGAGTTTTCCACGCGAGTATGTCATCTAGCCGTATCATGATGTGCTCTTGTCGTGTCAACACACTCCTGAGTCAGTTGAAGGAGGGGAGAAATTCCCCTCCTTTTTCAGTAGACGTTACTTTTACTCCCCAATTTCACCATCATTTGGTGTAGCCCGTTAACTCGACATAGCCGCGACCTGTTGACGGCGCCTCCCGGATTGTTCCCTCCGCCGAAACTGCGCCCTCCCAATACGTAAAACCGCTGTATAGCTCCTGATTTGAAATTAGCGGCTCAATGCGCAATTCGATACCAAGAGACGGAAATTCCACCCGCCAACCGGAAGGATAGGTGATTTCGGTCTCTGGACTTCTCCAACTCCCCGTTGCCGTCACCGTGAATTCCCCCGGTTGGATTGGAATCCGTCGCCCGTCGGCGTACGAAACCGTTCCCTCAAAGATGCCGATTTCGCCTCCTTCGCTTTTACGCAATCGACCAAACATCAGGGCGGTGCCATCGTCGAGTTGCAGTCCGAACCAATCCCAGCCAACCACGCCTTTGCTGAAGGCACTTGTCCCGAATTCGTGATCCATCCAACTCTTACCCGAAACTTTATACGTTTCTCTACGACTGATAATCGTGCCCTCTGTGTCCAGTCCGACGAGACTGTAGTAGTGATTCGCGTTCCCATGCTCGGGACCCTTTTGGCTCAACCCCCGGAGTCCGTGCAGCAGGGGTAGACGTGTTTCTCGCAGTTTCAAATCGATTGAGATACGCGGTTCAATCTGGTCGTCAACCGCTCGCAAACGAAAAACACCCGTACCACCCTGAGATACCGACCAATCCTCAAGCCAAACCTCGTAGGTAGGTTCCCCCTGTGCGCCAGCCAATCCACCCGCGCCGCGGCTATATCGTTCAAAACTGGTGTGCGTCTTTGCCTTAACGTCGGTTAGGGCGAAATGCGCCATGTAAATCTGATTTGTCGCTAAACGCGATTTTCGCACGGGTATCTCCACCGCCAACGCCCTTCGGAAAAAGGTGAGTTGATAGCCGAACTCTCTCCCGCCCTCCGCCTTCAGGTTGCCGGTATAGTACCACCACTCGGTTTTGTAGTCGGGATGCGGTCCGTGGTCCGTGGGAAACACAAAATCCAAGGGCTCTACGGCACGAGCAAATTTATCCTCGCTTTCCTCGCTTAGTATTTCTGTGATGTTCCGTTGGCTTGTGTCCCCGCTAACGTGGGCAAAATGACCTAACGCGAGAATTATGGTAGTGAAAAGTGTCAGTGGTTTGTTCATCGTATACGAGTGAGTTTCGTTATAATGGTCAGTTACATTCATATTTGCACAAATACGACATACGCACTGTAGGAGCGATCTCCAGGTCGCGACTTTATTTCTATAGAAATGATACAGGACTGTCCAGTTGCCCGTTGCCGCTCTTCGGGGCTACGTGAATCACTCAATACACCTTTAGATATGCCGCTTCCGCTGGAGCGGAAGAAGGTGCTATCGTTTTCCTACAGACATATCGCTCCTCCAGAGTGCAAGACCAATAGTAAATCCCGCGCGATAGCTAATCCTAATAGAGATCTTCTGGTCATTAACCACTCCCTCTCTTCCACGCTTCCCATCTTCCATCCTTCCTCCCCTCACCACTTCCCTCCCGTTTTCTCGCTCTCTCGTTTTCCCGTCTTCCATCCTTCCCATCCGCCATTACTCTGTTCTCAACGCCTCGGCGGGTTGCATCTGTCCCATACGCCATGCGGGATAGATGCCCGCCAATAAAGCGGAAACGAGGGCGACCACGAACGCGAGGGTGAACTGTGAAGGTTGTAACTGCATCTGCAGTGTCCATCCGAAAGAGCGGAGGTTGATGATGTATATCAGAATCGCAGCAAGCACCAGACCGGTGGGCATTGCGATTAATCCGGCGATCACGCCCATCAATCCCGTTTCGAGGAGCGTCAGTCTTGCTAGCTGACCGCGTGTGATGCCGAGAGACCGCAAAGTGCCAATCTCGCGCGTCCGTTCCAGTTGCAAACTCATCAAAGCTGAAAGTACCCCGATAAATGCAACCACTGCCGCGAGCATCTGCAGCGCAATGAAGATGCTGAACGTGCGGTCAAACACGGCAAGTGCATCGGCCCTCAGCGCTCGATTTGAGCGGATGACGAGCTCCAGGTTGCCTCCGAAAACGGATTTTAACGATCCGATCTTCTCGTCAACATCGACGCCGGGTTGGACAAAAAGTGCGGCAGACGAAAGGTGCGGATCGTCCCAATAATTGCGGTAGACAGCATCATACATCATCGCTCCCGGCCGCACATCGAAATCGTAAACCACACCAACAATTGTGAAGGGGACTTCTCCTCTATCCGTGAGAAGCGTTATCGTATCGCCGAGTGAGCGTTTGTACCGGTTTGCTAACGGCTCGTTGACAATGAGTCCGCCTGATCGGAACGCATCCCACGTTTCGGCGTGATTTCCGACGGCGGATTTGTAGTGACGCTTTTCCCCTGCAATGTCCCGAGTGATGGCGCTCAAGGTAATACGGCCTATGTCCTTGGAATCAATTTCAACGCTCCTAGCCGTGGCAACTCGGGCGATGCCCGGAAATGTCTCAAACAACTTGACGGCGTCCGGATCGAGTTTCTCCGTCATCTGACTGTTGGCGACTGCCGGCGGCGAGACGAAGATGTCTGCCCCCAATAGATCTGTCAGCCACCGTTCAACAGTCATGCGAAAACTCCCAACCATAACGCTTACCCCGACAATCACACTTACGGCGATCATGAGCGCGGCAACAGCGGTAGAGGTTCGGCTTAATGTGCGGTCAATGTCCCGAACCGCCATGTTTCCCAGAATAGGAATCTTTCGCCGCAGCCAATGAGTCGCCGCTAACGCCGCAAATCCACGCATGAGCGACGGTGTCAGGAGCGCCATCCCGACCAATACGGCAAGCACACCCAGAAATGTGAGCCCGAGATGCCAATCGGGGAGAAGGGTACCCGCGCCAAGCAGCAGCGCGGCAACGCCGGCAATGCTGATTCGATGAAGTGATCCGCGTGTCCGAGTTTCGATAGTGCTCCTCTGAAGCGTACCGACCGGGGACACTCGCGTCGCTTCATACGCCGGTATTAGTGCTCCAGTCATCGCAGCCGCGATACCGAGCAACCCACCTTTCAGAAGCGTCAGTGCTGACACATCAATTTCCCGCACGTTGCTGACAAAAAATAGGTCATTGATGCTGGTGGTTACCATTCCAATCGCACTGCGGCTAAGGAAGATTCCCAACCCAATGCCGAGCAACGCGCCAGCAATGCCGAGCACAGTCGCTTGAGCAAGAATCATGGCGAAGATTTCGCCCCGTGCCATCCCGATGGCGCGCAGCCGCCCAATCACCGCGCGCCGCTGAATCACGCTAAACGATACCGTGTTGTAAATCAAAAACATACCCACCACTAAGGCTAACAAACTCAGCGCAGTCAAATTTAGTCGGAAGGCTTTCGTCATCTCGATGACCGCGCCGTGGCGGGCATCCGAGCTTTCGATGCGGGCACCGGGTGGAAGCATTGATTCGATGTGCTCGAGTGCTGTCGTATGCAACGGAGCGTCTGGTAGGATAAGGTCGATTCGGTCCAGTTTTCCAATTTTCGCAAATATCTCTTGCGCGGTGGCAATATCGGTCACCAGCAAATCTTTCAGCGAACGTCGAATCCGCCTGTTTTCGGACGCAATCACATCGACAATTCGCAGTTTGTGGTGGTAACTCCCTACCTGTATTTCCAAACTCTCGCCAATGGGGAGCCGGTATTCGTCACTGACATTTGCTCCTATTAGGACAGTGTTCGGTTCTGCCATGAACGCGCTGAACGACCTTTGATTTAACCCCGCAATCTTTGCCGTACCAAGTTCCTCGCGAAACGGACGTTCAGCGAAACTATCGACGCCGAGCAAACGCATCGGTTGCCCGTTAAGCGTCTTCACCCTGACGTACCCCTCAACGATAGGGGCACTATCGCGGTAACCGAGTTCACGCCGGATCTGGACGTAGACGCTCTCGTCCACTCCGTTCGGCCCACCGACAATCTGATGTGTCGCTTTGCCGACAACGGCGTCTGTACTGATGGTAAACGCCCGATTTGCAGACGAATTGGCAAGGTCTATGGCAATAATCATCGCTACGCCGATGGACACACCGATGACGAAAAACAGGCTTTGAAGCGGACGGCGCCATGCGTCTCGCCAAGCCAACCGAAGCAAAGTTCTCAGATTTCCCATGTCTCCGATATTATCCCTTATGCAGGATCAGTTTTCCGCTGTCGATGTGAAACACGCGGTCTGCCCGCTCCGCAATTTCGGTTGCATGCGTTGCCATCACTAAGGTTTTCCCGGCAGATCGACTCAAATGCAACAGCAGCGAGAGAACGGACTCACCTGTTTCGGCGTCCAAGTTTCCGGTCGGTTCATCGGCGAGTAGAAACCTCGGATTATGCACTAGGGCGCGAGCGATCGCCACACGCTGCTGTTCACCGCCGCTTAACCTGTCGGGATAGGCGTTCATACGCGTACCGAGACCAACGGCATTCAGCAGCGAAGCCGCAGGTTCGTAAGCATCCCTCTCTCCCATCAGGTTTAAGGGCAGCGTGACGTTTTCAAGTACAGTTAGCGTCGGTATGAGATTAAAGAATTGGAATACGAAACCGATATGATCTCGTCGGAATAGGGTACGGTCGCGCTCCGTTAGGCGATTGAGAGTGATTCCTCCCTCGGATGTTTGAATAAGGATGTCGCCGTTGCTAGGCGCGTCAATGCCGGCAATGAGGTTGAGCAGCGTACTCTTGCCGCTGCCGGATTTCCCGTGCAGGCAGACAAATTCGCCCTCATAAAACTCCTCGCTGATTCCGTCCAGCACGATATGATGTTGATCGCCTTCCCTGTATGTTTTTCTCAAACCATTGATACGTATAAGCGGTTTGCGGGCTGAATCGCTACTTCCCATCCTTCCATCCTTTGTTCACTCGGTTTTTAACGCAGGAAGTAGCGGAGCACGCAGCACAAAAAACTCCGCGGCGGCGCTAGCTATCATGGCTATTAGAAACACGACGCCCAAGGTCGCCGCAAGGGAGGTCCACGGAACATGACTTCCGGGAGCAAGTATGTGCGGCCCAACGGCAATCAACGCGGAAATAGTACCGATTGCCATACCGGTCAACAGAAGAAATGCGTTCTCTATCAAGAGCATCACGGAAAGCGTTAATCGGCGAAAACCAAATGCCCGTAGGGTCGCCAATTCGCCGCGCCGCTCAATCGCGTTCCTCAAAAGAATCAAGCCAAGACCTAGTGTCCCGAGCAGCAGTCCGAAACCGCCAAGCGTCTGAAACGTGGAGAGGTAGGTGTTTTCGACGATTCGGTAGTTAGCTAATTTTTCGGCGGTCGAGGTCACATCGAATCCGTGATCGCGAAGCACGCTTTCAAGCGCCTGCGTCACCTCTTCCGATTCGTCGGGAGGCGTTTGAATTAGGAAATACTTGTACCCGCTTTGACTTGGAAAGTATTTGGTAAAATTATCTTCGGAGATTAACAGTTCGCTCTGGAAAATGCTACCTTGCAAAAGGCCTACGAGCCGGAGCTTTAACGGTTCGCCTAATTCGTCCGGCATAACGAGATCTTCGCCAAGTCCAAGGTGCAAAATCCACATCACCGAATTATAATCCCCGATAGCCGGAATTACCCCTTCTCCGAGTTCCTCGTGTAGAAGCTGCCACGGCGACCCCTCTCCGTTCACTCTTGACTGGAATTGGAAACCGCCTCGCGAAATGAGATTTTCGGGAACACCCATTATCCGAGGATTCTGGGGTTGATAGAGGTTCAGACAACTTGCGTCCTCACCAGGGAGTAGGCGAAGTGGGATAATTTGGGATTGAGCCACCACAGCCTCATCCCTGTCCGAGAATCCCAATTCAAATCTACCGGCTTCAGAGTTCAGGTCATGGTGTAAAGGGATGTCCGCCTCCGCAACCAGCGTAAACCCGCCTGTACCGGAGGTTCTCTCCAGAGACGCGCCGTGATCGCTATTAACATGCCGATTTGCGCCGACCGCAACGATGACGAAACAGGCGCAACCAACCAATGCCGCGCAAAGTATACTCCGACCGGGGCGACGCCCGCAATTCCGGACCCCTATCCGCGCTATGCCTCGCTTTGAACTCGATGCTTCGGACGGGCTATCCAATTTTAACCATAAATTAAGAAAGGAGAATCCTGCAATCAGTAGAAACGCCCCAATAGTGAAGAAGAGCACGGGTGCCGAGGATGCATCGGTATTCAGTGCAAACAGAAAGAGTACCAGAGCAATCCCAATCGCTGCGAAAGCGAAGATACGCACCACACGTCCCGGTGCACTCTCTTCAAGCTCAGTTGCCCCGGAAACTAACGAGCGAATTGAAACTTTACCCAGCCGCCGGACTGTCCATCCGATTGAAGCCAGCACGACAATCACGGAAATCACGTAGCCGAATAATAGGCTCAAACGGCCAACATGAAATGACAGGAACTGCGTTCCCACTGCCGCCACCCACCACGTCCGCAAACCCGCCATCATCAACCAAGCATAGCCGATTGCCCCAACCACGCCTATCGCACCGCCAATTGTGGCAATAATACCTCCCTCCCTCATGAAATGCCAACGCACTTTGGAGAGTGGATAGCCAGAAGTCAATAGAACCCCGATCTCGCCTGCTCGTCCCTCGACGCCAAGTCGGAAGAGTAACCCTACGAGAAGTGACGCAGATACGATGAGAAAAAGACTGAATCCGAGGAACAACATGCTGAAGTCGGTGGCGCCTGTGGAGGCTTCCAAGCCCTGCGCCTTCACCGGTTGGAATTCAAACCCGATCTGCTCGGGGTTAATCATTTTCAGCAACTGTTCTAGGAAAATCTTTTGGGTCGTATCAAGACCTTTGCCCTGTGTCGCTCCGAAGCGAATTGCCGTCAGGCTGCCAAACCGGCTGCTCCACAATCGATCGCCCGTCGCGGCAGAAACAAAGGCCTTGGGAGTCGCGCCGAATTCATCCCAGTAGGCTTCATCTTCTAGGCGAATCCGGCTGAAATCGACCGGAAATGGTGCGTCCCATTCGGACATGTCATCGGCGTCGTGAACTCCCGGAAATTTGGGCGTCAACTCCCTGTCTGCGGCTAACCCGCTCAGAGGGACAACACCCGCTAGTCGAAATTGGGCGTACCTTGTCAAATACTGTTCTTGGTGCCCAATGACGTAATAACTTATGTCAATCCTATCCCCGGGCTGTGCCTTCAATTCGCCCGCCACCCATTCGTTGAGCAGGATTTCATGATCGCCGAGTAGCGCGGCACGAAACAGGAACTGATTGTCCGGTTGCTCGCCTGTACTCTCCCGCATCCCCTCACTCACGTCGAGCGCCGTAATAGTGGAGTAGGGCACCGACTTCCCGTTCGCCGAAATCTCATTCGCCAAGTAGGTCATGACGGTATTCACGGGAATCTCGTTCTCGGCAGCGAGAGACTTCGCCAGTTTAATGATATTCGGTTTGAGAATAAACTGAGAGGTTTCAAGGGAGAAATGGTCGTCAGCTCGCCGGAGCGTTAATCCGAAGTCATCCAACGTTAAAACCTGCGGGAGTTCTTTCCTCAAACGCTCCGTTGCGTCAACTGCGGGAATTGCAGGTGACGAAATTAGAATTGCGTTGACTTTCGCCTCCAGATCTAAGGCTTTTTGCAAAACGGGGAGAGAAACATAGGCGTTGAAAGGAAGACTTTGACGAGGGCGCAAACCGAATCGTCCAACGCCAGAATCTGGGACAATATCCGATACGGATAGTCGGAGGGTTTGCAGGACATCCAAGGTGTCGCGGCGTCCAAGCAGAAATTCGGGATGAATCTCGTTTTGCTTCTGAAAAGAGATGAGAAGCGTGCCCCCAACCTTGACGTTGAGTTCCTTCTGGAGAGATTGGTTAATAACGACCGATGGGAAGAGTTGACCCGGACCCTTTTTCAGGAACGCGCTCGACTCGCCTGTTTCAGCGGATGGCCAGAAAGCGAGAAAGCGCTCGTCAATCCCTTGAATTTGGACGCGTGATGCCCTAGTCTTGGTAGTCGCGTTAACTGCTGCACCGCTCAGCAGCATTGCGGGAACAACACGGTCGTATCCGTCATCCGTCTCCGGAGAGGTCGCCAGATCTGCCGCGAGGGTTTCTCTAAAGAAACGCTCCGAAAGCACCACATGGTCAATTTGACCGAGGCGATCCAGCGTTAAATCTCGTAAGCTGCCGCGAACGGAATCTCCTACCAGAAGCGCCCCGGTGAGGACTGCCGTTGCCACGGCGGCGCCGAGCAACACGGCGAGATGGATTTGCCAGAAATGGATCAGACTTTGACGCATGAAAAGAATTTCTGAGGATGGCGTATCAGATTTCGTCAGACGGTCGGTTTTGCAACGCGGGAATGCAATAGCTGACAATTATGTTGCCATCAATCGATTCCTCATCAACCCGCGCCTGAGGGTTTCGGCGATGATCAAACACAATGTAGTATCCTTCGTGCACACCTTCGGATTTGAGATATGCCACTAGTTGCGCCTTGCCCGCTTGATAGAGGCTTTCGCCGCCCCAAATCTTCGTTTCGACGATGTATTTCTCGCCGGCGTGCAGGATAATCAGATCCATCTGTCCTCGCCCGGTCCTAACCTCAAGATACATAAACCCTCGAATCTGTTGTACGAAGGAATCGAGATAAGCAAACAACAGATATTGACCGACGAATTCCTTGGGAGTGTCCGGAACCTCGAGAATGCGATATCCCGCGCGAGCGATGAAATCGCGGAAATTTGACAACAGACGCCGCATATCTACCTTACCTTGGGAGGTCATATAATCAAGAAAACCCGCATCGGTATCCTCTGGGAGATACTGCATTTCCAAACCGTTGAACAGCGGTTGAAATGCTCGAACTATCCGATATTGGTATATCGGGTTTTGAATCTTGCAATTTCCGTCTGCGTCCGGGAGCATGGCACCGTAGGTGAACAACTCACTCATGGTCGGGTCATCTATGCTGAATGGAAGTTTCTGTTCATTGAGAATGACACGCATCAGAACATGTTCAAATCGCGCTTCCCGGCGTATATTGGTTGTCAAGTGTGAGATGTGCACATTCGATTCATTCAGAATCTTTTTGTAGGCTATCTCAAAGTGCTCGCAGCGAATCGTTTCTGCCATAGGAATGCTCATCTCTTCCGCTAGAATTTGCGCCATTCGGTTGACCAAAAAGGGTTGGCCCGCTGTCTGCGTGTGGATACTCTCAACCACCTTTCGATCAAAAGCTTGCCCTACCTCTTCGGTGTACTGTCCCAAAAGGGTATCCACCTGATCCAACGTAAAATTGGAGAGCGCAAACTCGTCTTGGATATTGAACGGAGAGATGCTCCAATCATAATTCAGTTGGCGAATGTTTTTGACCCCGACAATTCCTACGCTGTAAGGACATCGATTCGCATCCCTTGAGAGATAGATTCTGCGAAGTGTGTAAAGAAAATCGCTCAATGCCGCTCGCGGGATACCGTCAAATTCATCAATGATAATTGCGACCCTTCGATTTCCGAGGTGTGATGCGAGTTCGCGCAGAAAGATTTGGAAGGAATTGTGATCTCTCAACGGATAGTTGTCAAGGAACTGTTGGAAGTTTGGCGTGAGATTAATCCCAAACCGCCGAGGTTCGCGGACGACCTCATCACGTATGTCGCGCCGTAAGTTGGCATAAAAACTTTCGACGCTCACGTTCCTATAGGTCTCAAAGTCGAGTTGGATCGGGAAATAGGCGCTATCTCCAGCCGTGAGCGCATCCAGAGCCCATCGGAAAAAGGTGGTCTTGCCCGTCTGGCGCGGAGCGAAGATGGAGATATACCGCCCCTCCTTCATCCGTCCAACCAGATCGACAATCTCCTCCGTGCGCGGGACAACGTAGTTGCGGTCCGGCGAAACAGGACCGCGAGTCTCAAAGGTACGGTTTGGTGTATGCATGGATAGCACGGTTTTACAATGGTCTGATAATCTTACAGGACTAATGTATTCATCTCAAACCTGCCCCGCCTGACCTTCAACTCTTCCGTTTACCAACTCGAATCGGCGTTCAAACCGCGCGGCAAGTTCTAGGTTGTGCGTCACCACAATCAAGATATTTTGCTCGGCTTGGTGAAGTTCGAAGAGGAGGGAGGCAACTGTATCTGCCGTGGAACGGTCGAGATTTCCCGTTGGTTCGTCGCACAGGAGAAGGCTCGGCCGATTAATAAGTGCGCGAGCCACAGCGACACGCTGGCATTCGCCCCCGGAAAGCGCAGCCGGACGATGGCTCAAGCGGTGAGAGAGACCGACGCCTTCGAGTAAGGCTCTAGCTCGCACCTCGATCTCCGCGTCGCGGCGCTTAAATGCCAGGGTGGGTATCAGGACATTCTCCAGAACCGAATATTGGGGCAGAAGGTGATGGTCCTGAAAAACGAACCCAATCACCTGATTGCGAAACCTCGCCAGCCGTGGCTCCGGGAACTCAGACGGGTTTTCGCCGTTAATTTCAATTGTGCCGACGGAAGGTGTGTCCAGCGTACCAATCAGGTGTAACAGTGTGCTTTTTCCTGAGCCGGAGGGGCCGGTTAGGGCAAGTTGCTGTCCTTGAGTCATCTCGAACGAGACGCCGCGGAGAACTTCAACGGAGCGCGTCTCGCTACCAAAACTCTTGTGCACCTCCGACACTTTGAGGGACGTATGATGTGACGTTGCCATCTTTCACGCGGAGAAATAGTATAATTAGGGCTTACGCTGTTGGACACTTAAATGAATCGCAATGGTAATTCATCATTCGTGAATCGTTGGGACTAGCGATCATTTGCCCCTACTTCTTCAATCTGGTTCGCGATGTAATCGGGGATTGGGATGGCTTTCATCTTTTCGCCCGGGTTACAGGTACAATACACCGTTCTCATCTGACCGCGCGCTATTTCGAGATCGTCTTTGGTAAACACAAATTCGTAGGTCATGGATTTTCGCCCTTTTCTCGAAACTGTCAGATGAATATCCAAGGTGTCCTCGAATTTGACGGGATTTAAGTACTCGCACGATGCCGAGAGCCTTGGCCAACCAATCTTGTTTCCTTCCCATTCTGTCGCGACACTAGTTCCCAATGAACGTAGAAACTCGTGCTCTGCGGATTCCATGAAAACAAAGAATCGAGAAAAATGCGCAATGCCGGCCATGTCGGTGTCGGAGAATTCTATCTGCCGTTTTGTCCGAAATTCATAGGGCATGACATGCAATCCTATCCGGCAGAAAACTACGTCCCCGGTCGAAAAAGCGTCACGAGGAAACCGCCGGTCGCGGCAAGCAGGATTCCAAGGATGAATTGCCAGTTCAAACTACTCCAACCCCCCGCTGGTGGGTGCACCGCCGTCGCAATCACCGCATTAACGATCGGAGCGCCGGCAAAGACTATCGACATCACCACGGCGGGCCTTCCTCCCGCTCCAAATGCCAACACGACACCGAAGGCTCCGATGGCGCCTGCTGTCCCGGCGATAGTTGACCAAGCTATGCCCTTCGCCGGAAAACTCCACGTTGCACCGCTTGCTACCAGCATGGCTGCGGATCCGATAACTGCTATCAGCAGATAGGCCGTGCCCACGAAAAAGAACGCTTTGTAGCGCCCATGCGCGGCGTCCGCCATTGACAAATGCCCGGTATGAAGTAAAACGCCGTAAGAACCCCATGCCGCAACCGTTATGAAGACAAAGATTAGCCAAGTCATACGCATATTTTTCTCCCTAAGTCGAAAGGTATTTTCGATATACCGCCAATGTCTCCTCCGCCATGATATCGTCGCTAAACCGTCGGTGCACCGCTTCCTTTCCTCGCCGCCCCAGTTCCTCTCGGCGTTTCGGATCATTCATCAGTTCAAGTATGCCCTCCACGGTTGCGGTCGGCGACTCTGCGTCTACGAGTAAGCCGCCGCCCGTCGCATCGATCAACTCCGGGAATCCCCCGTGCCTTGGGAGGACGACCGGCACGCCATTGGCGAGCGCTTCCAAGACAAACAGCCCCTTGGGTTCTTTGTAGGTAGTTGGCACGGATAGGACGTGGAGTTCCTTGAGGAAATTCACCTTCTGCTCGCGGTCAACCTCCCCTAAATACTCAAATGAGTTCCCCAATCCCCACGCTTCAATCTGATTCACAATCTCCTCGAAGTAGAGCGTGTCTCCCTTGCCGAGATACCCCGCCACTTTGAGCCGAATCTTATCAGATGGGACCTTTTGCGTCAACCGGTAAAAGGCATCAACGAGCAGATGCAGCCCCTTCTCAGGACAGATCCGTGCCAGATACCCAATCACGAAGGGAGAATCCGGGCTAGCAGTATTTCTTGCCCCTCCGTGTCCCTCCAAATTCAAACCGAGTTTCACCACGTTGACTTTGTCCGTGGGAATCTTGAGATACGACGCCATGAACTCGGCATAGTATCGGCAGGGCGCGATGAAACCGTCCACATCCGAAACCCGCGCGCGCAAAACCTCCAGCGCTTGCGACTTGTAAGGTTCTACGAGACCTTCGAGAAAGATGTCCTCTCCCTGAAGCGCGCAGAGAATCGGAACGCCCAACGCCTTTTTCATCTCCTTGGCAAACCCTACGAACATGGAGTTGGTGAGCTGTACCAGATTCGGGCGGTAGGCATCTTTCAACCATTTAATGAGCTTTTCCAGTTCCTTCCTCTGGCGCCCGTTTTCGCCTTGAAGCACGGATAGCGTGAGCGCGCCGAGATCTTTCGCGTTTGTTGAACCGGCGAATCTAGATAACTTACTCAGGAGCGCGGGGCTGTTGAACAATTCGTCGAAAATCCACGGTGTATGACGGAACAACGCCAATTTCTGCTCCAGATAGACGTTAATCCCGCCGTAAAAGATGCGGTGGATGCTGACATCGGTTTCGTCCGTGCGGATGGGGGTGTAGGTTGGGATGAGTGCGACATCGTGCCCCTTCTTCAGGAGCGCGGCGGCAAGGGTGTTGTCGTGAATGCAGGTGCCGCAATACATGCCCGCGGCACCCGCAGCGATGTAGGCGATTTTCATTGGATGAAAAATGGTTGCTCTTTTTCTAGTTCACGCCTGCTTTTCCAAGCTGTAGAGTGGGCATCGCCCACCGTTTTCAAATCCATTGATATATAGCGCAGGTTTTCGGATGTCGCCTATAGATCTCCGTCATCTAAGGCGGAAAAGTGATTTGTCCACATAGACATGCATGGCGCTTCAGCGGAGTGCTATGTATGTAGAAGGAGTATGGCCGTCTAACGCTCCAGAAGAGCGTAACTTCGCATTTCAAGAGAACTAATACTATCTAATTGACATGCGCGGAATTGTAAGCATGTGACAGGCGTAGAGGGTCCTCACAATCACAGAACGGGTCGTGTACGTCCAACTGCTCCCTCAAAGAATCAGAGTCGATTGACTTGACTCTTCGGTTTCTTTAGGCTTGACGGATTCCTACAAGCGGAGTATAATTCAGCGCATTATTCTGAGTTCAATTCTATCAGGTTTACATGACGGATTCAACACAAAACCCGGCGACAGGTCTCCCATAAATCCCACCTCACGAGACACGGAATGTGTGCGATAGATGAAAGAACCCGTTTGTAGAAGAGTCCCAAAAACACGGATGCAGATTGGCGGTTTCGTGGGAGATTACCTGACAGGAATCACTCAACAATGGTTGCTCGTAGCGCCAAAAGCCAATCCCGGCATGCTTGAGATGTTCCGCGACCGTGACCGCTCCCCGCTGCGGGAGATGGTGCCTTGGGCTGGGGAGTTTTCGGGGAAATACCTGACAGGTGCAGTCCAGGTTCTCCGAACCACGGCGGACCCGGCGCTGAAAGGATGGTTGAAGGATTTCGTCCGCATCCTCGTCAGCTTTCAAGATACCGATGGCTATCTCGGTCCGTGGCCAAAGCCGCACCGTCTAACGAACTCCAATTCTGCGGGACAGCACACGTGGGACACTTGGGGGCATTACCACAACATGACGGGATTGCTGCTTTGGTACGAAGAAACGCGGGACAAAGACGCGCTGACCTGCGCGGCGCGCATAGCCGACCTTCTGTGCGAGACGTATTTGGGAGCGAAAAGTACGCGCTTGGTCGACACGGGTTCGACCGAGATGAATCTGGCGCCAGCCCACTCGCTTTGCATACTCTATCGCAAAACGAAAAACGAACGCTACCTAAAGTTGGTGCTCCAGATTGTTGATGAATTCGCGGCCACGGAGAACGGGGAACCGTTGGCGGGCGACTATCTACAGAGCGCACTTGATGGCAAAGAGTTTTTCCAGACACCCAAGCCGCGATGGGAGAGTCTGCACCCAATCATGGCACTGGCGGAACTTTACTGGATTACCGGTGAAGACCGCTACCGGGTAGCCTTTGAGCGAATCTGGTGGAGCATCGTCATGCTTGATCGACACAACAACGGCGGTTTCTCGTCGGGAGAGCAGGCGACCGGCAATCCGTACCACCTCGCCGCAATCGAATCCTGCTGCACGATCGCGTGGACGGCGATGAGCGTCGAGATGCTGAAACTGACGGGCAACCCCATCGTCGCCGACGAACTCGAACTCACGCTGTTCAACTCCATCGTCGGTATGCACTCTTCCACCGGGCACTGGTCCACCTACGATACGCCGATGAACGGAATACGCCGCTCCAGCGCGCACACCATCGTCTTCCAATCGCGCGAAGGCACCCCCGAACTGAACTGCTGTAGTGTGAACACTCCCCGCGGATTCGGAATGCTGAGCGACTGGTCGCTCATGAAAGACCGTGAAGGTCTCGTGTTGAACTACTATGGGCCGTCAACGCTAACCGCACGGTTTAAGTCGGGATTGACCGTGACCCTGACGCAGGAAACCGAGTATCCGCTTGATGGAACAATTGCGTTATCTGTAAAACCATCTGAATCTGCCGTTTTCGCTTTGAAGTTGCGCATACCGCACTGGTCATCGGAGACGCACGTCAGAATTAACGACGAACCGCCCCTCAACGCGAAAGCCGGCAGCTATCTTCAGATCGATCGCAAATGGAAAGCAGGTGATAAGGTTCACCTCACGCTGGATATGTCCCTGCGCCTATGGAGCGGTGAACAGGAGTGTGAAGGGCTGACATCTATTTACCGTGGACCTATTTTGCTGGCGTACGACCACCGGTACAATCTCAAGAACGCGAAGGCGGACACACCGCAGATACGCGATGTTAAGGAATGGGATCCGGTAAGCTGTATGTTGGATATTCCGCCGATTGACGCACAGAAGCTGCAATCGAAGCGTGTTCAGTGGACGGATTGGCTGCCGCCTCAACTTCTGCTGGAATTCGAGGCGGCGAACGGAGAGTCGGTGCGTCTTTGCGACTTCGGGAGCGCCGGTGAGGCTGGAACGCCGTATTGTTCGTGGTTGCCCGTTAAGGGTTGTCCCGAAACCCGCGAGTTTTCCCGGGAAAACCCGCTGCGGACTCATCCCGTTTGATAACAGAGTGTGTGCGGATGTGGAGTATCCAACCAATCGTCGATTACACAATCAATATTACATCTAAAACAGAGGAGGAAACTAAATAATGACAGCGAACGGCGCCGTACCGACGACCCGATCAGAAGGACGTGGACCCACAATCTGGCTCGCGGGCAGCCCCGACGAGCTAAAGGAGTGGATGCCGTTGGGGATTGCCGGGATTGTCACTAATACGGTCGTACTCAACCAGTACGCCAAACCTTACGGATCGGTTATCGACCTGATAAAGGCATACCTCGACATCACCGATAAACCGGTGGTCATGGAAATCGACGGTCACACGGTTGACGAACTGCTCGCGGTGGGGAAGGTTTTTACCGACTTGTCAGACCAGATTATTCTGAAGATTCCTTGTACCGTAAATGGACTAAAGGCTTTCAGCATTCTCAAGGGGGAGGGGGTTGAGACCTTCTGCACGACGGTATTTTCGTTGACCCAAGCTGCAGCGGTCGCTCAAGCTGGCGTTGATCATATTCTGCCGTTCTGCGACCCCGTGAAGGCGGTTGGCGGTGATCCGACGCAACTAATACGCGAGTGTGCCCAGATGTTCAGCGGCTGGGGACAGCGGCCCTATATCATGGCGGCGCTCGTGCGTTCGGTAGAAACCGCTCATGCCGCATTCCGTGACGGCGCCGACGAACTCGTCACCATGTGGACAGTCTACCGCGATATGATGGATCACCCGCTTACCGAAGAGTGGAACAAGATATTCATGGACGAGTGGGTTGATATGCACGAGAACGGGTTGTTGGAAGGTGTGCCGGCCACGCTTGATTGACAATTAATCTAGTGTGGGAGGTCTGTGGCCATGGACACGGCGAGAGGATGGAGCACCAGCGAATAGTTGGAAGACTGCAGGGTAGGGAGCGTTGGAAAATGGTTCTCCAATCTCCTTTATTTCAACAACTCAAATATCAAAGTAGGGTGTGGACATGGTACGAGTTGTCCCCTTACGATACGACACCACTTTCAAGAAAGCTTTCAGCCAGCCCGACATCTTCTGTCAGTTCGCCAAAGATGTTTTAGGCATTGAGTTTCATACGGACGAGGTGCATCAAGGCTACAAATTCCTCAAGCCTGTCGGTCAGGTTGATATTGAGTACGACCTGTTCGCCGAGGACCTGGAATCTCGAATTATAGTTGAAGTGCATCATGTCAAAGAATACCTCTTCCGTGAGAGTTTCATGTACTACTATCTTCTCTACACCGCCGAACAAGTGATAAGCAGCAAAGCCTATGAGATCGGACGGACCGTGTACACCATTGTCGTCATAACCAGTCCTCCTCGCGAGAATGAAATTGAGTTCACTGCTGATACCACGGACTTCAACCCCCCTATCAACGGGATCGGTCGCAAAGTCCATCCTTATCCCGAGAAAATCGTGTTCTTGGTACCCCGCATGGTCAATGAAAAAACTCCGCCGGGCATCAAAACTTGGTTGGAACTCGTTTTGGATTCTCTTGATGGTGAGATTGATGAAAGCCGTTTCACCACTCCAGCTTTCGAAAAAGTGATTCATTCGGTTACACGCGACAACATCTCGCCCGGTGAACTTCGAGTGCTTAAGGACGAAGAGGATTGGGAAGATTCCCTGGTTTATGAACATAAACGAGGGCTTGAAGAAGGACATGAAAAGGGACTTGAAGAGGGAAACCAGCAGACGACGGAGAAGATTGCCCTTTCACTGATCAGCGAAGGGCTAGACACCGAATTCATTGCGAGAACAACGGGAATGTCTGAAGTGGATATCGAAAAACTGCGCCAATCGTAAACGCTGAGATTTGTTTTCCCTAGTTGTCACAATATCGGGAATAAGAACGGAGACTGGGAAGAAAATCCCCCCAATCTTCCACTCTTCCCTCCTTCCAGTTACGCCATGTTGCTTGAGAAAAAATCGTCATACCAAAACTTCCCTAACCCGCGCTGAACTTATTTATCTTCGCCGATGCATCGATTCCATGTTCCTCCAAGCGACATCTCATCCGACACCATCCGCATCCGCGACCCCGAACGTCATCACCTTTTGAATGTGCTCCGGTTAACATCCGGTGACGACGTGCAAATCTTTGACGGGGGTGGCAACAGTTACGTCGCTCGCCTAGAGGACACGGAATCTCTCCCCGCGATAGCATCAATCCATGACCACCAATTTCACCCGCCAATTCCTCCGCACATCACGCTCTTTCAAGCGATTCCCAAATCGGACAAGATGGATCTGATCGTTCAGAAAACCACGGAAATCGGTGTAGACGAAATCGTCCCGATGACATGCCAGAGATCAATCCCAAAGCGCGGGGGAAATGCTCAACAAAAACGGCAGGATCGATGGGTACGAATCGCGATTGAAGCATCCAAGCAGTGTGGACGTCCGAGGTTTCCGAAACTGCTCCCGCAGCGAACAATCGGCGAATGTCTTGAACAGGCGAAGAATTGCGATCTGTCATTGCTCCTCTGGGAAAATGAAGTAGAACGCGAAATCAAGAGTGTCTTGCGCGACCATTACGACGTGAAATCAGTCGGGCTGATTATCGGACCCGAGGGCGGGTTTTCGGACGCCGAGGTTAGGGAGGCGATTGATAACGCGTGTATTCCCGTCACATTTGGAGGCAATACACTGCGTACGGAAACAGCCGCTATTGTAGCCGTCGCTATCGCAGTCTATGAGCTGCGCCGCTTCTGATTTTAGCTAATCGCATCTGAATTAAATTGGCTGTGTTACGATATTTTCGTCCCGATCCTTTCCCCTCGCTATGCCCAAGGGACAACAACGCACGCATACTTGTAGGGGCGGACCCCTGTGTTCGTCTTTTTTCAACAGACACGCCTCTAGATTGCTTATGAAAATTGCACGCCATCCAGTCGGGTCAGCCATGAAAGCCTGCCACAACATGGGACGGCACGGGGGCCGTCCCTACAATCAGATGCGATTGCGCCGTTCCTAATGCGCCTTGACAATGGGGTGGTCATACTATATCATCCAAACTCGGACAAACGCGCGGTCATCGAATCATCCTAATCGACGCACAGATTGCGACACAAAGACTACTCAACCAGAACTAGATAGACTATCGACATGCCGACAGCAGCATTCCTCACCATGGGTTGCAAGGTGAATCAGTACGACACCGACGCAATGCACGAGACGATGGATCGGAACGGTTACACCATCGTCGATGCAAACGAAATCGCTGATGTTTATGTGGTGAACACCTGCACGGTGACAAACGTCGCCGATCAGAAAGCCCGTAAATCAATTCGCCGAATCGTCCGGCAAAACCCGAAAGCCAAAGTGCTGGTTACGGGTTGCTATGCCGAGAGTGACCGCGAAGCCGTCGCGAAAATACCGGGAGTAACACTCGTTTTCGGGAATCGCGAGAAAGCGGACTTCCAAGGCTATTTGGATAAACTCCGCGAATTCGAACCCTTGCAGATTGAGCCCATCCAGCATGATCCGGTGCGCGAACATGCAAGATTCAGTGCGGGGATTAGCCATACGAGCCAGCGTACGCGCGCGCTGATTAAGGTTCAGGACGGGTGCAGCGCATTCTGCACCTACTGCATTATTCCTTATGTGCGCGGTCGGATGACAAGCCGTAGCCTGACGGACATTGTAAGCGAGGCGGAGCGCATCGCCGCGAGCGGGTACAAGGAGATCGTGATAACCGGCGTCCACTTGGGCGCGTATGGACTGGACATTGAGAGGAGGGTGGATGTCGGCGACATTCTGGAGCAGATTCATCCGATTGAAGACATAGAACGCATACGATTCAGCTCAATCGAACCGATGAATTTTCCCGACGACCTCGTAGACCGGATGGCTGCCCTGCCGAAGTGTATGCCCCACTTTCACCTCCCACTCCAAGCGGGTAACGATAAGATTCTGCGTAGCATGCGGCGGCGCTACACCACGTCAGAATACGCCCGGCTTGTGGAGAAACTGCGCGGCGCCTTTCCGGATGTTGGAATAACAACCGATGTCATGGTCGGTTTTCCAGGGGAAACCGATAACGACTTTGAGGAATCACTCCAGTTTGTCCGGGAAATCGGATTCAGCCAACTGCACGTCTTCCGTTATTCTCCGCGGCGCGGCACGCCAGCCGCAGACTATCCGAACCAGGTGCCTCCGGGCGTTTCCGCAGCGCGCAGCGGGAGGATGATCGACTTGGGGAATCGCCTTGGCAGCGCCTTCAAACGGCGTATGCTGGGAAAGAAGGTGGATGTTCTGGTTGAAGACAGTCGCGAGGGAAAGACGGGGCAACTCGCAGGATTTACGCCAAATTATCTACGGGTTCTGTTGGACGTTCCCGCGTCAGAAATTAATCAAGTCGCCTCCGTCAAGTTGGTAGGACTAGAAAACGAGATGATTCAGGGAAAGACAGTCCATGCTGCGTTGAGACGGACAGTCGCCAACGCTCCACAGCCTTCTATCTGAATTCTTCACGAACGTCCCAAACAAACATAAACGACACAGTCAGTCGGTTTCAACCCTATTACATCGCATGTGATCCTGGCGGTAATCATGAAAATCGGAGTGCTGGCTTCCGGCAGCGGAAGCAATCTCCAGACCTTAATCGATCAACTCCACTACGACGAATCCTGTGAAATTGAAATCTCGGTCGTCATCAGCGATCGAAAGAAAGCCTACGCACTCACCCGCGCAAAGAAAGCCGGAATCCCCTCCTATGTTGTAAAAGCCCGAGATTTCCCCGACCGTCACGCTTTTGACGAGCGAATCTCCGAACTGCTTGACACACACGCCGTGGAACTCATCGTCTTAGCAGGTTTCATGAAGCTTTTGCAACCGGCGTTTGTTCAGAAATACAGGAATCGAATCCTCAATATTCATCCGGCGCTTCTTCCGGCTTTTCCCGGCGCGCATCCGGTGGCGGACACCCTCGCCTACGGCGCAAAAGTGAGCGGAGTAACCGTCCATTTCGTAGATGAGGGAATGGACACCGGACCAATCATCGCGCAAAAGTCGGTGCCGGTGTTCGATAACGACGACGAGGATAGCCTTCATGCGCGTCTCCAAGTCGAGGAGCACAAATTGTATCTGACCGTCATTAAATGGTATGCGGAAAATCGAATCAGCTTCGCGGGCAGGAAAGTGATTGTGAAGGGGTCGGAATAGGATGATTGCCATCTCGACGATGTGGAACGCGCTGAAGCAACCTGACGGTGCGGCACTGATTGATGAGCTTAACGATTTGGGCTTCAATGCGGTCGAACTGAGTCGGCATCTGACGCGCGATCAGATTGAGCAGCTTAAGCCCTATTTGGGACGAACCAAGCCCTGCTCCATTCACAATTTTTGCCCCATTTTGCCCGACCATCCACAATCCGATTCCGAAAGCGACCCGATTCACCTTTCCAGCCTCGACATATCCGAACGAAAACAGGCGGTACGCTGGACGGTGCGGACGATGGAGATGGCTGCCGACCTTGAAATCCCAATCGTGGTGCTCCACCTCGGCGAGGTGGATACGTATGACCGCTCCTATCTGATGTATGATTTCTACGAATACGGAGAGCGCGAGTTCGAGGCGTTCAGTGACAAAGTGTCGGAGGCGATGGATTGGAGGGAACGAAAGCAGGCGAAACATCAGGACGCGGTTCTATTCAGCTTGGATGAACTCAATGAACTCGCTTTACGGATGGATCTCTACCTCGCCATTGAGAATCGACCGCGCTACTATCAAATCCCAAATTTTGATGAGGTCGAGATGTTCTTCGACGCCTTTGCCGGCAGCAACATGCGGTACTGGCATGATGTCGGTCACGCCATCTTGCAAGAACGTATCGGGCTTTGCTGGTCCAACCGCTGGCTAGAAGCGTACAAAGACCATCTCATCGGTGTCAACGTCCACGACCTCAAAGACCTTGAGGAATATCACCCGCCCAGTTTCGGCGACGTAGACTTTGATGACGTGTTCACGGAACTCCCCGCCGATGTATTGAAAGTGTTGGAAGTTCGGCACGGCACTGAGGAAGAGGTTGCCGAAGCCAGGGAGTTTGTCTCTAGCAATACCTAAGGCGAGTTATGTATTGACCGATCGCCTTTCGTAGGAGCGAGTTGCACTCGCGACCGGGAAGTCGCTCCTGCAGGCCGTCGCATTTCACTTGGCTTCTGCGCCGATAGCGCGATTAAATGCAGGCATAACCTCGTTGGCAAACAGCTCGAAACTCCTATCCCAAAGCTCTTGATTGTCCCAATCATGGGCGACCGCGACCAGCGTCCCGAAAGCGCCAATCTGCTCGCGAAGATCCAATAGTTGCTGTGTCACCGATTCCGGATCCCCGGCGATAATTACCTCATTCATGAAGTAATCCAAATTGCACTCGTCGTCGGTCTGCTCCTCGTTGCGTTTCCAGATGAGGAGACCTGTCGGCGCGTAGCGGAGCGTAAAGTCACGTATGTACTGAATGCACCTTCCGAGCGAGTTCTCCCGGGCAATTTGACGCGCCTCTTCCGTTGAATCTGCCACGAAGATGTTTCGCGCCACACACCAGTCACTCGGATCCGCTTCGCGTCCCCCCATCGCCGCACCCTCGGCATATCCCTGCCATTGGTTCGCGAGAACATCGGGATGATTCATGTGATGACTTATCGGACGAAATCCGCGCTTTGCGGCAGCCTGAAGACCCCGCGAGTTGGGAGACATGCACGGCACAAAAATTGGCGGGTGCGGCTGTTGAAGGGGTTTATGCAAAACTCCCATACCGAATTCAGGATCGACGGTCTTTTGAGAGATTGACCAGAAATTCCCTTGAATATCGTAGGGCGGGTCGCCGGACCAGATGTCCATGATCATGTTGATGGATTCGGAGATGCGAGCGCCTACCTCGCTTGGATCTATACCGTAGAGTTCGTTGTCGGTTGGAATCGCGCCCGGACCCAAGCAGACATTCAAACGTCCGTGCGAGAAGTGATCGAGAAACGCAAGCCGGTTGGCAACATGCATAGGGTGATGATACTGCAAACAGACAGGAGCGGCGCCAATTCGCATCTTGTCGGTTAAGCCAAGCACTTTCCCGAGGAAAATCTCCGGCATCACGATGTTCTCGATGGTTGAAGTATGATGTTCGCCGACCCAGAAATCGGTGAAACCGAGGTCGTTGCATTGGACGGCAAATTCCAGATCCTCATCGAAACATTGGGCTAACGGTTTCGCCGGATTGTGAACCGGCATCAAAAACATGCTGTAATTTACTGGGGACACTGTTTGCATTAGATGGATTTCCTCCGTGTTTTGTCCGTAGACCTGTTTCACGTTTAGCGATTCGATATCCAACTATCCAAAGATGACATGAATGCGTAGTCTAACTGTTTCTCCATCATCGGTCAAGAGCGTTATCACCTCATGTCATAGGATGTTTCATCTCGTTTAACCGTTGATGAAGTTCGGAGAAAAAACAATCGTCCTCATGACGTGCATGTGACCTACCATCTCATCTACTGAATTTCAGATTGTCGGGCAACTTCGGAGCAGCGCCATCTTGCGAGCATACAAACGCGGCGACGCGGCAGGCGTGCTCGTTGATGCGGTCCAACTCGTGCTCCAACAGGAGCCCCAATGTCATCGCCGCGGTGAAAGCATCGCCCGCACCGACAGTGTCTTTCACTTCGACAGCAAAACCATCGCATTCGCTCAAGCTATCCTCGGTGAGCAGGATAGCGCCGTTCGCACCGCGTGTTAGAGCGACAAGGCGAAGACTGTATCGCTGTCTCAGCTCCTCCATGATTCTAGTGTCCGATCCAGTTAAGCCACAACTCGAACTCAAAACAGGCAATTCCTCATCGTTGAGTTTTAGAATATTCGCAAATTCTAGTGAATCTCGAATCAACGCTTCGCTGTAGAAATGCTGACGTAAATTGACGTCGAACACACACAGGCAATCGTCGGATGTCCTCTTCAAGAAACGCTGTATCGTGTTATTGGAGATTTCACTCCGCTGGCCAAGTGTCCCGTAGCAAACGACATCGGCCTCATCCGCGGCGTGCGCCAACGCCTCAGACCACGTCAGCGCGTCCCATGCAACGTTCGCGGCAAATTCATACTGGGCTACACTCTCGGCATCGAGTTCAATCTCAACGGTGCCGGTCGGACGTTCCGCGGATTGGGAAACCGTTGATGTGTCCACGCCGTGCTGCTGCAGGAACGCCAACGCCCGCCGTCCCAGTTCGTCGTTCCCAACGCAGCTAACCATACGGGATGTTGCGTCAAGCGCCCGAGAATGGCAGACAAAGTTAGCCGGTGCCCCGCCAAACTGCGCCCCGTCGGGAAGCATGTCCCACAAAATCTCTCCGATGCCTGTAACATGGAAATTATCAACCATTTTTACTCCGATGCGAAAGCTTTCCCAATAATAATCTTAATTCGAATCGATTCAGAGATAGATTTCACAACTCTCATATTTCTCGTGAAACTCATACATTTTAGGGGAAATATCATCTAATCCTTCAAAAATGATGTACGTCTATGGTATCATTATCTACAATATTCGGATTTTGCCAATTAGTAGAGCCGACAATCTGTAACAGCGACGCCCTTTTGGCTTGTGTCATTACACTGAAATCGGCGGTATTATACCATATTAATCTTCATATTGTTCTGTGTATTTTCAGCAGTAATTCAGCCCTCAAAGTTCCCTGCAATCACTAAACCTTAAGGATAAAATCAATGAAAGCAAGTCGTGTTAGATGGTACTCGAAAATAGCATCCGTACTGTGTGTTTGGAGTTTCGCGAACACTGTAATCGCCACGGAACTCACGTTGGACGATATCTTTCCCACTGACCGAGTGTTGGACGTACAAATCACCCTCGCCGAGGAGGACTGGGACACTATTCGGCATCAATCGCGCACCTTTGCGTCGGCACTGGATGTACGCCGAAAAACCGAGCCGATCGAATCTCCCTACACCTACGTGGACGCGAGTGTGACCATTGATGGCGTCAGTTTTCCAGAGGTTGGAATCCGCAAGAAGGGCTTCCTCGGATCACTAAACGACTTTCGACCGTCACTAAAAATCAAACTCAATCACGTTGACAAGAAGGCGGGTATCGAAGGTCTTACCAACCTGACGCTGAACAACAATCAGCAGGATCACAGCCTGGTGAGCCAGTTCATGGGGTATGCCCTGTTCAATGCCGCCGGCTCGCCCGCTCCGCGCTGCGCCTATGCGAAAGTGACGGTCAATGGGGTGAACCTCGGTGTCTATTCGCACGTGGAATCCATGCGCAATCCATTGCTTCAACGCGCATTCGGCAATGACCGAGGTTCGTTGTACGAAGGACCGTACGTTGATTTCTACGAAGGATGGCTCGGGAGTTTCGAGTTCAAGAGGGGAAAAGAGAAGCCGGGAAGAGAGAAGATTCGCCAGATCATCAACGTCCTCAAAGACGAGGGCGAGGACATGGAGAGCGCCATCGGTGAATTGGTCGACCTTGATTCCTTCTACACCTATTGGGCGGTGGAGGGATTACTCGGATTTTGGGACGGCTACTCGGGCAACAACAACAACTTCTTCATGTACCTCAATCCTGAGTCAGATAGATTCCACTTCATACCGTGGGGAGCAGATTCATTATTTACCAAGCACACTAAACTTGAACATCTGTACGATCCTAGCGCGCCGATCTCAGTCAAAACGCAGGGCTTGGTCGCACACAAACTGTATCAACTCCAATCCGGTCGGGAACGTTACGCCGCGGAAATCAACAACATTCTCGACAACCATTGGAACGAGTCGGAAATGCTGTCTACGATTGACCAAATTGAAGCGATGGTCTCGCCGCATCTGATTCAAGCACAGCAGTTTTTCGGCGATGAGGAAGAATGGAAGGGACGAGGGAAATCATTTGCTGATGCGCTGGAAGAAACGCGCAATTTTATCCTTCAGCGTCGTGCCGACGTTACCAAGGAGATCGCTGACGGGATGCCTATATGGAAAAAGTCTCCGAGTGAACCGTATGTGATTGAGAACACCTTTCACGGCGACAATATCTGGAGCGCCGCCGCAGGCGGAGATGTCGAAGCGCTCAAAATACACTTGGCTAAGGGAGTGGATGTAAACGCCATGGATCGCACATTTGGAGTGACACCGCTGACTTCGGCTGCGTTATTCGGTCAACGTGAAACCGCCGAGCTGCTAATCAAAAACGGGGCAGATGCCAATCAAAAAAACAAGGATGGAGGAACTGCATTGCACGGCGCCGCCTTTTTGGGTCATGCCGATATCGCTCGACTACTCATTGAGAACGGCGCGGACGTAAATGCCGAAAATTATGAGGGTGATACCCCGCTGAATGCTGCCTACGTTGACCGGGGCACCACTGAGTGGATAGCTGGATTTTTGCAAATAGATGTGGATGAGGAAGCCGTAGAATCCGGTAGAACCCGCGTTGTTGAGTTGTTCAACCAGTATGACGCCAAATTGGGTGAGGGAAACTCAGATTCTCGCGGAGACGAGCTCTGCGAAGCGGCCGCAGCCGGTGATATTGAAACGGTGAAAGCACAACTGATTGATGGAGCCGATCCGAATGCGAGGGACCGCGAGTTGGGCGTGACTCCCTTGTCTTGGGCGACGCTGTTTAATCAGGTCGAGGTCGGCGAGTTTCTTATCCAAAAAGGCGCCGATGTTAACGCCAAAAATCGAGATGGAGGAACCCCGCTGCATGGCGCCGCATTTCTTGGGCACGCCGACATCGCCGCATTGCTCATTCAAAAAGGTGCGGATGTAAATGCCAAAAATGACAAAGGTGAATCTCCATTAGACGTTTCCAAGGTGGATTGGGGAATTACCCAGTTAATAGCCTCGTGGTTGGAGATAGAGCTCGATCGAGACAAAGTCGAATCCGGAAGAACTGCTGTTGTTGAGATGCTACGGGGACATAGCGCTACCGACACAAGTCGTTCGGGTGACGACATGTGCTCCGCGGTGAGACGCGGAGACATTGAGAGATTGAAAGGGTTGTTGGCAAAAGGCGCGGACACAAATACCGGAGACAGCGAATTCGGTGTCAGTCCTTTATCGTGGGCGGCGCTGCTGGGTGAAACCGATATCGTCGAACTTCTGATTCACAACGGTGCGAACGTCAATGGCAGAAACCGAGACGGCGGAACGGCATTGCATGGCGCCGCATTTCTTGGTCACGCTGATACCGCGGAGTTGCTTGTCCGGAAAGGCGCCGATGTTAACGCTACGAATGACAAGGGCGAGACATCGCTTTACGTCATGGCAGCAGATTGGGAAATTACCGAGCATATTGCAGGACTGTTGGATATCGAAGTAGATGCAGAAAACGTAAAGAACGGGAGAACCGAGATTGCCGGCATTCTACGTCAAAACGGCGCCGGACACAATTCCAGCGCAAAATGAAGAACTCCCAAACTCAACGGCTGTAGGAGGGAATTCCGATTCCCGACCCTCCTAATCCCTTAATCATAGTCTGTAGCTTGGGATTAACCTAATGTCCAATTGACCTACTGCGGAAGAAAGGGTTGATAACCCTCCTGTTAGAGCGTAGGTTGCTGGTAGAAAAGTTTGATAAACGTAGATTTGGCGGTATCACGTTACGAGAAGGCTGTCTTCAAAATGATCCTAAGCATGAGACGTTTTCCAATACCGCATACGCCCTCTTATAAGAATATGAGTCGTAAACATGAAAACAACCAATAACGAACACATCGCAATCATGACAAATCGAATCGTGCGGCACTTCAATCCCGTGCAAATTATCCTCTTCGGTTCATACGCACGTGACGAGGCGAAGCCGCACAGCGATATAGATTTGCTCGTAGTCTTTTCCGAATGCACCGACAAGCGGAAAACCGCCATTGAAATCCGACGAGTCCTTAGCGACATGCCCGTTCCTAAAGACATCATTGTGTCAACGCCAGAGGAGCTTGAACGCAAGCGAAATTGGGTCGGTACAGTGCTGCGCCCCGCTCAGCAAGAAGGGGTGATACTTTATAACAGCGGCTGATCGATACGCGGAGACCAATCGCTGGTTACGCTATGTAGTTGTGCATCATTGATTTGGAATCGGCTCAAGGCCATGGCGGACTAAACAGCGTGAATCATCTATCAGGTCAAACACGAAACGCCGGATGAGTATGTACGACAACAGTCGAAACCTCCTATTATCAGAGTGAATTCTGCGAAAGTTCTAATATGGCAACTAACACCGGTTCAACCACGGCACCGTCCCCCAAATTCAAGCAACTGAAATACGAAGGTTTCTGCATTTTGGAGAATGTGGTGGATGAGGCCCTGCTTGAGCGAACGCGTGCTTGTGTGGACCATGCAATTGCAACACTAGATGCGGATCAGCTCACGCGAAACGTATCTCCCGGCACCCTGATTGATTCCGGACCTCACCCGGAATTGGCTGGCATTGTCGGCAATCCGACCGCCCTCAAAGCGCTTGATGAAATGGGGCTCCCCAACAGCAAGTTCTGGAAGGCGGTCATCATCAGCAAACCGCCAAACGGTCCGCGCTTGTACTGGCACCAAGACTGCCTTATGTGGCAGGATCCGAGATCATACAGCAATATCCCGCCGATGATCTTCCTGATGTACTACATGGAGGACACCACCCGAGAAAACGGTTGCCTGCGTGTACTGCCGGGAACTCATCGCAGGCGACATGTCCTTCACGAAATGGGCGAGGCGCACACTCCAGACATCAATAGCATAGAAAACCCCGACGATCCGCGTTTTCTCGATTACCCCTACGAGCAAGATGTACCGATGCGCGCCGGAGATCTAGTCATCGGCGATGCACGCATGTTTCACGCCACCCACGTGAACATGTCCGACCAACGCCGTACGGTAATAACTATCTGGTTTCATCCGCTATTCGACGACCTTCTCCCTGCCACACAGAGTTGGATACATGAGGGATTCCACAGCAGACATGACAGTTGGCCCAAGGCAGCGTTAGCGGAGATTGAACCCCTCATACCCCATTACACCGGGGACGTTCCCCCGATGCGGTATAACCGTTTCCCGGACGAGCGCCTGTCAGCGGATTAGTTTTAGCTGTGTCGAGGCTTCAACGAAGCACCGGGTGCATGAAGACCAACCTCAACTCGATGCAAGGCTGTAGTTGAAACTTCGGAACGGGGAGAGTGTGTAAATTGACGAAGGAAACTAGAAAGAGAGAAGACGCAAAAGCCAGAAAACGTCGAACACACAGTCGAAGAGGGCCTCCACAGTCGTGCGAGAGGTTGTCCGGGGGGAGAATTTTCCCCTCTCCGACGGGTTGAAGAGAGTTTCGCTTTCACTTTGATGTGGGTGCTAGTAAACCGCTTTTCCTCACGGGCAGTTCTATCTGTGGAAGATTCGGCACTAGTCACATGGAGGTAACAATGAAACGACGAAATTTTGACTTTCACAAATTCACGACAATCTTAATGATTGTCGTGGGAGTTGGTTTTTTCTTGTTTTCGCTTATCGCTTCGCGATATTTCTGGAAAGTTGAGGATTTAGATCGCAAAAACCCAAAAACAACCCAACTTTCGACATCTCCCCCCGTTAATGATGCGTCCCATAGGTGGGCCAAAGAGTACAGCGAACCACTAGACGAATCAAATCATACCCAGCACACTGATGGCGCGACCGACTGGCTCGACTCCCGTGATCCGGAGAAAGACGACGGTTCAGCAAAATTGGTTGATTTGGATAATGAGAAGAGGGATGAAACATCCGATGAATTGAATGTAGCATTTGACCAACAGGCGGATGCCCGCCGTGAACTTGCCGAGGCAATTGCTGCAGAGGCGTGGGAACAGATTCCGATGCTAGTCGAGGAATGGCAGAGTGTGATAGCGCAACGGGAGGCACACAGTCGTGTTCAGCCAAATGATGAAGAATGGGAAAGATGGGCTGAAGTAGCGAATGGTTTTGCCCATGAACGAGCGAGAATTTCACGCAAAATTATAGAGTGTGCTATGAAGTATCATGGCGTCTACCCGGAAGAAGGAGCGATTTATTTGCCCGACGGGAAGATTGCCCAGCTTACCGAGCAAGTTGGATTGGTTTTTACAGACGGGAGTAACTGAAGTGTACATCTGTCGAAACCGTGATATATCCGGGGAATTTAGCGAAACGGCGGAGGTTACGGATAAAACTGATACATTGTTGTATTCAATAGCACATTCAGCAGACTCCACACGCTGCCCATCAGGAAGTCGCCAAGCACAAGCCCCAAGAAGAACGGGATAGCGCGTCGGTAACTTCGGATGCCTCCGTGTTTAAGAATTGCCCACTTCAGAACAAGGCAGATAAGAATCGGCGCCCAGAGGTCCGACATCTCCTGGTTCGACGCCATGACGTAACCCAGCGGATGCAGAGGCAGCCAAAAAAACTTGACGCGAAAGTACGTCAACAGCCCCATAACCCCAAATCCAATCCCCATAAACAGCACGCCCAACCAGTTCGTGTCTGTCCGATAGTAGAGGAAGTCGGTCAACCGCCTGAAATACTCCCGACCATATCCCAATGCCCAGGGACCAAAGTAACCTGAAGCGGCGCCCTTCTCATAATATAGGTGGAGTTGAACCCAAAAATAGACCAGGATGCCAATCACGGTTGAGATGAGGATGGCAACCAACATCCGTCGCGGGTTGATATTGGCTTGTTCCGCAATCTTGAACGCCTCCAACTGGTGAGGCATCTGTTGAGGGCGATAATCCCTGTTGAAAAAGCATACCGACAGCGCCGTCAAGTTTTGGGGACCGAGCCGCCGAGAGCCTAGAATCGTATTCAGGACGTATCGCGGCGCCTGCCAATGGTAGGCGTGCACAAAGATGCCGGCTTCGGCGCGAATGCGGGTCGTGATGATGGGCGTGACAAGAAACAGCAGGCTGAACATTGAGGCAATCCACAGAGACATGCCCGCTCTGTGCATCGCAAACGCAAAGAGAATAAGCCCGCCAACCAATCCCCATACCGCGGTGCGGTACCGCATCGGTTCCCCCGCATCATCACCGTCTGACCGCCGCCTGAACGCATTTTGCAACACATGCCTGAAGTGATGACGACCCACCCAAAGAAAGAAAACGCAAAGCCCCACGAAAGCGCCAAACGCCTGTTCGTCCTGATACGGAAACTTCGGGAGTGTGTCCAAACCGTACACGCTCGCCAGCGCAAGCTCGTTGCGGTAGAGGAAGTAGAAGAGCGCGGTTGAAAACAGGACATCCAACGGCATCAGGAACATGATGCCGATGGCGAATGGATAGAACGCGACGGTTACGCCGTCATAGAAGCTCAATGGCGGGTCGAGGAAGGTAAAAAAGCGGCGTGTTACAGGGATATGCGGAATGGAAGGGTATAGCGTACTGAGTCCGTTGAATAGGCTAATCCCAGCCGCGATAGCAAAACCAATCCACATTCGCTTGTTGCGAAAGAAATTCGAAGTCGGATTGGTCATCTGTAGCGGGAGTTGGATTATCGGGAATGTTAATCGCTCACGATCCGCCCATTGCCGACGCAGAATCGTATTCAGACAGAGAAAAATGAAAGCCAGAACCAGAAACAGCGCAAGCCAAGCGAGTATCACGGGCACCCATACTCTCAAATGAGCATTCGTGTAGAAACTCGACTCCCCCAGATAGTACCCTTGCAACACCTTCTTGTCATTGACCGTAAGCCACTCCGGAATATGCGGCCAGAACAGCGTCTTCCATTCATTCTCCTCAGTGGCAAACCAGAAGGCGTGCCCGAGCACGGACAAAACCGCTTGCAGCACATCGCAACCCGCCAGCGTTGTGGCAAAAGAAAGCATTACGTAGAGCAGTAGAAGTTCACCTACTCGAAATGCCAAGCTCGGAACAACGAAGCGGATGAGTCTGTCTAAGATGAGAACTCCTGCCAAAATGAAAATAACATTCGACAGCGGTACGACCCACGTGGGAAAGGTATAGCGCACCAATTCCATTTGGATGAGCAGGTAACAATTGATAGGGGCAATGAGTAGGACAAGGAACAAAACCCGCGCGGTCAGGCCATGCGTTTCGTTCTGTGGTTGGTTTTTCATTTGCCTTACGTATTATCCAATTGGCTAGATTTTGGGTATTTAAGGTGTTTCGGAATTTGCGGCAAACAATTTGCACTTGAGATGAATCGGGAGGGAGCGATTCTGTGCCGACGTCTTTTAGAGGTTAGGATTCCTAGCAGGGGTCGAAATCCCATGCGTCCCAACATGTCAAGATTTCAGTATATCACATCAGCCATTTTCGTTTGAAGTAAAAGCAATTTCATCGCGGCACCGGGTTGTTAAACTCGCCCGTAGGTTTGCACAAAACGGGTCAGCATGTTGTGCATCCTGCCCTGAATCGTGCAAACCGGTTCCTTACAGACGTCAAAGATAAATAGTGTCGGCAATGGGTATGACTTACGAGTAGCGGCGTAATGTCCGGCAGCCTTCAAAGAACATATGAAGCGGAGACTTAGTCCTATGAGAGTGAAACGAATCGAATCCTTCTACTTCGTTGTGTGTTTGTTCCTCCTTTTTTGTTTGGCAACACCTGCGGCCTATGCCCAACGACCTCCGGTAAAAAAGAAGCAGGTAGATGTGATTACTATAAAACGGCACCCGGCACGTATAGGACCAGTGTCGATGACAGTTGATGTTAGAGAGGTTGTCCGTGATCTTTATAACGATACACTATATCACAACGCCACGGATATCTTAATATTAGCTGACAACGCATACTTTTCTTCCAACATCGTACATCTGTTAAAGAAAGTGATTGATGAGACAGTTCCCGATATCTATAAGGAGGATCTTGTCGAACTGAGACTGCGCGCGACTAACTTGCTGGGGCTGTCCCGAAATCCTGAAGCCATACCCATTATCACCAATCTGTTACATAACGATCCTGTTTGGCGAGTACGGAACTTGGCGGCGAGGCGTTTAGGCGGTCTAGTCGGCGAAGCTGCGATTCCGGACCTATTACGTGCAAGGGTTGGGAACTGGAAACACAGAGATAGGGGCACCTACTGTGGCAGTTGTCGTAGCGGAGTGCTTGATGGGTTGGGAGCTGCCGGCGGAAAGGCTGTTCCTATCCTCATCCGAATGTTGAAAACTCGCATTGAAGCACCCGGTGGAATAATTGAAGCTTTGGAACAAACCGGCGATAGGCGAGCGATTTCGCCGCTGATTGAGATCGTGTCACAAGCTGAATCTTACAGCGAATCCTTGCGTTTTAAGGCGGCTGAGGCATTGGCTCGGTATGTAATGCTTTACGGGTTCACCCTTAAGTATCGCGGTAAAACATTTATGGGAGGAGTCCCCGCGACACCGCGGGACGACAGGATAATCACGGAATCTGATCGAAACCGAATTCGTCAGGCACTGGAAACGGCAGGATACGATATTTATGAATTAACGAACACTTATCCCGGATTTGAACCAATAACCGATCCTGAATTCGAAGTATCGCTGTTTGGAAAAGGGGCTCTTGAATAGCACTGAGAGAGATGAGCGCACGTATCCACGATACAAGAAGTGACAAAGGAATTCACACCTATGAAAATCAACCTCTTCGATTTCCGCTATTTCGTTCTTTACCTCATTTCAATCTGCAGCGCGTTGGCGCTATCAGGTATCACCGATCTCCATTCTCAAGAAACTGAGATGTCGGACGAAGAACACCCCACGCAGGTCGACATCATTAGTGGCTGGAGCCCCGGTCGCCCCAATGACACAATTGATCTGAGAGTCGTTGCCCGCAATATTCATGACAAAAAACTGTATGACAAAGCCTTTGACGCTTTGGCGATGACAGGCAACGCATTTCTTTCATCAAGCACAGTCAATCTGTTGGCAACCGCCCTCAA
>JAJDTR010000064.1 GCA_022827055.1 Candidatus Poribacteria bacterium | reverse complement strand
GGTGCGGTTGGAAACCGCACCTACCGTATGGGGTGCAATAGAGATTTCCTCCACGCCCAATGCAGACAAAAATATGGGGATTGGGAGGAAAAACCCTATCAATACTAGACGAACTCCCTTAACGTGATCCTTGTGCGGGTTGGGAGACCCAACCCCTACGATGATGTGAAGGGGTTTTCGGGTCAATCTCATAGGTTTCCGTTTAGCCCAACTGCGAGCGTGGGGCATCGGCGCCGACCACGTATTCTGCCACCGCATCCGTATCCAGTTCCAAGCCCAAGCCGGGTTTGTCGGGATCGGGGGACCACATGCCGTTTTCGGGTTCGGGAAATTCCTTGTAGTAAAGCCGATCCGATTCTTCGGAGACGCCGAGGTACTCGACCACCTTCAGGTTCGGCGTGGCGCAGGCGAGGTGCAGGTGAATGAGTTGGTAGGCGTGCGGCGCTACGGGGAGATTGAAAGCGTGTGCGAGGTGGGCAACCTTCAGCCATTCGGTGACACCCCCCACGCGCCCCACGTCGGGTTGGACGATGTCGGCGCCTCCACGGGCGATGAGATCCTTAAAGCCGTATTTGGTGTACTCGTTCTCGCCCGTCGCAACGGGAATGTCAATCGCCTTTGCCACGGCAGCCAGACCGTCGATGTCGTCGGCTAGAACAGGTTCCTCGAACCAACCGACGCGGTACTCCTCGAAGGCTTTGCCCATGTAGATTGCCTGTTTGGCATAGTAGCCGTTGTTGGCATCAACGTAGATTTCGATATCGCCGCCGACGGCGTCTCGAACGGCAGCCAACCGCTCGATGTCTTCGCGTTCGCGCTTTCCGAAGTCTTTGCCGACCTTCATTTTCACGGCTTTGAAGCCTCGCTCCACATAGCGGGTTTGCTCGGCTACCAGTTCGTCGCGGTCAAAGTGCGTCCAGCCGCCGCTTCCGTAGACGGGCACGGAATCGGAATACGGACCCAATAGCTGATAGAGCGGCACGTTGAAATGCTTCGCCTTCAGGTCCCACAGGGCAATATCCACGGCTGACAGCGCGCAGAACGCTAGCCCTTTGCGACCAACGCCCCGGATACACCAGAAGAGATCGTCCCATAGCTTTTCAATGTGCAACGGGTTTTCGCCCACCAGCAGTTCCTTGAAGGATCCCTCCACCAATGCTTGTGCCGCGCGTCCTCCCCCGGCGGGACTCAAGCCTTCAAGACCGGTGTCGGTCATGATGTGCACGAAGCACGCTGTCCCGCCCGTCGCGGGATGGCGGATTGTGGCATCCATGATTCCGCCGCCGGATGGAAAATGCAGCAGCGTGGTTGTTACGTTTGTGATTTTCATTTGGCTTTTGCGGGTTCAACGTTTCAAGTTTAAGCGGTGCAACAAATGACGTTAATTGAGTTTTGAAGAAAAGCGGGTCGCGATTCGGAGATCGCTCCTACACAAGCGGATAGAGTACTTTTGAGTGTAGTTCCAGTATCCGATAAAGTTGGGTTTCGCTGTGCTCAACCCAACCTAAGGACTCGAGTCTCGTTTTTGCGCGGCGGGGCAAGATCCCCCGCCTACCTAACGAATCTGGCTGTAGAGTTCAAAAAGGCTGGTGCGCAGAGGATCTCTATCGCACCCATAAATCAGTCGGTTCACCGCACCTTACGAGGGCCTTACTCATCAAGGTAGAAGAGTCTGCCGTCGCCGCCCGGGAGGTCGAGTTGCACTTCGCCCGTCTCCGGAGAATAGCCCGTTACGGGTTGCTTGGTTCCGCTCTGTTTGGACACTTCCAGCAGGTTTAGGGGCGGACGTCGGAACTTCAATTTCAGCGACGCGGGGTCGATGAAGTCCCGATTTACCACCATGATATAGTTTCGTCCATCGGTCTCGGATTTGAATTCGCCGACCAATGCCATGCCGCCGCTGATGGATTCCACCAGTTCCGATTGCTTGAGCGGGTAGGCGATCGGAGGCAGCGGGGCGGTATGGTAGACTCCGGCCGACTTGAGCCGGAGCAGTGTCGGAGCGAGGGCGAGCACTTCGCCGTTGAGGTACTTCAGCATGGCATAGTGGCGCGTCCGGGTACCGTCCCGGTTGATGACCATATCTTCCCAGTTCCGCCAGTTTCCGTATTGAATCTCGGTCAAGTAACAGAACCAACCGAGGGAGCGCGCGCCGTATGCGAGGCAAGTAAAGGCTTGAAATCGCATCTCGGCTTCGCTGGCGCCCCGCACGGGACCGAATGTGCCCAGTGACACGATGACGCCGAACTCGACATCGGCTTCGAGCGTGCGCTTCCGCACAATCTCCAAGTTGGGGAAGTAATCTCCCTCATGGTTGGGGCTGTACCAACTATCGGCGTGGACACGCGGATCGTTGCCGACCATGCAGTAGTGATCGTAGGTGAGTATTTTCGGCTTTACGACGGCTATGTACTCCGAGACATAATGATCATAATTTTCCAGATTTCCTCGAAAGTCGTCAGCGTAACTCGGAAAGAGATTCGTCCAGAAATCCTTGGATGGCGCCAATCGTTGAATCCGTTCGTTTAATTCCGCCAAATGCGGGAATTCCTTCTCGCTCGGTTCGTCGGCTCCGCCGAACCACCACACATTCGGATCTTTGTCCAACTTGACGAGTTCCTCGTCCTCTCGGTGGCCGAGGGGCCGGTACTTCATCCCGAAGCCGTTATATTCATCAAGTTCGAGATTGATGGTAAAATTCGCCAATGCGAATTCGGCATGGTAATAGTCCAACATGGTGTCCGGACCGTTGTCACCTCGAAAGTGCGGCGGAGGGGTTCCTGGTGTCAACCAACCGAAGATCGGAAAGAAATCCTCATCGGGCACCTGCCGGACGGAGAACTCCTCCTCGTAGTCCCTGATTTTGCCTTCTCGTAGTGAGAAATCATCGAAACGCAGACGGCCGCCCACCCAGCGGCGGTTGATAACTATCTGGAGCGTCGCCGCGTTTTCAGGAGCATGTACCTCTTGGAAACACTCGACCCAGCGGTCCTGGGTGTCCGGCAGCACGATAGTGAAGGAATCGACCTTTTCCTCCTCGGCGTCCAACCAGTTGCCGGTGAGTGAAACTCCCTCGGCATCCATCCACTTTTTGTCCGTGGTTGTACCACGGCAATCCGATGCGTAGTAACCCTTGAAAAGGTAGTCTTGGCTGGCTGATACGGGGATTGCCTGGGTTGTCAACGTTACACTTGACATCGGCAAGCCGGGCGTTATTTCCAAACAGTGACCGGAGCCATCGCGACCGGGGGCGAGTCCCCCGGTTTCCACCCTCGACAACGGCTTGTTCCAAATGCCGACGGTCCAGCCTATGGGCAAGCCGTCTTCAAACTCGTCGAATCCCGAGTTGGGAAATATGTTCTCCCCTTTGCCTTGCGCATCGCCTACGCATCCGAAAACCAGGATTGCCGCGACAGCTGCCGCCAATGAGATTTGCCATTCCATGGTCAACCATCCTTTCTCATGTTTCTGTATTCGCCAGGTATACACTTATCGCATTGTTGAGTTTTCAAAGGCTGGTGGGCAGTGGGATCTCTATCGCAGTCGCTTTTCGCTCCTTTGATCCCACCCTACAATGTGCGCAATCGAACCGAGGCAGTATGTCAAAGGTTGTATTTTTCTTTCGGCGTGCGGTATTTGGAGGAAAACTCCATGTTCGGCGGCAGGGGTGTAAAAGCGCCGACGATCTCGCTGCGCCGCCCCATCCCGACTTCCGGTGATTGGTCAATCTGTTCCAACTCGGCGTCGGTGATCGGCAGGGTGTAGCACTTCAGTGGAAAGAAGCGCTGAAATTGCTCGGCGTATGCCACATTTACTTTATTGCCGTAGGTTCCGTCGTCGACCTCGGAACGCTTGCGCGAATAGGGGCCTCCGTAGAACTGGCTTGAGATGTAGTCGAGCGCTTTCACTTTCTTGTCGATCACATCGGTGATATCGACGTAAAGGTCGGCGCGCGCCGTCGAAGCGTATTCCAAGCTGTTGTTTCCCATGTACGCCATCGGATTCATGAAATAGATGCAGGGCACGGCGTGACGGAGTTGCCGTCCACGTCCTGTTCCGGCGGCTACCTGCCAAGCGTATATCGTCGATTGCCCGATGGTCCCGTGCATCTTCAAGCCGCCGCTCTCGTAGGGGTGATGGGAGATCATGATGTCCGGCCGCACTTCGCGGATGACTTCGGCGATGGCTTCAATCTTGTCTTGGGTCACGAGAATGTCGTCATCCTCAAAGCCCAGGTCGCGCACGTCGTCGTAACCCATGATTCGACAGGCGTTACGCACCTCCTCCAGCTTTTCAGCGGCTGCCTGCTCCACGAACTTCTCGACATCAAGGCTCGCTCCTTCTTGACGTTTCATTTCCGCCAACTCCCAGTGATGGGACCTCACGCCGGTGGTGGCGATCACGGCGGTAACCTTGTCGCCTTGAGCGGCGTGGTGCGACAATGTTCCGCCCGCCATGTCGAATGTGTCCGCCGGGTGGGTGGCTACGATTAGGATTTGAATCGGTCTGCTAGGCATGTTTGGTTCCTTTCTGAGGAGTAGAGGTTCGTCTTGCAGGTAGATATCGCATATAGTGCATTTGGCGGTTGTCTGAACTGTGATTTCGGGATTACCATGATTGCTTGCTTACCGGATGCCAGTGATGAGTTCATTAAATCGTTAGCTTGAAGCCGATAGAATTTAAGGAAGAAACCGAGTTCTGAAAAAATAGGGGTTTCTATTGGGCCAGACTATCGAGATTTGCTATCGCGCTTCTTATTTAGAGCCTGTTTGAATAATCGGTGGCAAAACTGATTTTCGGCAATTGAAGACGGTTATTTGCATATTTTTGCAATTGCCTGCTATTTACCTGTCGCCCCGCTGGGGCTTAGGTGCTAGGTGCCGGAATTTCGGCTTTTCTACACACCTTCCGCCCCTCCGGGGCTAAAAGAGGC
>JAJDTR010000160.1 GCA_022827055.1 Candidatus Poribacteria bacterium | reverse complement strand
AACCGCTCGCAGAAATTGCTCATCTGACTGTTTTACTGCTTTTTCAAATTGACTCATGGGTATCCTTTCTACAACAGAAATTGTTGAAAGGATATAACGTAAAATCAAGCCAAATAGATACTTATTTTGGAAAGATGTCTAATACCATTTCTCTAAAATGCGAGTGCATTAATTACGCGGATCAAGTAAAGATTTTTGAGTGGAGGAAAGTAAGAAGCCTCGTCTCGGCGCAAAGCCAGCGGGGCAAGATGCCCCGCCTACGATGAACGAGAACAATATGGTTAAGACATCTTATGCCCTATTATTCAAGCGAAATGGTATAACCAACTTCTTGACCTTTATACTGAAGTTGGTAAAGCCTATAATAGACGCCACGCTTCTGCAGAAGCTCATTATGCGTTCCCATTTCACGAATCCTTCCCTTGTGCATTACAATAATCTTGTCGGCATTCTGAATGGTCGAAAGTCGATGGGCAATCACAATCGAGGTGCGATTCGCCATAAGACGAGTTAGCGCATCTTGGATTAGAAGCTCCGTTTCGGTATCGACGCTCGATGTCGCCTCGTCGAGAATCAGAATATCGGGGTTAAAAGCCAACGCGCGCGCAAAAGCGACCAACTGCTTCTGTCCGACTGACAAACTACTTCCACCTTCCTGAATCCTTGTGTTGTAGCCATCCGACATTCTCTGCACGAATTTGTCGAGGTGTACCTCTGTCGCCGCCGCAATCACTTGTTCACGGGTAATGTCCCTGTTCCCAAGCCGGATATTTTCCTCGACAGTGTCGGAAAACAGGAAGATATTTTGCTGTACGATACTAATGGCGCGCCGCAAATCTTTCAGACGCATTTCGTTGATGTCCGCTCCATCAATCATGATTGTGCCCTCGTTGGGTTCATAAAAGCGGCATAGGAGATTAATGATTGTCGTTTTGCCTGAACCCGTCTGCCCAACAATGGCGACCTTTTCCCCCGGCTCGACCTTGAAGGAAACATCATGCAGCACGAAATCATCCCTTTGATAAGCGAAACGGACATTTTGGAGTTCGATTTGACCGGTGAATTGGTTGATTCTCTTGGGTGTAGCGGAATCAACGATAGTCGGTTCCGTATCCAACAGTTCAAAAATTCGCTCGGAAGATGCCATAGCGGTTTGAAAAATCGTGTACTGTTCGCTCAATTCACGAATGGGCCAGAAGAAACGTTGTGCGTATTGAATGAAGGCAACGAGTACACCGAAAGAAAGAGCGTTTTGAAGAATCTGACCGCCTCCGTACCACACGATTATCGCGGTTGCGAGTGATCCTACCACTTCAATGAGCGGGAAAAACATTGAAAAATAGATAGCAGTCTTTAGGTTTGCGCGCAAATATGCCTGGTTCCGCTCGTCAAATTTGAGAAAACTACGCCGTTCCTGTGCGAAGAGTTGCACTGTTGTCATTCCGAGGATGTGTTCGTTCAGGAAGGCGTTAATCCGGGCTAGGTGTTTGCGTTGATCTCGAAACGCTCGGCGGGAGTAGATTTGATAAATTGTCGTTGCGGTGAAAATGATAGGTAGAACCGTCAAGGTCACTAGTGCAAGTTTCCAATTCATCATTAGCATCATCACCATGATGCCAATTACAGTCAACAGATTCGCGAAAATCGCGATTACGCCTGATGTGAAGAGTTCGTTGAGAACCTGAACATCGCCCATCACGCGGGTCATCAATCGCCCAACGGGGTTTCGATCGAAGTAATTTACATCGAGCCGTTGCAGATGGGAGAAGATTTGCGCCCGAATGTCATGCATGATTCTTTGTCCAAGCATCTGCATCCTATACTCATTCACATACCTGAGCACCAGTTCAGCAACCATAGCCGTAATCATGAAAAGGGCGATAAACTGCAAACCGTCCAGATTTCGCGGCTGAATGTGCCGATCAATCGCAATTTTTAGAAGGTACGGTATCGCCAACTGGGCGAGCATTACACCGACCACGAGAAACACTAGCAACACAGCCTCGACACGATACGGTTTCATATAGGCAACCAACCGCCTCATCAGCACGCTATCATAGATCTTGCCAAGGTCCTGTTCCTCTTCGCTATATTCGTGTAGCTGACCGCCCATGCCAAACACGGCAAATCCTCCGTATGAATACTGTAATTATCAATCGTAATGGAGCCGAAAGTCTAGGGCTCCTCAAAGTCCTTCCAGTTCCTCTTGCAGCAACTGTCTCTCATGAATTCCCGCGTATATACCCTTACGCGCTATCAATTCTTCGTGAGTTCCACGCTCCACAATTTCACCGTCATTCAAAACGATGATGAGATCTGCTGCTTTGACCGTCGAAATCCGATGCGAAATGATGAGTGTCGTCCGATTCGCCATGATTCCCCTGAGACGTGCCAAGATAGTGTCTTCAGTGTGCGTGTCAACGCTTGCAAAAGCATCATCCAGAATTAGGATGCGCGGGTTAACCAGTATAGCGCGAGCCAACGCGGTGCGTTGTTTCTGTCCGCCCGAGATAGTAATACCGCGCTCGCCCAAGAACGTCTCCAAGCCATCCGGAAACTCCTCTATCTGTTCTAACAGATCGGCGGCGTGGGCAGCACCCCTGATTTTAATCTCGCCCGCGTCTTCATCGCCAAACGCTATGTTGCTACGCAAAAAATCGGCGAAAAGGTACGGTTCCTGTGATACTACTCCGATGTGTGAGCGAAGCACGTTAAGGGGAATATCTTGAATGTCTACTCCATCGACGAAGATTGTTCCGGGGTCGGCTTTATAAATCCGCGGAATTAAGTTTACGAGGGTTGTCTTGCCGCAACCGGTTGGTCCAACAATAGCAACCGTCATACCGGGTTCAATCTTGAGGTTAATGTCCTTTAGAACGTGTGTACCGTCTTGATAGGTGAAATTAAGGTGTCGCAACTCGATTGCCCCTTGAATGGTTTGGATACCCCGGTTGACACTTTCGTTATCGACTATGTCCGGTTTTTCATCAAGAATCCTTGCAATTCGTTTCATGGAGGCTGCGCCTCGTTCGAACGAGTTTACGACAAACCCAAGCATAATCATCGGACGTATCAGCATTGTCAAATACGCGCTAAATGATACAAAATCACCGAGCGTAATCCGCCCATCAACGACACGCACCCCGCCTAACCATAAAAGGACAACACCGCCAATCCCGGGCAGAAAACTAAATACCGGAAAAAAGAATGCCATCAGCCGTATTTGCCTCCGATTCCGCCTTACAAAGATCTCATTGAATTCTTGGAATCGCGTTTTCTGAGCGTCCTCAAGGGTGTATGCTTTTACCACGCGCACGCCTGTTAAGTTCTCCTGTACCGCCGTATTCATATCCGAGAACCCTTCTTGGATCTTCTCATGACTTTTGTGGATTCGCGTGCCCAGTTCTCGAATCAATACCGCGAGTACCGGATAAGGGAGTAGTGCATATAGTGTTAGGGTGACATCAATATTCAACATGATAATCAGAGCGAAACCGAAAAACACAATTGCGTCAAGCGTAAACGAGATTGATGAACTCAACATCATTCGAACGGCGTTCATGTCGCTCGTTGCTCGCGCCATCAAATCCCCCGTTTGAACGCGGTTGTAGTAGCTTGCCGAGAGTGTCTGCAAATGTGAAAAGAAATCGCTGCGCAGGTAGCATTCGGTTCTTCTGGCAACACTCTGGATGGTCTTCCGTTGCGCAAATCGTATGACGCCGCCAACCAGCGCAACTCCGAAGATTAGGAGAGCATAAAACAAGATTTTTCGAGGAGTGATGGACCTTTCCAAGTCGTCAATGGTCCACTTTAAGATTTTGGGGCTGATAAGCAGGATGGCGTTCGTGATGAGAACGGAAATTAGGCTGATTATTACTGCAAATTTATGGCGGGCAATGTACTTTTTGAGGCGTAATAAACTGCGAATGTGAACTCACTCCCTTCTTACGCAGCGGAAAAGGCTCTCGTTCTGCCAAATTGATGGGCGAATATATCGACAAGGTGGTTGTGGCTAGCTTGCAAAAGGTATACTTGCCGCATCAATTAAACGCCCTTGTTGTTTCTGGTGGAGACTCGAGACAAGCCTATTTTACCATACGATCACTGTGCCGTCATTACTCGCACTGGCGATTGCCTTCCCGTCTGGACTGAACGCCACGCTCCAAACCCACCATGTATGTCCAGTAAGCGTGCGCTTCGCCGTCCACGTGACGGTATCCCACAGGCGGACCGTATTGTCCCAACTCCCACTTGCAAGCGTGTTCCCGTCTGGACTGAACGCGACGCTACTAACCTTGTCAGTATGTTCGGTGAGTGTTCGCTTGGGTGTGCCTGTCTTCGCATTCCAAAGACGAACGGTTTTATCATAACTTCCACTGGCAAGTACGCTGCCGTTTGGGCTAAACACCACACTGTTCACTCTATCAGTGTGCCCACGCAGAGTCTTTTTAAGAACACCTTTCTTCGCATCCCAAAGGCGGATGGTATCATCATCGCTTCCACTAGCGATGATTTCTCCATCCGGACTGAATGCCACACTCAAAACCCCCAATTTATGTCCGATCAATGTATGTTTGTGTGCATCAGTCAGCGTATTCCACAGGCGGATGGTATTCTTACCGCGTCCCCACACTAGGTCCGCGGACATGAAAACGCGCCCATCGCTCGCGGCTATTGTGCGTCCGTCCGGGCTGAACGTTATGCTCCAGATGGTAGTGGCGTCTTCAGTGAGGACCTGTTTCTGAGTACTTGTGACAGCATCCCACAAGCGCAGAGTACCTGCTCCATCCCCGCTAGCAATGGTACCATCTCTTTGGCTAAATGCAATGCTTGCGACGCGGTACGTATGCCCGGTGATTTTCCCCTTAGGCGCTCCCGTGACCACATCCCAGAGCTGAATGTTCCCATCCGAACTCTCACTGGCAATAGAAACACCATCATGGCTGAAAACTGCGTGCTTGAGCGGAAACGTATATCCGGTGAGTAACCTCTTTTGTACACCTGTTAGGGTATCCCAAAGACTAACGGTATTACCCCAAGTAGCAACAGCAATAGTGCCACCATCCGGACTGAACACCATGTTCTGCACGCCATATTTGTGCCCCGCAATGGTTAGTTTGTGTGTGCCCGTCGCCGCATCCCAAAGGCGAATGGTTTTGTCCGTACTTCCGCTTGCGATTGTACTCCCATCCGGACTGTACACTACGGAATGTATCGAATCGGTGTGACCAGTGAGTGTTTGACGATGCACCGCCGTTGCAGAGTCCCACAGATGGATAGCGTAATCACCATCTCCAACTACGATTGTACCACCGTCCGGACTAAATGCTAGAGCCAAAACCGTTACCTGTTCGGTCAGCGTGTATTTGAGCTTTCCTGTCGCAGCGTTCCACAGACGGATGGCGTTGCCTCCAGTGGCGATGGTGCCACCATCCGGGGAGAACACCACACGACCAATCGCTGTCGTATGGTTATTAAATTTCCATTTGAGTTTACCTGTCGCCACATCCCACAACTTGATGCTTTTGTCATAACCTCCACTCACGATACTATTTCCATTCGGATTGTACGAAATCGTGTGAATCCCGAGCGTATGCCCAGTAAGTGTCCGAACATGCGCACCTGTCTCCGCATTCCACAAACGGATGGTACCGTCACTGCTGCCGCCAGCGAGGATGTGACCATCAGGGCTAAACGCGACGCTATTAACACTGAGCGCCTGTCCCGTGAAAAGGTTGATTTCGGCGCCGCTACGAGCGTCATAGAGCCAGACACCAATATTTGCCGAGACTGCGAGGCGGGTACCATCAGGCGAGTATGCGAGACTTCCGGACAGCAAACCCTTACCTAATCGTGCTTTGGCACCTTCAGGCAAACTCCATCGGGTATAGTCCTGCGCAAAGATTTTCGTCGAAAACATCACCAAAACGAAAGAAACACTAAACCCAAATTGCATTAAACTTGTCATCTGAAATTCTCCGCTGACATCGTTGTGATTACCATATGAAGAAAGGTCAATGGCGAAGGACTCCCACTAATGCGCCAAATGCTTAGTTCATTGAAATGAGAAGGACTTGCGTACAAAATCTTGGCAAGGCTAGTTGTTAACAGATTGTCTGCCCGGTGTCGTGATTAAAGAAATGGAGTCGCTCCGGCACAAACGCCATATTGAGCGTTTGGCCAATCTTTACACTGAGGGTCGCCGGTGCTCGCGCTCTAAGAATGAGATCGCCTCCGAGCTCATTCTTTCCAATTATCAGTTCAACAATGGTTTCCGCGCCCAAAGGTTCAAAACTGTAAACTTCCAGGGCTATGGCGTCGGGCCTTGCTTGTTCGCCCACAATCACATCTTCAGGCCTCACGCCGAGAACAACAAGTGTATCCTTCGTCAATGCAGTTAATCTGTGCATAACTGTTGCGTCCGTAATCTCGAATTGAACACTGCCTGTCAATCTCCCGAAGAGCCGATCTCCATCGGAAAGGAGGTCGCACGGCAGCAGGTTCATGCTCGGGTTACCGACAAAACCGGCAACAAAAAGATTGGTAGGCGAGTTGTAAATGTCCATCGGGGTACCAATCTGTTGAATACGTCCCTCGTCTAGCACAGCCACTCGATCCGCCATTGACATCGCTTCAATCTGGTCGTGTGTAACGTACAACATCGTCGTGCCCAACTGTCGATGCCGCCACTTGATTTCGGCGCGCATCTCGCTCCGAAGTTTCGCATCCAAATTGGAGATCGGTTCGTCCATCAAGAACAATCTCGGACGGCGAACCATGGCTCTCCCCAGCCCAACACGCTGAGTTTCACCTCCGCTCAATTGGCCGGGTTTTCGCTCCAAAAGAGGTTCGATATGCAGCATGCCGGCAACCTCCTTAACGCGCTCCTCAATTTCATCGGCGGGTAGTCTGCGCGGGTGTAGTGGAAATGCCATGTTTTCGTAAACGGTGAGATGCGGATAGAGAATGTGGGATTGAAACACAAAGGCGACATCTCGCTCGGCAGGGGTAAGATTATCAATTCGTTGACTATCGAAAAAGATTCCGCCTTCGTCGGGGTGCTCAAGCCCTGCAACACAGCGTAACGCAGTAGTTTTACCTGCTCCGGTTTGGCCAAGCAACACGAAGAATTCTTGGTCTGCGAGGTCGAGATTGATATTGTCAAGCGCAATAACGTCACCGAAGCGCTTTGTCAGGTTTTCCAGCTTTACGGACGCCATAGTAATACCATTTCTCTAAAATGCTTGTGCATTAATCACATGAATCAGGTAAAGAAACTTGTGTGAAGCGGAACAGGAAGTCTTGTCTCCGTGCAAAGTTGGCGGGGCAAGATGCCCCGCCTACGGAGTAAGTGAACGATATAGTTAAGACATCATATTCACTGTTATTCAAGCGAAATGGTATAAATTCAACATATTCTCCGACATCACAACAGTTTGCCGATTGCCAAGTTGATTACTTCGTAATTGTTTAGTTCAGTCCAGAATTTACGCGCCAACAGGAAATCGCGACCTGGAGAAGATTTCTATCGTCTTCCTTATTCAGTCAGTTGATCTCCTACATTACGCTCATGTGGTAGGAAAGTGGATTCAACTGGAGCACGACGAACCAACATTCCCAAATCAGATTGGTAGACTAATACCATTTCGCTAGGATGCAAGTGCATTAATTACTTGGATTAAGTAAAGAAACTTGTGTAGCAAGAAACCTTGTCTCCGCGCAAAGCCGGCGGGGCAAGGGGATCTCTATCGCACTCGTTGTTCACTCGTTTGATTCCCGCCTACGGTAAAGGTGAATGACATAATTAAGGCATTATATGCACTATTATTAGAGCGAAATGGTACAAACAGTTATATTACTTCTTTACTGCTCCAAAGGTGACGCCGCGTAAGAGGTGTTTTCTCATTAAGAACGTAAACACGGCAACCGGCAATAAAAATACAAACGTTGCCGCCGCAATCTTACCCCAGTCCACGCCGCCGGATCCGGTCGCACTCGTGATTGATGGCGGGGCAGTCACTGCCTTGCCTCCCACCTCCGTTAAGACTAGCGCAAATGCAAATTCATTCCATGCGGTAATGAGACAGAAAACTGCGGTCGCCGCAATCCCGGTTACGGATTGGGGAAGAACGACCTTGATGAAGGTTTGGAAGCGGGTGTATCCGTCGACAAGAGCCGCATCTTCGTACTCTTTCGGGATTTCGTCGATGAAGCCCTTCATTAACCACACGGCAAAGGACACATTGAAGGTGGTATACAGTAAGATAAGCCCGGCGTGCGTGTCGCGCAACCCCAGTGCGCTATACATCAGATAGATAGGGATTACCACGACCACCGGCGGCAGCATACGTGTGCTAAGAATGAAAAAGAGCAAATCCTCTTTCCCCGCTACTTTGAATCGTGAAAATGCATAAGCGGTAAATGTCCCAAGACCAACCGCGAGGATGGTACTGCCCACGCCGACAATGAGACTATTTAACAACTGGTGAAAATACTTTGACCCTCCGCCAGCCAAAGATATGCAGATGGCGACTAGCGCAAAGACCGACACACTGACGAAGCCGAAACGCATCTGGCGCTCTTTTGCTACGGCTTTGGAAATCAACCAGTACGCCACTCCTATATAGACCGCCAACAGTAAAAAGTGGAAATTCAGCGAGGAAACAGTAATGGAGACACACGTGAGCGCCAATAGACCGTTTAAGAACAATGCGGCGTGTTGCCCGATCGTGGAAGCCTGAAGTCTTGACCACAGTCGCTCCGGCAGCGCGAAGAGGAGGGCGCCAATCAGCGCTTCGAGCAGGAATACATAAGCCGTTCCAGGTACTTCGGTCGGCATCAATTTCCGATAATTGTCGAGCGTCAAGCGGAATAGAAACTTAGGTACCTTCGTCACAATGTCGCCTGGCGCCTTGAGGGAGGTGGCAACAATCCAGTAGATGGGCATGAGATAGACGATGACCGCGATCCCGATGACAGCGAGAATGATGTAATGACTCAAATGTTTGCGTCCAGCGTCTCTCATAATCTTTAAGCTTCCGCCTTGACCTTGTTCAGGTATTTCACGTAAATGTTGCTCAACGCCACAATGATGATTAGAAGAATGTACGCCATGGCGCACGCCTTGCCGGTGTTGTAGTTCCGAAAGGCTAGTTTATAGAGATTCATAGACACCGTTTCCGTAGCCGTCCCGGGTCCTCCTTCTCTGGTCAGCACATACACAATGTCAAACATCTTGAACGCATCCATTGTCCGAAAGAGTAGGGCAATAAGCAGTAGCGGTGAAACAAGCGGTAACGTTATCCACCGAAACTTGAACCAACTTGAGGCGCGGTCAACATCAGCGGCTTCATAAAGATATTTCGGGACGGCAGACAGCCCTGCCAAAGCGATTAACATCATGAACGGAGACCACATCCAAGTATCGACAATGACTACGGCAATCATTGCGATCTTGGGATTGGTCGTCCAACCGATAGGTGCACTTAAAAACGGGCTTAGGAAATAATTTAGTAAGCCGGAACCGTCCGAGGCAAGGATGAATCGCCAGAATAGTCCAACAACAACAGGCGAGAGCATCATCGGCAACAGTAGGAGTGTGGTGATTAAGCCTTTGTTGCGAAATTCACGATTCAGCAGCAGCGCTAAGCCAAAACCAATGAGGAATTGCGCGGCGACGGCGAGCAGGACGAAATAGGCGGTTGTCTGGAAGTATCCCCATATTTCCGGATCTGAAAGCAGGCGAGCGTAGTTCTTAACCCCAATAAACTTCGGCGGGCGACCGGGCATTGAAGCTTTGTACCGGTGAAAACTTAGGTAAAGCGACCAGAGAAGTGGGAAGATGTTCATCAAGATGAGAAGGATCATCGTCGGCATGATGAACATCATCTTGATCTGGTAGTCGCTCAATCCGCGTGAGAAACGGGTGGATGGCATCTATGTCCCAGATAATAGAGAAGGGCAGAGGGGTGATTCTGCCCTTGACA
>JAJDTR010000167.1 GCA_022827055.1 Candidatus Poribacteria bacterium | reverse complement strand
TGTCAATAGAATGCGACATGTCCAGAGTCCCGCACTCCAGAGGAGTGCAATGTGGAGTGTTACTTGAGAGCATACTATTATCCCTGTCGGAATAATTCGTTCAGCAAGCAACACGTTCTAGTCGGAGTCCCTTTCCTCGATCCAGAGGATCGAAATGTCAATAGAATGCGACATGTCCAGAGTCCCGCACTCCAGAGGAGTGCAATGTGGAGTGTTACTTGATAGGAGGTAAAATATTATGAGTCATAAACCGCAGCCTTTGCCATGTTTGGTAGCAATAGCCATTACGCTCCTCTATTCAGCGGTGAAACCCGCACAAAGTGATATTAGCAAAAACCAGAGAACCCAAGAAAGCTATTCTAAACTCAAAGAACTCGGCGAACGTAAGCCTGTTTATTTGTACGCACTTTGGCCTAGCGACGACGAGTTAACGAGCTACAGAGTTGATTTGTCAATGCTGCATCCGACGATAGTCGAACACACCACGACTTGGATTCGGAGGGCAATTGAGGGTAAATGGCTGCCAACAGAGATACATTTAATCGCCATGAAAGATTGGAAGCGAAGGGAAAGGCGCGTCCATCCCGGAGGTATTGCTTACGGCGTAATTGTAGATTCTCTAATCACAGAGTTTAGTTCTCGCGGCTATAACTTTCAAATTCAAGACGACGGGAAGTATTTGGGTATTTTGATTTTTCCTGCAATACCGAATCGGCTAACATCGTCTATAGAGGATTATATTACCGATTCAATCTCAAAGTTCCTTAATGTTCCACCCTCTCAGCTTGGTAGCATAAAGTTTACCTTGAAATACAGCCAAATAGGGGCAAACGAGAAAATATGCTACGGCGAGGTTAGGTGCGATCGAGATTGGCAGAAAAATCCTAGCTCGGGCGCTTCGAAACGTGAAACGTGGTGGAATCTTATGTTTGTGTGCACTGATGGTAATTTCATCTTTCTTGGCATTCCCGAAATTCCACCGAACCCAAATTTTAACAGAACCGCCATAGCCTACACCACCGAGCATCACCCCAGATTCTGATTGCCTCCGGGGCATTGAGTCTTCATGGTCGTTCTCAATACAAACCGATCCCCCGCGCCGCGCTCTACTTTCTCTGAACGTATACATCGATGTCCTCGATAAAGTCCCGCCTCATGATACGATCCGTATTCTGGACGACAAGAATCGTGTCGGTCCGCATGTTAATGCCGATGCTGGTCTTCGCGTCGATCGATTTGTTCCGGCGGCTAACCAACTTCCAATCCTCGATTCCCGCTCGAACATACACGTCCGTGTTCCTCACCGGATCAACGGTATGCAATCGAATATGTCGCACAAATCGTGGCTTGCCAAGCATATAAAAATATCCGATTCCGCGTCCGGGGATGCTCGCCGCTTTGCCGAAACCGGTCAACCGCTGGTTATGTCCGCGAACTATGTGGAAACTTCCCTCCGCCCGTTCTGCCCCGCCACCGTCCATGGCACCGCCAAGGACTTGCAATCGCGCGCAACCGGACAGCGCCGCGCACGCGAGTAGAACCAATACCCTTGCGATCTTCATGGTCGCCTCCCGTCCGGTGGGCCGGCATAGGATGTCGTTGCAGGTATTCATCATTCGCCCCTGCGTGCTGTTCTCGGTAATGCCGGACCTGCGCCTTCCGGTTCATTTTTTCTGAGCGTACACCTCGATATCCTCAATAAAGTCCAACCTGTTCACGAGAGCGGTATTCTGCACCACGCGAATGTCCTCCGCGCGCATGTTTATGCGGATGCTAGCGCCCTTGCCGACCGGCCTTTTCATCTGCTTGGCTAATCTCCAATTCTCGTTACCCACTCGGACATACACGTCCACGTTCTTTACCGGATCTACGGTATCCAATCGGATATGGCGAACAAAACGAGGTTCGTTAAGTTCGTAAAAATATGCCGTCCCAAAACCAGGGGCGCAGACCGGTCCTCAGCCGCCCCGCAGCGGGTTGACTACCTGCTCCGTGCGGTAACGTCCTTCCACGCGTTCCACGCCGCCGCCGCTGAGGGCTTTACTAAGGTGTGCAGTCTGCACGCAACCGGCCAACGCCGCACACGCGAATACAAGGATGATTCTCATGATATCCTCCTGCTTGAAGTAGTCTTTTCTATACACCGGTGTTGCGGTTTTGCAACTCACTATGTTTCTTGATTGGGTAGCACCCAACACGGTTGGCATCGCCAAAGCTGTCCGCGGTCTTGAAATATTGAGCAGAGCGGCGTCCGTCACGAAACGGCTAGACAATCCTACCACAATCCAATATTCCCAAGTGCAATTGCTCTGCCAAGCGCTTATCCTCCAAATTGCACGCCTCCGTATCATGTCGAAATTTGGAATGCGGCAGGCGCGAGACGTGTGATAGAAATCAAAGAAACGAATAGATTGGCGAGTGGTGGGAGTCAACCTAGCGAACGGTTCAGGAATGCTTTTCTCTGCTGCCGATATGAGTGAATAACATCTGTCGAATTTCACGCATATCCGCCTTGAGTTCTTTGATGTCCTCTTTAGTAGCGACGCTGGTCGTAAGTTTCCACCATAAACCGGCGATGGCAATGAGCAAAGGGATAGTTGGTATCCAATGTTCCATTTTCAGTTACCCCGTGTTGCAGGTTCGTATTCGATGTTGATTTGCCGAATCCGATTTCAGCGTTGCATCTTGGCGTGACGCTTGCCCTTCCTCAGCGTAGGATCTAGGGAAGCTTCTCACATCTCTGCTGTTTGTAGCAAGCCAAACAACCCGATGAAACAAGGTTGAAAAATGCCTTAGTAAAGTGTATAATTCAACTGAATTTGAAGTATGCCAAGTCTAATGAGAGGCGACACTCCCATGGAGATGAAGAATCAACAAGCATTTTGGGCGGTACTTGTCACGCTGGTTGTTGGGATCTTCCTTTTTGCGCAAGGGTATATTATGTTCTCAATCAATCAGATTAATCACCGCATGACGCAGATGGATGAGAGGATTTCACGCATTGAGAATCGGCTTGAGAACCTCAATCAGAATTATATTGATCATCTGGCGCATCATACGAAAACGGGAAATTGATAGTAACCAATTGCAATGAGCCGTCTATAACCACGATTTCCCGTCAACTGACCTTCCCTTTACTCCACGCCTTTCGTTTTGCGAAATACCCCACCGCCCGTGAGCACCAAGCATAAAGCCAAGATCAGGAGGAAGAACACAAGATAACCCGGCAATGGGGCATCTGCGTACCTCAAGAGTTGAAAGCCGATGGCGATTGACCATCCCAGCAACACAGCAGAAATGATACTCCCCCACCCTGTCTTGTATCCGATAGCCCAGCCAATCCCGGCGACTAGACCGAACGCTGCACAGTGCCATGCTTTCACGAGCACAGCTCCTTCAATGGCGTTCTTATAGACTGCCGGCGCGAACACGGAAAGCGCGAGCCACGCCGCCACACCACCAACCGTGCACGCTATCAGCTTTAGAACCACTCGAAGTGCTCTGCGAATTTCCATCGTCACCTATCCTCCTCTCCCATAAATTGTATCACGACACCTCGCGAAACACAAACGTAGGAATTTGAAAGAGTGTTTTGGTGACGGATCTATCGTCCTAGGATTTCTATATCATTTAATTACTGTCGGGAATCGGAATTCCCTCCTACCCCAATACATACTCCTTTTGTAATCTCTATCGCGCTGGGATTTCTATCGCCTTGAGATCTCTATCGTGCTCGTTAGCCACTCGCTTGATCTATTCGTTCGCTTGATCTCCGAATGCTGTGCTATACTAGCCGGAATGCTAATCGGAGGCGAACGTGAGCGGTTCGGAGAATCAATCTCGCCTAAAGGCGTGGTTGCAGGATAAGAAACAAAAATACTTGAGCGGCTGGGAGCGCGAGCCGACGGTCATCCTGCTCGGTTCGGCAATTCTATTGACCGTTTACAGGTTCATAAGCAGCCGCACGTTCTTCCGGAAACACCTTGCGAAATACGTCGCCCACCTTCCGCTCGCCGGACTCTACCGTCACCACTACTGGTTCCTCACAAGCCTGATTACGCTCCTGCTGCTCCCGATGCTCGTCGTGAAGTTTGGCGTCAAGGGGCGCCTCCGCGACTACGGCTGCCGGCTGAGCAACGGCAAACTGGGCTGGGGATTCGCTCTGGGCGGATGGATTCTCATGATCCCCGTTCTGCTCCTCGTCGTACACCTGTTCCCCGCATTCCAAGCGAAATACCCGCTCAACAAGCTCGCCGCCACCAGTTGGAAAACCCTCCTCCTCTACGAGCTTGCCTACGGCGCCTATCTATTCGCGTGGGAGTTCTTCTTTCGCGGATTCATGCTGTTCGGACTGGAGAAACGGTTCGGGAACTACAGCATCCTCATCCAGACCATCCCCTTCGCCGTGATGCACTACTCGAAGCCGTTTCCCGAGGCGGCAGGCTCTATCGTTGCCGGGTTGCTGCTCGGCGCCGTGGCATTTGAAACCCGATCTTTCATCTACGGCGCCGCCATTCACTGGCTGGTTGCCGCCTCCATGGATATCATTGCCGTCATGAGTCGGTAAAGGTCGTTGATTCATCGTCATGTGTTTTTGATTGACACCAAACACAATTCGCTTATAATTATCCTACTAATATAATGGACCCCATCTCCCCACTCCAGAAGAGCGGAATGTTGATAGCATACGACCGATTTCATCTCCCCGCTCCGGAGGAGCGGAATGTTGATAGAACACGACCGATTCTATCTCCCCGCTCCGGAGGAGCGGAATGTTGATAGAGTGATATGTCGGACACCTACACCCAACTCTACATACACATCGTGTTTTCCGTAAAAGGACGACAACCCCTCATCCCTAAACAGCACAAGTCGGAACTCCACAAATACATGACAGGCATCATCCACAACAATAAGCAAAAAGTCATGCAAATCAACTCAATGCCCGACCACATCCATATCCTAGTTGGAATGACGCCTGACATCGCCCTCTCTGATTTAGTAAGAGATATCAAAGGAAGCACCACACGATTCATAAATCGCCAAAGATGGACAGTGCAAAAATTTATGTGGCAAGAGGGATTCGCGGCATTCAGCTATTCCTATTCGCAACTGGAGGCCGTTATCACCTACATCAAAAATCAAGAGAAACATCATTCGCACACCACATTCGAAGACGAATATCTTGAACTACTAAAGCGTTTCGATGTGCCTTATAATCCAAAATACGTGTTTGATACGGACCATAAGAGTAATCAGTCATGTGACACAGGAATTGTCAGATAACGCGCCATACGTATGCCGCTCCTCTGGAGCGGGAGCCGTGGGGCTGCAAATCTTCTATCAACATTCCGCTCCTCTGGAGCGGGGACGATAAACCGTGAATTCAATCAATAAAAAAGTCTCCATCTTCAATTTTACGATTGAAAACCTCATTTTAAACAGGAGAATTGTAGTCCTATTGGCTCACACCGCAACGCGCACGATGTTATGAATTAGGAGGGACTAATGGCTACGAAAATATTTCCGCCGGGGGATACCGGTTACCCCATCGACACTGCCCACGTGAGCAGTATTGAACAGTACAAAGAAATATACGAAGAATCCATAAAAAACCCGGAGGCGTTCTGGGCGAATATCGCCGAACGAATCTCGTGGTTCAAGAAGTGGGATAATGTCTGCGAGTACGACTTCGTCGACGCGAATATCAAGTGGTTCGAGGGCGGGAAATTGAACGCCTGCTACAACTGCCTCGACCGTCACGTCGAGGCGGGGCACGGCGATGACACCGCGATAATCTGGGAGGGGAACGACCCATCGGAGGACAAAACCTTCAGCTACAGCGAACTGCTGCGCGAGGTGAAACGCTTCGCGAACGTGCTGAAATCGCACGGTATCGAGAAGGGCGACCGCGTCTGCATCTACCTGCAGATGGTGCCCGAGTTGGCGATCGCGATGTTGGCATGCGCCCGCATCGGCGCGGTGCACTCCATCGTGTTCGGCGCGTTCTCGGCGGAATCGCTGCGCGACCGTATCAACGATTCCGAGTGCAAGATGCTGATTACGCAGGACACCGCCTATCGCGGTCCCCGGGGCGGCATCCCGATGAAAGCCAATGCGGACGCCGCGGCGGCGGAATGCCCCTCCATCGAACACATCATCGTTGTGCACCGCACCGGCGACGAGGTGGATTTCGAGTCGCCGCGCGACATCTGGTGGGACGACGCCATGGCAAACGCAGATGACGATTGTCCGCCGGAGGAGATGGACGCCGAAGATCCACTGTTCATCCTTTACACATCGGGATCGACGGGCAAACCGAAGGGCGTGCTTCACACCACGGGCGGCTACCTCGTGTATGTGTCCTACACGCACCAGAACGTCTTCGACTACCGCGACGGCGACATCTACTGGTGCACGGCTGACATCGGATGGATCACCGGGCACTCCTACATCATCTACGGTCCGCTGGCGAATCGCGCCGTTAGCATCATGTTCGAGGGCGTACCCAACCACCCCGATTTCGGGCGTTTTTGGCAGGTGGTCGAGAAACACGACGTCGAAATCTTCTATACGGCGCCCACCGCGCTCCGCGCTCTGATGAAGGAGGGAGATGAATGGGTGAGGAAGTACGACAGGTCGACGCTCCGGTTGCTCGGCACCGTCGGCGAACCCATCAAGGAGCCCGAATGGCTATGGTACTACAATGTCGTCGGCGAGGGACGCTGCCCCATCATTGACACGTGGTGGCAGACCGAGACCGGCGGCATGTTGATTTCGCCGTTGCCGGCGGCGACCCCGCTGAAACCGGGATCGGCGACCTTCCCGCTCTTTGGGGTCGAACCGATTATTCTGGACGAGGGCGGTAACGAGGTCGAGGGAAATCCCGCCAGCGGCTATCTCTGCATCAAGTCGCCGTGGCCCGGGATCATGCGCACGGTGTACGGCGATCACGAGCGCTTCCGCGAGACCTACTTTGACCGCTTCCCCGGTTACTACATGACGGGCGACGGCGTGCAGCGCGACGAGGACGGTTACTACTGGATTACCGGCCGCGTGGACGATGTGCTGAATGTATCCGGACACCGCTTGGGCACGGCGGAGGTCGAGGGCGCCATCGGTCAGCACAATACGGTGGCGGAGGCGGCAGTCGTCGGCTACCCGCACGATATCAAGGGGCAGGGAATCTACGCCTATGTCACGTTGATGACCGGGGAATCCGGATCGGATGACGTGGAGACCGGCATCAGACAGGCGGTGCGGCAGCACATCGGACCGCACGCCTCGCCCGACAAGATTCAATTCACGCCGGCGCTGCCCAAGACGCGCTCCGGCAAGATAATGCGGCGCGTGCTGCGCAAGATTGCCGAAGGCGATATCACGGATCTCGGCGACACATCGACGCTCGCGGAACCGGGGGTCGTCGATTCTTTGGTCGAGGGCAGGAAGTAGGGAAAGGCAGTGGCCAGTGGCTAGTGATTAGTGGTCAGTCAAAAGATAGATGTGAACGGGGCATAGACGAATGTAAGCGGGAGTCGAGCGACTGAAAAAGGAGTGAGATAAAGATTTTTTTGCCCCGCCCACAATTGAAATTTCGAAGGGTATTCGAGGAGGAAAAGAATTTGCCATCATCGCAGAAAATTATTGATGAATTAAAGAAGTGGGACGTTACCCACGTGATAGGACTTCCGGATAACGGGTCGGCGAACCTTTTCGAGGAACTTCGCGGCGAACCGGAGATCGATGTCGTCACCGTCACCCGCGAGGGAGAGGCGTTCGCCATCGCGTCCGGGTTGTATGTCGGCGGAAAGCAGCCGGTGGTGCTCATCCAAAACACGGGATTCTTGGAATCCGGGGACGCTATCCGAGGCACCGCCGTCAATATGGAGATCCCGTTGGTGTCGATCATCGGTTACCGCGGGTATCAGACGCTGCGCCCGGACAGCAATCTCCACCCCGATTCCGCGGCGACATTTTTGGAACCGACGCTCAACGCGTGGGGAGTTCCCTACGACATCATCGAAACCGATGACGATATCCATCACATCAGCGGTGCGTTCCGGAAAGCGCAAGCCACATCGCTGCCAACCGCCGTTCTGATAATCGGCGCCTGTTCCTGAAACATTACATCTCAGCATAGACCGGCAGGGACCGGATAGGCGCCTCGGAAATATGTCCTAGTTTTGCACAAGAAGACCATGAATCGACGAACGGAACACTTTCAGGCTTTTCATTCACTTGACATAATCAACGTATAAACTTACACTGTTTTGTTAGATTAAATAATTGGGAGGTTGGCGACAACTTGAAAAACAAATTCTGCGAAAAATCAGCTCTACGAAATGAAAGTGATGTCGAACAATTTTTTGTCTCGCGCCTGCTCAAAGATTTGGGTTACAAGGATGTTAATATTCTTACTAAGCACGCAATTCCTGCGTACGTTTTTGGCAAGGGACAAAAACAACAGAGCCATATTCCTGACTACCAAGTACGCGTCGGGAAAACACCTGTAGTTATTGTTGAAGCTAAACATCCCCAAGAGTCGCTTAATAAAAGTATTACCGAAGCACAAGATTATGCCGTTGTTGTTAATCGAGGATTCATCGGGAAAAATCCGATTCGTTATGTATTGGCATCCAACGGGCTTAAAACAATACTCGCGAAGGTAGACGAAAATAGGGTGTTACTTGATTTAAGCTTTGAAGATTTCAACAATGGAAACGGAAAGTACCAAGAATTAAGAAGGTACATTTCACTCGACGCTTCAAAGAAATCACCTGCTATTACTAAAGAAAGAGTTTTCGAGTTTAGAACTCCTGAACTCAAGGATTTGAAAGGAGTCTTCAAGCAAGCACACGACCTTATTCGCCGAAAACAAAAGATCGGGCCAAAGAAGGCATTTTATGAATTCACGAAATTGTTGTTCGTGAAGATGAATGAGGACAAAAATATTCAGGATAGATTTGATGCAAACGAACCGGTGCAAATTGACGATTTCAATTTTAGCGTTTATAAAATTGAGAGAACACATGAGAACTGGATTAATACTCTTTTCCAGCGGTACCGTGACGATCTTGATAATTTGGTTGCAAGAGGAGAGAAAAAGAGGATTTTTATGAGGGACGAAAACATAGGTCTGTTGCCCTCAACAATTAAAGCTATCGTCGAAATGATAGAGAATTTCAATTTGAGAAGTGTTGAAGACGATATAAATGGAAGGGTATTCGAGGCATTTCTTGAAGCTTCTGTTCGTGGTAAAGAATTGGGACAATTTTTTACACCCCGATCGGTAGTTAAGTTCATGGTGCAGATGGCGGAGTTGAGGATTTTAAGAGATTCTACGACGGGAGATTATGAACCAGACTCGGTTCTAGACGGTTCTTGCGGAACGGGTGGTTTTCTGATTTTTGCGTTAAGCGATTTATTCCGGAAAATTCCAAACAGCCACTCGAACAAAGAAGCGTTAAAAAAGAAAATCAGGGAAGATTCATTGTTTGGCATTGACGTAAGCGATGACGACATTGTGCCAATTACACGGATGAATATGTATTTGCATGGTGACGGAGGAAGCCATATTTTTCTTGCCGACACATTGGATAAGGACTTGCTAATTGAACCAGGGCTTGAGATAGAAAAACAAGGCGAGATGAGGGAACTAAAAGAATTACTCGAAAATAAGAGATTCGATGTTGTTCTCACCAATCCGCCCTTTAGCATGAAATATGAGCAGAATAAGCCAGACGAAAAACGAATTTTGGAGAAATACGAAATAGCTTCATTGAAGAGTTCGCTTGCAAAATCGCTCAAATCCAATCTGATGTTCTTGGAACGTTATCACGATTTACTCAAACCGGGCGGAAAATTGCTGACAGTTATAGATGAAAGTGTTCTCAATACCGAGGGTCAAGGTAAATCTATGCGGTTGTTCAGACAATGGCTCCGGACTAAATTTATCATTCGCGCCGTTGTTTCTTTGCCTCACAACACTTTTGTCAACGCTGACGCGGGTGTGAAAACATCAGTTTTGTATATGACTAAGCGAATTTCAGAAGATGAAGAACAACCCACGGTGTTTATGGCGCTCAGTAAAGACATCGGCCATAACGACGCAGGACGTGTGACATCTGAATGGGGCGACCTACGCGAAATTCTTGATTCATTTAAGAGGTATCAAGATGGCCACTACTAAACTGCAGATATTTCGTGATGAACCACTGATATTCGGCGTCAATCTGGAGGAAGACGATGATCGTCTTGATTGCGCTTGGTTTAATCCGGTGACTGAAGACAAGATTGACGATCTTCGAAAGAAAAAAAGAAATGACAGACGGCTGGTTGCGCTAAAGACGATAGCCGACGTTAAAGGGGGCAAAAGATTACCCAAAGGAACTGTAATAATAGGAAGCGAAGCAAATGACATACCGTACGTTCGCGCCAAGGATATAAAAAATCAGAAGGTGAATTTAGACACTGCGATCAAAATTTCTAGAGAAACGCATCAAGTGATACAAAATTACCAACTTCATACAGGTGATCTTGGAATTACGATTGTTGGCACGATTGGTGAAATTGGCATTCTTGAAGACGTGGTCGAAGTTTGCGATTTTACAGAAAATATAGCTAAAGTGCGCGTCAATAAGGATTCTGTTTTGACTCGATTCATTTTGCATTTTCTCGACAGTGAGTATGGCAAAATGCAGACAGAAAAATTCACTGTCGGGTCTTTGCAGTTCAAATTAAGTTTGACGAGCTGTCGAAATATCGAGATTTACATTCCATTCGTCGGAAATAATTTGGATGTGAAGGTTCAACAGGAAATCTTGGACCAAGCGTACAACCTATTCGACCGCGCGGAACAACAAAGAAATGAGGGATTGGAGTTAATCCATCGTGCGAGTTCGGTAGTTGTGGAAAAACTGAAGATTCCAATCCCGGACGAAAATATCGGCGTTACCTTTATGGGCAATTTAGATGCCGACCCTCTAACGCGACTGGACGCACTCTTTAATAATCCCTTTCGTGAGAGATTGATTATGAATTTAAAGCAACACCCCCACGAAAGACTAGGGAAGCTCACGAAGCCACAAGGAAAGGGGAGCATTAGCCCAACTGATTATTATGAATTGGTCGAGATGGAGCAAATCGACGAGAAAACAGGACGGATTGTTTCTTCGCAAGAAGTCCCAGAACTAGGCTCGAAAAAAGTCCTTCTAAATGCGAATAGCATTTTAATCGCGAAACTACAACCGGAGAAAGGAAAGATTGCTATTGTGCCGAACGAATATGACGGCGCAGTTGGTTCAAGTGAACTTGTACCACTGGTACTTGAATCGCCGGATGTTTCGCTGAAATATTTGTGGGCAGCTTTGAGAAGTGATTATGTCTTGAAACAATGGGAATACGAGTTAACTGGCTCATCAAGAATGAGAATTGGTTCCACCGAATTAAAACAGACCATTGTCCCTATTCCCGACGTAAAGACGCAGAATGAGATTACGGCAGAAATTGACGAGATGATAGCAGAGAGCGATAGGATGTTACGTGATGCGGACGATTTGTTCAATGAAGCGAAAAAGCGATTCATATCTACTGTAGTTAATTAACTTCGCTTGATTGCGGGTTACATCGAGGCAAATGTTTCTTGCACTAACCGGTCAAAAAGTTGTCTGCCAGTACAAGGAAAAATTAATTAAGCCTTAAGGCGCACAGTGTGTATATTTCTTAGGATATCATTCTCAATACCCGTTATATGGCAGTTCGGAACGCCGCCGTGCCTCAAACATTAGCAGACCAGATTGAAACCCGGATTCGCAGCAGAACCATCAAACAGATCGACCAAGGGCTCCGCCCCGGCGAGTTCGTCTACCCCGCTTATTCCGACCTGTCGTTGGTCAACATCCCCGCCACGCTGCTAAAGCTCTTCGACATCCGCATCCCGCACCACGCGCCTCTGCCCGACGCCCTGACTGAGGGCCAGACCGAAGGGGTGCGCAAGGTGATTCTGTTCCTCGTCGACGCCTTGGGATACAATCAGCTTCGATCGGTGTTGAGGTCCGAACCCAACCTGATTATCAACGAACTCATCAGCCGCGGTCGATTCTCCCCCCTCACCTCGATCTTTCCGTCAACAACGGTGGCAGCGCTGACGAGCCTTAGCACCGGTTTAACCCCGCAGGAGCACGGCATGCTCGGCTTTCACCTCTTCCTCAGAGAGTATGCTACCGTCGCCGATATGATTGGGTTTACTCCGATTCATGACGGCGAACATGGGCGCCTGCTGCGCATGGGGCTCCAGCCTCAAACGTTTCTCCGGGCGGAGACGATAGGTCAACGGCTGGCAAACGCCGGCATTCCGTCGTATGTGCTTATCAAGAGCATTTTTAAAGATAGCCCTCTATCCAAGATGTTCTATAACGGCGCAAGGGCAGTGCACGGGTTCGTGAATTCCTCGGACATGTTCGTGACGCTGAAGCGGTTGGTGACGCAGAATCCCGATGAGCGGTCGTGCATCATGGTGTATTGGGATGCGATCGACTCCATTTCGCACGCCTACGGCCCGAACAGCGAGGCGTTTGCGGCGGAGGTGCGGAACCTCTCGTATTCGCTTGAGCGTGAATTCATGGAGCAGGTTGATTCCCAAATCTCGGGCACCACGCTGCTCATCCTGACCGCCGACCACGGGCAGGTGACGGTGCCCGATAACCGGCTGGTTCGGGTCGATAGGCACGCGAAAATCAGGGACAATCTGCTGTTGCCGCCGACGGGCGATTTCCGAGCGGCGTACCTATACGCCAAACAGGGCAAGCTTGACGCGCTGCGCGCTTATCTGGATGATCAGCTCTCGGATCAGCTTGTTGCCATACCGTCGTCCAAGGCGCTGAGTTCCGGGCTGTGGGGATACGGGGATATTCACCCGGAGGTGCCCGAGCGAATGGGGAATCTCGTCGCCATCATGCGCGAAAATTACGCCTTTTACTCGTCCGTCAAGGAAAAGCCGTATTATACGGGCGGCAAGCACGGCGGCTTGACGCCGGACGAGATGCTGATCCCGTTTCTCTGCGTCCGACTCGGTTAGTAAGCTGTTATCAATGTTACCCATCGCGTTGGGGTCGTATTGCGACACACGGCGCAGTCGCATCCAATTTTTAGTAAAGAAACATCATCCATAGTTGTGACGATGTGGCTTGAAATTGGGCGCTGAACGTGTTATAGTTGAAACACTCTCCAATCTCTAGTTCTCTGCAGGGAACAACACAAGGAATACGGATGATGGAAGAAACACTTATCGAATGGATTAAGTTTCTCGCGCCGTTGGTCGCGATCGCCGCGTTGTGGTGGAAAATCGCAACCTCGGTCGCGACGAAAAAAGACATATCGGACCTCAGGGTTGAGATGCACAGAGGCGATGACAATCTGCGCGCAGAAATAGGCAGACTCCGAACTGAGATGACCAATCTTGAAGTGCGACTCCGAGGCGAAATTAGTAGTCTTGAAGAGCGACTTCGAGGCGAAATTAGTAGTCTTGGAGAGCGACTCCAAGGTGAAATTAACAACCTTGATGACAGACACCATGCCGACATGAACAAACTTAGTGAGAGGGTGGATGAACTTAGCAATAGGATGGATAGACTAAGCGACAGGATGGACGGGCTTTATCAGGCGCACCAAGCGGACGTCATTATGGTGCTAGAAAAGATAGACGGTGTGGCAAACGATTTGCGCGCGGAGATTAGAGAGCGGATACATGGCAATCCTGTCGGAAGTGAGAACGCTTAATTTGAGACGTTAGGTCTTTCAACAATTCAATCAAACCGCTCCGTGAAGAGTTCCGCGCTTGTGCCGCTAACAAATTGAGAAGTTTATGATACGGCACTAGTCCGTATGGACGCACTCCAGCGTCCGTCAGAACAGTCTTTTTTACAATGTTTCGAAAACCCCTCGCATACCGCCCACCACGAGAACTTGTTAAACAACTATTTTCAGTTCACAACTTTCCTTGGAACCCATCTCCAATCATCGAACTGCCAATCTTCCCTCTAATCACGTACTAACCTTTGAACGAATCTCATTCTCGTTAAAAGAGGTCTCACCGAAGCCCTGATTTCTCCACTGTGCGCAGTTTTCTTTTGAACCGAACTGCGATTCACTCCCAGATGCGCGGTGATTTGCATGAGAACAACCGTGATAGTACTTCTGCTTTGTATTCTGTTTCCGCTAAATGCCCTCTCCGACGATTACACGAAAATGGGGTTGCCGGAAGGCGCTACAGCGCGCTTGGGCAAAGGCACGATAAATGAAATAGCATTTTCCCCGGACGGTACGCGGCTTGCGGTCGCCGGATCCGTGGGTATTTGGATCTATGATACAGCCGCATATCGCGAAGTGGCACTGCTGACCGGAGGTGCGACCAAAGTCATAGCCTTCAGCCCGGATGGCAAGACGCTTGCCAGTGGAGGTGGTGACTTTCGCAAATCTGTCGCGACGGTGCGGCTATGGGATGCGGTGACGGGTGAACACACGCAGACATTCGACGGGCATACGACTTTAGTTTTGAGCGTAGCCTTCAGCCCAGATGGTAGGACGCTTGCCAGTGGGGGTATTGACAGGACGGTGCGACTTTGGGATGCGGGAACTGGGGAAAATCTGCACACTTTCACGGGGCATGAGGGGGAGGTCACGAGTGTAGCGTTTAGCCCGGACGGCAAGATGCTCGCCAGTGGTGGGGGGGTGCTTGACAAAACAGTGCGACTATGGGATGCCCGCACGGGGGAACATCTGCGGATATTTTCCGAGCATGAGTATGCGGTCTGGAGTATAGCGTTCAGTCCAGACGGGAGCTCGTTTGCCAGTGGAAATAACGACAGGACGGTGCGATTATGGGATGCCGTCACGGGGGAACGTCAGCGCACACTCATCGGTCATACCGAATCGGTCGAAAGCGTAGCCTTCAGCCCGGATGGAAAACTGCTTGCCAGCGCGAGTGGCAACCTACAAGGCTCCGTCGGGACGGTACGACTATGGGATGCGGTAACGGGTGAACGCATGCAGGTACTCGACGGTCATACGAGTGCGATCAAGAGCATAGCGTTCAGTCCGGATGGCAGGACGCTTGCCAGTGGGAGTAACGACGGTACAGTGCGATTATGGGATGCTGTCACAAAGGAATATCTGCGGACGCTCAACGGACATACGGATCCTGTCAAAAGCGTGGCGTTCAGCCCGGATGGCACGACGCTTGCCAGTGGAGGCGGCAACCTGGACGCCACTGTCGGGACGGTGCGAATGTGGGATGTCCGCACCAGGCAGAATCTGCGGACCCTCACCGGGCATCATTGGCTGGTCAAAAGCGTAGCGTTCAGCCCGGATGGAAGCACACTTGCCAGTGGGAGTTGGGACGACACGGTGCGACTCTGGGATGTCGTCACGGGAATACATCAACGCACACTCCGCAGCCGTACGCGTGCGGTCCAAAGTGTAGCATTCAGCCCGGACGGTAGGCTACTTGCCAGCGGGAGTTTCGACAACACCGTGGAACTCTGGGATGCCGCCACAGGCGAACATCAACGCACACTCAGCGGGCATACGAGTTCGGTCGAAAGCCTAGCGTTTAATCCGGACGGCAGCCTGCTTGCCAGTGCCGGAGGTAAGTCTGACTGTGCGGTGCGGTTGTGGGATGTCAAATCGGCGAGACATCTGCGAACACTCAAGGGGCATGCGTCTTGGGTCTATAGCATAGCCTTCAGCCCGGACGGAAGCAGGCTTGTCAGTGCCGGGGGATCGTATGACGAGACGGTGCGTCTGTGGAACACCGTCACGGGCGAACAACTGCAGAAGCACTACGGACACGCGGATGAAGTCAGGAGCGTAGCGTTCAGCCCGGACGGCAAAACGGTTGCCAGTGGAGGCAGGGAGAAGACGGTACTGCTGCACGATGCCGTCACTCTGGAACATCTGCACACATTCACCGGGCATACAGGTTCGGTCGAAAGCCTGGCGTTCAGCTCGGATGCGGGGACGCTTGCCAGCGGGAGCGATGATGGAACGGTGCTGCTCTGGGATTTTGCGGCTTTCGCTGTGCGACGCTGAGTTGTTAGTGCGCGCTCTGAATTGGATGATTTCTTTCATCAAACTAAGGGGGCGCAATCCAATCGACCTCAATCCGTCCTGCCCCACATCATTGCATTGCTCGACCTGCGATGTGTCGCATAGAGGGCGCCGTGTTGAGCGAATCCTAATATTCCCGTTCAAATCAAGTTCGTTAAATCAACCGGTCGGCGATTTTCTTACGCAAAAGAGGCGCTGCACATGAGAATAACTGTGATTTTCCTTTTACTCGCTGTTCTGTTTCCGCTTAATACTCTCGCCCAAGACTACACGCAATGGCACTTGCCGGAAGGCGCTACAGCGCGATTGGGCAAAGGCACGATAAATGATATAGCGTATTCCCCGGACGGCACCCGGCTTGCCGTCGCCGGATCCGTGGGAATTTGGTACTATGATGCGGATACATATAAGGAGGTTAACCTAATTGTTGGGGATGCGACGGCCAGGATGACAAGCATAGCGTTTAGCCCCGATGGGAGGAGACTCGTTGGCGGCTGCACCGACAGGACTGTGCGATTGTGGGATGCCAAAAGCGGCACACTTCAGCGCACGATCAAAGGGCAGGCGGATTCGGTTTATTGCGTAGCGTTCAGTCCGGATGGGAAGACGCTCGCCAACGGCGGCGCCAGCGTCGGCAGGAGAGGTAATTCCTTAGTGCACCGTCGGGAATATTTGGCACGATTGTGGAATGTCAAGAATGGGAAACTTCTACGCACACTCAAAGGGCACACGAAATACGTCAACAGCGTAGCGTTCAGCCCTGATGGAAAGACACTTGCGAGTGCAAGCGCCGACAAGACGATTCGGTTGTGGGAGGTAAGGAGAGGGAAACATAAACACACGGTCGGCGGCCATACCGATAGTGTCGCTTCCGTAACGTTCAGTCCGGACGGGGAAACGATTGCCAGCGCTAGCTATGACGGTTTGGTGCGATTGTTGGACGCCAAAAACGGGAACCTCCAGCGGGGGCTCGGGGGTCATGCTAACGGCGTAAATGACGTGACGTTCAGCCCGGATGGGAAAACGATTGCCGGCGGCGGCGGAATACCTTATACATCCGGAGACAATACGGTCCGATTGTGGGATGCCGCAACAGGCGCACATCTGTTGACATTATCCGGGCATGCGGACGCCGTTAGGTGCGTAGCCTTCAGCCCGGATGGTGGAACGCTTGCTAGCGCTGCACCGTACGGGGACAATACGGTGCGGCTTTGGAATCCGGTAACCGGTGAACACCGGCGCACACTCACGGGGCATTCGACAAGCATCTTTTGCATGGCATTCAGCCCGGATGGCGGGACAATTGCCACAGGTTCCTTCCTGGGAAATACGGTGCAGCTATGGGAGTTAGCGACGGGGGCACAACATAGACTGTCGGCGTCCACGAACTGGGTCGATAGCGTAGCCTTCAATCCGGCTACCAGCGCGCTCGCGGTCGGGTGCAGTGATTTCACGATTCAACTGTGGACTGCGTCAACCGAGGAACACCGGGGTACTCTCGCCGGGCACACTGATCGTGTCATCTGCATGGCGTTCAGTGCAGACGGCGGGATGCTTGCCAGCGGGGGCCATGACCACACCGTGCGTCTGTGGGATGCGGCGTCGGGACAACCTCGGCACACGCTAATCGGTCATGCAGGCAACGTCAAATGTGTAGCGATTAGCCCGGACGGCAGGACGGTTGCCAGCGGCGGGGATTATGGGGACAAGACGGTTCGACTATGGGATACGTTAACCGGGGAGCACCGTCGTACGCTCGGCGGGCATAAGCTGCCGGTGAACAGCGTAGGGTTCAGTCCGGATGGTATTACACTTGCCAGCGGAAGCGATGACGGGACAGTGCGGTTGTGGGATGCGTCAACCGGGGAGCACAGGCGCACACTCACTGAGAACTGGGCTTACGTTACCAGCATAGCGTTCAGCCTTGACGGCACCTTACTTGCCAGCGGAAGTTATGACGGTACAGTGCGGCTATGGAATCCGGCAACCGGGGATCATCAGCGGACCCTCACCGGACACACCGGTGCTGTCGAAAAGGTTGAATTTAGTCCGGACGGCAAGCTACTTGCAAGTGGAAGCCGAGATGGAACGGTGCTGTTGTGGGATGCTAGCCGTTTCGCCGCCGGGAATTGAGTCGCCAATACTCCGCGGCGGTTACGTAAACTGAAGACACTTTCTAACTCACATAGGAAGGACAATGGACGCGAAGATTACCGAGAATGATCTCAGGTCGGCTTTGCCCGATCTCACCACGACCATGCGGCTGCCGGAACTCGGGGCTGCTGTCGACGTATACCGCGACCGGTGGGGCATCCCGCATATCCGCGCGGAAAACGAGGCGGATCTGTTTTTCGCGCAGGGGTTCGCCACCGCGCAGGACCGGCTCTGGCACATGGATTTTGACCGGCACCAAGCGTTGGGGAGATGGTCGGAGTACGCCGGAGCGGGCGGGGTCGAGCGGGACAGGCTGCTGCGGGCGGCGGGCATGGGGCGCACGGCGAAGCTGGATTACAAGCTCGCCAGTCCCGCGGCAAAATCGATGATTGATTCTTACGCCGCTGGCGTGAACGCCTTTCTGGATACGACGAGGACATTGCCGATTGAGTATAAACTCTTGGACGCGCGCCCGGAGCGGTGGGAGAATTGGCATTGTCTCGCGGTCTACAAGATGCGCAACACGCTGTTGGGCACGTTCGAACCGAAGCTGTTCCTGACGCGGTTGGCGATAGCGATTGGCGGGGAGCGGGCGGCAAACTTAATCAAGGGATATCCCGCCGGACATCTAATCACGGTGCCGCCCGGCGCGGTGTATGAAGGACCGCCGCTGGACGGACTCGAGGAACTCACCAAAGCCGCCGAGGAGGTGAACTGGCTGAACGAGAGCGATTTCGGATCGAATGCGTGGTCGATCTCGGGAGAGTTGACGGCGTCGGGATTGCCGTTGGTCGCGGGCGACTCGCATCGTGCGTTGGACACGCCGAGCGTCTACTATCAGGTCCATCTCTCGTGCCCGGAGTTTTCGGTTATCGGGCACTCGGTGCCGGGGATGCCGGGCGCGCTCCATTTCTGCCACAACGAGCACGTGGCGTGGGGGATGACCTACGGCAGCGCGGACACGCAGGACCTGTTCATCGAACGGTTCCGGGAGGGAGCCGATGGGCGCGAATACCTGTTCAAGGGCGAATGGTGCGAGGCGGAGGTGCTGAAGGAAACGATTGAGGTGCGAGGCGGGGATTCGGTGGAGCACCAGGTGACGGTGACGCATCACGGTCCCGTGATTGCCGGGGATCCGGCGGCGGGCGTCGGCGTGGCAATCAGCGACCCCGGCCTGATTGACGGCTCGCGCTGGGTGGACGCGGCGCTCGACGCCATGAAGAGCCGATCGGTCGCCGAATTGCACGAAGCGTTTCGTCATTGGACCGACCGCGTCAACAACTACGCCGTGGCTGATGTGGACGGGAACTTCGGCTATATCCACGCAGGGAAGATTCCGGTTCGGGGCGAGGCGAACGGATGGCGCGCTGTGCCCGGCTGGACGAGCGAGTATGAGTGGAACGGCTACATCCCGCACGACGAGTTGCCGAAAGCCATCAACCCGGAAGCAGGGTATGCCGTCACCTGCAATCAGCGGGTTGCGGGGCATGATTACCCTTATTATGTGGGGTTGTGTTTCACGCCGGAATACCGCGCGCGGCGGGTGCAAGCAGGCATATTGGGGCTGGAGGCGGGGTCGGCGACGGTGGACGACATGGCGCGTATCCACGCGGACAGCATCTCCGAACCGGCGAGAATTTTCACGAGGGCGTTAATGGAGATCGAGCCGTTTGACGCAGGGTCGGAGGCGGCGCTCGAACTGATGCGCGGTTGGGATTACAACATGGACCGCGACCTAGCGCAGCCGCTGATCTATGCGAAGACAAAGTCGCACGTCGTTCGCCGGATTGTCGAACATCTGTTGGGGGATTTCGCGTCGGAGGTACTATCGGAGGCGGCGGGCAGCGGGACCGTATTGCGTCAAATTGTGGAACAGATGACGCTTGGCCTTGAACGGAATGATGCGTCCATGTTACCGGCGGATACCGGCTGGGAAGAACTGCTGGCGGCGAGTCTAAGCCACGCCGTACGGGAGCTTCGGGAATCGCTCGGGGAGGATATGTCCGAATGGCGGTGGGGGCGGCTGCACCGTACAGAACCGCGTCACCCGTTATCGGAGGTATTTCCGGAGGCGGCGGAACAGTTGGATCCGCCATCGGTGGAGACGCACGGCGACGGGGACACGCCGCTTGCGGGCGGTTACGGGGTGCAGGAGGAGTTTGTCCCCACGGGGATATCGGTGAATCGGTATATCCATGATCCGTCGGATTGGACAAAGTCCCGGTGGATTGTGCCGTTGGGGGCGTCGGGGCATCCGGGAAGCCCGCATTATGCGGATCAGGCGGAGGCATGGGCGAATGTGGAGTATATTCCGCAGCTCTGGGATTGGGATGAGATTCGGCGTGAAGCGGAATCGCATCAGCGGTTGGAGAGGAGGGACAGTGGCCGGTGACCAGTGGCCAGTGATCAGTAAAGCAGAGGCGAGGAAGGAAGACGGGAAAACGAGTAAGCGTGAAGACGCGAAGAGTGGGAGAGGGCAAGGAGTAGTGACGAAAGCGGAAGGGCGGAAGGATAGAAGACGGGAAGAGAAAAGTGGGGCAGTCGTTAGAGGCGAGAGCGGTAGGGATCCTCTCTAGGTCGCGACAGGGAGGTCGCTCCTACATTTGTAGTTGTATCACACAAGGCGGTTTACGGCACACGGCGTGTGCCTACTACTATTTGGTTCGCAGCAGGTTGGGGGACCCATCCCCTACGGGGCAGCCTTGTCCGTATCGAAGTGGAGGGGGAAATGGATATTAGTTTTCAGACGAGTGCCGGGGACGGTACATGGAGTTTGGAGAAGTGCGCCGCGTGGGCAAGTGAACACGATTTCGATTGTGTGCGACTGGCTGACAGGGGCGTGCTGGATTCAAATCGTGTTCTGACCGAGGGGCCTGATGAGGTCTTGGAGACGTTGGACCGGCATGGGCTGTATCTGGCTTGTGTCACTTCGCACTGCAACTTGCTGGATGAACGCGAGGAGGAGCGCACGGCGGAGCAGAGCCGTTTGATACGAGCGATTGAGTCCGCCGCGGTGCTGGGGTGCCCGGTAGTGGTCACGGGGAGCGGCTCGCCGGTGATGAATGGGCGGTTCTACGGCACGTATTCGTATCCGCCGGGGAACGTGAGCGACCGCTCTGACGAATTGGTGGAGCAATTCGCCGAGATGTTCGCGCCGGTGGTCAAATCCGCGGAGGATAAGGATATCAAGATTGCCTTGGATGTGGCGGTGCGCATGGGGAATATCGGTTGCAATCCGGAGATGTGGGACAAGATTCTGGACGCGGTGCCGTCCGATCACCTGGGCTTGTCCTGCGACCCGTCGCACTGGGTATGGATGATGATTATGCCGGCTGAAGATGTGATTCGGGAGTATGCGGGCAAGTGGTATTACGCCGATGTGAAGGATTGCGAGGTGAGTCCGCGAATGCTGTACCGGCAGGGCATTATCGGCAACTGGTGGTGGCAGTACCGGGTGCCGGGGCGCGGTCAGTTGGATTGGGGGACTGTGGTCGGCGCGCTGGTCGAATCGGGGTACGACTATGTGCTGTGTGTCGAGAATGAGGATAGGGGTATGCCGGGGTTGGAGGGGTTTGCTTACGGTTGCCGGCATCTCCGGCAATTTCTGCCGCCGCGGGGGGTGCGTTACGAATCGCCGAGTGGGCAGTGGAAAGACAGTGGCCAGTGACCAGTGGTCAGTGGTTAGTAAAGGCGGTGGGAAGGATGGAAGACGAGAAGACGGGAGGAAGATTGGAAGGAGGGAAGGGAGGAAGGATGGAAGAGGGGAAGACGGAAAGGCAGTGGCTAGTGACCAGTTTCTAGAGGTAAGTAAGGACGAGGGCTTGGAGAATTTCATACTTTTCATAACAAATTGGGATTTATGGGAGAGATGGAGAGAGGGCGATAACCCTTGCTATGAGTGGGTTCATTGGGGTTTTTAGGTCGATGAGGTTAAGACAGAGTTATGAAATTTTGTTATGAAATAGTGTCTTTTGCCGGGGGATGTTGTTTTCATGGCGGGTGTTTTGCGTGAACGTCAATATATAGTATGATTACGTCGTATATAATACAATATGTGCGGTAATGATAGGTGCGTGGGAGGTTAATGCGGTGAGGGACTGGGGGAGATTCGACGTGAAGCGGAGTCATATCAGCGGTTAAAGCCTAGGGGGCAACGACTAGGGAATCTCTATCGTCGTCACAATGGGATCTTCTATCGCCTTCGCTATCCGTTCAGTTGATCGTTTGGTTAATCCTTGATTCAGCAAATCGGGAATCGGAATTTCCTCCTACGGTTTTGGGGTCGGTTGGTCGCACCTACCAAATATGTCCAAATATGAATGGGATTAACTTTGGAGCTAATCTGATAAGCGAAGGTGATGTATTGGAGAGTTTTCCAATCGGGCGGTCGTAGGATTGGAATAATTAACGGGGGAGGGGAGTTATGGCAGACAAATATCGGGTCGGGATTGTCGGGTGCGGAAGCATCTCTCATCTTCATGCGCGCGGGTACCTAGGCGTTGACAACCTGCAGATGGTAGCTCTGGCAGATCCGGTGGCGGAGGCGGGGGACGCCTTCGGCGAGCAGTACGGCATCGAGAAGCGATACACGGATTTCCGAGAGATGCTGGACCGGGAGAACCTGGACATCGTCAGCAACGCCACGTGGCATAAACTTCATGCGCCGATCACCATTGCGATCTGCGCCCGTCAACCGAAGGCAGTGCTGTGCGAGAAACCGATGGCGACTTGCATGGGCGAGTGCAACGAGATGATGATTGCCGCGGAACGGAACGGGGTGAAGTTGGCTATCGGTCATCAACGGCGTTTCAATCCTGCTTGGAACGAGGCGCGGGAACTCATCGCGGACGGCGCCATCGGTCCGGTGCGGCATGTCATGACGGTGGGGAGGCAGGGTTTGCTCAATGACTGCTCTCACATCTTCGATATGATGCGGTTCGTGATGGGCGACGCCAATGCCGAATGGGTGATCGGGAATGTCGAGCGGAAGACGGACCGCTATGAGCGGGACACGCGCATTGAGGACCGGAGCGCTGGCATTATCGGGTTCGATAACGGCGCGGTCGGGCAGTTGCTGCAGGAGTTGGGCGGGGAGGGGCGCCAGGGCGGCACGTTCTACGGCACGGACGGCATCTTGGATCTGGATGAGTCTCGCGTGCGGCTGCTTAGCGGTCGGACTGGACGATGGGAGGAACGCAGGCGCGAGGGGGAGGATGCGTCTGTCGCTCAGGCGCGGGAGTTGGTGGAATGGATTGAGGGGAGGGCGGAGCACCGGGGCAGAGCCGAGAACGGGATGGCGGCGGTGGAGATTATCATGGCTATCTATGAGTCGGCGCGGATGCATGAGGTGGTGACGATGCCGGTTCGGACGCAGGCCTCGCCGTTGGATGTCATGATTGACGAGGGGGCGCTGCCGGTGGAGCGGCCGGGGCGGTATGATATTCGGGCGTTTCTGTTGCGCGGGGAGGCGATGGATGGTAAAGGCAGTGGCGAGTAGAAACAGTGGTCAGTGGCTAGTGACCTGTGGCCAGTGGGGAAGGGCGGAAGAATGGAAGGACGAGAGGGAGACGGGGAAAGCGGTTGTCAGTGAGTAGTGAGGAAAACAGGAAGGGGGAAGATTAGAAGGCGGGAAGATTGGTGGCCTGAGAACAGTGAGAGGTGCGGAAGATCGAAAGATAGGATGTTGGGTTTCGCTCAGGTTTTGGTCTCTTCGGACGGTGTGAAATTTCAATCTTCCTAGTTTG
>JAJDTR010000065.1 GCA_022827055.1 Candidatus Poribacteria bacterium | reverse complement strand
GTTCTCGGAATAATCGGACTAGAACATCTTACGTGGTGGGGCCCGCGGCCTCACCTACCAGTGCAATCGAAGTGCAGGACGCCTTCGCCCGATGCGGACTAACGGTGTTCGTGCATGCGGCGCATGGGGTGAACGTGGGATTCCTCTACCCTTGGGGCACGGGTGATTTGAGAGGATCAGTAGAGGATTATGACGACCACAACAGGTAATGCCACTTCGGGTCAGAGTTCTATTCGTAGCTGAGCGCCGCTCGCCAATACAGTAGCATAAACCGTCGGGTGCGATGATAAAAAATAGAACGTAGGGCTCATCAACTTGGTAGTCTGCCTCTTCTCTGTCCAAGCCGTTAGCCTTCAATTCGCTGAAGGCGAGCTCTACGTCGTCGACTTCAAAGAAACAACCATCGTTTGAAGGATCGCCGCCATTCTCCGCCAAGCCAATCTGAATGCCATCCCTCGACAATACGGCAGATTTGTGAGGGACATTTCGCTTCGCCTCCAGCTTAAATCCCATGACGGTTTCGTAAAAGGGGATCGCCTGATCCAAATCTTCAACGGGAAGGTTCATGGCATCGTCCTGATATGGACTTGCCTTCTTGAAAAAAGCCTTGGTACTCATGCGTTACTCCTTTCCTCCCCAGTAGCAACAAAAGGGGGAGTTATCGGACTCTTGCAGTCGCATGGTATTTGTGCTACGTAACGAGCAAGTTTTCAGCAGCGTTACAAATGATGCCATTGTAAATGTTCAGTGGAAATTCTCCGACGACCGAATTCAACACCATTAATTTTAGTCAAAACAGACCTGCTGTGCTACAACATTAGGCCCAACCGTCTGCATTGTTCAGCCTATCCCATTGCGTACAATATTGTACAAGTCGGTGTTATCCATCACGCCTCCGATTCGCCCAGCATTCACCCCCCAACCGTAGACCGGGACGTTGGTCTCCGTGTGTCCGGCGGTTGACCACGTGACGGTTGGAAAATTTCCCGGCCCATTGTTCTCCAAAACCTTCAATCCACCGGTTTCGTGGTCGGCAGTGACAATGACAAGTGTATCGTTTCGTCCCTTGCTCCAGTTCATCACCACTCTCAACGTATTGGAAAACTCGATTGTTTCGCAGACATTTCGCTCAATGTCGTTGGAATGTCCCGCATGATCTATTCTGCCCCCTTCAATCATTAGGAAGAACCCAGCCGGGTTCCCAGCCAATATGTCCAAAGCGGTTGCCGCCATCTCGGAAAGGTGAGGGAGTTCGCCTAGCCCGTCATACTCGTAAGGGAGATTGGTATCGCCAAACTGGCCGGAAACCCGCGTAAGGTTCTCGGTATCTAACGTCAGCAACTCCCGCCGATTTGTCACAACGGTGTATGCCGCCGCTTCCGCTGCGGCGGTAGAAATGCCGTTGCCGCCACCGCCAAACAACACATTCGGTCGCGTGTAGTTCAGGTAGTCGTCCGCGATCTCGGCTAGATTGCCGCGTTTGGGGTTGTGAGCGCCGAAGGCTGCCGGTGTCGCGTGAGTAATAAATGTCGTGGAAACCAATCCCGTACTCTTGCCTTGATCCCTGAAGTACTCCAAGAGCGTGTACAATTCGCGCCCGTCACCGGGCAACGCGGTGCTGAGGACGCCGTTGTTGACTTTGAATCCGGTAGCCATAGCGGTTGCCGCTGCGGCTGAGTCGGTCATGGACGAATCCGCCGAGTGCGTCGTCACTTCACCTTGGTACGGGAATGCTTCAAATGATAGTGTACCTGCCTCGCCGTGCGCATAAAGCCCGGCGGCTTTCACCTTCTCGAACCCCATCCCGTCACCGATGCAGAAGATAACATTTTTTAACAAATTCGGCTCAGCCCTCATACTTCTCCCTTTCTAGTCTATCGGTTTCTCTTACGAATAGTTCAACTGATTGATGTTGCACCTACTATTGGCACGGAACATCTAATTTGGATGCTGCGCAGCATGATTCGATGCTCAACACTCAAAGGGTTGGGCCGCCCAATCCCTACGGATTAAGCCGTAATCGCGAGTCAAGAAGCAGGTGTACAGCGCAAAGAGAACTCGTAGGGGCGGGAATCAAACGAGCGATTAGCGAATGCGATAGCGATTTTGCTACGCGTACCGGCTTAACACAAACTCGTTTGCTTTGCCCAATTTATTTATATGAGCGAACCGATTTTGGAGCATCTCTCATTTAATTGGAGGCATACGGTTCTAGCCGGATAAGCCGCGAAACGCCATCAAAGCCCGCATTGGTAACGTATTGAAATCGTCCAGCCCGAAAAGCGTCAGCGTGCGAGAAATGGACGTGCCCGCAACATATCGCGGCAATGTTATCACATGCCCCCTCTGTCAAATACTTGTGGAATTCCAATGTTGTTTCATTCGGGAGAAACTCCGGCGATGTTGCCCTCGTTTCCTCCGTCCAACCCTCTGTAGCCGCCATCATGATCGGAGCTTTCCATCGCTCAAGAACAGGGTCCAGAAGGGAGCGAATAAAGATGGGGATGTGAATAAACAACAAGCAAGGCATACCGGTTTTCAGCTCTTCTTTGACGAAATCCATTTGCGCCATCGCGATTTGGTAATTGCTGTTATCAAGGGCGATTAGTTTGACACCGCTAATCTCCTTCGCTTGACATCGTGGATCTCCATCAATTAGCCCCTCAAAGCGAGGATAGTATTCGTCTCGGGTTGCGTCGTTCCAGTCCAGAAATGGAAAATGCCAATCATGATTCCCCAACGTATAGAGATATGGCGCGGAAAGCGTCGCCACGCCGTTTGCAATCGCCTCAATTGCCGCCCAAGATGGAAAATTGGTGATGTCTCCGGTAAAGATTGTCGCGTCAACCTCCGATTCATTGCTTCGGGCGAGCGCCTCAATGAAGCGCTCGTGTACGTCCGGACGCTTCGCTTTCTTCGACTTTATCAGTTCTAACGCTTCAGGATCACGTTCATCAGCGAGGTGTAAGTGCGAGTCGGTAATGTGCATTAGCGTTATCGACCGACGCAACCCCTCAATCTGAATCACTGTTTCGGTCGGGTGTTCCGGATCAAGATGAATGATTTTCATGGTAGGCGCGCTCCTCAAATTGAACGACTGGCTCGCAATTTAGTCCCAGATTAATTCGGTAATTCCGTTTCCGTCAATGTCGATTGTAGTGCGAATATGTTACAGAAAAGTGGGATTCCGATGTATTTTTTGTGTCGGAATGTCCGGATTTGATGACTCGTTTTTGCTTCACATAATCGCCGGGAGATTCGCGTTGACCAGACAACGAATCCGGGCTAAAATAGGCTCTATCATGCATAGTATCCAAAGCTGTCTATCCGACGCCGCGCCTGATTGATGTTTACGTAATGATAAAAATGTTATAACACAACGCACCACACAAGGAGAGAATTCTTCGCAACGGTCTCACCCAACGTTGACGACACGCATGCACAGCGTCACATCCTACCTACACCTGCTGAGAAATTCCAGCCGTAACGCCCGTCTTTACTTTATCACCGCAAGCTTAATCGGTTTTACGCTTGAAGGGGTGCATGTCCTATTATTCAATTTGTATCTGCTTCGATTAGGCTACGGGCCAGAATTCATTGGATTAATTAACGGCATTGGCATGTGCGCATTCGCCATCTTCAGCTTGCCCGCCGGCAGGCTAACCCAGCGCTGGGGATGCCGCCGGACGATGCTTACGGGATTGGTCTTGGTTATCGTAGGATACGGTCTGTTGCTTTTAGTCGAATTGGAACCCGGCGTAGGGCGCGACAGTTGGTTGATAGCTAGCTATATGGTCGCTGCTGTCGGCGCCGCGGTATATTTTGTCAACACGGCGCCGTTTTTAATGAATGCCACCAGTGGCAAGGAACGCAATCATGTCTTTTCGGTATACGCCGCAATCGGGTCGCTGGCCGGTTTTGCAGGTAACTTGGCGGGCGGCATACTTCCTACTTTTCTCAGCTTGGTTCTAGGAGATTCGCTATCACAACCCGCCCCGTACCGCTGGTCACTATTGATCGCCACGCTATTAATTCTACCGGCGATATTGTCCGTGTGTGCCATTACCCCCGACTCTCCTCCACAGCGGACATCCGGACAACATGTCGGGCGTGGGTCATCTCGCTTCTCCCTGATTCTGCTACTGAGTCTCATAAGGATGCTTACAATCACCAGTTTAGCAGTGGTGCACTTTTTCTTCAACGTCTACTTGGACGCAGGGTTGAAGGTGCCAATTGCGCACATCGGCATTGTAATGGCTATTGGTAGACTCCTAGCTGCCCCGGCGGCATTGATTATGCCCATTCTCACATCGCGCTGGGGAAATGGCGGTGCAGCGCTCTGGTCGTCGTTGGGTTCGGCAATCAGCCTAATTCCGTTGGCACTCTTCTCCCATTGGGGTGCCGCCAGCTTGGGATTTGTGGCTGTTATGGTGTTAGCCTCAATTCGGTACCCGACGTTCATGATTTATACGATGGAGGTAGTTTCGCCGGAACAGCGCGGCATAGCGTCCGGCGCGGGGGAGATGGCTGCAGGAGGCAGCTTTGCATTTATGGCGTTAAGCGGCGGTTTTCTTATCACGGCGCTGGGCTACCACAGCCTTTTCCTGACGGGAGCCGTTCTCACGGGCATCGGCACGTTCATGTTCTGGCTCAATTTCACCAATCAAGTGAGGTAATCTACCCAGAGAGTTTGCCAAACGGCAACGTACCGGATGCCTTCCGACAGGAATTACTCTTTTAGTTATCCGAGGTGAAGGACGATTTTGTCGTCTTCGACAGTAACAGGATAAGTTTTGGCTCGGAGATTCG
>JAJDTR010000034.1 GCA_022827055.1 Candidatus Poribacteria bacterium | reverse complement strand
TCCAATCTGTCCGAACCGTATCGTGACGGGGTGCTGGGTAAAGAGGACGGCGTTTTCAGAGTTGCGCTTCCTAACGGTGAATATGAAGTGACTTGCTATTTCTCAACTGGCGGGGCCGAGCCGCAGGAAATAAATCTCATCGCCAACGGAGAGAAGAAAATCCGGAGATTTAGGATTCCCGCGGGAACCGAAAGTGTCGAAAGGAGCTTTCATGTCACGATCACCAATGAACGTCTGACTCAGGTGATATATGCTACCGGAAGAGGGCGCCATACACACTGGGGCTGGAGCGGTTGCACCATTAAACGGAATTAAGGGATACAGATGATCGCAGATCTGTTCGATCTGTCGGCGTTCTCTCTGAACCTCCGTGCCCATTTCGACAGGGGTTAACTGGTGTTCGTCCGTTTTTTGCTTGACCTAGTCCCCACTTCCGTTACAATATTCGCGGCACTTTCGGCGAGGGATACCACGGTTGCCATAAGATCTCTATCGGGATTAGCTATGGGAGCTCTATCGCGCTCAGTATCCATTCGCTTGATTCTTTGCAGTCAGGATCTCTATCGCGCCGGAATTTCTATCGCATTGGGGTCCCTATCGCGCGTGCTAATCGCGTGCTTGATTTATTCGCTCATTTGATACAAACTATAAAAAACTCGGTTTCGAGACGCATGATTCTACTCGAAATGACTTTTCAAACAGGTTCTTAACCGGGACTAACCGGGCATATGGCAAAAACAAAGATTCTAATTGTTGAGAATACCGTGCCTTTTGACCGAGAGATTGAGACACGACTAAAATCTCTCGGATACAGTGTGTGCGCCTCGGTTTTGGATGGGGAACACGCCATTGAAAAGATGCCGGAAATGCAGGTCGATTTGGTCATGGTCTATGTAGGACTTGAAGGCGCCATGGCTGCTGTCAAAACTGCCGAGGAGATACATCACCGTTTCGACATTCCCGTGATTTGCCTGATTGACTCGATAGAGACGGATGTATTAGAACGGATAAAGCAGGTTAAGGTACTCGGTCATATCTTTAAACCGTTCGGCGAGAATCAATTATCTTTGGGTATCGAACAGCAACTACACTGGCATAGGTTAATTCACGAAGCCAAAGAACGCGATGAACTGCAGCGTAATAGTATCAACATTTTCAGTGACGCGATTATTTCAACTGATCGACGGGGATTGATAACATTCATGAATCCGGTTGGCGTGACGTTAACAGGTTGGAAAATAGAGGAAGCGACCGGAAAGCAGGTTACGGATATTCTCGATATTTATGTTGGAAACGCAGGGAACCTTAAAAAAAGTAGGATTTTACTTGACGCTCTCCAAAACGGAATTGTTACCGCCGGGGGGTTGACTTCTGCTCCCGAGGGAGACCACAACACTTATCTCATTGCGAAATCTGGTCGAGAAATACCTATTGACTATAACGTTACGCCCGTCAAAGATGAGGAAGAAACCCCCAACGGCATGGTTATAACGTTCCGCGACATCGCCAAATACAAAACGACGGAGGAGCAATCGAACCAGACTATCAGCGAGTTGCGCCGCCAAACCCAACTGATGAAAACCGTATTTGATAGTATGTATGACGGCATCGTCGTCTTCAGTTTCACAGGCGAGATATTGTTCCTCAATCCGATTATACAGCAGATGGTCGGTAAGGAGACCCCAAGCACGTCACTCAGTCTATGGTCTGAAACCCACGGTGTTTTTTATTCTGACAAAGAAACACTCGTTCCAGTGGCTCAGCTTATGGCGACACATCTCGCGGAGGGCAAGGAAATAAGAGATTTAGAGCTCTTTGTGCGCAATAAGGACCGGACGGAGGGAATTCACTTGATGACTAATGCCCTCCCCTTGTTTGACGAGAATCAGGAGATAGTTGCCAGCGTGTGTATTGTTCGCGACATTACAAAGGACAAAATAGCAGCGACACAGTTGGAACAAACGATGCGGCAACTGCAGAATCAGGTTCAACTGACGGATACCATTTTTAATAGTATGGGTGACGGGGTGATCGCCGCCGATACAAACGGCGCCTTCACGATCTTTAATCCAAGTGCCCAATCCATTCTCGGAACCGGTCCAATCGACACAACCCCCGAAAAGTGGAGTGGGAACTACGGTTTCTTTTTCCCCGATAGAGTTACACCCTTTCCAGCAGATGAACTTCCACTTGCACGCGCCCTCAGAGGAGAAACTTCGGAGGAAGTGGAGATGTTTGTTCGCACCCCGGAAGTGCCGGAAGGAATTTTTATCAGTGTCAGCGGGACACCGCTACAGGACGGAGAAGGAATTAGGAAAGGTGGCGTGATTGTTTTCCGCGATGTGACGCATCGAGTAGTCGCCGAAGAAGCGTTGACGCAAGCATTTGCACAAGGACGATTGGAAATTGTCGAGACAATACTCCATAATATCGGCAACGCAATCAATAGCGTGACGGTCGGAATTAACGTGCTCCAAGAGAACTTAGTTGGTAATCAACTCATGCAGGACTTCTTCGCATTTGCCGATATAGTAAAAGCACATCAAGAGGATTGGGTTGATTATATCAAAGATGATCCGAAAGGGCAGCAGGTGCTCCCATTTTTGATCGCGCTCGCTGCAGATTTTACGAACCAGCATAGAGAGGTGGTCGAGACGCTTGAACGTGTCGGTGAAAGAGTAGCGCATATCAATGATATTATCAGTGCGCAAAAGTCCTCTAATCAACCCGGTATGACGCGGAAAAATATCAACCTTGAGGGGGCGATCTTGAATGCAATTAAATTACAGCAAGATTCGATTGACAAAAGAGGTATCAGGGTGAATGTCGACTGCGAGAGTGCGCCGGAAGAGTTTCGGATTCAAGAGAGTCAATTTCATCAAATGTTGGTAAACCTGATCAAAAATTCAATAGAAGCCATCGATGAACTCACTCAATCGGGTGGACTGGGCGAAACACCGCGCATCGGCATCAGAGCCAATATCAGCGAGGATTTCGTCTGCCTAGATTTTACCGATAACGGCGTCGGTATCGAACAGAAAAACTTGCAGCTGATTTTCTCGGCTGGATATACGACGAAGGAATCGGGGATGGGCCTGGGCCTCCATTCGATTGCTAATTTTGTGATCGGGTCCGGCGGGCAAATTCACGCCTTAAGCGAGGGAATCGGCAAAGGTACAACGATGCGAATCATGCTGCGTTGCTCCTCGGTGATACCGTAGGGAGACATTTTTATTGCCGGTTGTTGAACGGGCGAGGGAATTTCGCCTTTATAGCAAAGGGTGGTCCGCTTGAGGATTCGTAGGGGTTGGGTTTCTCAACCAACAGAACAACAGGCGGGATGGACTCTCTATGGGAGTTCTATCGCGTTCCCTAATCAGTCACTTGATCCTACGAAATCAAGTGACGCCAAGTCGTAGCAACAGGGGTTGTTTAATGGATTTAAAAGAACATTGGAATTATCGCGTATTGATTGTCGATGACGAAGTCGAGATTCACCGCGACTTCAGAGATATGTTGAATCCCAAACATAGACAGAGATTAACGGCTTCGATAGCAGAGACCTTTCTTGACAGGGCTCCGCAGAATAAAACCTTATTTCTGCCCAACTTTGAACTCTTGTATGCGACAAGCGGCGAGGAGGCGCACGATATTATATGCACCGAGAAGGCATCAAAGCGCCCGATTGCGGTTGCGTACATTGATGTCAGAATGCCTCCGGGCATCGACGGGGTGGAAGCGATCCGCCGAATCAGACAGAGCGAGAAGGACATCGAGATGGTCATCATGACCGCTTACACGGATAAACCGCTGCCCGAGATTGTTCGCGATATGGAATTGTTGAACAAACTGCTCTATATCCGAAAACCTATTGCGCCGGAGGAGGTTCAGCAGATTACGCTTTCCCTTGTCGAGAGGTGGAACGTCGAACAGGAGTTCGCCAAAAAACAGCAGCAAATCATGACGGATCATCAAAACCTCGCAATCAAGAATCAGAGGCTCGAAACGGTGCTTGATTCAGCGGGAGACGCGATCGGAATGTTCGATGACGACGGGCGCCTATTGTTTGCAAATCAATACTATCAGCAACTGTTTGATTTAACAGAAGAGCAACTTAGACAGATGCCGCCGGAGGAACTCAGAGCATGTGCGGAAGACCGTTTCCATACGCCGGAGATACCGGAACCTGGGGATACACCATTCTCTGAAAAACTTGAAAACGTGGTGGAAGAGATTGGAGAAACTAGCCAGTCTGAATCGAGGTTGCTCTATCGCTTAATTACTCCGGTGCGGAATAATCAAGGCGATTCTCCCGGTAACGTTGTCAGTTACCGTGATATATCTAAAGATGCAGCACTCCAGCAGATGATAGCCGAGGTGCTCCGTTCTCGCTCCGAAATGAAGACGAGGCACTCATTTCCCGAGATTGTAGGCGAAAGCCTAATCATGCACCGGATATTCAGGTTGATTCAACTCGCGGCTGACAGTGACATCACCGTGCTTATTTCAGGAGAAAGCGGTACGGGTAAAGAATTGGTCGCACACGCCATCCACGCCAATAGCCCTCGTAAAGAGGAACCATTTGTTACTGTCAACTGCGCTGCCATTCCGGAAGCACTGATTGAAAGCGAGCTGTTCGGGCATGAACAGGGGGCTTTCACCGGTGCCACAACAAAGCGAATCGGCAAATTTGAACATGCGAATCGAGGGACTATCTTTTTTGATGAAATTGGTGAACTGCAATGGGGTCTGCAAGCGAAATTGTTGCGCGTTCTCGAAGAATGGCAGATCCAGCGCGTTGGCGGTACATCCAACATCCCAATCGACATCCGAGTGCTAACAGCGACAAATCAGGATTTAGAAGCCGCGGTGAAGGCAGGTACGTTCCGTAAAGATCTGTATTATCGGATCGCCACGTTTCCGATTGAGTTGCCCCCACTTCGGGACCGGCGCGAAGATATTCCACTCTTAGCGAACCATTTTCTGAAGAAATTCGCCGGAAAGTCGATGAAATCCATTAAGGCGATTTCCATCGATGCTTTACGATTATTGATGCAACATGACTTTCCCGGCAATGTACGCGAGCTGGAAAACACCATTGAACGCGCTGTTCTGCTTGAAACGACAAAGCTGCTACAACCAATCAACTTGCCTCGACAGATTTCGTCAATGATTTCTTCCCACCCTACCCTATTTTCCCCTGATTTAACTAAAATCCTGCCGTTTGATCAGGTGGAACGTCAAACACTGGCTCATGCACTCACGATGATGGACAATAATATCACGCAGACTGCCCAAGCCTTGAAGATGGCGCGATCAACCCTGTATCGGAAATTGAAGTTGTATCAACTTATTGTGTCGGATTGAGGTACCAAAAGGTCTGCTTTAAATTGACTATTCATGTTATTTTACATGAAGACCGGAAAAATGGACTCATCGCGTCTTCCCACCACGACGTAATGTACCAGTGAATCCTTCTCAACTGTCCCAAAATGGGATCGTGTAGCGTTCTGGGACAACCTCGCCCGTATCCGCGTGGTTACAGGTTTTCTGCCAAACAATCTTCCTTCTCGATCCATTTTAACCGTCCTATTGTGGGACACTTTCAACTCCACCCACTCTCACGCTAACTCTCCGTCCGTATCCTTCAAAGCCAAGCCTATCAAGGGTTTCGTCGGTCTCGTCATCGTTTCGATCAAGCATTGGCACAGTTTATGCTTTAGTTAAGTAACGCAAGTTGCCGCCTTGTCCAACAGGGGCACAGAAACCGAGTTTTTTCCGATGTGGAAATACGAGATTGGCGATAATCAGACCAATTTACCTGTCATTTAGCGAACGTGAACCAAAAACTCGGTTTCTCTGTTATGGTTAGCAACTTGCGTTAGAGCCTATTTTAAAAGCAAATACCGAATCTAGTTAGGGGCATTTGAATGCTACTAGCTGTCGCCCCGCTGGGGCTTTGATGTGGGGCGATCCGGCGTTGCTATACACCTGACGCGCCGCTTGTGCTTTTAAAGGCTGATGGGAACTCTATCGCGCTCCCTATCCGGTTGCTTGATCGCGGGGGACCTCTATCAGGATTAGCTATGGGATTTCTACCGCCTTCCCTATCGGTCAGTTGCTCCTTCGCTTTCCAGTCATCTGATCCCTCCTTAATCAGTCGGTTGATCGCACCCTGCAGTTGTGAGCGAAAGAAACCGAGTTTTGAAGGAAAGCTCTGTTTCGAGACGCATGATGCTACTCGAAATGGCTTTTCAAACAGGTTCTGAGTAGTATGCGAACGTCAATCATAAAATCGTCGATTTCTCCCTCATATCATTACATCTCGTCCAAAACGAGGCATTACATAACCAAGTATCGGACGCGCTTCTCTACTTCTTGTGGGCTTCGCTCAATACAAGAAAATTACGGATTGGTTTCCGAGTTTATGCATTGTATTACCCATCACGATATAAGTTGGGACTGTACCCTTGTAACAATCGGCAAAACAAAACAGCCTTTTTTGCCTAGCCAGCGAACCTTTGCCCCATTGCCTGCGAATATAAAGGTAAAGGGCAGTGGATCAGCCTCAACTTACAGACGACCTGTTGGCGAAACGGATTCAGACGGGCGATGAGGAAGCGTTAGCTATTCTTTTTGATCGGTATGAATCGGTATTTGCGTCCATCATCAGCAGAGAGATTGGCAATACGGCTGACGCTCCCGATGTGTTGCAAGAGATACACCTTGCAATCTGGAAGAGCATCGGCTCGTTTGAGGAGGGGCGTTCGCTGAAGGCGTGGATGTCGAAAATCGCGCGTAACAAATGCGCAGATTATCGGCGTTCAACCCAAAGGCGGCTTACTCCTATTCCGGATGAGACGCTTGCGCCTCTTGTCGATGCGCTCACTATGACCGAGGTTAATTTGGACGCATTGACTGAAATTGAGTTGGACGCACTGCGGCAGGAAGTACGTGAGGCGGTGGCAGATCTTTCGCCAATTTACCGAGAAGTGACTGAGTTGCATTACTTCAAGTCATGGTCTATACGTGAAATCGCCGAGGATAAGAACCTCAAATCCGGCACGGTCAAGCGCCGGCTTCATGAAGCGAGGAATCGGCTCCGCCGGCATTCTGCATGACGCGTAGAAATGCAATAATCAAGCACTTCAAATCATTTTTAGGGAATTATATACCAAAGTAACATTTACAATTATATGGAGTTATTCCTTTATCGCCTCAGCCACTGAGCCTAAAACCACCAAAAGCGTTTGAGAGAATACCGTATTATCTTTGTCCTCAATGATTATAACAAAACTATTTTGATTCATCAACATTTTTTCTTGACAGGTAATTATCGAATAATTTATGATAGCACACGTGATTGAAGATGCCCTACAAATGATATACGCACCGTTCTTGCCCGAAAGTGCTCCAACACTAACGGACAGAGGAACAGTGCTAGGCAACACAATCGTAATGTGGGTAGGAAGTAAACCCACTTGCATTGCCCGCTGAATTTATATCACAGTATGTGGTTTCTGTCAACCTTGTGCCCTTAATCGGGCAGCGCTGTTCGTACAGCGGATCGCAAAAACAAGGGAGAACCTACCAATGGGATGCCATTACCCGACTGTAGGTCTGCCTCAACTGGGGCAGCCTACGGGTTGCCCCTCTTTCTAAGGGGGAAACCTAATGATAATCAACGGAAAGAAGTACCTAGTTACATTATTAGCTGCGCTGTTAATGGCTGTATGTGTCCTAAACGTCAAATCCGATCCTTATACAGATGCCCTAGCATACGTAGAATTGTTAGAGAATGAGCTTGCCAGGCTACGCAGAGAAATCCCCGTGCTCAAAAAGGATTTGAAAAGAGATCGAAGGCTACTATTGTCGTATGAGAAAATCAGAGATAAAAGTCTCAAAACTATTGAGGATAACGCTGATGCTAGAGAAGCAAATGATGCTAGGCTTAGAAAAATTAACGAGTTGATCCCGCCTCTCACAAAAGCAATTAACCTTAATCAAGCTACAATAGATTGGGTAAATGCGTGGTTTAGAGATAACGATGAAGCATATAAACCATCTACTGCCAGAAAACTTGAGAGAAGATAAGACAGCAGCCATCGCAGCCCGTGATAGAGATCAAGCCACAAAAGATGCACTTGAGGCAGAGAGAAGGGTTTTGCGTAATGACAACCGCAGGCTCAAGCGTTCAACTGATGCTGCCAAAACTTCTGTTGAGTTTTGTCAAGAACGTATAGATTATTTACAACCGAAAGTAGGCACTTTAGCTGAGGAGTTGCGAATTAAAGTAGCACAAGAGGCAGCTTTACCTCAAGCGATTATAAATGCCAAAGCCTCTGCCGATGCCACCCAACAACGTCTAAATGAAAGACCCAATTTTGATGCTGGTGGTCCAGATGACGATCAGGGTGGTGATAACGACGATCAAGGTGGAGACAATGATAACCAAGGTGGACCAAACACTGACGATGATGATGACTCGCCAAACGATGATGAGGGTGGTGAGAATTTTGACATGCCAGATGGCTCACCGAACACCGATGATGATGATGGAGATGGATAAATGAAACTCTTAGTAGGTTCAATCATAACAAGCATTATCATAGTTGCCCTGTCTACAATTTACTACTTTGGCAATCAGGCTCGCCTAAAAGCCGAGTTTGCTCAGAAAGTTGAATCTGAGCAGATTGTAACGCAAGTAAAAGTAGTAGACACAAGCCCATCAGATGAAATAGGATACAGGTTAATTGAAGATGAGCACATTGAACACTCTAACTTCAATACCCCTGATACTCCTGTATTTGATTACCATGATGGTTCTGACCCCGATCTAGTTCAGGGGTTATTAGACTATGCTGATGAATTGTTAGTTGAAATAGAAGCTGAATACAGTGGTATTCGAGACGCTCTAGCCGAACACGAAAGATGGAAAATTGAGTATGAATCCGTCAAGCGTAGGGCTGATATGACTCAAGATAGATTAGAGCGCAGGGGTATTTCATTAAAAGCCAATATTTCCCCTGAACGCAGAGCGTATCTTGAATCATTGAGCGATGAGGAATTGCTGATTGAATTACAAGATCAGCAATAAAGGATGGTAGATAATCCAACCACCTACCTTACCTAATTAGAAAGTGGGATAGGCTGCCCTAAGCCAGCAGCCGAAATCTATCACGGGGTAAGTATACTCGTCTACGAAGCGGGGGGCATTATCATGCTAGCTGACACAAATGGCAAAATCCGAGCGGGGATGTACAGTGCCGCACACGGGGGGCGAGTTGTGGTGGATGGCCATGACGGTCAAAATCGTGCGATAATGAGTGTCAACGAAGATGGCAACGGCGTGGTGCGCACGTGGGATAAGGACGGCAATCATCTGGCAACTTTGGGAGCGCACCAATGAGAAGATTTACAATACGATTGGAAGGCGGACAACTTCAGAAAGAAAACGCAACCGCGGGAATCCGGATCGAGAACCTACAGAGGACGAACCGACACGGTAATTCCGAGTTAACCCAGAATCAGAGAATAATGCCCTCCAAATCTAAAAAAGTTTGTCAATTTGAATCCATTTCTGTTCTGCGCGGCGATGCACAACCTCGCACTTCTCCCCGCACTGATTCCTCCGATGCCCGACTCATTGATCGCTTCCAAGACGGAAATCCAGAGGTTTTTGACCTGCTCTACTTGCGCCATCACTCCCGCATTCACGGCGTGATTCTCTCCATTATCTCCAACCCAGACGATGCGCTTGACCTCACTCAAGACGTTTTTCTCAAAGCATACCAAAGCCTCAACTCTTTCAAAAAGGCTTCACAATTCTACAGTTGGCTCTACCGCATCGCAATCAACAGTTGCGTCGATTACATGCGCCGACGACCGCAACGCCGAACAGTTAGTGATAGTCCTATATCCGATGATGTGTTTTACCATCCCGAATCCGCCCGTCACCTCCCATCTCCTTCCAAAAGATTGGAACATGAGGAATTATCCATGTTTCTGCAGCGCGCCGTGATGGAATTAACTCCCAAGCAAAAACAGGTTTTTCTTCTTCGTTACAAGGAAGAACTTCCCCTGAAAGCCATTGCGCACCGGCTTGGGCGTTCTATTGGTACCGTCAAAGCCCACCTCTTTCAAGTGCATCGCACCTTACATCACCAACTCCTCCCTTATTTCCAATTCGCGCTCTAATCCCCCTTCACCCGCGTCTACCGAATTTTAGCTGATAATCTTTCATTTCTTCGTAGGGATTCTATTGCCTTAGAACCTGTTTGAAAAGTCCGAATCCGTCTTTGAGAGAGGTTATTCTGAGGCGAAATTCCTTGAAAATCCGATAACTCTGCTCCACAAATGACCCAACAATTGCATTACCACCTACTTTTCAAACAGGCTCTTAAGATTTCTATCGTTCAACCGATCGATCAAGCGATCGAACAGTGACCGCGATAGGGATCTTATAAGGAGGGCGACAGAATATCCTGCCCGCTATCCACTCGCTTGATTCCCTCTACCAAGAATCAAATTCCGTTGCCCCGAAAATGAACGCTTGATGTGTTATACAAGTTGTGCTAGAATTATCGTGCGTCCGACGTTATAGTCATTTCAAACGAGAATTATACATTCGTGACGTACGCGGTTCGTTTGCAGTTGCGCAATTCATTGCACGTCTTCCGTCGGAGTAAGTTTGGTGGTGAAAAGAAGTCGCGATCTGAAGTTCGCTCCTACAGGATGAAACCTGCTTAATGCGAGAGTTTAGTGAGTCTTAAAACCGTTCTGGATCAGCTTGAAGGGAGGCACGTCCTCATCATCGGTGACGTCATCTTGGATGAATACATCTGGGGAGATGTCAATAGGATTTCGCCGGAGGCGCCTGTACCCGTACTTGAAATCGCCTCCGAAACTGCCCGTACCGGCGGCGCCGCGAATGTCGCGCAGAATATCGTCAATTTGGGTGGGCGAGTAGATTTGATCGGTGTTGTCGGGGATGATAGCAACGGAAAGAAACTGATTCAGATGATCGAGCGACTAGGGATAGATGCGAGTGGAATTTGCATTGACGCAGATAGACCTACAAGCACGAAGACCCGCGTGATTGCGCGAACGTCGAGCACGAGTACCTCAACCCATCAGCAGCTTGTTCGCCTCGATCGAGAATCAAAAGCACTCGTAAAATCCGGGATTCACGAGCGGCTAATGCAAAACGCTCTCAACCGTGTACCGGACGTAGACGCTATTGTCTTTGAGGATTATGACAAGGGTGGTGTCAGCAACAGATTGATTGATGATGTACTACGTACCGCTCGACAGTACGGAAAACCGATTGTAGTCGATCCGAAGGTTGAGAATTTTTGGAACTACAAGGGAGTGACCTCCATCACTCCGAACCATAAAGAGGCGGGGCTTGCCGTCAACCAGAAGATTTCTGACGAGGAAGGCTTGGTTTCAGTCGGCAAGGATATACTGGATAGGCTTGAACTTGAAGGATTGTTGATCACGCGCGGCGAGCAGGGGATGTCGCTCTTTCGACGGGACCGAGAGGGGGAATTGCGCGTTGATCACATTCCCACGCAGGCGCAGGAGGTGTTCGATGACACGGGGGCTGGCGATACGGTCGTCGCCGTGTACGCATTGGCTCTTGCCGCCCAAGCTGACATGCTTGAGGCGGCCCGGCTCTCCAATCTTGCAGGAGGAATCGTTTGCGGAGAGGTAGGCTGCGTCCCCGTAAGTCGAGAACAGCTATTGCAAGGTATCCATCCTGACAACACCGAATGAAAACGGTTTTTCTCGATCGAGACGGCGTAATCAATTGCAATCGCGAAAACGACTATGTAAAGAGTTGGAGTGAGTTCGAGTTTCTGCCACGCTCTGTGGAAGCAATCAGATTGCTCACTCATGCCGGCTATCAACTCATCGTCGTCACGAATCAAGCTTGCATCAATAAGAGAATTCTGTCACCCAAGACGCTAAACGTAATCCATCGCAATATGTTGGCTGAAATCGAGGATACCGGTGGTCGTATCCGCGCAGTCTACTATTGTCCGCATCGAGATGACGAGAATTGCATGTGCCGCAAACCGAAACCCGGTATGCTGTTGCAGGCGGCATCGGAACACAAAATTGATATAGCTAGCACCTACTTGATCGGAGATTCTAATAGAGACATTCAGGCGGGAAATGAGTTCGGTGTATGCTCGTTGCTTGTATTAACTGGGAACGGTTACAAATCAAACTTGACCGCTAATACGGGCGCTGCCTCCCGAATGCAGCCCCAAGGGGTATTCGAGAATCTTCATGCGGCTGCAGAATGGATCGTTTCTTCCAGCACTGATGCGTGAAAAAATTTGGCGTTTTGGAGACTGATTGTACATTTCAATAAATAACCGCAAATACTGGAGATATAAAATGATTCAGCAAAATTTAAAGACTCAAATCGGTAAACATCAACTTGCCTGGATTCTTAACGAATTGCTTGACGAGAAGGAGATAACCAACCTAAAGAATCGGTGCGGTATCCGTGACACCCCCACGCCGATGGGCTCTTGTTCTGCCAATTGGATTATTGAGAATCTGACCGAGGCTTTTTTTCGTCAAGAGACGGCACAACAAGTGGTGCATGAGTATCTCGTGCAGAAGACGGAGCATGCTATTCGCCGGGTCGGTTATATGAATGTGCAGGAAATTCGGACTTTTTTAAGAACCTGCACACATCTGGTCGAAGGTGGAGATTTTACCGAGATTGTGTGGGCGCTTTTGACCGATTCCCGCCAGGACGTCCAACAGCACGGGCAAAAATTACTCAACGAATATGAGCAGTCTGTCCACGAAATAGCCAGTGTTGGCAGCTTGACGAGATTCGAACATGACTCAAAAAATAATGACACAAATCAGGGGAATCACCCGCCGAATACCGTGGTACATGAGAATATCAATGCGATTCAGGCATTGGACGTGTGCGTGGATGTGCCGCCCGAAAAACCCACACACACCTCAATTCCGAAGGAAAGTCCCACACTCGAAACTGATCTGAAGCATATCCCACTACAGCAAACGATAAATCAACTGAATGACGAGTGTTCCGCTCTAAAAAAAGATAATGAAAACCTAAAACAGCAGCTACAGCAGTCACTCCAAGTAAACGAGGATTTCCGGGAAAAGGAACACCGATTCATGGAGCAAGACATACATGTTCAACAGTTACAACTAGAGATTCATAACCTCAAACGGCAGGTTGAAAAAATGTCGAATCAGTCTGCTGAAATTCAATCCTTTCAGAAGGTAGCACAAGCGGAGCTTGCTGTTGAATTGAAATCCTTCGAGGAACTCGTTTATAAGGGTAATCAAACGATTGAACAGATGCAATCGGATTTCCAGTCTCAGGTTTCCGAACTTGGCAAATTCTCCGAAATGTCAAAGTCGGCGCTTCTTCGCGCCCGCGACAGAGTCGAACAGTTTCTTGGTCAACACGATTCTAAGCAGAACTCGCAAAATCGGGTACTGAAAGAACAGCCGAGCGTTGGCGTCTTTGTGGATGTTCAGAATATGTTCTATGCCGCCAAAGACCGGTATGCCGGGCGAGTGGATTATATCAAACTACTCGATCTCATCGTGGGCCCGCGGCAGCTTGTCGTGGCGTATGCCTATGTTGTCCAGATTCCCGAGATAAACCAGTCGGGATTCTTGTCCCTACTTGAGCACAATGGATATACCATAAAGAGCAAGGACTTGCGTCTCCGAGGAGACGGGACAGCGAAGGGGGATTGGGATGTGGGCATCGCAATTGACATCGTGTCAATGCTTGGAGCACTTGATGTGGTAATTCTAGCCAGCGGCGATGGTGACTTTTGCGCGCTTGCGGAGTTGATTAAGCAACATGGCAAGCGGGTGGAGGTCGTCGCTTTTGAACACAATACATCAATGGACCTGCAACGAATGGCAGATCAATTTTTTCCAATCGGCGACGAGTTACTCATTTGAGTTCGGTTGACAAGAATCCGTTTGGAGATTCACATGGAGCAGAGTCGTTTCCCCAAAACCGAGATTTCTGAGAATGGGTTTCGTTTGTAACGTCATTACAAAGGTTGTTCTGTAGTGATCTGTAGACCCCTCGTACGATGCGTGGGTAGGAGAGAATTCCAAACCCCTGCGCTTGGCCGCGATCCGGGAATGGGCTATCGCACGGGAATTGCTATGGGTACACTATCTATCAACCTAGTCGATAAACGTAGGCGATAGAAATTCCTATTCCATATTTAGTGGCTTAACCCATCCGATTCCATGACTGATTGAACCTGTTGATTTCTCCTTGTCCAGCCGCCTTATCTCAGTTTATCGATTGATTGAATTGGAAATCGCTCCTACCTGTCAACGATGCAAAAATCTGACCCGCCCGCACACAACCTTCCTCTGAATTCTGCTGATCTCCACGGAGGTGGAGATTCTCGTCTTTCGCGTACCGACCCCCTTCCTCCAACCACCACTGTAGCGCGGGATGAGTGTCTACTAGGAGATTGGTACTTCAATGAACGGCATTACACCCTTGCAATTCTAACATACAAACGTGCCTTGGAATTGGATCCTGAGTGTGCCGCTATTCATCACAGATTAGGGTTGGCATACTATAAAGAAGGTGAATTCGACGACGCTAAAGACGCTTTCCAGAAGGCAATTTCCCTTCATCCATTGAGCGCACATTATCACTATTCGCTAGGTCAGCTATTACAAGACTACTATGATCTTGATGGCGCATGGATGGAGGCAGTCCACGAATTTACAAAGGCAATCGAACTTGACCCGTCTTATGTAGAGGCGTGGTACGATCGAGGGTCGCTCTATGACAAGCGGGGCGAACTTGAAAAAGCGTGTCACGACTTTCAACAGGTCGTGGCGCAAATGCCGAATTATGCCGCTCGTTACAACCTTGCGGTACTATACATTAAACGGCAGATGTGGGCCGAAGCGCAAGAGGTGTTGGAGGAGATTCTTAGCATCGAACCCAACGACTCCGATGCCTATTATCACCTTGCCGATGTCCATCTCCAACGTTCAGGAAATTTGAGTCTGGCGATTGACTGCCTGAAGAGTGCACTGGAACGAGATCCCGACCATCTAGATGCCCGTTTTGCGCTAGGGCTGCTCTATGCGAAGAATCGTCACAATTATCACGAGTACCGTCAGAAAGCAATCGATCAATTTGTTCAATTAGTTTCAATCAATGAGATGTTAAAGACCTTCGATCAACTGGATCAGGTCTATTTTATCCTAGGAAGTCTTTACGACGATGTTCCTGCCGACGCGGAATTAGCGATTTCGGCTTATCAGACAGGCTTGGAACATGCTCCGTCTGCTCGCGTCAGAAACAATCTCGGACTCTTATATTTGCAGAAAAAGCAAATTCAGAAAGCCGCCGAGGAATTTCGCCAAGCGATTCAACTTGAACCGGATTATGAAGCCCCATACCACAACCTGGCGAAACTCTACTTTTACGAACACGACGAGGAACTTCTGAAGGATCTCCGTGGATGGTTAACATTCCGTCCTCAGGATGCCGCAGCGATAATCTTTCGACTCTCTCTATCACTTATTGATGTAGCACGCGCCGAGGGACATCAAAGCCTGTTTTCCCGATTGCATCGTGTCAAGAATCTCGTTAGCGTGAGCGGCGTGCAACTGCGATCGGCATTGCGGCAGTCTGAGCCTGCTTCCAAACTGCATAGCACGCTTGATCGAACCTTGATTCAACATGAGGACTCGTATAATCAGTTAACGGAAATCCTAGACACACTGCGAACGGAAGCGCCAGTCTCGGAGCTAGTTGATATCAATAGGCTCATCGACAACCTGTTAGTTAAACTGAGGTCCGTTTGTACGGCGAAGGGAATTGAGTGCCAGCCAGATTTCGCGGCGAATCTCCCGTTTATCAAAGGCGACTCGATCCAACTGAAGGAAGCGATCCATAACGTCTTAATCAATGCATTTGAAGCCATGGAAGACGGGGGTGTTCTGCAGGTTGAAACCGAATACCAGCCCCAATCCTCGCAAGTTCAAATCTCCGTTACCGACACAGGGGGAGGTATTCCGGATACACTTCGGCACAAAATCTTTCAGCCAGGGTATACACTCAAAGACGGCGGCAGTGGGTTTGGTTTGACTATCGTTCAACGAACGATTCGTGACCACATGGGGAGTATAGATCTGCGCAGCAAGGAGGGAGGTGGAACGACATTCATAATTCATCTCCCGGTAAATCCGGACGCCATTCCGATAAAAACAAACCTGCAGATGCGCCCAATTTTTTACGAAGCACGAGGCGACCTTGCATTTGAAGAGTTGGTATAATTGCTGCCATCACCTAGTAAGAGCATTCTTCCATGGGTATTGAACGGTTTAGGAACTATTCTTAATTCGCACCTAGCACGTTGGACGACGGGGAAGCTAGACTCATCCCGGAGGTGAAAATGCCAGAACGCATCTTGGTTGCCGATGATCAGGAAGAAATACAGGACTTGCTGCGAGAGATGCTTGCAAAACGGAGGGCGGAGGTCACTTCCGTCGGTACCGCCCAAGAAGCGCTTGACCTTATTGTCAAGGACAGTGACGCCTTTGATCTTGCAATCCTTGATCTTGATTTCGGCGAGGGTCAAATGAGTGGACTCGCTTGTCTGGAGGAAATTAGAAAAACAACCACCGCGCTTCCCGTGGTTATTTTGACTGGCAAGGGCACTGTTTCAACCGCAACCGAATCCATCAAATTGGGGGCAGAAGAGTTCGTTGAGAAGGATTTTTACCTGGAAGAAAACATGGAACTTGCCCTCATGCGGCTTGACAACCTTATCCGCACAACAATCGACAATAAACGCCTGCGTCGGGAACGAGAATTTTACCGCGAAGAATTAAAGGGCAAGTACAATATTGTTGGCAACAGCCCCCAAATTCAGCGATTAATCCAACAGATTCAAGAGGTTGCACCAATACCGCGTCCAGTTTTAATTCGAGGTGAGCGGGGAACAGGAAAAGAGTTGGTCGCCGCAGCCATTCATCATGATAGTCCACGAAAGAAAAACGCTTTTATAACCATCAATTGTGCCGCTTTGGCGGAAGGGCTCTTGGAATGCGAACTGTTTGGACAGGAAGACAATGCTTTTACCAACTCGTCATTCCGGGAAGGACGTTTCGTGTTGGCAGATAAAGGAACGCTCTTTCTGGATGAGATTGGGAACATGTCTTACGAGTTCCAACAAAAAATTCTCCGCGTATTAGAATATCAGCAATTTCAACGGGTCGGGGGATCGAAGACGCTAAATGTAGATGTCCGTGTCCTTGCCGCAACGAACAGCGATCTTGAGTCGGAAATGCAACAGGGCAAATTCCGCGAAGATCTTTATGATCGACTCGCTTTCGAGACAATTTGGCTGCCCCCGCTGCGTGAGCGCCGCGAAGACATCGAACTCCTGTGCTATCACTTTATGGAACGCTTGGCTGCCGAAGTGGCAGGAGTCAACCCCAAGAAACTGTTGCCCGAGACTCTTGATTGTTTGAACGCTTATCACTGGCCCGGCAATGTGCGTCAACTCAAGTACACTATCGAGCAAATTACCTATAAAGTCGAAGGTGACGCAATTTCGATACATCATTTGCCGCAGGAAATTCTCGCGGCGTTTTCGGCCGACACTGACGGACAATCATTTACCAATCGGTTGCGGGAGTTTGAAAAGCAACTCTTGACGGAAGCATACGCGGAATCCCAAGGCAATTTGGAAGCAGTTGCACGACAACTCAGCATTCCGCTGGAATCTGTGAAACAACTCGTGCACAAACATCGGATTGTGTGATGGTCGGGTAGATAGCAGTGGATCGCAGTTTTCCACTTCTGCGTTCCGGCAAGTCCGTGTTAATGGATGCAGCTAGGATTTTGAAAAAGTCAATCAAGGTACCTGCCGAAGAAAAATGTCCAAGGATTCGCCGCGAGAATCCGTCCATACAATCACAGCACCGTCATTGTCGTCAGCCACAGCTTTCGGCGTCGTCTGATTCCCATCGGCGGTGCAAACGGGTACGCCATTTAGCGCCCACACGGATCTTCCATTTCCATCAATCCTTTGCGCGTAAATTGCGTCGTTGGTAACATTGCCGTAGTCTTCACGATAATCAAGCCAATACACAATGGCGCCGTGTGAACCGGCGGGGACTAAGAATGGTTTGCGCTGCTCGCCTTCCGCCGCGCTGATAGGGACGCCGTCGTTCTCCCACATGCGTTTCCCGTTGGGATTCACTCTTTGAGCGTAAATGTCCGAGAAGATATCGCGATCGTCTCGCCACACGACAATCAAACCTCCTGCCCTGTCACTTATGCCTTCGGGTACTTGTTGGTTTGACGGCGCATCACAGAGTTCGATACCGTTCTCCTGCCAAAGAATCTTGCCCGCCGAGTTAATTCTCTGTACGTATATGTCGGCGCTGCTCAACAAGCTTCGGTCGTTTCTATAGTCTAACCAAACTATGAACGTTCCATCTGCTCCATCCGGAATCACGAACGGAGTGCTTTGATGTCCGGCAGCCGTACACACGGGAACTGCGGTCTCCGACCAGATCGCTTGCCCCTCATTATTCAATCGCTGCGCAAATACATCCCAATCGTCAGTACTGATGTCCCACCATACGACGATCGCTCCGCCTTCACCGTCTCCCGTTAGAAATGGATCGTACTGATCTCCCTCGCCGCGATACACCGGTACGCCGTTATCATTCCACATCGGACGACCACCGATGCTAATTTTCTGAGCGTAAATGTCTTGATTTCCGTGTCTCCAATCCTCCCAGACAATAATAGTGTTTCCATTTTTATCAGAGGTGGCTCGCATGTCCGTCTTAATCGCGGGATGAACGCATACGGGAATACCTTCCCTTCGCCAAAGCTGATTCCCGTTTCCATCAATTCGCTGGGCATAGATGTCTTGATTTCCATTCCTTCCATCGCCAAATACGATAATCGCTCCGCCGTCGGTATCGGACACTACTATGGGCCAAATCTGTTCACTGGGCAGGCTGCAAACTTGAACGCCATCTGCCACCCATAGAATCTCGCCGTTTGCACCAACACGCTGCGCAAAGATATCCCGATCTTCGTTCCGCGCGTCTTGCCAAGCGATGATCACGCCTCCCCCGTCATCAGATACCAAGTCGGGAAAGTGCTGCTCATTCGCCGCAGTACAGACCGGGTTACCTTGCGATAAATCGTCAATCTGCTGGGCAGAAAGCGAAAGCGTAAAGATAATCGAGAGCATGACTAATGCGTGAATAGCCCCGGCTATAAAAGTGGTGTTTGGTTGGGGAGGCAAAAAGCGTGAAATTGAATCTTCCACTGGTGAAATAGCATTCATTGGGGCAATCCAATCGTGACGAAACCGAAACGACAAAGTGACTTTGCCGCGAATAATCAGGGGCAGACCAGAAAATAGTTCTTGCTTGCAGCGAATGCTTGGAGAGGGCGCATCAGGAAATAACCGCACGGATTACTTCTTGAAGGAGACAAGCGTAAGGTATTAAAAGGGAGGGATGTAATTCCGGCGTGGGTCAGTGAAACTGGATTTAGAGACCGTGAATCCAGGATTGTCTCGAAATCTTGCAGGCTTAGTTACGAAAATATGATGCTTTTCTAGATTGTAAGAAGAGCGAAACATATTTAGCGCGCTACAAATTACTGATTGGGCCAATGACCAAAGATAGAGTTCACCGGGTTAGTCCAGCGTCCTTCCTTGGGATTCCAGATTACGTAGTCTTTCTCGGTTTCCCAGACCCCATAATGCAAGTGATATCCGGTACTACGACCACTGGTTCCCACATAACCGATGACTTCTCCGCGTTCCACTTTTCTCCCGAGACTCATATCGTCGGCAAATTTGCTCATATGACCATATACCGTTTCCATCTTTGCGGAAGGATGTTTAATTCGAATCATATTTCCCATCAACCTGTCATAACCGCATTGTGAGATAATTCCGTGTGCGGCGGCTATTATGGGGGTATTCTTCTTGGTGACAATATCCAATCCGGTATGAAATTCACGCCGCCTCGTTATTGGATTTGTACGCGGACCATATTCAGAAGAGTACCAGTAGACTTTCTCTTCTCCATTTTCCGGTACAATTATCGGGAGAATTGAAGGCGTTTCACTCAGTCGCTTTTCTTCATTTACTACGTACTCGTAAACCGGAACAATCGCCGCCTGCGCCTTTGCGACTCTCGTGCTTAACGAGTCCGGTTTTTCACTGGCGTAGACCGCTAAGTGGGTAGTAGAATGTGTGTCTACGATTGCCTCGCTCGATTCAGAATCCTCAAGTGAGTTGGCGCCAAAGCCGGATCCGCCCTGTCCGATCATTCCCTCTGTTTCTGAGTCTATGCCCAACCCACTACGCACCTTGTCCGCCATTCTCTTGATTTCGTCCATTGTCCTCTCTTCAGAATCAAGTTTGGCTTGTAAGACTTGCACTTCCTCCTTAAGATTGGCGTTCTTTTGTTCAATCGCCTGGTGGCTGGCTTTAGAGAAAAGACCGTAACTAATCCCTCCGAGTGCGCTAACTACAACTGTAAATAGGAAAATATATAATAACTTCAAGCACCACCTTCCGACCGAGATCTGCCGCACAGATCTGCCATCCGGGGACATAATGGCAAGTATGTATGTACTTTTCAACTTCAACCTCCTTAAATGCCGTTTTCTTAAGGATTTGTGGAACGAAAACACCCTTCCCGACACGTAACAATCTTAGTATAGCACGATACAAAAATTGAATCAAGTGTTTTGGAAAAAAAATTCAACCTTTGAAGCGATTTATTTGGTGCATAATCTTAAAGAACATACTACATCTAGATTGGAAGTGTATTGGGTAGGCGAACTTTTGCTTATTACGTTAAGTCACATCAGTGTGGAGTATGCACTTTTAGATTCTGAATACATGACACACCAGCGCGACACCGTTGGTAATAGCTGTCGAAACGTAGATTATGTCTTTTTGACCACCTATCAGCCTGAGAACCTTAATCGCAGAGCCAATCAGATAGCGGCTTATTAAGCGGCTAAACAAGGAATCATTGCAGATGAAGCAACTGAATGTGGAGTGCGATAGTGAATCCCATTAGCATCCAATCAATCGAACGAATAGTGGGGACGATAGCGCTCCTATAGCACTCGTGATAGAGCTTTCTAAGATAATCCTACCGCTATCTGATCACTTGGTGGCCAAAACGTAAAAAGTCAAGCCGGAACAGCTATATATCTTGGCAAACACGCTCAAGACGCACTGAACACACATTTCTGGAATATACGTGATTCAAACGACGGCTCTGTAAGGGCGGTTTCATAAATTTTATAAAATCAGCTTTTCACCGTGCTTTTTTGCAGATTTCGTCCAGAAATCTATCCCAACGTGCGCTTTGCTTCGACACCGAGCTTATTCTTCATAATCCCCGGTTTCCCTGATACGATGCTCAATTGCTGGGTGGCGCTCCTAAATAACCAACCGCTCGGCTTTTATCCGACCGATGTGCTCATTAACGATGCAAAACGCCGATCAATTCAAATCCTGCCTGTCGACGTGAACCGAAGCGAGGCACGTTGTACTGTCGAAAGCAAGGGAGCGGTGCGTTTGAGCCTTACTTGTGTCAAAGGACTCAGTTTATCCAAAGCTCAGCGGGTGAAAGCCGCTTGCCGCACGGGGAAATCTGTGTCGATAAAGGACTTCGCACGACGCACACAACTCGATTGTTCGGTAATTGAACGGTTGGTTGCCGCGGGTGCCTGCGACGGTTTCAACCTGCCCCGGCGGGAGATGCTCTTGCAGGTTTGGATACTCGATCGCTGGCGCGAACACAATCTCTTTATTGAACCGGAACTTGCGTTTCCAGACCTTCCAGAGCTAAACGCTTGGGAAGAACTCGATTGGGAATACGCTGCACAAAATTGTTCACCTCGCACCCATCCCATGGAGCTTCTGCGAGGGAGACTCAAGAGCTATGTACGGAGAAGTGATGCGTTGAAATCACTGAGAGACGGGGGGCGGGGGCGGGCATGCGTGGCAATATGTATTCAAAGGCCACCCACGGCGAAGGGAATGGCGTTTCTAGTATTGGAGGGCGAGTGCGGCTTGATGAACGTGGTCATTATGCCGCAGGTCTATGAGCGGTTTCGTTCAATCTTCAGGCTTTCACGCTTCGTGTATGTACGCGGTTCTGTGCAACGCCGCGAGCGAACTCTAGTCATCAGGCAAACCGTACCACATCCAATAGAAACGCGGCACTTTGTATTCTCGGTCGTTGGCGGAAAAACAACCTACTCATGGATCCTGACATCACACCCCCGCCGTTGCCAAAATTAGGCTCCCAGAATCAACTCAAATGGGCATATGGCACCCAAGGATTTTCTACACACACGCACCCGCTGGAGTTGCTCCGAATAAGGTTCAATTCTGAAATTCGGCGTAAGGATGCGTTGGAAAATCTAACACATAGGGCGAGAGCATTAATTGTCGGCTTGATTGAATGTATTCAACGTCCACGGACGGCTAAGAGGATTGCTTTGCTAGTGCTGGAGGTCGAATCCGAATTATCAATGTTGTCACAGCACTCCAGGTTTTTGAGCAGAACCGCTTTTGGGTGGTAAGAACACGCTAGGATAAAATCTGTGCTGTTCACGTCCCGATTACAATAGATTAGCGGCCAGCAAATCGCCCATTCCCGCCCTCTTTTTGCATGCCCCTTCATCACACACCTCGCCCAACAGGACAGACATAAAGGGAGTGTCTACAAAAAAGCGGTGATTGTCCCGCCGCAATAGAAGTCCGACTCTCGACAATGTTCAGGCACGAAAACGCCTTCCACGTCACACATGATTTCTGTTTTGATGTTGAAAATTTTGACCGACTTCGATTCAGCTTCAGTCCCTATTTTCTGCGAGCCAAATAGGATGATAGCGCATAATCGAATGGGGTCGAGGTGTCGATCTGGACATAGTCGATTGAATTCCCTCCACAGCCGCGCCGATAGTCCTGAATAAATCCTTCCAACTGTTCAATATACCCGGCTTTGATCGTCTCTGCCTGCGTCGGGAGTGTCCTCGCGGTCTCCATATCTTGGAATACCACCGGGCCCTCAAAGGGGAAGGTCATCTCGGCTTTATCCAATAAATGGAAGACTATAACTTCATGCTTTCGGTGGCGCAGGTGCTTAAGCGCGGACAACACTTTTGTCGGTTCATCAAGGAGGTCGGAAATCACGATAACCAAACCTCGACGGACAATCCGTTTCGCAAGTTCATGGATGATTGTACTCACATCCGTTTCATCTCCGGGTTCGGTATTTTCCAAGCTAGATAGGATGGCTTGCAGGTGGGTTGCGGCACCGCGCGGGGGGATGTACTCCTTGATGTGCGTATCGAATATTGCCATGCCCACGGAGTCGCGTTGTTTGAGCATCAAATACGACAAAGATGCCACGCAATAGCACCCGTATTGGAATTTTGTAAGGCTGCTTTCATCGTATTTGTAGTTCATTGAGGCGCTAGCATCCAACACAATGTAGGCGCGGAGGTTGGTTTCTTCTTCAAATTTCTTGACGTAATAACGGTCGGATTTCCCAAACACCTTCCAGTCAATGTATCGAATTTCGTCCCCGGGCATGTACTGTCTGTGCTCGGCAAATTCCACGCTGAAACCTTGATAGGGGCTCTTGTGCAGGCCGGTGATGAAGCCCTCTACGACCAGACGCGCGACCAGTTCCATGTTGCCGAGTCGAGATAAAGCAGTCGGATCCAAGTATTCATGGGATGTATTCATAAATTCTACGCCTTAGGGGCGGCATCTGCCGCTAGCGGACACGTCATTCAACACCGTTGCGTTTTGGGGAACTCGAAGTTTGGACGCCTAAATCGTAAGTATAACACACGGCGTCCGAGCGTGTCGACCCATGCAGATTTCTCGTTGCATCCCCCGAAAAACGGTGAGTATAATAGACAGTGCGAGTAACGATCAGAATGGGCAGATAGTTAACATGTGGGGGATGTAAATTTTGCTATTCAGAAGTAACAAGGGGCGAATTCCCGATACCAAAGCGAAAGACGATCAAGCAAAGGATGATTCGATTCCGCTTCAAGCACAGAAGTTGAGCGTGAGGTTTGATATTTTGCCCGAGATTTCTTACTTGGATGATCGTCTATGTTGCCTATTGATAGATTTGTTCCCCATATTAGAGGGGTTTCCCGATGCGGTATGGATATCACAGAAGACTTGCGAAGAGGGATTGGATTTTTGCCAGTTGAATTTCTGGGCGTTTTCCGCTGACCCGGAAGCTATCAAGGAGTTCTCAATTTGGTTTCAGAGTATCTTTCGGAATGAGGAGGTTTCAGGGCTTCTCGAGCGGTTCGTTCGACATGCACTGGAAAAACCGAATGAAGCGGAGGTGCTCCTTTCAGACTGGTCGAGAGTACATGTGACAGATAACGAGGTGCGTGAAATTGTAGGTCACGAGTTGCATTTGAGGAAGAAAACTGATCAATGATTCAAGGGTAAGAAACCGTCTGCGGAGCTTGTCTCAATTTAAGTCCGCCGAGCAATGAACAGGGGGTAATCTACATCTTGTGACTATGTTCAATCCGATGACTGTAGATCGTGCTTACGGGAGCACGAGGAGAAACGCGGTGGTCATCGGCTCGGTCAATCACCACTCGTAAGTTCGCGAGTTTGAAAAGGGCGGAGATACCCAAGGAGCACCTGCCGAAAGACATAAAAATTTGAGAAGAATTTGAATCATTCGTAGTTCAGGCTGAGCGCATAGTATGGTTAACCTGTATCCGAGTTAAAACCGGTTTGAATGGTCGGTAGCAAGGCTATTTTTTAGTAATTTGACGACAGGTTTCTTCGTGCTTGTGTAATTGCCCGCTATATACTGTGGAATCTCCAACAGGATCTTCTATGGGAACGCCATTGCGCTCGTTAACCACTCGCTATCCGTCCGCTGGATTCCCGCCGGGGCTTTTTGTCGCTGATGAGCAGAGGACCTCTGTCGAAGTCACTGCATATTCCTTTAATCGTACCTTACAATCTGTAGAATTCAAACAGGTTGCAGCGTGCGCACAATACCCATCAAAATCATTGCTCCCACCCGTGCCTCTAAATTGGCGTTTATAAAACTAATTTCTCTAGGACAGCTCAACATGGCGCTCCGCTGGATCGCGAGAATCTGGACATGCCGCATTCTATCAACATTTCGATCCTTTGGATTGAGGAACGTGACTCCGACCAGAACGTGTCGCTTATGGAAAGAATTACCCCAACAGGGATAACTGGGGCTATATACCTATCGCGCCGCTGGCGCTTTCAAACGCTCATCGCAATAAGAGAAGATGGAATATCGGAGATTCGATGACTATCGAGAAGATTCAATCTAAGAGGAAAAATCGACGATCTAATGGTCATCGATCACTTTGATGATTGCAGATTTTGTAGAATCGACTACGGTCATTTGGGCTTGTTCGGCAGGAAAAGAGCGTTGACAACCAATTGCGGCAAGTGCTATACTGCCGCTTGTTGCTGTTGATGACGGAGGCTGCGATGAGGCTGTTTTCCGGGGGAATCGTTCTCCTGTTTTTGTTGTTAAGTGCGCACGTAGAATCGGGCTACACCTACACGGTCAATGAAGTTTTCGAGAACTTCAGGAAAGCTTACAACGAATCTCGAAACTTTAGTGCAGAATTTGAGGAGACTATTTTTCGGGATGGCGTCAAAAGTTCTTCGCGAGGTGAACTGACCTTCAGCAAGCCCAATCTGCTTAGAAAGAGAACCGTCGGCCAAAAAGATCCGACTCAACTTGTCCAATTAATCGTCTTGGACGGCACCTATTCGTGGGCATATACCCCTTTGCTGAATCAAGTCAACAAGATGAAACTTAACAACCCCGAACATGAACCGTTATTGCCTGGAATCGACGCTTCATTGCAGGATGTTCAAAAGAATTACGACATTAAGCTTGTTGTTGATGAAGTTGCTAACCAGAAGGGTGTTTATCAGCTTGAATTAACTCCAAAATCCCATTTGCTGTCCAATCCCGTGGACGGTGGTGAATCGCCGCGCGAGACTCTGGAAATGTGGATTCAGGAATCGGATTGGTTGCCGATTCAGTTTGGGTATAAACTACAAAACGAGGCCGAAAGCAATGTCATTGGAGTCATTTCGCTGACGAACATCAAACGAGACCGAAAACTTGACGCAGAGTTTTTCAAATTTGACATTCCTGATGGTGCCGAAGTCATTGATATCTCGCCGAATTAATGATTCAGGGAGGCGCTCGACGGGCAAGAGATTGGATGGGTGGAAGACGGGAAGGACGGTATTTGCTTGCAGCTTGTCCATCCCGGTTGGGATCGCTTAATTTCCCTTCATCGCTCCGTGTACGGTCGCTCAAACAATTTGATTGCTTGATTCTTTCCGTAAGGCATATTTCACGAGGAAAAGGCTGGTGCGCTGTGCGCACTCTACGGTCGTCAAATTTTTTGATGTTCAACTACGGAAGTCCCAATCTGATTTAGTTCAGAAAATAAAGGCGCATTCGAACCAAGAATTGCTTGTATAGTCATTTGAACAGAGAATTACACCAATAGATTGGTTTTACACTGTTGGATCGCCAACGCGGAAATGTTTGCGTGAATTCTGTAGTCCTAATTCTTGCTCACGACAGCAGGCAGCGATCAGGAAACCGTGCCTTTAGATAAAGGATTATTCAAACGGAACTCTGTACGTTGGGCTTTTCAATTCTTGGCATCTAGCGTCTTGATGTTGAAACTCTCAAGCCAAATCGATGGATCGTGGTGTTTTTCTGCCTCAACGAAAAAGTGATTGAACGATGAACTTTCGCACGCTCCAGCATTTGGCGAACGGTTTGACGGTTTCGCGCATCTTGCTTATTCCTCCATTTATGATTTCGTTTCGGTCTATTGAAAATCCCAACTACCGGTTGTTAGCTGCAATCATCTTTGGAGTGGCGGCGCTAACGGACTTTCTTGACGGTCGAATTGCCCGAAAACATGGGATTACGAGTTTCGGCAAATTTGTTGATTCGCTTGCGGACAAGTTGCTGGTAGGCGCGGCACTCATTTGCCTGTTCGGTGAAAAACTTATCCCGGGCTGGATGGTTTTAACAATCATGGGACGCGAATTAGTTGTGACAGGGTTGCGGGTGCTATTTGTCGCCACCCAGGGATCCGTTGTCGCGGCCAACAAATGGGGAAAATATAAGGCTACCTCGCAGATGGTTGTTATCTTCGTTAGTCTGATTCTTCTCGTGTTTCAAGGGCATGGAGTTGGGGATGAATGGATTGAGCGGTTCAGACTAATTTATTTCATGATGTATGTGCCTCTTGTTCTAACTGTGGTCTCGGGACTAGAGTTTCTGTATGGAAATCGCAAAGCGCTGTATTCCGTAATGCGATCGACTGATCTGTTTGATTCCGGAGATGATTTTTGACCTTGGTCAGGTTGAAAGTTAAGCAGTCCGTTACCTGAACCCGAACCAAACCCCCATAGAAAGTGTGAACCAAGAACAGATACGGTGCTTTGTCGCAATTGAGATTCCCGAAACGATTCAGACGCTGCTAACTTCCGCTCAGGAGGAACTCAGGAAGTACATTCGCGGGGCATCATGGGTAAAGCGCGGAAACATTCATCTGACGTTGAAGTTCCTGGGGGATGTCGCCCCGAACCAAATTAGCGTAATCAAAAATGCGATTGAACAGGTGACAGATACTCGGTCACCTTTTTCAATGGAGTTAGGGGGTATTGGCGCCTTCCCGAACTTGAGTCGTCCAAGAATCATCTGGGCGGGCGTGAAAACCGGCGCAGACGAGGTCGCCGCCATTGCGAGAGAAATCGATGTAGGGCTGAGTCGTCATGGATATGAGCGCGATGAGAAACCGTTCCGCCCACATTTAACTCTTGCCCGGCTCAAGAGTCGGATTAATTTGAAACCTCTCGTTGACGTGTTCCAACAATATGATACAATCAATGGCGCCAGTATAATCGTCAAGCAGATTCGAGTCGTCCAAAGCAATCTTCAGCGAAGCAGGGCAGTCTACACTCCTCTGGAAACTTGCTGTTTCAATAATCGTTCTACAACATAGCACAATTATAGCATCTTCACTTGCTTATTCAGCGGCTCTGCTTGACCTTGTACATCTTAAGTGGTTTTCTCGACAAGCGTCTAATGAAAGTCAAGAGGTCGCAATTCGGAGAGGAATCTCTATCGCACTCGCTATTCACTCGCTTGATTCTCTTGGCTTATTCGGTGTTTCACTTCTCGACTGAATTCACAGGGAGATCGGACTGATTATGACATCAGATGAAAAAAACGGATCTATTAATAACGCAATATCGCAGATTGAGCGGGAACATGGAAAAGGCGCGATTATGCGTTTGACTGATACAGATGTTGTTCCTGTGGAATCAATTCCAACAGGGGCACTTTCACTCGACATTGCGCTTGGAGTTGGCGGCATTCCGCGTGGTCGAATCATCGAAGTTTTTGGGCATGAAGCTACCGGCAAGACCTCCCTTACACTTCACATGGTTGCCGAAGCCCAGAAGTTGGGGGGCGTCGCCGCGTTCGTTGATGTCGAACATGCACTGGACATGAGTTATGCCAAGAGAATCGGCGTAAATATGGAGAACGTGTTGATCTCACAACCGGACACGGGTGAACAGGCGTTAGAAATTGTAGAAACGCTCATACGGAGTGGTGCGATTGATATTGTCGTGATTGATTCGGTCGCTGCTTTAACCCCGCAAGCGGAAATTGAAGGTGACATGGGCGACGCGCATGTCGGCCTATTGCCACGTCTCATGTCCAAAGCGCTGCGGAAGCTGTCAGGCGTAACCAATAAATCCAGAACAAGCGTCATCTTTACGAATCAGATTCGCCAAAAGATTGGAATTATGTTTGGCAATCCGGAGACTACGCCGGGCGGACTTGCGCTCAAATTTCATTCCTCAGTAAGGCTTGAAATGCGCCGTGCCGAGACACTGAAGGAGGGGAACGAAGTGTTAGGGAACCGCGTCCGAGTCAAAGTTGCGAAGAACAAGGTGGCTCCGCCGTTCCGAGAAGCGGAATTCGATCTGGTATTCGGTGAAGGGATTTCCAAAGAGGGTAACATTTTGGATGTGGCGGTCGACTGTGGAATCATCCAGAAAAGCGGTTCTTGGTTTTCGTATAACGACGATCGGCTTGGACAGGGCAGGAATAGCGTCAAGGAGCATTTGAAAACGAACCCTGACTTTGCCGCCGATATTGAAGGCAAGATTCGGGAAGCTTTGGGAATGCCTTCGCAGTCATCCACTGCCTCGATTCCTGACGAGGGTTAACAGGTTAAGGACGAATCGCAGTCGTAGATTTAAGTAGACACTCTGCGACCGTGACGGGTTGCGCAGTGCTATGCAGGGACATTATCCTTGACAGAATTTTCGCGGAAGTGCTATAATCCTTGTAGGCTTGCCCCGCCAGATGGCTTTAAGGCGTGGTTTTGAAAACCCATATAGTTTTTGTCTTTTTTGGGTGTCTATTAGAGATTTCGAAATAATCTTTACAACGTATTTCATAATGTTTATTAAATTCTAATAGCATAGGATGAGATTATGTCCATCAAGAAAAGAGACACCGTAGGGCCATTTGAAGAAATCCAGGATGAATCAAAGCCAACGGCACGTTCATCAGATCGAAAATCCTATAATCAGAAACAGATTCGTGAAATGGAGTTCATGATCGAATCTTTGGAAAACGAGAATGATGACTTGAAAAGGCGTCTTAACGCTGCTCCGTCCGATGATTCAGACGTTCGTCTCTACGAAATGACTCGGGAATTGATGCAAGCCCATCGGCGGAATCGGAAACTGACAAGTACGCTTCAAGAGGCGAAGGAAAAACTAGAGCACCTGAAGGAGAAGGTGGAGCAACTAAGCGCACCACCAAACAACTACGGAGTTTTTCTTGGCACAAATGATGATGGTACCATTGATATCGATCTCGGTGGCAAAAGATGGAAGGTCAAGTCCGACCCAGATATAAACGTTGAACAGCTTAAAAAGGGGCAGGAGGTAATTGTCAACGGTGTTCTAAATGTAGTGGGGGTTCGAGAGTTTGACCAGCGCGGGGAGGTCGTTAAAGTCAAGGAAGTGCTTGATGAATCTCGTACGATTGTAAGTCTTCGCGCCGATGAGGAGCGTGTCGTAGAGATTTCCGAACCACTAAATGCTGAAACGCTGAAACTCGGCGATAATGTCCTGCTGAATCACGGTACGGGGATGATTATGGAGAAACTCCCCAAAACCGAAGTGGAAGATCTCTTGCTTGAAGCCGTGCCAGACATCCGATACTCGGATATTGGCGGATTGGACGATCAAATCGAAGCGATTCGCGATGCAATAGAGACCCCGTACCTTTATCCCGATGAATACAAAGAGTTTGCGCTGACACCCCCGAAAGGCATTCTACTTTATGGTCCTCCCGGGTGCGGCAAGACTTTGATTGCGAAAGCGGTTGCAAATAGTCTAGCCACGAGAGTGCGGAAACTGACGGGAAGGGATGATATCAAGGGCTATTTCATTAACATCAAGGGACCGGAGTTACTGAACAAGTATGTAGGCGAGACAGAACGAAAGATTCGCGAGGTTTTCAAGAAAGCGAGCGAGAAATCCAAAGAAGGGGTTCCCGTTATTATATTCTTTGATGAGATGGACTCTCTTTTCCGATCAAGGGGTATGGGAATCTCGTCCGATATGGAATCGACTTTGGTACCGCAATTTCTAGCCGAGATTGACGGAGTCGAGAGTCTGCGTGATGTGGTTGTGATCGGGGCTAGTAATCGACAAGACCTTTTGGATCCAGCCGTGCTGCGTCCCGGAAGGTTGGATATCAAAATTAAGATAGATCGTCCCACATCGGAGGGCGCGAAAGATATCTTCGCCAAGTATTTCACCTCGGATTTACCCATCGCGGCGTTCGAACTCGAACGATTCGATAACGATAGCGGAAAAACCGTTCAACATCTTATCGATCGAGCAATCGATGAGATGTATGCGACCACCGAAGAAAATAAATTCATTGAGGTGACTTACGCCCGCGGCGAGCGCGATATTCTTTACTTTAAGGACTTCGTTAGCGGAGCAATGATCGAGAACATCGTCTCACGTGCGAAGAAAATGGCAATCAAACGGTTGATTGGTTCCGACGGTAAGGAAAAGGGCATGACGTTTGATAACCTCAAAGACGCCATCCATGAGGAATATAAGGAGAACGAAGATTTGCCTAACACCACTAATCCTGACGATTGGGCGAAAATCTCCGGCCGAAAAGGTGAGAAGATTGTCAACATCAGAGCCTTGGTCAATGAATCGGAGCGTAACAAGCGGAAGGACGTGAGGGTAATCAAGGGCGGCGCTTATCTTTAATCCTGAAGAGACAGCGCGAACCGACTCGCCTCGAATTACGAACCGATTATGACTACACCGATGATCATGGGTACAGAGACCGAGTACGGCATTTCGGTCAAAAATGCACGTGACCAGGATCCTGTTGCAGCTTCAACGCTGGTTGTGAACGCTTACAAGGATCGTGAGTTAAAAGGGGTTACGTGGGATTACGATCAGGAATCCCCGCTGATGGACGCTCGGGGCTTTATGTCGGAAGGTGAGAGCGATACACCAGACCGGGAAAACAACAGCTTGATTAACGATATCCTGATCAATGGCGGCAGGTATTACGTTGATCACGCGCATCCGGAATATTGCACCCCGGAATGCACCAACCCACGCGACCTCGTTATCTACGAAAAAGCGGGGGAGCTGATTCTCGATCTGAGCCGTCTCGCCGCAGAAGAACTCTTGCCCAACAACCAAGAGATTATCATCTACAAGAACAACACAGACTATAAAGGACATAGTTACGGATCTCATGAAAACTATTTGATGTCTCGGACGATTCCGTTTCAGGATATCGTTGACGGGTTGACCCCGTTTTTGGTTACGCGTCAGACTATCACAGGAAGCGGCAAGATTGGCGCCGAGAACGGTGCAGAAGAAACCGATTATCAAATTTCGCAACGCGCCGATTTCTTTGAAACGGAAATAGGTCTGAGTACGATGGTAGCGCGTCCAATCATCAATACGCGCGATGAACCGCACGCCGACGAAAAACTTTACCGCCGCCTACATGTCATCGTCGGGGACTCGAATATGTCGGAACTTGCCATCTACTTAAAAGTGGGAATCACGAGCCTAACGCTCCAACTCATCGAGAAGGGCATCCTCGGAGACAGATTCAAACTCTCGGAACCCGTAACCGACATCAAAAGAGTGTCGCGCGATCTTTCGTGTAAAACTCCGCTGGTATTGGAAGATGGACGGAGGCGGACATCAATTGAAATCCAACGCGAATATCTCGGATTGGCACGAGACCATCTTTCTGAATCCTGCTCATCCCCCGTCATATCCGACGTGATGGAGAAATGGGAGTTCGTGTTAGACCGACTTGAAGCAGACCCGATGAGCCTGAATGGGGTCTTGGATTGGGTAACCAAAAAGAGGCTTATTGACGCTTATATTCAACGTCACGGTTTTAAATGGTCAGATTCGCGCATTCGCATGTTGGACCTCCAATATCACGATATCCGACCAGATAAGGGGCTGTATGCGCGACTGCTCAAAAACGGACGTGTGAAACGGTTTGTTAATCAAGATGAGATAGTCCATGCAATCACGAATCCACCCGTAGATACCCGCGCCTATTTCCGCGGCACCTGTCTAAAACGGTTTCCCAACGAGATTCACAGTGCGAGTTGGAACTCGATGATTTTTTGCCTTAATGGCTCATCTCTAGACAAGATTCTGATGGATCGACCGCATTTTGGGACTCAAGAAATCGTTGGCAATCTTTTGAGTAGCAAATGCGCCGAAGAGGTTGTGAAAGAGATATCCGCGCATGCCTCTTGAGAGCTTGATTACAATAGGCGGTCACGATGCGGAGTAGGTCTTTATCACGACCCTAGAAGATCTCTATCTAGATTCGCTATCGCAGGATTGGCTATCGCGCGCGCTAATCGCTTGCTTAATCTCATTGTCCATTCGCTTGATCATTCGTTATCAAGATCGCTATCGCGCTCCTTGCTCAGTCACTTAATCTCAGTTGATCCTACGAGTTTACTTTCAAATAGGCACTAAATCTATTTTCTACATTAGTTGATATTATTCTCGATTGCAGATTCCGAAAGGGGGCAGCATGCGATCAGAAAAACAAGATAACGAGCAGCGAGATTCGAAGCCTCAGGACATTGAGGAGATTCAACCGGATGCCGAACTCGCCGAGCAGGGCGAAGAACTCTCGGAAGACCTTGACCAAATTCTTGATGAGATTGATGAAATCTTAGAAGAAGATTCCGAAGAGTTTGTCGAGAATTACATTCAAAGGGGAGGACAGTAGTCGTGTTCGATGATCGCGATTACAGCTCCTCTAACTTCATTGAGGTGCTCAGACAGAAACGACCAGATCTATTAGCACCGTTCCATACAGTAAACCCGCCAACACATTCACATCAAACAGCCCCGGTTTCGGGAGTCTCTGCCAAATCAGATTTGGACCTTCTCGAAGGAACAACAGTATTGGCAGCAGTCTATGATGAAGGGGTCGTCATCGCCGGAGATCGTCAGGCGACGGACGGCTTCCAAGTCGGTGAGCGCCGTATTGAAAAGGTCTTCGAAATTGACAAATCTTCCGCTATTGCTATCGCCGGTATCGCCGGCTTAGCGATTGAGATGGCAAGGTTGTTCCAGGTTCAAGTCGAGTTCTACGAAAAAATCGAAGGAACCATGTTGAGCCTGGACGGCAAAGCAAACTTTCTGTCGAACTGGTTAAGAGCGAATCTTAATATGGCTCTGGAAGGATTGATTGTCGTCCCAATTTTCGCCGGATACGATTCAAAGCAGGCGCAAGGACGAATCTTTAAGTATGACGCGATTGGCGGACGCTACGATGAAAGCACTTATTACGCCATCGGATCGGGCGGTAAAGATGCACGATCCACGCTAAAAAAACTTTATCGACCTGGCATGTCTCGCGATGAAATCTTGAAGATAGTGTCCGAAGCACTATGGGATGCCGCCGATGAGGATTTGGGAACCGGTGGCCCCGATCTGATTCGAGACATCTTTCCAACGATTAAGGTAATTGATCAGTCAGGCATTTCGGACATCCCGGATTCCGATGTCAAGGCGCTTTACACGGAATTGCTCGAAAGATTGAAAGATTAATCATGTCAATTGAAGGAGGTGAGAATGTCCTCACCGTATTACGTGTCGCCAGAGCAAATTATACAGGACAAGCGCGACCTCGCCCAGCGCGGCATTGAACAAGCAAAAGAGGTAATTGCTCTGGAGTACAACAATGGCATCGTGATGGTTGCCGAGAATCCGTTGACGACGGTTTTCAAGATTTCCGAGGTTTATGATCGGATTGCATTAGCGGCAACGGGTCTGTCGCCGGAATATGAAGCCTTGAGGCGTTACGGAATCGAACAGGCCGAGATTAAAGGTTTTAACTACAATCGTGAGGATGTCACGGCTAAGTGGCTCACAACGGTATATTCGCAAAGTATCGGGGCAAATTTCCGGGAGTGGGATTCCAAACCGCTTGAGGTCGAGCTGTTGGTCTGCGAAGTGAAAGGCGACGCCTCGTCGAGCAATCGCATTTATCATCTGTCTTTCGATGGCACCTTCGGAGAAGAGGAGCAGTATGCAGTAATCGGCGGGCGGGCTGATTCCATTGTTGAGATTCTTGAACAAGAACACAGGGAAGGCATGTCGTTAGAGGATGCCATTCGACTGGGAATCAAAGTTTTTGAAACAATTGAAGCGGACGTTGACGAGGAAACATCGGAAGAGCCCCGTTATGAAATTGCGGCTGATACCATTGAGGTCGCATTACTTGATGAAGAGCAGGAACGACGCAAGTTTCGACGCCTTCCTACCGAAGAGCTTGAGAAACTTTTTTAGCGCATGGACCGTAGGATTTACGGACTCGAAAGCGAATATGGTCTCATCTGCACTCCAGAGCGGCGCGGCGGAAAAGCGCTCTCGATTCAGAATGCGGTGATGTACCTATTCCGCGAGATAATATCGGGGAGGATGTATCCGGATGTGTTCCTCGAAAATGGGGCTCGATTTTATCAAGATATCGGTTGCCACCCCGAGTATGCCACCCCCGAATGTGACAACGTACGCGAACTGGTCACACATGATAAAGCCGGCGAACGTATAATCGAGCGGCTCTCCGTTACCGCAGAAAGGAAAATGCGGATCGACGGCTTTTACGGGAAAATCTCGGTTTTCAAAAACAATACAGATACCCCGGGAAATACCTACGGTTGTCATGAGAACTACTTGATGGATCGCCGAGTTAGTTTCCGGCAGCTCGCCTCACAGCTTATCCCCTTCTTCGTCACTCGCCAAATTTTCACCGGCGCCGGAAAAGCCGTACGCGCCGACCGCGGCAGATACGTCATCTCCCAACGCGCCCAACATATTCGCGAGGAAATATCTATCGCGACAACAACTGCACGCGGCATCATCAACACGCGCGATGAGCCACATGCTGATCGCGAGAAGTACAGACGGTTGCACGTTATCGTTGGCGATTCCAACATGTCCGAATTCGCCACGTTTCTCAAGGTGGGTACAACTGCAATCGTTCTGCGCATGATAGAAGACAATTTCATTAGACAACGCCTCGCTTTGCGCAACTCTGTCAAAGCCATTTGGGAGATTTCAAAAGACACGAGGTGCATACACAAGATTGAGTTGGAGAATGGGAAGCGGCTCTCGGCAGTCGAACTCCAATGGCAATACTTCGAGTGCGCCAAACAGTATTTTGAACAGGCGGAGTCAGATCCGATCACCGAACAGGTAATGAAAAGATGGGAATATGTGTTGAAGCATCTGGCAAGGGACCCATCATCACTCGATCGGGAACTTGACTGGGTCATCAAGAAAAAACTCATTGAGACGTATGTCGCCAGTCGAAATCTCAATTGGGATTCTGCTGACGTAGCAATGCTAGATCTTCAATACCACAATATTCGAAGAGAAGGTGAAAAAAAGAAAACCGGACTATATTATAAACTGGAAAGAAAAGATCAGGTCGAGCGAATTGTCAGCGACGATCAGGTTGACAAAGCGATGCATCTCCCGCCAGAAACTACGCGCGCGAAGTTTCGCGGTCGTTTTGTAAAACTGGCAAATGAAAGGAAGATTCTTTGTGGCGTTAATTGGAGTTATATCCAGCTCTATGAACCGTATCAGAAGTTATTCCTTTCAACCGATCCCATGCGACCAGAATACGAAGAAGCTAGCCGTATGATTTACTCGATTTGAGCCCCGATTTTTCGCTTCTTTCATTTGTACGCCCCTCCTCACTATCCTCTCCCGTTGCACATCCTAAGAGATATCGCACTCTTGCATCAATTCATGGAACTGTTTACCACTTGGGTTTCGAGGTAGTATGGAAGAGGAACCACCCCAATCGTTGAAAGCGCTGGATGCAGGGAAGATGTACAATAGGCACGATTCCTAAAGCCAACAATCTCGATAAGTATTGTATACGCGAGCACAACAGATGTTTGAGGTCCTATGAAACCAATATGTTGAGAAGGAATGCACAATGAGTTTAGCGGGCAAGAAGATTATAGTCATCGGCGGTAGTTCTGGAATTGGATTGGCGACCGCTCAGGCCGCGACGGCAGAAGGGGCAACGGTTGTCATCGCCAGTCGTTCTCGGGAACGATTGGAACAGGCAAGCGATCAGATGCAGGGGGCTCCCGAGATTGTCACGGTTGATGTGAGGGACTCATCGTCAATTCAGCGTCTTTTCGATGTCGTCGGTGAATTTGATCACTTAACGACACCGGGTAACGAGGGGGCACTGGGACGATTCTTAGAACTTGACGTTGAAATCGCACGGCGAGGATTTGACAGCAAATTCTGGGGACAGTATCAGGCTGTAAAGTGCGGCGCGCCAAATATACGCGAAGGCGGCTCGATTGTTCTCATGGCAGGAGCATACAGCCAACACCCCGAACCGGGCGCCGTGCCACAGGCGTCAATCAACAGCGCGGTTGAAGGGTTGGGGCGAGCGCTGGCTGTGGAGTTGTCGCCGATTCGTGTGAATGTTGTTTCGCCGGGGTTAGTTGATACGCCGAGATTCAATTCACTTCCGGGAAAACAGCGCAGCGAGATGTTTGAATCTGCTGCCAAAACACTACCTGCCAAGCGCATTGCTCGAGCCGAGGATATTGCTCAATCTATTTTATACTTGATGCGGAATCCGCATGCTACGGGGAACGTGCTCTATATTGATGGCGGATTGACGTTACGTTGACAAGAATTAAGTTCGCCTGAACCTATAGGAAATGCCATAGCAACTAGCAGCAATACGTTCATTTACACTCAAATGTACACTTATACTGTATTGGTAACTGTTTAGTTCAGTTTGTAAGAGTGGCGAAATCTGTGCAGCATTGGGCACGGTTGCTTGCTACGGAGGATTCAACGCATCACTATGACGAATACAAGGGAACAACAGTTAATTGCTCGTATTGCCGAATTGGAAGC
>JAJDTR010000142.1 GCA_022827055.1 Candidatus Poribacteria bacterium | reverse complement strand
CGTCCCCAGTCCTTTCACCAAGTGATGGGGCAGGAGCACGTCATCAAAACGCTGCAAAACCAGATTCGCTTGAATCGAATCGGTCATGCCTATCTCTTCTGGGGTCCGAGAGGCACGGGCAAAACGACGGTGGCTCGTCTTTTCGCAAAGGCCGTAAATTGCGCAAAGCGGGATTCAGACGCCGAAGCCGGTCCCGATAATCCGGTTGAACCTTGCAACGAATGCGAGTTCTGCCTGGACATTACGCAGGGCAGATCTTTCGATGTCATTGAGCTGGACGCCGCCTCCAACCGGGGGATTGATCCCATCCGCGAGTTGCGTGAAAATACGAAGCTCGCCCCCGCCGCGTGCTCCTACAAAATCTACATTATTGATGAAGCGCACATGCTCACGCAGGAAGCGTTCAACGCGCTCCTGAAGACGCTTGAAGAGCCGCCGCCCCACGTTATCTTTATCCTCGCCACCACCGAGCACCACAAAATTCCCAAAACAATCGTATCGCGATGTCAAGACTTCGATTTTCGCTACATGGAGTTGAATCAGATTATCGGTCGACTCGAGTTAATCTGCGCCGAGGAGGGCATTGAAGTCGATGATCAGGCACTGTCCTTGATTGCGCGTCAGTCGGAAGGCTGTCTGCGGGATGCCGAGAATGCGCTTGAACGAATAATCTCGGCGGCGGGCAAAACGCTCGATGCGGAAACGGTAGATCAGATTCTGGGCCTTGGTTCACAACCCCTAATCAACAAACTCGTGGACGCCATATTGCACTGCAATCTGCCGGATTCCGTGCAAGTCCTCGCCAGCTTGACCAATCAGGGCGCAGATCTCACTCAATGCCTCCACCAACTTATCGCCTATTTCAGGAATTTGCGACTTCTCGCGATCAACACGGATTTGGGGGGTTTGATTCAAGGGTCGCAATCCGATATACAAGGTATAAGGGAGAGAGCGGCTAACATTTCCGTTGAGCGTCTGTCGAGGATTATTAAGATCTTGATGCGGACAAGCAGCGAAATCAAACAGTACGGCTTCGCACAGATCCAGCTTGAATCCAGCCTTGTCGAGATTAACTCGATTCGGGAGGGTATCCAACTCGGCGAGGTTTTGAAAAAGTTAGGGGAAATAGAAGACAGGATTGACCGCCCCAGAAACGATTCGACCCCGGCTCAGACGGATGTATCGTCTTCGGACACGGGGACATCGAGGAAGGATCCGGTTGCCCCGCCGCCGACCGGGCCACAAACGCTGATTGCCGAAACTCCGCCGCGCAAAACCGACGCAGTTTCGGCTACTTCCAACGCCGTGTCCTCGAACGCCGGCGCCGAGGCGGATTCCGGATCAGCGGGGGAAGACAAACGAGCCGTCACCCTGACTCCCGCTGAAATCGAACAGATTTGGGAGAAGACATTGGAGACTTGGAGAACGGGTCAGAAGGTATTGCACGGATTTCTCAAGGACGCCGCTCTTTCGAGGAATGAAGAAGGGGGGCTGGAAATAGCCTGCGCCCCTCTCCAAATCGCGATCCTAGAACGGAACAGGAAGGAGATTGTAAGGACTATCGAATCGTTGGTCGGACACGGCGTCGATGTCAGTTTTGTGCCGGGACGCAACACCGGCAAGGCAGATAGATCACAATCGGCAAGGGAGGGCGAAGAACAGGCATCAACGCCGCTTGCCCTGCAGCGCGAAGCGGAACAGGATCCCCAACTCTCGCCGGTGCTTGAACTTTTTGAAGCGAAGATACTGAAGATTGATTTGAAGTAGAAAAGGCTAGTGGGATTTCTTTTGCGTTCGCTCGGTTGGTAGTGTCCTGGATCGCTTATTAATCATTCGCTTGATCGTGAGGCGTAATACGTAATGCGTAAAAAGTGAGATGTCACGAATTGTGAGGTCGTGATCGGGAGATCGCTCCTACCATGCAGGCAATTGCGCAAGTCCTAACGGAGTGATTATTTCGTTTTATGCAATTTTATTCAATCGAAAAGGAGATGCGGTGCACTCTACGGAACACATTGGAGGACACCGCCATTTTTTATGAAGATTAACAATTTGGTGAAACAGGCGCAGCAGATGCAACAGCGCATGATGGAACTTCAAGAGGAGCTTGCCAATCAAACGGTTGAAGCGACAATCGGCGGGGGTATGGTGACAGCCGTTGTCAATGGTCAGCAGGAGTTGATATCACTGAATATTTCTCCCGATGTCGTAGATCCGGAAGATGTAGAAATGCTGGAGGATCTTATCGTTGCTGCCGTGAATGAAGCCCGCCAACGGGCGCACGACTTGATGGCGCAGGAGATGGACAAACTCACCGGCGGCGTTAAACTCCCCGGACTACCGTAGCGTTCGCGATTCCCGTAAATCCAAATGCACTATCATCCGAAGCCACTGGCAGATTTAATACGCGAATTGCAGAAACTGCCGTCGGTTGGGGCAAAAACGGCGCAACGGCTGGCATTCTACATGTTGAAGGCACCTTCGGAAGATGCCTCGCGGCTCGCGACGGCAATTTCCGAGGTAAAGACTCATATCTTCTTTTGCGGTATTTGCGGCAACATCACCGATAGCGAGCCTTGCCACATATGCGCCAACCCGGAACGGGATCACAAGGTCGTTTGCGTCATTGAGGAACCCGACGATTTATTGGCAATCGAGCGAACGAATGGATACAAGGGTGTTTACCATGTGCTGATGGGGGTCATTTCGCCGCTGGACGGCATAGGGCCAAGGGATCTTCGAATCGATTCACTGTTCGAGCGGATTGAGAGCCAAGACGTCAAGGAAGTGATACTTGCGACAAATTACACGACGGAGGGGCAGGCGACATCGCTGTATCTGACGAAACGTTTGTCGAATCTGGATGTGGAGATTACGCGAATTTCTTACGGGATTCCCGTGGGCGGAGATCTTGAATACATCGATGAATTGACGCTTTCCAAGGCGCTGGAGGGGCGGCGGAGGGTAGATGTTTGATGCGTGGATGGGGTGACGGCAAGGGTTGCATGATGCAGTGGATTGTTGATTCAATGTGAGCGGTGGTTGACCTGATTTCGCTAATATTCTTCCGTTTTTCGTCGTACCTAATTAAGAGGGTCGGGCTAGAAGCCCGACCTACGAATGGTACGCCGGAAATCCATTAAAGTAATCACGATGAACACTTATCAAAAAACTTACGATGTCATCGTCGTCGGCGCGGGACACGCCGGGTGCGAAGCGGCGCTTGCCGCCGCCCGCATGGGATGCGAGACGCTGGTCGTCACCATCAATCCCGATACCATCGCAAAGATGTCCTGCAACCCGGCTATCGGCGGGCTTGCGAAGGGGCATCTCGTCAAAGAGATTGATGCGCTCGGCGGGGAGATGGCGAAGAACATCGACAAGACGGGCATTCAATTTCGGCGCCTGAACACGAAGAAGGGACCCGCCGTTCGCTCAAGCCGCGCCCAAGCGGACAAGAAAGCGTATCAGGATGAAATGAAGCGCGTCTTGGAGAGCCAACCCCATCTTGATATCAAACAGGTCTTGGTGGATGAATTGCTGACGGAAAACGGCAGTTGTATCGGCATTCTCAGTCAAACGAGAACCGCCTATCTCGGCAAAACGGTTATCCTTACTACGGGCACATTCCTCAAGGGCTTGGTTCATCTCGGCGACGTGTCTTACAGTGCGGGAAGGGCGGGCGAATCGTCGGCGGAAAAGCTGTCGGAGAGTTTCCTGAGCCTCGGTTTTGAAGTCGATCGGCTAAAAACCGGGACGCCGCCGCGGGTAAACGCACAGACTGTCAACTTCGATGCGATGGAGATTCAACCGGGGGATCAGCATCCGCTGCCGTTTTCATTTTCCACCGAGAAGATTACTCAGCCACAGATGCCGTGCCATCTAACCTACACGAATGAAAAAACGCACGAGATCATCAGAGATAACTTGAATCGATCGGCAATGTACAGCGGGCGGATTAAGGGAATAGGGCCGCGCTATTGCCCGTCGATCGAGGACAAAGTGGTGCGGTTTTCCGACAAGGACCGCCACCAAGTTTTTGTGGAACCCGAAGGCAGAGATACCGACGAGATATACCTTAACGGTATCTCCGCGAGCCTTCCCGAAGATGTGCAGGTCGATATGGTGCACAGCATCCACGGCTTGGAAGATGCCGAGATTGTTCGGTTCGGATACGCGGTCGAATACGATTTCGCGCCGGCAACTCAACTTCAACCGACGCTTGAGACGAAGCGCGTCAAGAACCTGTATTTCGCCGGACAACTGAACGGCACCACCGGCTACGAGGAGGCGGCGGCGCAGGGGTTAATGGCGGGGATTAATGCGGCGCAGAAAGTGCGCGGCGACGAACCGCTGGTTCTCGACAGATCCCAGGCGTACACCGGGGTGCTGATTGACGACTTGGTCACGATGGACATCCGTGAACCCTACCGCATGTTCACATCTCGCGCGGAGTACCGCTTGGAATTGCGCGAGGACAATGCGGATCTGCGCCTGACAGAGATCGGCCGCCAACTGGGGTTGGTGGACGACGATGCCTACCACCGCTTCCAAACCAAGCGTCAACTGATTGAAAAAGAGCTTGAACGCCTGAGCCAAACGATTGTCAAGCCGACGCCGGATACGCTGCCGCGATTGGAGGAAGCTGGCCTCACACAATTCGACAGACCGACCTCCTTGACGGATTTGTTGAAACGCCCGGAAATCAGCTATCAACAGATTAAACGGATCGCACCGCCGGATCGCGAGCTGCCCGGCGCCGTTGAGGAGCAGTCCGAGATTCAGATTAAGTATGAAGGGTACATTCGGCGTCAAGCGGTTCAGATTGAGCAATTCAAGAAGCTGGAGAATTTCCACATCCCGGATGATTTCGACTATTCCAACGCTCGCGGTTTGAAGACCGAAGCCCGAGAGAAACTCGCAAAGATTCGTCCGATGTCCATCGGTCAAGCATCTCGAACGCCGGGCGTGACGCCGGCAGACATTTCAATCTTGATGGTGTTGATTCATCAACATACCCGGAGTGAGTTGCGGGCTGCCAGTTAAAGGTTGCGCGAAACCCACCATTGTCGAACCGGCGAATAAATTGACTTGATTGTGAGCATGACCTCATAGGCTATCCGGTTGAATCAGGACGCATTCAGACACTTCTTGGAGCAGACCTTTCATCGGCACGGTCTTCCGCTAACTCATAACCAGCAAGAGCAATTTGTCACCTACCGGCGCGAGTTGCAGCGATGGAATTCGCGGATTAATCTTACATCCATTCGTGGTGACCGCGACACTGTCTTTAAGCATTTTCTCGACTCAGTGGGTATCCTTAAATTCTTTTCGATTGAAGCGGGCGATTCTGTTGTCGACATCGGATCCGGTGCGGGGTTTCCCGGTCTTCCGCTCAAAATCTGCGCCCCCGACATCAAGCTGACGCTCGTTGAATCTTCATCAAAGAAGGCTAGTTTTATTCAGTTTTTAGTGTCTCAACTGAACGTCTCATCGGCTGAGGCAGACGTTAGCATCGCCTCGCAACGCGCCGAAGCGTTTGCAAAGCAGAGCGAAAACCTCGCCGCTTACGATTGGGTTTTGACGCGTTATGTCGCATCATTGGCGGATTCCGCCGCGTATTGTTTGCCGTTGTTGAAGTGCAACGGCACCTGGATTGCGTATAAACCGCGCGGGGTGGAGGTTGAAATCCGCGATGCCGGGTCCCGGTTACAGTCGTATGGAGGTGAGGTGGAGCGGGTCGTGGATAGCGGAATTTCGGAGTTGAATCGCGCCTATGTTTCGATACGGGGTGGTTCGTAGATGCTTGAGGGGTTGTGCGGGTTTGTTGTCGATCAAGTGAATGACGAGGGCGATAGAAGGTTTTGACGCTATCCACTCGGTTGATGGGCCGTGACCTGGGGATCGCACCTACCGACCGGAGATGCAATGAATTGCACTCCTACTAATACCATTTCTCTAGAATGCAGGTGCATTAATTACCTGCATTGAGTAAAGAAACTTGTGTGGTAAGAAACCTTGTCTCCGCGCAAAGCCGGCGGGGCAATGGGCTCTCTATCGCGGTCGTTATTCACTCCCTTGATCCCCGCCTACGGAAAAGGTGAACGACATAATTGAGACATTATATGCACCATTATTCGGGCGAAATGGTATAACCTGCTAGAGTTGGGATTATTAGCACGATGAATTTTGGAGTTTAGGAGGATAGCATGACATATCGAGTTTTGTTCTGTTTGTTCATTTTGGGGCTGGGTATAATCGGGTGTTTGACGAAGACAGCGGAGAAGGCGGTGGAGGTGGAGACGGCACCGGAAGCACCGGCTAAGCCGCCTACTATTGCGGAACTCCATTTGTCACTGGAGAAAGAGGTTTACTCGGCGGATGAGCCGATCCCTCTTCAGATGACCTTTAAAGCCGGTAAATTTGACTTGCTTGTGCCGGCGGCATCTGTCGGAGGTGAGGGTGCGTTCGGAGGATTAATCATCACGGATGCAACGGGAAAAGAAGTGGCGCGGACTTCGCCGATTTCGTGGGCGACCCACATGAAAAACCTGCTGCACGATGGAAAAGCTGTAGATTGCATCCACGGGATGGAAGTGGAATCCGGGGCGGAAACGGTCACGGCGCTTGAAGATTTGCGGACGCATTACAACCTTGCGCCGGGGGATTACACGCTCCAAGTTTTCATGGATTTGAAGGTTTATCGGGAGTCTCTGCCGGATCAATCACTGCTGGTTGTCCAACTGCAGAAGGAACTCTTGGCGATTCAGCAGAGCAAGCATCGGAATGAAGCGAAACAGCAAGCGATTAGCCATGTGAAAGCGGAGATTGCCGCCGCACAGCGAGAACAGGCAGATGAGTATGACAAGATTTACCTTCCATTAGACTCTCTTCGCGGTTCTGCGGATCTTGAATCCGATACCGTCACGTTGAGGATCGAGTGACTTTTGGCGGGGAAATGTTGGGTTTCACTCAAATCGTCCAGGCATGAAGCAAACGGCAATCCCAATTGAAATTCAAATTAGAGGCGTTTTCGTGAGTTTTCGTTCAACCCAACCTACGTACCTATCGCCCCACCGGGGTTTGTGAGGCTGGTGGACGGAACGCGAGGAAATCGGTGAATTAATAGTCGCCGCTTCAGCCCAACAGAATCTTTTTGTCACCAAGGAGAATTGAGCAATGATAATTTATAACGGCGGTCCCAACCTGAGTTTGGAAGAGGTTGTTCTCTTTCCGTTCGACGACTACAGTCTTCCATTTCAGCGTGGGGTTCGTTTGCAGTTGATTCCGAATAAAGGCGACCACATCGTCGTGCCGTTTGGACCTCCCGGCGCACCGGACAGCAAAGGCATGAATTATTACGGCGCGGTCTGCAGAGTCGGTGATGAACTGTGGATGTGGTATCTGGGCGGCGGGCAGGTATGCTATGCAAAGAGCACGGACGGGTACAACTGGGAGCGTCCAAGCCTCGGACTCATCGAGCATAACGGCAGCACGCAGAACAATCTGGTGGATTTGGGCGGTGCAGAGTACAAGGTGGCGGCATGCGTCGTGGTGTATGAACCCGAGGATCCCGACCCCGGGCGCCGATTCAAGATGGTCTACGAAACGCACCGCAGAAACCCGTCGCACGGCGGGCGGGCGGAGTTTAACGCCGCCGTCAGCGCGGATGGCATCCGCTGGACGGAGATCCCCGTCAAACCCCACTATCTGTCCTGTGAAATGGGCGGTTTCATCAAGTTCAACGGGTGTTACTATGTCTCCGCACAGAGTGGCGGCGGACACTTTCCGAGGCCTGAGCGCAAGCTGGAAACGTTCGTCTCTTACGACTTCGAGAACTGGGTGGAAGCAGACTGCATGGGCTTGCAGCGTGGTGATATACCACCTAGACCGTTGGTCGAAGGGTCGCACGCCGGGGAGCAGATTCACCTCGGCGCGGGATTGTGGAACCGCGATAACGTGATTGTCGGCATCTACGGTCAATGGCACGGGCATCCGACGAATGACCGGAAGCTGGTATCCATGGATCTCGGGCTCGTGGTCAGCAACGACGCGCTGCACTACCGGGAACCGATACCCGATTTTCGAATCGTTCCGGCCGGGGAAAACAGCGCGGACCGGCTGTTCGGCGCTTTGATGCAGGGGCAAGGGTTCGACAACATCAACGGCGAAACACTGTTCTGGTACGCACCTTGGGGTGGTTGCAACGGCATTCGGGTGGCGAAGTGGGAACAGGATCGGCTGGGCTATTTTGAAGCCTTCTTGGGCATGAAGATGAATTCGCTGCAGGAGTCGCATTTTGTCTCGGCAGCGATAGATTTGGAGGGCAAGCCGGCGAAGGTAGAGATCAATGTTGACGTTCTATCGGAGTACGCCGAGATTAGCGTGGAAATTTTGACGGAACGGTTCGAGGCGATTCCCGGGCTTACGCGTGATGACTGCACGGGACCGAAGGAGTCGGGGCTGCGGCAGCTCGTGACGTGGGGTAGCCGTGAGAGGCTCGAGAACATTGACGGTAAAGTTCGCGTGCGGGTGAACTTCGGTGGGATTCGTCCCGAGGATGTCAAGATTCATGCGATATATGTGAGTGAGTGAATGAGCGTAGTTGACATTAGGATCGGCAATTCGCTCGGTTTCGAGGATTCCTCACGGAACGCAGATCTGCGTTCCCTACAATTCACTCAGAGACAGACATTCCGTTCCGCTGGAGTGCAAGAAGTAGCGAGGTTATTTAAGCAATCATAGGTGAAATTGAAATGAGCCTAACAAAAGCGGAAGTCAATCAATTTGAACAGGAAGGGTGGGTCATGAAGCGCAAGGTGTTTTCGCGCGGGGATCTGGAGCCTATCCGTGACGCCTTGACCGAGATTGTGCACAGAGAAGCCTCGGCACTGAAGGAAAAGGGGATGCTGGACGAGATTTACGAAGACGAACCCTTCGAAACCCGTCTAACCCGCATTCGCTACGCCAGCCACGATGCGTGCCAGGTCATTTACAAGAGCATCATGGGGAAAGCCGGCGGAGGCTTTAGCGGCGAAGCGATGTTCCACTTTGTCAGGCATCGACCGCTGCTTTCCTGCATCGAAAGTCTTCTGGGGCCCGATATCATCGGCTCCGCAATTTACCGCGTCCGTCCTAAGATTCCGGAGTGGGCTCACGGCGAGGTGCCTTGGCACCAGGATTCGGGATACTTCCTGCCGCATTGCGACAAATTCCTCATATTGACGTGTTGGATCCCGTTAGTGGACGCCACGCTCGAAAACGGCTGTCTGCATGTGTTGCCCGGAATGCACACACGGGGAGTTATTCGCCACTACACCGGGGGGCATTCGGGATACCTCGAGGTGCCGGGGGATTTGCTTGAGGAGGTCGAACCGATACCGGTTGAAATGGAGGCGGGAAGCGTGCTCTTTTTGACGAGTGTCACGCCGCACGCTTCGTTCGAGAACAACAGCGACACCGTGCGGTGGAGCGTGGATCTCAGATATCAGAATATGGATCCACCGAACAATGTGGATGAGGAACCGGAGACCTATACACGCGAACGTGATCCGGTGACGATGGCTTGTCTTCCGACCGAAGCAGATTTTGTCATCCGAGACACGAAGAATCCGCACCGAGAAGTGGCTACGGCGGAAGAGTTTCACCAACTTCGAGAGAAGTACGAGAAGACGCATCCGTGGTATCCGGGCCGCGGGTGGACGCCGATGTCGGAGCGGGGAAAATAGGGAACTCGATCATTAAAGGAGAATAAGCAGAGAATGGTGGGCAGGGGATCTCTATCGTACTCCCTGTTCAGTCGCTTGATTCCACCCTACAAGTACTACGAGGCTGGAACTTCTAGATACCGGTGCGCGGTGCGCACCCTACATAGGTGACTAAGGAAATTGTTCAAGAGATCACAGGTGAGGTTGAAATGAGCCTAACAAAAGCGGAAGTCAATCAATTTGAACAAGAGGGGTGGGTTATGAAGCGCAAGGTGTTCTCGCGCGGGGATATGGAGCCCATTCAGGAAGGGCTTACCGAGATTGTGCACCGAGAAGCCTTGGCGCTGAAGGAGAAGGGGGTGTTGGACGAGATCTACGAAGATAAACCCTTCGACACCCGCCTAGCCCACATTCGCTACGCTAACGAAGAAGCATGTCAGGTCATTTATCGAAGTATCATGGGGAAGGCTGGCGGGGGCTTCAGCGGAGAGTCGATGTTCCACTTCATCAGGCACCGCCCGCTGCTTTCCTGTATCGAGAGCCTTCTGGGACCGGATATCATCGGCGCATCGATCTATCGTGTGCGCCCGAAGTTGCCGGAGTGGGCGCACGGCGAAGTGCCTTGGCATCAGGATTCGGGCTATTTCATACCGCATTGCGACAAATACCTCATATTGACCTGCTGGATCCCTCTGGTGGACGCCACGCTCGAAAACGGCTGCCTTTTTGTGCTGCCCGGACTGCATACACGGGGAGTGATACGCCACTATTCCGGAGGGCATTCGGGCTATCTCGAGGTGCCGGGAGACTTGCTCGGCGGGGTCAAACCGATACCGGTCGAAATGGAGGCGGGGAGCGTTCTTTTCTTGACGAACCGGACTCCGCACGCCTCCTTCGAGAACCACAGCAGCGTCGTGCGATGGAGTCTGGATCTTAGGTATCAAAGCATGGAACCGCCGAACAATGTGGATGAGGAACCGGAATCCTATACGCGTGAGAGAGAACCGGTGACCATGGCTTGTGCGCCGACGGAAGCGGATTTTGTTATTCGAGACACGAAGAACCCACACCGTGAGGTGGCTACGCCGGAGCAGTTTCACCAGATTCGAGAGAAGTACGAGAACGCGCGTCCATATCACCCGGGCCGCGGGTGGACGCCGATGTCGGAGCGATCAACCGAGTGAACCGCGATCTGTGAATCGCGGCGGTCGGGAATCGGAAGGAATCTTCTGCACGGCTACCACACTCCCTGTGCGGCACCCATCCAGTAAGCAACCTGCCATACGCCCGCGACTTCGGGCGCGAAGATATTGTGCAGCCCCTTCAGTTCGTCGGGGAGGTTCCCGTCGTCCCACCACCAACGCAGCGAGTCGGCGTCCATTCGCATAAGGGTTTGGCGCGCGAGTATGTGCGCATCGTCATCAAGACCGTGCGAACGCGCGAGCAGACCGAGCGCGGCGAACATCGCCGAACAGAGCGCCCGATTGTTCATGTTGGTGGCGGACACCCACGTTCTGACACCCTCTTTCTCCGGCGCATGTCCCCATTTGCCGCCCCAGGGCGCGTTCGACTTGGAATCTTCGTGCGTCAACCACCGGTTGGGATAAGGTGTAAATGATCCGTCTTCCGTGTCGTAGTAACCGGCGAGGCTCAGCCCTTCGCTGTCCCGCGCGGCGCGCGCCGCCTTCCAGTATTCTCCGATGTAGCCGATCCAATCAGCCTCGTCCCCAATCTCCGTGCGGCTCCAGAAGTCGCACAGCAGCGCCCAATAGTAGAGGTTGTGGCATGTGGGATACGGATTAGTGGGGAAGGGCAGCATCGGGATAATCTCGCGGAGGTGCTTGAAAACCTCGTCCCGAAATTCGGTTTCGCCGGTGAGTTCGTAAGCCGAATACATGCATGCCAGGTATTTCATGACGCTGACCGACGCCGGCGGCTCGACTATCCGGTGCAAAATGCCGAAAAGGTTCAACACCCAGTTTCGGCGCAGGTAGTAGTGTCCGTGTTGCCGCAAATTTTCGGTGGCTTGCGCCCTTTCTTCCGGTGTCGCCAGTTCTTGGGCGTAGGCGGCGTAGAAGGCGACCGGGCACGCCGATTGGTCAAAGCTGGTGTTGGGTCCCGCCCTGCCGCCGTGCGGTTTGCCCAACAAGCCGGGTTCAAGTTCGCCGCATAGTTTAAAGAGGTAGTTCAGATCTCGAAAGCATTTGCGCGCCGTTTCAAGGGCTTCCGGTTGTTGGGTCGCGCGGTTGCGCAGAATCTGCGACCATAGGAACCAACCGGTTGCCCACAAGGTGTTCTCCCCGTAAAGGAATTCGGCAGCGGTTGGCTTCGGTCCGTATGCGCTCCAGGCGCCCTCAATGGTTTCCTCCACGTTCCAAAGCCCCGGGTAGGTTTCGCCTTCTCGGAACGGCTTGCGGGTGTCGAAACGGGGAAAGGCGATGAGTATTCCACCCGGACCGCACGCGATGTCCATGATTTCGTCATGGTAGCGGGCGGCTCGCTCGGCAAGAACATCGGATTCAGCCATCTTATTATCTCCCTATTGAATCTTTGTAGTGTAACGCAAGTTGCTATGTGCAAGATTTTGGATACGTACATCGTTTCGCTCGCTATCGGGATCTTTATAGGAACTCTATCGCGGTCGTTGTCCACTCGCTTGATCAGTCATGATTCGTGTCCTTTGATCTCCTACAAGGTGAATAGAAGATTGTGTGCATTGCAGTCTATTGATATGGCACTCCGCTGGAGTGCAAGGATCGAGGCTTCTTCTTTCTATTGACATTCCACTCCGTCCGAAGTGGGGAATCGCGACCTAGAGATCGCTCCTACAGGGGTCGGTTGATGGCCGCCAGGGCGGGGAGTCGCGACCGGGAGATTGATGGAATTCTATGGGATTTCTATCGCCTTCGCTGTTCGCTCAGTTGATCACTCCTTATCCAGTCGCTTGATCCTACAGGATAAAAGGCTGGTGCGCGGTGCGCACCCTACGACCGCTAAATCGCGACCGGGAGGCGCTCCTACAGGGACAAATAAACACGGTGGGTAGACCTCACGGCTCGGTCAGAACGCCATCGAAAACAGCTTGGCGCGTGACATGCGAATCTGTACGCAGATGTCCCGTCCCTTCAGAGACGACAGATCGCCATTCCCGTTCCACGTCACCGCTTGCGAGACTTCATCCCCCTCCAGCGGATCGCAGTCATCCATACCGAAACCATCCAATGCCGTCACCGGCATTGGCGGTGTGGACGGCGGGTGCACCAGGGCAACCCTCACCCATCCGCCAATCCGTGTTTGGAAGTTCAGGAACATGCCTTTCCCTTCGCAAACCCGGTTGATGGTCGTGAATTGACCTTCAGCCGCCGCCTCCAGCGCCACCAGTCGATCCGGCTTCCAGAGCGCCCAGCGGTAATCCCGTTGCTTGTAGGGTCCGGCGCCCCAGGTGTCGTGCCGTTGGTCGATGCAGAAGCAGGGCAATCCCCAGGTGTCACCCAACGCCAACAGATTCGGTCGGGCAAAGACGCAGCCGTACACCTCATCCCCGATTTCGCAACCAACGATAGGCTTCCGTTCCGGACGGCTCCAGTTCCACCCGTCCCGGCTCGCCGCGAGATGCACGTCAAGCGTCGCCGCCACACGGTGGAAAATCGACGGAAACATCAGGCGCCTCCCGCTTCCGGGACAGCGGCAATACGCCGATGTGTAGATGTCCTCGTCCGGCTCATCCTGTGGATCGAGCATCATCACCATTCGCGTTTCGCCCCAGTTCCCAAAGTCTTTGCCGCCCGTCCGTCGGACACACCGGCGGCGTCCCAGGTGCCCCCGAAGGTAGGCGACGTACTCTCCCGTGTCATCATCGTACGCGGCAATGTTCTGCGTGTCGAGCATGGTTTTCCCGACATCAAGCAACGGCTCGTCGAGCACGCTCCAGTGCAATCCGTCCGGGGAGACCAACCCGCGCACCGTTCGACGAATTTCGGCTTCGGCGTCAATCTCCTCCGGGGTATGCCCCTCCAACTCCATCCGCCGCCGGATTTCCCGAATCTTCCGCTTGGTCTCTCCCGTATCCGGCGCCAACGCGCCGCGCAGATAATATTCCGAGTCGGGGTTGATCGCCTTATAGCGTTCCGGCGGCGGCGCGGACGGATCCACGAACACGGCGTTCAGCGAGAACGTGTTCTGGTCGCAGACGATGTTGTTCGCCGTGCTCCCGTGAGATTCGTAGATCCCCAATTCGGGGCGTGCCCAATCGAACCCGTCGGTACTTTCCGCGTAACACACCAGGTTTTCGTGATAATCCTCTGATGCGGCGACCCCGTACCACATGCGGTATCGACCCTCGTCGAAAAGGACGACCTTGGGTCCCAGCCCTCCCTCTTCCCAAGGACGTTCGGGTTGAAAGAAGGTGTCCGACATCCGCGCCGGCTGCACCCGCAGGCAAACGCCTTGGGGCGGGGCTTGGACCCAACTCCTTCCGTGCTCGTCGCGTCCGGCTTGACCGGGCCAGATGTCGTACCAGTCCAGAAACGGTAGAGGAATTGGAGTATTCTCGTCGTTCATCATGTTCGTTTTCCTTGAGATGTAAGGTGAGATCAAGCGAGTGTAGGGTGCGCACTGCGCACCCTACAGTTGGGTTTCGCGTTGCTCTACCCAACCCACGAACCAGCTAAGACTCGCGTGCACATTGCGCTCCGCTGGAGCGCAGAGCTTGGCTGCATAGCTATTCTATCGACATGCCGCTCCGCCGGAGCGAGGAATCGCGACCTGGAGATCGCTCCTACAGATGGAGCGGGGAATCGCGACCTAGAGAAGATTTCTATCGTGCTCCTTGTCCAGTCGCTTGATTCCCTACGGGGCTATTAGAGGCTGGTGCGCGGTGCGCACCCTACAAATTCATTCCGACTTCGCATTTAGGAATCCCGACGGCGGCAAGGCCTCGCCGATTGTCAAACGCACTTCATCGATGAATCCGTCGAAATTGGTAATGAACGTCCCGTGATCGCTCGCCTGACCCGCTCCGATAGTGAACAACTGATTGCTGGAGAGGTTCCAGTGCCCCGGGATAGGCGCCGTCCCAACCGGAATCCCGTCGATATAGAACCTGACCTCCTCGCCGTCGCGCACCCCGGCGATATGGCGCCACTTTTCAAACGCCAACTCGCGGCTTTCGACGAGGAACGATTTCTCCGATCCGACCCGCGCAAGGTCGCGGCTGTCCCTCCCCGAAAAATGCACCTTGTACGTGGGGTTGTGATGTCCGAATTGCGGCGTTAACCCCAGCACAAAACCGACATCCTGCGGATCGGTTATGCCCGATATGTATTTGCCGGCGATAGTCATCGTTCCCACCCCCTTCACGACTCGCGGATAAATCCACGCTTCGAGCGTAAAGTCCTCCACACCGACGTTCAGGTCCGCCTCCCCGCCTATGCGGACATAGGACCCCTTGAGACCGTCGATCTCCATCGACTGTTCGTTGGAACTCCCAAACTGCGGCACGGACAGAGCAGGGGTCGTTTTAGCCCTGACGACTCCGCCATCAATAATCCCGTTGATCTGCGGGACGCTGCTGTCGAACACTCCCAATCCGTACGGTTCCTCGAACCGCCAGTAGCCGCCCCGTAGGGGCATGTTCGGCGCCAGGAAATCTTCCGGCTTGAGGTGCTTTCCGAGTTCACGCTCCTCCGCGATCCTTTGACGGACCTTATGTGCGCGAGCCAGTTTGCGATCCAGAGCGCCCGTGCGCCGGGCAAGATCCGCCGCGATTTCCGTTCTAAGCGACGGCGTCAGCCGCGAAAAGTAATGCTCTTGGAAATGCTTTCGACCGGGACTATCCCCGACCAGCAGACCGAGCGGCATCGGGTAACGCACATTGGCGCGGAGCGTCAAATCAATCTGCTCAGCCGATGGGATTTCGTCGGTTCTGTAGAGCGATAAACAGACGCTGTTGCTCAGGTTATACGAGGACAGGAAGTAACGGACGTATTCCGGATCGGTCCGCTTTTCTTCGCCCTCGCCGCGTAGTATATAGTCGTAGTAGGCGTTCAGCGAGGGACAGTAGGTTCGACTGCCGCCGACGCTGGGCGCGTCGCCCGTTCCATGATAAATCAGTATGCCGTCGTCGCCCACCAGTTCTCGCGTCGCACGGGTCAGGTGGTAACTCGCCGCAAGATGTTCGGGAGCGCCGTAAATCCCGTCGAAATAGAACCCGTCCAGCGACATCTCTTTGAACACGCGTGAAATCTGTTGGAAGAACAGATCGGCGTTATCCGGTCTTCCCCAATGCGGCACCGTGCCCATCGGTCCGGGGGTCGGATCTATCTGTTGCTTGTGTTCGCGGGGCGTGTTCTTAAGAAACCATACCGGTGTCGTGTAAACAATCACCTTCATCCCGCGTTCGTGAGCGGTACTGATGACGTGCGCCAACTTCTCGGGGTGGCGCGGCGTCAGATCCGTCTGCCATGCCTTCCACAACAGCATCTCGGAGTGCAGAAACAGGATACTCGCCTGTTTGGAGGCCGCCTCGATTTCGCCGTCGGAGGGATAGACGTATTGCTGATGGCTGGATCCCTGTCCCGCGTAGTGCCGGAAACTGGCGTCCCAGTCGAAGGGTTTGGGCGGGCTTATCACACTCCAAAAGACGTCTCCGGCGCGCCAACCCCATGTTACGGCGACGGGTGTGTTTTCCAAATCCAGATGCGGTTCGGGACTGTCGCCGTTGTCAAAGAAGCTGATGCCGCCGTAGGGGTCAAAAAAGTTATGGTTGCCCCCGGCTCCGAAATGGCAGTCCGGCGGAAATGAGAGTTCGGCTCTGATATCGCCCTGTGTACCGGGGGCAATCATCAGCGTCGAATCGCCGTTGATTCGCAGCGTTGTGCCCGCGCCCGCAAAAACAACCGCGCCAGAACTATGATGAGTCAGCGTGAGGCCTGTCAAACTACCCGGGGGCAACTTCAGTGCGGCAACCTGACGACGTGCGGGAATGCGTTGATCGCATTCAATCGTATCAAGCGCCTTGCGGATACGGAAGATGCCACCGGTCGTGATGACCTGCGCCGCGGCGCCGTCTTCCACATTCTCAACCGCCATCCCGAAACTTGCGTCCGGGAACATCTCCGGTGCGAGCAGATCACGCGCCGTGATGTATTCATCGGCAGGCGCCACCGCAACAACAAGAGAAGTCATCAACGTTACAATAAGGCAGGATATCGACATTTAGAGGTCCGTGTTCGATACAACCCTAATACCATTTCGGTTAATAATAGTGCATACGATGCCGTTACTATATCGTTCACTTCCTCCGTAGGCGGGGCATCTTGCCCCGCCGACTTTGCGCGATCAATGCACTATCATTGTAGAGAAATGGTATAAGGATTGATAATCATGGCAATCACTTCATCACATAAATCACAGTTCAGACAATGTTAACTGCCATCACCCAACACTTACTATATGTTTTTAGAAAATCAACCAATTAGTTTGCGCATTCCACAATCTAACAGATCAAGCGACTGAACAAGGAGATCGAGCAAACGAATAGTGCGCGCGATAGCAAATCCTGCGATAGAGATCCCTCGTGGTACGGAAGAATTTTATTACCCACACAGAATTTGTGGGAGGGATCGGGAGACTGCTCCGACACAAATGGCGTTTATCGAGAGCGATGTGGAATGGAATCTTCCACCCTTCCTACCTTCCCTCCTTCCAATCTTCCAATCCTACCCCTCCAACCGGCTCCAATCGAATACCGCCGAAAGATATTCACCCCGCTTCGTTGTCAAACCGCTGTAAATCTCCTGACAATCTGCCGGTGACGCCGTGTGCGTCCGCAACGGATCCACAATGATTCGATCATCGGCAATCCAATCCACCAGTTGCCGGTAGTTGTCGGCGGTGTTGTATTTCGCCCGTTCAACTTCATGCGGGGGCCACCGCCATTCCAGCGATCCAATCATTCGTATGGCCTCGAGATGAATTCGCAAGAGCATCGGCGTTGCGTCGAAGACCGCCTTTGCACGGGGACTGCCGAGCAGAATGGTTTCACCGTAGCGCCGCGTCAACATCACCGCCTCAGCCACGAGTTCGCTGACGCCAATCGCTTCGACCGCAGTGTGAACCCCTTGACCGCTCGTCCAATCCATGACGTACTCGTGCAGGTCAACCTCGTTCGGATTCACAACCCGCTTGATGTTGCACGCCTTCGCCTTTTCGATTCGGAGCGGACTGATCTCCGATGCAAGCACCTCCGCGCCCGCCATTTGGAAAAGCTGCGCCGCGAAATTGCCGACCAGCCCCATGCCGATCACGAGAACCGTGTCGCCGGGCTGCACCGAGGACGATCGGAGCGCCGTGATGCTCACGCCCGCCATCCGGGCGTAGACAATCTTCTCCCCGGCGGCGTCCTTCGGCGTCGGCAACGCGAATCGTGCGGCATCAGCTTTCACCAGGGAACCGTGATTGGAGAAACTCAACACCCGGTCGCCCGGCTTGCACATGCTCACGGCGGATCCGATCTCCAGCACCTCGCCGAGATGGCCGTATCCCGTGGTCATCGGATAGGCGCCTCCGCCTCCGAAGGGCATCTCTTGCACCAATCCCGTGTAACCGGCGCCCTCCGTTCCCGCGCTGACGACGGAATGTTCGCCCTTGACCAAGGCTTGGTTCGGCGCGAGCTGGTCATCGATTTCGGTTTCAAGCAGTTCCGCTCGATTCTTTTCGGTAAAGGTAATTTGATGTGTTTTCATTGATTTCTCCTACATGACAACGATTCAATCTGTGCGGAACTTCAAACCCGCGACTAACTTCTGCTTGAGTAACTGCTTATTCCACTGGTCTGGATTTGGCAATCCAGACCGAGCGGGCAGAGATCGAACGGCGTATGGAAGTACAATGCTTTATAAGTTCCGGACCAACCACGGCAACGACTTTTCCCCCGAAAAAAGGTGGCCGCCGTCAAATTCATGCAGCACCATGTTTTCCTCGACGCCCGCCGCCCCATAAATCTTCTTTGCCATCTCGAACGCGGGGTGAACCGGACGGCTTGTGTCCTCGGTTCCCCATTCGACAAAGATGGGCCGCGGCGCAATCAGGCCGGCGATATCCGGCATCTCGCATAGTTCGCCGATGCCCTTGGGATGATGGCAGATGCAGTGACCGACCCACGAAGTTTGCGCGAACGTGGTGAAAAAACCGCTTAGTACAGCCGCCTTGACGCGCTCATCCAGCGCGGCGTGCACCATGCCGAGCCAACAACCGCCGGACAGTCCGGCGCTTCCGATCCGGTCTCCGTCGACCTCCGGCAGGCTGCGGAGATAATCGACACCCCGCATCAAGTCGTAGACCCGGTATCCGGTGAGGTCGTAACCGAGCAGATTGAGACGCCGCCACAGGAAGTCGCAGCCGCCTTTCGGGTGCGCCCGTTCGCCCATTCCGGCGTTGTCCGGGCATAACGTAATGAGGCCGCGCTCTGCCAGTGCCCGTCCGTACGAAACGCCGTATTCCCCGGAACCGAACGCGACATCTTCTTTGGCGCCCCGTCCGTGACCGTGAATGCAGAGGACAGCGGGAGTTTTTCCCGTGATACCGTGCGGGATTAGCAGGTGCGCGGGGATTGGCACGCCTTCTCTGGATGAATAAATCAGTTTGTGGTGTGTAAAACTTTCGAATCTCTGTGTCAGGACAATCTGCGGTTTGAGTGGTGCGTCTTTGCCGGGAAAGGGAGAAAACCGATCCCACAGTTCGGGGAGTAACCGTTTGCGCCACGCCGCCCAGTCATCAGTCCCCGTGCCATCAAAGGATAGCCGTGGCTTGTGAGTTGCGAACGGTTGCTCTAGTATAGCTGCGGACGAGAATTGTAGTTCCGGTGATGAAGACATCTGTTGTGTTCCTTTCTGACATGGTAACTGTTTAGTTCAGCCAAAACGAGTGGCAATATTAGTTTGGCAGTGTATCGCGCCTGACTATCGGCAGCGGGGTATTCCTGGGTTATATGTGAGAGGGACATCTTGCCCCGATATTCCGCGTTCACGATAAATCAATTCACTAAACAGCTATGCAATGAAAATCCACTTTCGGTAAGGAATCGCTCCTGCATCGGGGCAGAGGGGATCTCTATCGCACTCGCTATCCACTCGTTTGATCCCCTCCCACAGGGATATCGCTCGCATGTTGGGGACATGGGAGAAATTGCCATCGGTCGTGGAATAAATGGAGCGCCTTGTATTCGCTGCAAGGAGTCAATGGACTAAACAATTACCTGACATGAGCCTATGCGCGATTCCTATTTTAGCAGAAAACCCCGAGGGCGGCATCAAGAAACCAACGATCAAACGAGTGGGCAGCGAGCGCGATAGAATCCTTTTGGAAATACCAGTGAAACCCAACCAGGTTCTGTTGACATTTCGCAGCACGCAGATAATTGAGCGGTTGAGGTGTTGGGTTTCATTCAATCTGCGTACAGGAATGTGTCGTTGAATAAAGTGACCCTATATTGTCTTTGAGGGCGATTCGCATTTCGGCATTCAACCCAACCTACGAATTGTAATTGGGTGATTGATACACCACATCTTTAGATTCAGGTGCGATGACCTAAAGCTCAAAACTGAAAAGCGTTGGATGGCAGAGCCTTCATTCTGTTATAATAACTGCTTGGCTGTAACCGAGTCCGTCACAAAAATAAGAATCAACCATGCACCTGCTGCTCATTATCACAATTGATCTGAACAGCACTCAGTTAAACCACAGATTCCGTTACACAGATTCTAAACGCAAAAAGCGAAATATAGGAGAAAATCCAATGAGAAACGTCATTTCAACCCTCACTGCGATGTTTATTATGGCAGCGGCGTGCACCTTTGCGTATGCCGACGCTGTCCCGGGCGCCGTAATGATTCTTGACGCCTCCGACAACCCCGATCACCCCAAGGCTTGGAAAAACCTTGGCGAAGCTGGCGGTTCGTTGTCTGCCGCCGACAAGGCACCCGAACTCGAAGAGGGACCAATCAAAATCGCACGCCTCGGTATCAATGAGCGGAAGGCGATGTATTACACGACGAAGGCATCAAAACAAACCTTCGGCGGTCCCGTCAATAAGAATCCCAGACTGTTCTTGGCGGACTGGACTTTTGAGTTCCTCTGCAAGCGAAACGGCAATCTGTATGTTGAGGAACATCACTTCGCCGGATTCCAAAACAGCCCGAGAGAAGGCGCTCAAGGGATTCGCTTTTGGTTACTCGGCGGTGGAGACGAACTTGGCATCTCGATCCACGCCAAGGGCTCCAAACAAGCCCCCGAAGCGATCAAGATTCAGTTGGAGCAAGATGTGTGGACGTGGATCACGCTTGTAGGCGAGAACAAAAAGTCGATTGTGGCGTATCAAGACGGCAAGGTAATTAGCAAGCAAGGGGGATTCGATTGGAATGTAAAACTGCCTATCAACGAAATCTCCATCGGCGCGAATTCTTATAGCGAACGGCGCCGGACGTTCAACGGTTCATTCTCCTTGGTGCGCGTTTATGATAAAGCGCTGACTCCGGCGCAAGTCTCGCAAAACGCGCGAGGTGTGTTCCTCGCCGTCGAACCGGGAGACAAGCTCTCAACGACGTGGGGGAAACTGAAGAACGGCTTTTAATGGCCGCCTCGTTAAGTATTTGACGCATATCGAAACCGAGTTTTTCCTCAAAACTCGGTTTCTTCCCGATATGCTAGTGGGCTTCTGGGTAATGGTTTAGTCAACGTATGATTGGCAACAAATCACAAGAAATCAAGGTAATCCCATAATCCTATAAATCACGGTTCAGACAATCATCATAACATCCCATACGCACTGTCAATCTAAAAAACCACAAAGCGGCTCTCTCGCTGAGTAATAAACTTGTGGGATCGGCGCAAGAAACTTTTTCCTCAATCTTGGTAGGGCGGGCTTCCAACTCGCCCACACAACACGAGATACTCGGTCTACAACCTCTGTAGGTCAGGCTTCCTCGTCCGACCCACGAACTAAATTCAATACTCGGATAGAGACAGATTGTTACCTCAACCATCAAGATAGGAAGACGCTAAAATGAAAAAAGTTGCTTTGACCTTGGCCACGCTGTTTCTCGTCGCGACCGCGTGCACCTTTGCATTCGCCGACGCTGTCCCGGGCGCCGTGCTTATCCTCGATGCCTCCGACAACTCCGATCACCCCAGGGCTTGGAAAAACCTTGGCGAAGCTGGCGGATCGCTGTCTGCAGCCGACAAGGCGCCCAAACTCGAAGAGGGACCGATCAAAATAGCACGCCTCGGTATCAATGAGCGGAGGGCGATGTATTACACGGCAGAGGCATCGCGCCAAACCTTCGGCGGTCCTGTCAATAAGAATCCCAGACTGTTCTTGGCGGACTGGACTTTTGAGTTCCTCTGCAAGCGAAACGGAAATCTGTTTGTGGAGGAACATCACTTCGCCGGTTTCCAAAACAGCCCGGCAGAAGGCGCTCAAGGGATTCGCTTTTGGTTACTCGGCGGCGGGCAAGAGCTTGGCATCTCCATCCATGCCAAGGGTTCCAAACAAGCCCCCGAAGCGATCAAGATTCAGTTGGAGCAAGACGTGTGGACGTGGGTCACGCTTGTCGGCGAGAACAAAAAGTCGATTGTGGCGTATCAAGACGGCAAGGTAATTAGCAAGCAAGGGGGATTCGATTGGAACGTAAAACTGCCTATCAACGAAATCTCCATCGGCGCGAATTCGTACAGTGAACGGCGTCGGACGTTCAACGGTTCATTCTCCTTGGTGCGCGTTTATGATAAGGCGCTGACTCCGGCGCAAGTCACGCAAAACGCGCGAGGTGTATTCCTCGCCGTCGAACCGGGAGACAAGCTCTCAACGACGTGGGGGAAACTGAAGAACGGGCTTTAGTAGGGGTTTACAAACTTTATCTCCGCGAGAGTATACACCGAGACCCTGTGTGAATAATCAGTGTTCCTATACACCTTCAAGATCTCTATCGACCAATGGAATGAACAGTGACTACGATAGAAATCCTACCCGCTATTCACTCGTTTGATTAGCTCCGGGGATTTTAGAGGCTGGTGGGCAGTGCCCACCCTACTGCGGGTTCAACGCTGTGAAGGATACGTGCATGCGCAAATCATTTGCTATTGATGACGCGCTATCCTTTCCGTTTTCAGCTTAAAGGCTGGTGGGCAGTGCCCACCCTACAGTGGGTTCAACGCTGTATAGGATACGCGCATGCGCAGATCAATTGCTATTGATGACGTGCTGTCCTTTCCGTTTTCAGGGGTTGCCCGCGGCAGATGCCACCTCTCGCCGGACGCGGCGCGGGCAGCATACAGGTACGAGGGAAACATCACCGTATTCAATCTGGAAACATGGTGCGTTGAGACCTCGTTTGTTGGAGATTGCCCGAAGTGGTCGCCTACCGATCCGAATGCGATCGCTTATCTGAAACCAAACCAGTCCGGAGTCTTCATACGATGCGTGGATGGCGCCGAACGGCATTTGGGTGAGAGCATAGGTTCGGTGAAAACCGGAGAGTGGACGTATGGCGGTCATACGCTTGAGTGGTCATTTGACGGAATGTTTCTAGCTGCGCTTGTCGAGCGGGATTCGGAAGGGACGGAATCCGGCTCGAATGAGGGTTCAGAAGGCGTTGAGGTCGTGAATTTCTCGCCCGCTGCAAGCGCCGATGCCCTTGTTGTTCTTGAAGTCCGGACGGGAGATGCTACCTTCGAAAAAGCGGCTGACCCCGACGAAACTTACGAGTGCGTCGCTTGGCATCCGTCCGGTGACTGGCTGACGGTTCTTTCCGAGCGTCCATCGACTCAGGTCGAAATCACCGAGAAGTTTTCTTTTGAAACGGGGCATTGGATTTTCGATTATCATCTCTTTGATATTCACCTCAAAGACGGCAATAAAAATAGTCGCGTTGGCCCCGGCGCAGGCGAGATGGGATTGGTAAAGTGGTCTCCTGACGGAAAGAAACTGGCTTTCGGATATTCGCCGTACCCGGTTGAAGTCCGTCCCGTGTGCGCCATGATGGAGCGGGATTCGGACCAGATACAGATACTGAGCGAAGAATATTGGTGTGACCAAGTCGCATACTGGAGCCACGATAGCCGGAAGCTGTTTTTCAACGGTCTAAAGGGTTTGAGCCATCGCGTGGTCTGCGTAGATACCGCCACGAAACGTACCGAAGAGGTGGTAGACTGGACCGGTTGGACCTATCTTGGAGGCATCAGTCAAGACGGGAAAACACTTCTGATTCATTGGGAGGGTCTAAACAACCTTCGAGATGTTTATGCAATCTCAATCGATTCGGGACAATCGAAGGCGGTCACCCACTATACGGATCAGCTTGATGAATACCGGCTGCCAACGTCAGGCGTTGTCGAGTGGCAGTCTTACGACGGCTTGGTGCTGCAGGGCGTGGTTGTTTCTCCCTGCGGTCATTCAATGAGCGCGAAACGTCCAACCATCGTTTTTCTGCATGGCGGCCCTGTCGGAGCGGGCCAGGCGATTAGCGATGCTGAGTGGGATTGGTTGACCACACAGGGCTTTCAAATCTTTGCGCCGGACTTTCGCGGCAGTCAACAGTATCGATACGTTGAGCCACCCAATGAAGAGATGAACTACAGAGATGTCATGAGCGGCATTGAGTGGCTCGCCCAGAACGGGAAATGTGATCCGTCAAACATCGCGCTGAGCGGTTTCAGTTACGGCGCGATTCTCGGCGCGTACATTATTGGGCAGACAAATCAGTTCCGGGCAGCCGTCCTGTCCGGAGGAAGTTACGGTTACACGAATCTGTTCGAGCTTGGTCTTCATGTTGGACGTAACGCCGTTCGAGAGGATGACAAATGGAAAGCTAGTTTGCAGGTTCCAGATTGGTTTTTGACGAGTGGCATCTGCTACGTGGAACAGGTTGAAACCCCCGTCTTACTCTTCCAGGGCGAGCATGATGAGCCGGTTGAAGCCCAAATGTATGCAAACTACCTAGCGGGCGCCGGCAAAACGGTCGAGTATGTTCTGTACAAAGACGAAGGGCATGACCTATTCGAAAATAAAGGCGGGCACAGAGACCGTCTTGAACGGAAACTACGCTGGTTCCGCAAGCATCTAACCTAGGCTGCGTCCCATTTCGGTAGGTCGGGCTTCTAGCCCGACCCCCGAACTTAATTCATTACTCCGTTAGTGACCGAATTTTACCTCAACCATCTAAATGGTTTACTCGCCAAAAGAATATGGCATTGGATTAAGGTAGTAGGATCAAGTGACTGGATAAGGAACGCGATAGAGATCCCCGTGTGCCGTAAACGCCTTACGCCAACCGGTAGGAGCGATCTCCAGGTCGCGACTAGGCCACTACTTCATTAAATTATATACTTACCGAGAAAACCACTAAAATAGGAAAATACCAAAATGAAAAAAGTTGCTTTGACCTTGACCACGCTTTTTCTCTTTGTGATCGCGTGCACCGTCGCACTTGCCGACGCTGTCCCCGGCGCCCTACTCTACCTTGACGCCTCGGACAACAACCATCATCCCAAGGGTTGGAAAAACCTTGGCGAGGCGGGTGGAACACTACTCCCCGCCGACCAAGCTCCGAAGCTTGAAGAGGGGAGAATCAGAATCCCCGCGCTCGGGATTAACCATGACAACGTGAAGTATTACACTACAAGGAAATCGAAAGAGACCTTTGGCGGACCGGTGGCGAGGAATCCCAAACTGTTTGTGGAAGATTGGACCTTGGAGTTTCTCTGCAAACGCAACGGCGGTCTTTATGTTGAGGAACATCACTTCGCCGGATTCCAAAACAGCCCGAGGGAAGGAAGACAGGGGCTTCGCCTTTGGCTTTTGGGAAACGGTCAAAATCTCGATATGTCAATCCATGCCAAGGGCGGCAAAACCGGACAAGCGCTAAAGATAGTCTTGGAAGAGGATGTGTGGACGTGGATCTCCATTGTCGGCACCGACAAAAAGTCGATTATAGCCTACCAAGACGGAAAGGAAGTCGCTAAAGGTCCCGGTGTGGATTTCGACAATCGACTGCCGCTGAACGACATTTCCATCGGCGCGAATTCGTATGACGAACGGCGCCGCACCTTCAACGGATCGTTCTCCATTGTCCGTGTGTATGATAAAGCGCTGACCGCCGATCAGGTTATGAGCAACGCGAAGGGCGCGTTCCTGGCCGTCGAACCCGGTGGCAAACTCTCGACAACCTGGGGGAAAATAAAGAACGGTTTTTAATTCAAGCGCATTCTCCGAAGAATGTAGGGGACGGCCCCTGTACCGTCCCTCATTGGTCTTGAAGTCGCGCGATTGGGACGATATATAAGGGAAACGCATCTCATTTAGAGGATGTCTCATGGCGGTAGAATTTACGATCCATGTTGGGTTTCACTCATTTTTTTGGCATGTTCATGTAAAGTGGGGAATCGGAAACGCCTCTAAGATTAGCGATCATTAACGAATTCCGTTCAACCCAACCTACGATCTGTGGAAAATAAAGAACTATTATTCAAGGGAAATGGTATAGTATCAAAAGGAAAACTCCATGATTGAAAAACCCGAACGAAAAAGCCCTACCGAACAACTGGATATTCAACGGAAGACCGAAGACATCGTAAGCGGGAAGCGCCCCGTCGACATCCTGTATCCCTACATACCGCCGGACTACAAAGTGCCCTTCCTCCACATCGGCACGGAGAAGCAGTTGTTTTTGGATAACTTCATCCTTGACCGGTTTGACGGCGTGACGCGCGTCTTTCCCAAACCCGACCGCCCCGACGAACCCATCATCAAAACACTGGAGCTCCCGTGGGAACTGCGCGGCGGCATTTTTCCCGTGTCGGCTGTGCAAGACCCGGACGACAAAAAGTTCAAGTTGTGGTACGTGAAGGATCGCACCCGAGCGTTGTGCTACGCCGAGGCGGACGATCCCCTGCATTGGGAAAAGCCGTTGAGCGAAAAGTGCATTCCTTTCGAGGATCACAAAGCCACGAACATCGTCCTGGACAACTCGGGTCACCACGTCGGGTTGGCGTTGAATTACGACCAGAGCGAGGTAGAACGTAAATTCCTCATGATTAACAATCCGGGGGATGTGAGCAGGGGCCCCGAAAAGAAAACCGTTTTTCGCGTATCCTCCGATGGTTTGCAGTGGAACACAATCAACGAAAACACGCCCTACCAACATCACCACTACCAGCGCCCCATCTGGGACGAGTCCATTCAGAAGTGGATCACTTACAGCCAATATTCGCACCACTGGAACATGCTGCACCGCAAGCGCCAGATTGGACGCCAGGAAAGCCCGGACTTTATGCACTGGTCGCCGAAAGAGGTGGTGCTCTCCGTGGACTGGGAGCCGAACCTCCCGCCCCACCTCGAGTTTCACGACATGTCGGTGCGCAAAGTCGGCGGTCAATACATCGGCGTGGCGACGGAGTTCATGGCCGAGCCTATACGCTGTGCCCCCGGAGACTGGAATTGGCACGACCACGCCTACGCTCACCTCTCATTGTTCGCCAGCCGAGACGGGAAGCACTGGCGGCGCGCGGGCGACGACGGTCCGTGGGCAGACACGGGTAGACCCGGCAACTACGATTACGGGTTCCTGAACGACAGCGTAGCCGGTCAACTCGTTCACGACGGCAAGACGTTTATCGTCTACGGCGCGCGTCCCGAAAAACAGCGTCCCAACAACACCATGGCGCCGGAGGAGAATTACGAGCGGGCGACTGCTAATCGACAGATGCTCGTTGACGCCCTGGGAACCTATCCCCGAATGGGCGCCTGCTCCGTCGGCATCCTCATCCTGCGCGAGGACGGCTGGGCGGAACTGAAGCCGTCGTACGAACGGGGTGAGGTCACCACGCGGCAGTTCGTTTTCGAGGGCGACACGCTCAAGCTCAACGCCGAGGCTTACGGCGGCTATATTAGGGTTGAGGTGCTCGATCCCCAATTCAAGCCGTATGAGGGCTTTTCAGTCGAGGATTGCGACCCGGTATATTCCGACGACCCGAAGCAGATTTGGCATACGGTGCGGTGGAACGGCAGCAGCGACGTCCGAGCGTTGTGGAACAAGCCGGTGCGCGTCGTGTTCCACCTGCATCAGGCGAGCCTTTATGCATTCCAGTTTGAATATGCGGACGGGGATAAGTAGGAATCGGAAAAGCGCAGATACGGTAAAGTTGTCAAGTGTGCGTTAGCCTAGGTTAATCTATACAGCGGTGAACTAAAGTTAGATTTTTACAACTGACCGCGCCTTCAGAGCGGGAAACGGCTAATATAATGATTGATAGACAAAAATATTACACAACTGGTGAATGGAAAGAAAGGCGTGCGATTTGCCTTGAAGATGCCAAGCATCAATGTCGGATTCTTCACTGTGAAAACCGGGCAACGATAGCACACCATCTAAATTACGACAGTTTTGGCGACGAAGCTCCTCAAGATCTTCAAGCGGTTTGCAGATCTTGCCATGACAAAATTCATGAAAGGGACGAGAGACAGCTAGAAACGTCGGCTATCTGGACGGGTATTTATTACACAAATGACGCCGGCGAGAGAAGGCTTATGTCCCTATATCCGGGTTTTGCAGTCGACCAGTTTGCACCCCACAAACTTTTTTCCGAAACGCCTGAAGGGGTAGTAAAATCCTATTTTCTCCACGGAGATTTCGTGTTTCAGTTTAAGGAACCGCTGGATTGGCAGACCGCCACAACACGAGCGCGTGAGATTACTGCATCGTGGGAGCATACCAACAGGCAGTGAAATTCAATTTCCGTAGAAACGACGAATTACATGTGCGTCTATAATCCTAATCCAATACTTCACTTACACAACCTCCGGGAGGCTGCAGATGGAAATTGACGTTTACAAAAATAACGACATCACTTATTTGAAACCCGATGGCAAATTGATTGGCAGCGCTTCTACGGAACTGAGGCGAAAAATCTATCACTTTGTGTCCGATAGCGAGGAAGCGCCGAAATTCCTCATCGATTTTGCCGAAGTTACATTGGTGGACAGTTCGTCGCTTGGTGCGTTGATGGAAGCCCACATAGCAATCACAAAGAAGGGAGGGCGGATTGCCGTCATTAACGTCAGCAAACACATCAAAAGCCTGATTGTCAGAAGCCGCCTCATCAGCACGTTCGAACATTTCGAGAGCGAAGATGAAGCTGTTTCGGCGCTCCAATCCTAAGGCAACTGAATCTTTTGGGCTAGGCAAATTCAGCGCAATTCCAGAATAATCGCAAACGCCCCAACCCCTTTTCCAAAATCTCTGCTACGCTACCGTCATGTTCATTTACATTGCCACCGCCGGCTGCTAAATCGCAAATGCTGTCTCAAGTCTGGCAATGAAGTTGCCGATTAGGAACTTAACCATGCAACCATCCGAATGGGGTTTGACCGTACTGCCGTAAACGCAACCGACATTCCCGTTTTATTTATACATCCAGTACCACTTCTTGTCTACAAATACCCAATCCCGACGTAATCCCCCAACAGCCGATCCCCGAAATACTCACTTCCCACTCCTTAATTTGCTCTTGATAGTACACTCCCAATTTGCTATCATGCCGGCATCGCTTTCGGCACAGCGGCACACGGCAGCCAAAACCCGCAACCGGCTGCGACGCAATTCGCCGCATCCAATCGCTCCGGTCACTAGTCACTGACCATCAAGCGAGTGATTAGCGAGTGCGATAGAGATCCTACTTCGCCCAACGGGTTGGGGAGCCCAACCCCTACGGAAATTGACTCTATGTAGTGCCAACCCATGTGGTTGCCCAACATACTGCCCCAAGTGAATCATCATTAGCTCATTTCTCAAATGTCAACAGAACCTAGTCCATTTTGTCAGACCTTCGAAAATACGCTCCCGACCAAAAAATGACTTTGTCTATCTCTACAAATACGCACACAAAGAAAAAATGTAACCCCATGATACGACTCATGTTCATTGCGTGTCTAATTGGGTTTCTTACAGGTTGTGGTCCGCAAGTACCCCAGTTTATTGTTTATAGAGATGTTCCCGAATCTCCCTCCTTTGTTGTCGTTCCCCCAAACAACCGCATGTATGAGGTATACTTTGCAAATGAAATCGAGGAGGCGATCATTAGCTGTGGCGTTAAAGTGGTGAAGCGGCCCAGCACCAAGCGGATTACAACCGAAAAATCGATTGGTGGTTCGGAAGGTAATCGCGTGCGTGATCCAAACGCTTCGGTCTCGTCAGTCCGCGAGGCAGATGCCAAACGGGTAGAAAGCTATTTGGAGTATCAGCCCACTGATGCCGATTACATGGTACAAACCTATGGAGTTGAAAGGCAGGTCAAAATTTTAAAAAGAGACACACGCGAAGTCTTGGCAATATTTTATGCAGTAAGATATAAGAAGGGGCGCGTTTGGTTTACATGGAGACACAAGGTTCATGAAACCTTAAAACTTATGGGAATCAAGGTTCGCAATCCCTTCCCGGAAAAAAAACCCGCTCCAAATCGCGTCGCTCCGGCAACTAGCTACCGACCGCCGCTTTTCAGGGATGTTACATCATGACACGCCTATCCATACTCGCCGCAGCCCTGCTAATCTTCACGAGTTGCACCAGTTCGCCGCCGAAAATAGAAAAATCCACAACTATAGAAATATCCGCAGAGGCTGACATCGAACCTCTTCAAACGCTTAAGAGTCAATACCCACAAACCTATGATGTGCTGAAACGCATCCAAGAATACAATGCCAAATCCGGATTCAAGACTGGCACCTATAAAATTTTCACCACTCAACGAGGTCAATACGGCTCTTTTTCAATGAGCTATAGTGGTCAAAGTGAGAGTCCCAATCAGAACATCAAAGCACGCCAGAATGAACTTTACGCACCTAGGCGGCCGATTCACCATCGCCGGCCCGTGGCTCCGGACAGAGCAGTTGATCCATGAAACCTCCCGATTCGAATGTCATCGTAACCACCGCCATAATCGCAGCCATCTCTCGTTCTTTTCACAGAACTGACCTAAGTTGCCACCTTTGTAACACGATTGGTTAGATTGCGGAATGCGGAAACTAACAGTTTGCGCTACATCGTCACGTTCATAAACGCACGGTCATAATCGTGTGAATTTGAATGTAAATGTCTTCATTACTCCAATTGCGACGCCTTCCCCTTCCAACTATTCCCCGCAATCCCTAACCGATTCCCTCCCACTTTGCTCTTGATAGGACGCCTCGAATTTGCTATCATGCAGCTATTGTTTTAGGCTCACGAGCGCACGGTTTCCCGCACTTGCCATTGTCTCAGCCAGCCTTTACGAATAGTGAAATCTAATTGCGCTGAAAGAAAATAGCGAATTAACGTCCGTTTCAGTCTGATTTGACAGACCTTCGAAAATGCGCACCCGACCAATAAACGACTTTAGCCATGTTTGCAAATGAAATTGAGGAAGATATCAATAACTGTGCAGTTTATGTGGTGAAGCGTCGTAGCGCGAAGCGGTATAGAACAGAAACATTGGTCGGTGGTTTGGAGGGAAATAGAGTTCGCAGTGCAGAGGCCCGGGTCACATCAGTCCGCTAGGCTGATTCCAAACGGGTGGAAACCTGTTCGGATCGGACGAAAATCAACGCCGATTACGTAGTGTACACTTTAAGATCGAGAGGCGAGTCAAGACTCAAAAAGAGATACGCGCGAAGTCCTGTCTGTATGGTATGCAAGGCGAAACATTCTATTGGACACAGGGGCAGACATCTCGCATCAATCGTTTTCGATGTAAATCTGTTTGAATTCGGATTGGAGTTTCACTTACGGAGGGCAATCTCATGAATTTCGGTCAACAGCAGATCAACCTCATATTCTGCAGTGCCACGGTACTCATCGGCATGCTGCTTTCATCGTGTGCTGCCAATCCCTATGCAAAGTTTTACACACCTGTTGCGAATAGTTATGGCGAAATTGTGGAGAGGCAACGGAGCGAAAACCCCACTATTGTTAGGGGAGAATCTATACCACCGGGCAACCCGGATCACATGATTAAAACTCTAGAAAAAGAAATTCGAATAATGCGACACAAAGGATACCAATTGATTGGCTATTCTCTCTTTCTGTCATCAAAGGCACGGCTTAAAATGCTCAGGGCACATGCAAAAAAAATAGGTGCACGCACCGCTGTATTTTACAAGCAGTATCGACACACCGAACGCGGGCATGCGCCTCTCTCTCTTCCCGATTCAGGAAAAAAAATTAAGGTACGGCGATCAGGTACGATTTCAGGAGACGTATCGGCCACATACACCGAGACCGAAACAATCACATTGCCAACAACCTACACGACCCATTGGCTGCCTTACAGCCGTGACAGATACAGTTACTGCGCAACCTTTTGGGTAAGAAAGCCATTTGGCACACAGAGAAATAAACGCAGAAAATAATGAACTTTCGACAAAAACGTTCCTACACCGTCATCGGCGGTGCGTCCATGCGTGTCGTTATTCTCACTGCCAATCACGCAACACCTATCAAAGCCGAATACGGCAGCCTCGGTAATTTAACCTGTACAGGCTAAACAGTTGCTGACAAGCACTCACCAGCAAAAGTTCGCATACACGCCGATAGACACGGGGCGACTCTTCAATTGACGGCAGGACAATCTGGACAACAAAGGATGAAGCTGACGTGTTCCGAGCCCGACGAACATGCTCGTAACTCGGTGTCCGGGGTTGGGGAGGAATTGGAATCATTCGATACATATCTTCACCGAGAGCAGGGGCAACGTCTAAAATCCTGACAATCCCAACCCATCTTCCGCATAATACACATGTGTAATCTCGAATTTTTGAATCCTAAGATTTTAGGTCATATCTTCTCGAACAACCAAAAACCGCCTAAATACTTTCGCGAGAATCTATTGACATGGCACTCCGCTGGAGTGCAAGAATTGAGGTTTCTCCTTTCTATTGACATGCCGCTCCGCTGGAGCGGGGAATCGCGACCTGGAGATCGCTCCTACAGGGGGCCGGTTGACGGCCGCCGGTGTCGGGAGTTGTGGGCGGGAGAAGATTTCTATGGGAGTTCTATGGGATCTCTATCGCATTCGCTATCCACTCGCTTGATTACCCTACAAATTTACTAATCCAACAGGTCTCCTTTCTGTCAATCATGAGGCGGGATACCGTCGCCTGAGAAATTAATCTTTTAGGCGCTCAATTATGCGGAAGGTAAGTCCCAAGGATTCATCTTTCGGTATTACCATTTACAATCTTAACGAAAGTAGAATGTCCCGTGCGGGATTGATGGTACGCGAAAGCGGCGAGAGTTCCTTTTTTGCCAATGGTGTCGAAGATAAACCGTTATGGGATTCACCTACAAGTTATACCGGATGAGGAGCGGCAATTCTCTTCGCCAATTACCGTGGCAGACGTTTGGAGCAAGTACTCTTTTGCATTTTTCTAGCAACATGGTCCAAGATGTTCAATTCGCAAATAACAGAGTGTTGAAATCCCCAATTGTTCTTAATAGATTGCCATCTTCCCAAACTCTGTTTCAAGCACTGACCACTGTTCTTTGAAGGACATAACATGCCCGAAAAAAAGCCCCATATCCTGCTGCTTATCAACGATGAACACCGCCCCGATGTGATGCCGGTTGAAGGTGATCCGCACATTCGGACGCCCACGCTCGACCGGTTCATCGACCAAGGCACCTACTTCCGCAACGCCTATACCCCATCTCCCATCTGCGTACCGGCGCGGCAGAGTTTTCTGTCCGGTCTATACCCGCACAACACCGGCGCGCTCGAAAACAACAACGAGATGCCGAGCGAAACGGTGACCATGCCCGGTCACCTCTCGCGCTACGGATACCAAGCGGTCGGCGCGGGCAAGATGCACTTTCCGGGTCCGGACCAGATGCACGGCTGGCATGAACGCATCGGCAGGGATATCCGGGGTCGGAACGGCTATGAATCAGCGAAGGATCCGGAGCGCAAAGCCGAGACCTTCACCGAACCCGGCACCGGCAAATGGTCGTCCGCCAAGGAGGTCACGAACGCCCGCGTGGGGAAGGGCTACTGGATGTCGCACGACAAGTATTGCGTCGACGGGGCGTTGATGTTCCTTGAAGAGTATTTCGTCATCGAGGCGTACGACAGACCCTGCAATAGACAACTGCTGATCGCCGTCAGCCTGTGGTGTCCGCACTTTCCCTACCAGTGCCCCGAAGACCTGTTCAACTACTACATGCGCCGGGTGGAACCGTACGTCGAGGATTTGCCCGAGAAATTCGCCTGCGACGATTTCTTTAAGGTGAGGATTGGTGAGGATGTCACCTACCGCGAGGCGCATCGGGCGACGGCGGCGTACTACGGGATGATTGAGTGGGTGGATATCCAGTACGCCCGCGTCATCTCCAGGCTTGAGGAGTTGAACGTGCTCGACGACTTTATCGTCGCGTTCATGAGCGATCACGGCGAGATGCTGGGGCAGAAGGGGCTGTGGGAGAAACAGCAGTATTTCGAGGCGTCGGCGCGCGTGCCGTTCTTCATCTCGTGTCCGGGGGGAGGTTCAATCTCGACTGAAAGATGGGATTCCATACCGCGCGGGGGTGTCGTTGAGCAGAACGTCTCGCTGGTCGACCTGTTCCCGACGCTATGTGATCTGGTGAACGTGCCTGCCCCGGAGGGGTTGGACGGGCGTTCGTTGGTTCCGATCATGGAGGGGCGAACGGATGAATGGGAGAATGAGGCGTATTCCGAACTCCACACGCATCAACACGGGCCGTCCGTGATGGTCAAGCACGAGCATCTGAAGTATTTCCGTTTCGAGGGCAAGGGTTGGCCCGAGCAACTCTTCGATTTGGCAGCCGATCCCGACGAGAATCACAACCTGATCGACGATGAGGCGTACGCGGATGATCTGAAGCGGTTGCGCGCCAAAGCGGATTCGTTTAATACACGTAATGCGTAATTCGTGTTGCGTAAAGAACCTCCATCGCGTTCCTTATTCAGTCACTTGATCACTCACTATCCATTCGCTTGATCTCCTACCAAGAGGCATAGGGTTGTCTTCGGCACGTGGTGCGTGGCTGGTACGATCATCGGATGGCTTGATCTTACACGAAATGGTGGGCGGGGGATTACTATCGCCCTCCTTATTCAGTCGGTTGATTCCACCCTACAATGTGGTACGGAGTGGGGAATCGCGACCTGGAGATCACTCCTACCAAGAGGCATGCGGCTTGATCGTTGCTTATTTTACGCATTACTTAACTCCTCCATCTTCTCATTGATCAACGCAACCTGCTTCAATCTCTAATATCAAAAACAACATGACCCCTCACACACTCGGTTACGGCACGGAACTATTTGTAGACGATTTACTCATTGAAACCAAACACGGCGTCACCCGTACGCTCCATCCGGCAGCCAAAACGTCAGAACCGGTCCTGGCGCCGGAGCCCGACAAGCCGTGGGAAAACGATGGACCCGAGAGAACCAAACGCGTGAACCTCTTGGGCACCGTGCTGCACGACAGAAGATCGAACAGATACCAGATGTGGTACATGGCTCGCATGGATCCGGATCACGGGCACCGTATTCCGGGCTTGTATGTACCTCGCACCGGCGCCGGAGACGCTACACGATACATGGGACGCCGGGCAGACGATGACGGCAGGCATTTCCGCGGCAGCGACATCGGCGACCTGCTCTGCTATGCCGAAAGCGACGATGGGCTGACGTGGACCAAACCGGATCTGGGAGTATTCGACTTTGACGAAAGCCCGAATAACAATATCGTCTGGGATCTTCACGGCGCCAGCGTGTTCCTTGACGACGCCCGAGACGACCGGGAGCGTTACACGGCGATCGGCTTTTGCCGCCGCTACCGGAACATCTTCGTGATAAAGTCGCCCGACGGTATCCATTGGAGCGATGAGGGATTGAAACAGCCGGTGATAGAGCGCTCCAACGAGGGGCCTACGAATGTGGTGTACGATGAAAGGGGTGACCGCTACCTCTCCTATATGCTGGTCGGGGGCGGAAATGAGCGTCGTCACATCGAATACAGCGAGAGCGAGAGGCTGGAAGGCGGCTGGTCGGAAACAACGCCCATGCTGGAGCCGAATCCCGATGACGACGCACTCGGCAAAGAGCGCTACGGTGCTATCCGCGCGGAGTTTCACAACATGTCCGGCGTTCCTTATGACGGCATTTATGTCGGCATGTTGGGCGTCCTGTACGTCACCGAGGATATCGTGAATACCGTGCCCGGGCAGGCAGCGGTGGATGGTCCCATTGACGTGCAACTCATCTACAGCCGCGATGGCGTGAACTGGCGCCACTTTGAAGACCGAACGCCGATCCTCCCGCGCGGGAAGGATGGCGATTACGATTCGGGCATGATTCTCTTTACCGCCAAGGAGCCGTTGGTAGAGGATGACAAGATTCACTGGTACTACACCGGCAGCACGCAGACGCACGGCAAGCTGCTGAAAGACAAGGTGATGTCTATCGGGCGCGCCAGTTGGCGGCTGGACGGTTTTGTCTCGCTTGATGCGGATGACGGTGTTGTTGAAACCGTGCCCCTGCGGCTACCCGACGGGCGGCTTGAAGTGAATGTTGACGCGAGCGGAGGTAGCCTTGGCGTTGAGGTGTTGTCACCGGACGGTCACGTTCAGCCCGGATTCTCGGCGGAGGACTGCACGCCTATTCACGATGACCACGTGCGTCACTCGGTTCGCTGGGGTGATCGCGGCTTGAATCGTGTGGAGCAGCCGTGCCGTCTTCGTTTTCTTTTGAAGAGTGCGAAGCTTTACAGCTTTCGCATTCTCCCGCCTGGAGATTGAGGGCGTCTATCGCGCATGGTCCATTGATCTTTAGAGATTATCTTGTACCGCATTTGGAAGGTTGGATTGACGTTGCTGATTGGTCGGTTCGCTAAGAATATATGGCAAGAGATGGGAGCCGGTAGTTAACACGCTACCAAGTAACACTTTTTCAGAATCAGTCTTGAAGAAGGAAATCTGTACCACAATCTGTTAGATTGTGATCCGCAAACTAACAGTTTGCGGTACAAGAGTGTTACTTGCTGAAGGAAGTATTCCGATTGGAATAATGTCATGCTACCAAGTAACACTTTTTCAAAACTAGCCTTAGAGAAGGAAATCTGTACCACATTCTGTTAGATTGTGATCCGCAAACTAACAGTTTGCGGTACAAGAGTGTTACTTGCTGAAGGAAGTATTCCGATTGGAATAATGTCATGCTACCAAGTAACACTTTTTCAAAACCAGTCTTAGAGAAGGAAATCTGTACCACAATCTGTTAGATTGTGATCCACAAACTAACAGTTTGCGGTACAAGAGTGTTACCTGCTGAAAGAATTATTCCGCTAGGAATAATGGGGCGCCCTCAAGTAACACTCGACATTGCACTCCGCTGGAGTGCAGACGCGGTGAGGAATCGTGTTCTATTGACATCTCACTCCTCTGGAGTGAAACTATTCTCCGATGGAACGCTTTTTCAAAACCTGTCATAGAGCGCAAAATGAGTGTTACTTGCTGAAAGAATCATTCCGACAGGGACAATGGGAGTGCTCTTAACCATGATTCGTGGGATCTCTTTCGCGGTCGTAGTGCACCCCTTGAT
>JAJDTR010000081.1 GCA_022827055.1 Candidatus Poribacteria bacterium | reverse complement strand
GCCCCAAAGTCCTATGTAGGAGGGGCATCTTGCCCCGACGGTTTGTCTTTAGCGCACATTATCCTTGGCAGAATAATTTCTTCATCAAGTGACATTCAACTCTCGCTCTATGGCTAGTTCTGAAAAAGTGTTACTTGGTAGAGGTTTAATCGTCGCTAAAATCATAGATTCCATCACTGCTTATGCCCACCGCCATTGTATTGACACTTTTCATCACGGCTATGAGGCTGAGTAAATCAGGATAATCCTCTACCGCTAAAGTGATGCGTATCACGCCAGATGAATCCAATAATTCAATTCGTCCCACCCCGTTTTTCCGAGTTGTGGACTCCCAAACGTAGTATGGATATGCCCTTGTTGTAAACGTCGATTTGTCCCGTATTATCTTTGCGGATCCCAACGACACAACTTTATGGTCGTCGCCATCATAGACTGTTAATGATTTACAAGCGATGTCACCGAAATGACTGTTCTGGGCGGTAAGAGGGGAGACGGTGGTGCCAATGATTGTGCCGACGAGCATGATGCCAGCGCCCAGTAAGGTACACAGGAATTTTGGTTTGAGGTACACGGGGTATCCTTTCACGAGAGATAGTGGACAGGCGATATATATCGCGCTCGTTATTCGCTCCTTTGATCCTACCTTATAGGTGTACAAAGTCGGGCTCAATATGTCCTGCTGCGTGGGCATATGCCTAAGATTATACAGAGGCTACTTTCTTTACATGGTATAATATTCGATAACTGCCTACCCGATAACGATACTCATTGGTCACCCCCTTCAATTTCTTGATTTGAGAGGAACGAAACGGGTTATTAGAGATGTTTTCTAGTGCAGTCTTAACCCGCTTTTTCATATCGTTATCTAGTTTTTCAAATTGACTGGAGGCTTCTCTGGCAAACAAGATTCTAAACATCTTTCATTACAATCTCGGCGGGTATACAATCCCCGTCTTTCATCTGCTGCCTAGCACGATTTAGACTTTCAACGATTTCAGGGGCATGATACAAATCCCAGTCTTCATCCCGATTATCTTGTGCGATGTCAATATCTGAACTAGTGGCAACAGACGCAGTGAATTTCTCTCGCTCTTTTTTTTTCCATTTTCATTTTCCTTATTTATTTCGCCAGCCTCTTCAAATCAAAAATGCGTACAAACTGTCTAGTTTGTGTCTGTGCGAGACTGCACGTGTTAGGTGTTGCTGGCGAGATTTGAAGCCATTCCTACGGAGCGAATTGGGGAAGCGGGAGCGTGGAATTCCACGCTCCCGCTTCTATCTGCTTATACCAGATTAGTCTAGGTCAAACCTATCAAGATTCATGACCTTGCTCCACGCCGCTACGAAGTCACTCACAAATGACTCCCCGGCGTCATCACATGCGTAGACCTCCGCAATGGCTCGGAGCTGTGAGTTTGAGCCGAATACGAGGTCGACGCGACTGCCGCTCCACTTTAGCTCGCCAGACGAGCTATCGCGTCCCTCGAACACATCCGCGGCTGTCGAGGACGCCACCCACTCGGTGTCCATATCAAGCAGGTTCACGAAAAAATCGGGAGTCAACGTCTCGGGTTGCTCTGTGAAGACGCCAAGTTCCGACTGACCGGTGTTCGCGTTCAGGACGCGCAATCCTCCGACGAGAACCGTCATCTCCGGTGCGGTTAGCGTCAGCATTTGCGCTCGGTCTACCAGCAGTTCTTCGGCTGGTTTCTCGTGTCCGTTTCCGAGGTAGTTGCGAAATCCATCGGCGGTCGGTTCAAGCACCGCAAACGACTCTACGTCGGTTTGCTCCTGCACTGCGTCCGTGCGCCCCGGAGCGAAGGGAACCTGCACGTCGGCACCGGCGTTCCCCGCCGCCGCCTCGACTGCTGCACACCCGCCCAGAACGATTAGGTCGGCGAGCGAAACCCGTTTTCCGTCGGACTGCGAGCCGTTGAATTCAGCTTGAATCCCCTCCAAGGTCTGAAGTACCTTCCCCAGTTCGGACGGACTGTTGACCTCCCAATCCTTCTGCGGCGCGAGGCGAATGCGTGCGCCGTTAGCGCCGCCGCGCTTGTCGGTGCCGCGGAATGTCGCCGCAGACGCCCAAGCGGTCGAAACCAGTTGGGAAACGGACAGTCCCGAATCAAGGCACTTGCCCTTGAGGGCAGCGATGTCTTGCTCATCAATCAATTCATGATCGACATCGGGAACGGGGTCTTGCCACAACTGCGGTTCCGCGGGAACCTGCGAACCGAGACACCGTGTGCGAGGTCCCATGTCGCGGTGCGTCAGCTTGTACCACGCCCTGGCAAAGGCGTCCGCGAACGCATCCGGGTTTTCGTGGAAGCGCTTCGAAATCGCACCATAGACCGGATCCACTCTCAGGGACAGGTCCGTCGTGAGCATCATGGGTGCGTGCCTCTTCGACGGATCGTGGGCGTCCGGCACCGTTCCCTGTGCGGATTCATCCTTGGGGGTCCACTGCCACGCGCCGCCGGGCCCCTTTATCAGCTCCCACTCGTAGTTGAACAGGTTGTCGAAGAAGCCGTTGTCCCACTTGGTCGGTTCGTTAGTCCAAGCGCCCTCCAACCCGCTCGTGATTGTGTCGCCGCCTACGCCGCTTCCAAAGCTGTTTTTCCAGCCGAGACCTTGCTCTTCAAGCGAAGCACCCTCCGGTTCGGGACCGACGTACTCGTCCGCATCGGCAGCGCCGTGGGTTTTGCCGAACGTGTGTCCGCCGGCGATGAGCGCGACCGTCTCCTCGTCGTCCATTGCCATACGGCGGAACGTCTCTTTAATGTCTACGGCGGCAGCGACCGGATCCGGGTTGCCATTCGGTCCCTGGGGATTCACGTAAATCAA
>JAJDTR010000008.1 GCA_022827055.1 Candidatus Poribacteria bacterium | reverse complement strand
TCTCCGGACGGGATTCATTGGAGTAACAAGCACGATGTCGGCCCCATGGATATTGGTGACACGCACCCGAGCGTGTGGTGGGATGAAAATCTTAGGAAGTACGGGCTTATCACACGTGGTTGGGGCGGGGCGAAAACTACGGGCCGCTACGGATACCAGGGGCATCGGCAGGCGGTAAGGAGTGAGTCGGAGGATTTTGTGAAATGGTCAAAAACAGAACCTGTTATGGAGGGGCTTAACCCGCGCATGCAGATTCATGATTTGATCGTACTCCCCCACGCCGGTGTCTATCTCGGCATGGTAGGACTCTTTGACATAGAAACGAGCCGGCAATGGTGCGAATTGGCGTGGAGCCCGGATAGCAAACAATGGCATCGAATCCAACCCGGCAAGCCGCTGATTCCCAACGGCTCAGTGATGGGCGATTATGACTGGGGCTGCATCTTTGCCGCCACGCCGATTGTGAAGAAGGACGAGATTCTCCTCTACTACGGCGCGAACGACGGTCGATTTATGGGCTGGCGCAACGGCTTCTTTGCCCTGGCTCGGCTGCGGCCCGACGGTTTTGCCGGTTACGAACAGATTGCCGGCGGAAGCAATAAAACCGGTGACCTCACGACCAAATCCGTATCGGTCGTCGGCGATTCGCTGGGTATCAGCGCCGATGTCGCACCGTCCGGGTTTGTCAAAGTCTCGCTTTTGAACAAAGACAACAAACACGTGGCTGAAGGAGAGTTGGTAACCACCACCGTATCAGACTCGAAAATAGAGTGGAAAGACGGATTTTCATTGACGAGCCTCATAGGACGGGAGATAAAGTTGAAATTCGAGTTAAGAGAATCAAAAATTTTCTCGTTCAGCTTCCATGAATAAACACGGCGAGAATTCCTCCGATAGGTTTAAATCTACGTATAACTGGATTGTAGGTAACCCGATGTGACAATCCAAAAATGTTACGATAGAGGCACTGTAGGAGATCAACCGAGTGGACAACGAGGGCGATAGCGGATCTAATAGCGAATGCGATAGAGATCTTCTCCAGGTAGCGACCGCCTATGCGCGGCAGGTCAAGATGCCCTGCCTATGGTAGCTACCTCCTGTTACCGCATCAACCCTATATGTGAATATATAAATGACTGCGGATGCTAAACTCAGAGCAGCGTGCGTATAAAAAACCAAGAATCCTTGAACCGTGAGATTGTCATTGAGCGGGCAGTGAAAAACGGGTAAAATTGCTTTCGTATATTTCCATGATAGGCATCGATATCTTCGCGATAATGTTCCGGTTTATAGCTAGGGCATGCTTTACTATCAGGCGTAGAATTTTATAACCATGGCGCTCTATCCCTCGTTCCTGATACCTTCGATTTCAATCGTCGTAGCCGTGCAGGCGTTCAACTTCGTGGGCAACGGTTTGCGCGCCGCCGCAGACTCCTATATGATGGATTAAGGAATGGTGAAAACAGAATGACGATAAACAACCTGCCACCAAAGTATTTTCCGCCTACGGAAACTCCGAAATACAGGTTCGGGGACACGCTCGAAACGCAGGAGAAGGAACTGGCGGCGAACCCCCTCTTGGCACGCATGCGCGAATCCCGCGCCACTCTGAGCAGTGATCCGCACCGGCCAACCTACCACTTCGTGAGTCCCGAATCGAATCACAACGACTCCAACGGGCTCTGCCACTGGGGTGGAAACTGGCATCTCTTCTATCAGGGCAATCCGCCTGACGGTGACGGACGTGTGCACTGGGGACACGCGGTGAGTGCGGATCTGATTCACTGGCACGACCTTCCGTACGCCATTCACCCGAGTCCGGAGCGTCATTGCTTCTCCGGCAGCACACTGGTCGAAGAGGATCGGGTTATCGCCATGTATTACGGCGTCGAACAAGGTTTGATGGTCGCCACGTCGAGCGATCCGCTGCTGCTCAACTGGGAAAAGCTGACGGGCGGACCTGTGGTGCCGCTGATGGCACCGGACGGCTCGGCTTTGACATACCGTGTACACGATCCCTGCATTTGGCGCGTAGGTGACACCTACTACGCTCTGTCCAACGGGCGTGACGCTTGGAATCCGATGGACTCGGTATTTCGCTCCAACGACCTCGAACACTGGGAATATCTGCATCCGTTCGTAGATGACCAAAGCTGCTTAATCGATGGCGACGACGGAGCCTGTCCCTACTTCTGGCCTATCGGCAGCGGTACCGCCGGGCGGCACATCCTGCTCATCTTCAGCCACATGAGCGGTCCGCAGTACCTGCTCGGCGACTACGACGCAGAGGGCGCAAAATTTCATCCGACCGCCCACGGCAAGTTTAACTTCGGCGCCGCAAATCCGTCAGGATTGCATGCACCGTCCGCCACGCCCGACGGCAAAGGAGGCGTCATCTGTATCTGGAACATGAATCCCGGCCTACCGAAGAAGGGGTGGGGTCAACTCATGAGCCTACCGAGGAGGCTGACGCTGATCGGCGAGGACGAACTGGGCATCGATCACGCCGGTGACATTGCCTCGCTCCGCGGCTCTCATAAGAGCGTTGGCCGCCAGCCGATCCCTGCCAATAGTGAAACGGTGCTTGACGGCATCGAAGGTAATGCCATCGAGCTTGAGTTGGAGATTGACACCGGTGGAGCACCGATGGTGGAACTGAACGTGCTGCGATCCCCGGACCGGCAAGAACACACCCGTATCGTTTTCTACCGCGACCGTGGCTTCGGGCACCCGGTACGGCAACCGGATTCTCGCGACAGCCTCATCAGTATCGATTCGTCACGCTCGTCGATTCTGCCCGATGCTCTGGGCCGCGCGCCGGAGACTGCCCCGGTTGTCGTGGGACCGGAGGAGACACTCAAGCTGCACGTATTCATTGACCGCAGCGTCATCGAAGTGTTCGTCAACGGCCGCCAGTGTGTTGCCATGCGGGTCTACCCCGGCCGGCCGGACAGCACCGGAGTCTCTTTGAGCGCGCAGGGCAGAGACGCCGAGCTTTTGTCGCTCGACCTCTGGGAGATGAAGAGCATCTACGGAGAATAATCTCCGCCAAGCGAGAACGTCAAGAATGTAGTAGGCTGGATTTGTCTCTAACCTCGCATCGCCAAAACCTGTCTCTGCTGTGTTTAACAGGAATATCAAGATGACGAAGCATGAATCCGCTGGTATCGCTTCTGTAGGACGACATGTCATCATTGCCTTGCTGGTTATACATCTTCTGCCGGTCTGGATTTTCACGTATTTTCCCACCCAAGATGGAGCAAGCCACATATATAACTCCTATGTATTGAAGGAGTACCACAAACACGAAAACTACAGACTGCGGGAAGTCTACGAACTGAGGCTGACGCTATTCCCAAACTGGACCTCGCACGCGTTTCTGGCGCTGCTAATGTATGTTTTCCCGCCCATTATCTGCGAAAAAATTCTGATCAGCATCTGCATTGGGCTGCTGCCGCTATCCCTATTCTATTTTCTCAACAGCGTCCAGAAGGGAAACGCGATTTTCGGGCTGGTTGGATTCATATTCGCCTACAACTACCTGCTCCACATGGGCTTTTACAACTTTGTCCTGAGTATGTCTCTATTCTTTTTCACCTTGGGATACTGGTGGAAACGCAGGAATGAACTCACCATTGCGAATATTGGGATGTTGTATGCACTGCTAATCGCCACTTACCTCACCCATTACCAATCCTATGCGACGCTTATGATGGCTCTAACTTTTTTCTCGGTCTTCCTGTCGCTGTATGAAGCGCTGCGTGTGACGTGGGGCTATAGGGAAATATCAGGAGGCAATGAAAAGACACTGGCAAGCAAGCTGAAGACCTTTGCGGCGAAACTCAAACCGACCTTTCTTTTTCTGGTAACCATGCTGCCCGCCTATTTTATTATGATTTCCTACTTTTTGGACCGGCCTCGTAGGGCAGGTGGACACAAGGGTTTTGAATGGCTGAGCGAATATTTCTTCTCCATGAAATCGCTGGTTTCTTTCCGAGATGAGCACATTCTCATTGGACGCGTTTTACTCGTTGTCTTCGCCGTAGCTTTTGTGCTGACCCTCATAGACAGAGTCCTACATGTGTACAGATTCAGTCGCTTGTCGGAATCAGACGATTCAATCGAACGTCTGTGGACAAGAATTGTGAGAAAAAGAGACCTGTTTCTGCTGTTGGCAACTATCCTGACGGTGATGTATTTCAGGTTTCCCTGGGTCGGCTACGGCGGCGGTTGGATTAACGACAGGATCCATCTCTACATCTTTCTGGTGCTTCTTCCATTTTTCAGTATCGGTCTTCATAAGTACATAAAATATGCTACCGCCGTTATTATCATCGCCCTATCATTATGGCATCTCGGTTACAACGTCCAGACGTATTATCTTTTGAACAAGGATATAGATGACGCTGTGTCGTCGATCGGTATGCTTGATAAACATACGATCCTCACAAGCCGCCCGGAGGAGTGGAATGGCGTATCAGACTCACTGGGTTGGAAACCCAAATACGTAGCACCGTTCGGACACACAGAGTGCTTGTTGGCTGTGAAAAACGGAATCGCATATCTCGACAACTATGAGGCACACACCGATCATTTTCCCGTACGCTTCAAAGAAAGACACTATTCTGCGGAGAGTGCGCCGGGGGAGCGCTGGAAAACCGACTTCACCCCCGACCATATGATATTGTGGCGGACAGAATATGATGAAATAGAGGAGTTGGAAGATGACTTTGAACTGATCCATTCCAACAACCACAACAGGCTGTATCGCCTCAAAAGGGCAAGCCCCGACGAAAATTTGTGGGGCGGCAGAACGACGATAAAATTTGACATGCAATCCCACGATGGACAGACTGCGCCGGATCACATTGCCATCTATGAGGATACTGTATACATTGATGGGAGATATGGTTGGTTGACGAAGTCGGAACGGGAAGATTCCGTCAGCGAAACCAACCTCCCCGAACCCTATCGCGACAGTGTGTGGGGTGAGGAGGATGGCGTTTTCAGAGTTGCTCTTCCCAACGGGGAATATGAAGTCACCTGCTATTTTTCCTCTGGCGGCTCTGAACCGCTGGAGATAAATCTCATCGCCAACGGGGAGAATAAAATCAGGAAATTGAGAATTCCAACGGGAATTGAAACGGTCGAACGGAGTTACGACATCACAATCACCGATGAACGTCTGACTCAGGTAATATATTCGCGCGGAAGAAGCCGCTATGAACGCTGGGGATGGAGCGGATGTGCCATCAAACGGAATTAAAGGGCAAGGCTGGTCGGATAGCCGGGGATCAATCGAGTGAATAGCGAGCGCGATAGAGATTTTCCTACCCCGCCTCGGAGAGACCTGATTAACGCTATTAATACACTTGCAAAAATGGAGACATGGTATTACTCCCGCAGACGGTTCGGATTACAGCCTGACACCGTCCTTAACCGTCACGCGGCAACGGCTGAAAGTTTGGTTGCGATTGTAGGAATCTGCCGCCAATTCATTCGTCCAACGGACGTACTCGAACTCTGCTGGGCCTCACTGTCTCCCGGGCGCAATACTCCTACGGCGATGGAGTCAAAGACTTTGAAGGGATTCGTCAGAATCTAAATGACCTCATTGATATAGGAGCGTCCGGACCGCCGCTCCATCAAATCCGTCATTTCATCCATTTGCTAACTAGCGAGCAAATGCCCTATCTTCACTCTACCGTAGATCGTGGTGCGTTTTGAGGCGGGATCGCCCCCACCATCCGATCCAGGCTGCGATGTTCCGGCTAATCTCATCCTTGCTCAATACTCTGTCATAAACGTGAACGAGAACTATTGAGCCGTTGAAGTTCTGAGCGCGTTCACCATAGCTAATAGCTATTCGCGCCTATTACGACGACTTCTATAGGCGTCGTCTTGTCGAACTTAGAACCTACCTTCAGATCAACTATTTGGCTTGCTTCATCTTCAATTTTAGGTGTTGTGTCAAATGCCGCACAACTTGGAGTGTTGGTTCTGCTTTCATTAAGAGTGTGGCGACCAATAGTGTCAATGCAGCTGAAACTATCCTAAACAACATCTCCCCCTCCATAGAAAGAGGGGCAACCCGCAGGCTGCCCGGTTGATGGGACATACCTACGGAAAATTGCGTTGTATACGCACGGTAGGTCTCCCTTTTTTTTGTGTACTAGCACGGCACGAACTGCGCTACTCGTAAACATATACGGGATCTAGGAAGATTGACAAAAACACCCTATCGTGATATAAATGGCGATACGTGACGCAAGTGAGTTCTCTCACGCACATCACGATTGCGTTGCCTAGCATAGCCTTTTGCCCGCTAGTGCTGCGAACACTTTCGGGCATAGGCAACAGATAAATTCCATGAAGGAAGTCATTCGGGATTTATTATTTTGCGTGGGATAAATAGGAAAACTAACTTGACTTGTGGAATTGTATTTGGTAAGCTGAAAATAGGGAGGATATTATGGAAAAAGAAGCAAAATATGGCGAGAAGATGATACAGGTAAAGATGTATTTCTTTACCGATGGTATAGCTGAGTCTAAAGATAAGATTGTTCCCAAACATGCTTGGACTAAGGGGCAGTTGAGTTTGATTGCAAATGAATCTCATGAAATAAGGTCACGCCGTACACACTTTAACACCTTGATGGAATTGACACATGCTTTACAAGAGTTATTAATAGAGGGTGGCATAACTTTGCATGTGTGCGATGATATGAAAAGGTTGATTCATAGGGAGGAATAGGCTATAATGAAAAGGGCACTCCCAAGAGTGCCCTTTTGGTTGAGAATTCTGGCGTTACCTACAGCGACGCCTTGTTCTCGTTCTGACGGTGACAGTCTTGGTAACCTTTACTTTGCAAGCAGGTCGCCTTACGACTCTAACCGTCCGTCGTCTAATAGCCATTTTGAACCTCCTATGGCTTAGGTTGTGGAGGGTTGATCCAAACTTCAAGCCCCCAGCTTGTAATCAAATGCTACTTCCGTTTGGAGCATTTGTTTTTGACTGTCTCAGTGACAGTCGTTCTCGGGTTGCGCTTGGCAGTTTCCTTCTTGACGAAACGTCCAGAAATAGAACTGCGGTGAACCTTTCTATTCGCCATGGTACAACCTCCTTTCAATCCAATAGAGTGGAAGGAATCTTGGGGATACCTTTTGCTCTATTGGATTTAATTTATGCCAGTAGTGTAACACACTGTAAATGCATTCTGCAACAACAAAATTGGCATATTTTGCTTGTGTATTCAATTTTTCGTGCGGATATATAAAAATCCTCTTAGGCATGGGGTGGAATGGCAATGTAGAGGATGCTAGGCGTCTTAAATGGCGTTTCTGACGTACGTGCTTAGTCAAAAATGCAGCAGGGATTGAAATTGTGTGTCTCAGGGGCGCTTTTCGGAGTGCCCTTTTTTATACCTACACAGTACGAAAGCGGCAGACTACTTATCGCCCGAAAATTCACGACGAGCCTTTTGAGTCTGTTATATGGAAGCCGCTACGAAAACAACCAGCGGTGAGACTAGCGCTGTGATTTTTTGCGACGGCGCATTACAACAAGAAAGCAACGAGTTTACTATCAAAGAGGAATAATGAAAACATATCGCGTGGCTATTCTAGGATGTCGATCCCGCGGAACATCTGCCGCTAGAGCCTATCACGCCCACCCTCGAACGAAAGTCGTCGGATTGTGCGACTTGATCGAAGACCGACTGAACACTCTGGGAGATGAGCTTGACCTAGACGCCCGTTTTACGGATCTGGATGAGATGATTCGCCAGACTGGTCCGGATATCGTCGCTATTCCGACCGCACCAGCCTTGCATGCTCCATTAGCGTTGCGGGTGCTGGAACATGGCGTGAACATTGAAGTTGAAAAACCGATGGGAATGGATCTCATTGAGACGGATGCGGTGATGAACAAAGCGGCTGAAAAGGGTGTCCAGACCGCGGTGCACCACCAGTGGCGGTTGAGCGCTTGGAACCAAGCTGTTAATCATGCGTATCAGGCGGGCAAGATCGGCGAGTTGCGTTACATCTATGCAAGCGGGAAGGGCTATTACGGAGGCTTCGGTCTGATGGAGATTGGCACGCATGTACTGACTCAGGTCATCAAATATGGTGGTCATTGTCAGAGTGTCACCGCGCATGCGACCACTCGCGGTCGTCCAATCACCCCACAGGATGTTCTGCCTGCCCCGCGCGGAAATGGCACCGTGGCGGGCGACCACGTCACCGCGACCTTACAGTTTGCCAATGGAGTGACGGGGACGCTTCTCCAACACAAATTTAAGCAAATCGAGTTAGATGCCCACGTCGTCGAACTTTATGGAACAGAGGGGCGATTAATGTGGCATCCGCGAGGGGCTTGGTGGTTGCCCAATCCCCATGTTCCGCCCGCAAATGAGCGGGATGCATGGGAAGCACTAACACCCATCTATGCGGACAGCTTTGCACAAGCGGTCGAAAAGACTCCCCCGGATCTCAAATTGAATGAAGGTGATTATTGGTTTGTGGACGAATATGTGCGGGCGCTAGATGAAGGGCGGGAGCACGAATGCAGCGGTGCCGAGGGGAGTCACGTCGTCGAAATCATTATGGGTATTTTTGAGTCGGCGGCATACGGTACTCGCGTAGATCTCCCCCAATCTAACCGTGAACACCCTTTGATCCGCTGGCGCAGAGAGACTGGATTAGATGCACCTGAACCAATGCCGATGACCGACCCGGAATGGCATATAGAAGAAGAAAAACGCTTGGGTGGATAGAGAGAGGCACGTAGAAGTGACTATATTTCCTATTGGTGACTAGGTTCTGTTGACATTTACATGAAGTGTATCCAATCGTAGGGGCGAGGTCCCCTCGCCCGTTGCCCAACGTGAAGAACGAAACCATATGAGTCTGGTCAGACCGTAGGTCGAGGTCCACATCTCGACACCAAAACGTAAATTTGAAAAACCTCCCTGCAGAGGTCCGAAAATCATTTCTGATGCGGTGACCAAAGGGTTGGGAGACCCAACCCCTACGAAGAACCATTCGTCTGTACACAGCCCCGATTTTCTGGTTGCTGTGAAATGTCAACAGAACATAGGCGGGTGACCTATATACCAACCGGGAGTCAATATCTTGCCTTGACTTCACCCCAGGTCGTCCCGAGTTTCGAGGCAGGATCAACCCCGCGCCATTCGGCCCAGGCTGTGATGTTCTGCTTAATCTCTTTTGTGCTCAACACTCTGTCATAAACGCGAACGAGAGCTATCGAGCCGTTGAAATTCTTAGCGCGTTCACCATAGCTATTCGCGCCGATTACGATCACTTCAATAGGCGTATTCTTATCGAATTTGGCACCCTCCATCAGATTGCGCACTTTACCGTTCTTGTATAGCTTGATCGTTCCACCGCTCACAAAATTTATCCAGGTCCACTCATCTTCCTCAAGCAGAAGCAGATTGTCTCTCGCCCCTCCGAATTGGCCTCCGATCTCTCCCGGCTCCCACCAAAAGCCAATCCGAATGGCATTGTCTCCCTCCAACTTCTGGGGTTGAAATCCGGCAATCTGATTCCTAAGTCCAGCTCTGTGGGAATCGTCAATGGAATTCATCCTGAGAAGTAACTCGATAGTCCAGTTCTCGAGAAAGATTTTGAGGCCGTCGCCTTTGCCGCCCCAGCACTGACCGGGCTTGCTGTGGGTATAGAACTTAGATATCGTATCAATACCAAGGTCCGGCATCGCAATATTGCCCTCCTCAAGTACCGGCGAATTGCCTGCGCCCGATAACTCTCCACCAACCGTGCCGAGGTTCCACCAAGCGGAGGGATGCGCGCGATAGTTGACACGTGCGTCAAAGTACAGCAAAGCGCCGGGAACCGCGTCGGCGAGCGCTATAGTACAAACAGTTGGCATGACGAACAACACGAAGAGAACTGAGACGACTGTTTTCATCTGGAATTCACCTCTGAATCAATGCGTTTTTTCCTCGCCACACATTTACCATCCGGAAGGATTTGATAATTGTCCCAGATCAAGGAATTAGAAAAATGGGGGAGCACTGCCCCACTTGATTTTGTGAGTCTATTTTTCTCGTTTGATGTTACCCCAAGTGGTTGAGAGTTTTGAGGTGGGATCGACGCCGCGCCATTCTGTCCAGGCGGTAATGTTTTGCTTAATCTCAGCGGTTTTCAATTTTCTGTCATAGATACGAACGAGCGCCACTGAACCGTTGAAGGTCTGATCGCGTTCACCGTAACTATTCGCGCCGATAATGACTACCTCTATAGGGGGCTCCTTGTTGAATTTGCCACCCGGCAATGTATTCCTGATTCTGCCTTCGTGGTATATCTTCATCGGGTCTCCGCTCACAAGAGTCATCCAGGTCCACACGCCTTCCTCGAGCCCCTTATTCGGTCTGAGTGTCGCAGTCACGTTACTGAATTGGCCTACAAGCTCGCCTACATCACCCCAAAAAGCGATCCGAATCGCATTTTCTCCCTTCAGCTTCTTGGGCTGAAAGCCCACAAGCTGATTCCTAGGTGAATTTTGGTGGGAATCGCCATTCATTCTGATGAGGAGATCGATGGTCCAGTCCTCGAGGAACAGTTTGAGGTTGTCACCTTGGTCGCCCCAGCACTGACCGGCCTTCTTGTGGGTATAGAACTTAGTGATTGTATCAATACCAAGGTCAGGTATCACGATTGGGCCTTCTTCGAGTACCGGTGGTTTTCCCGCACCTGATAATTCTCCACCGGCGGTACCGAGGTTCGTCCAAGCATCATCATGTGCGGGATTGTCGCGGGCATCAAGGTAGAGCACAGCGCCAGGAATTGGCTCGGCGAGTGCGATGGTGCAAATAGTTGTCAAAAGAAACAACACTCCTAAAATTGAAACTGCTTTTTTCATCTGAATCTTACCTCCTGAATCAAAAACGCAGCGTGATGACTCATGGCTTCGGAAGACTACTGAATCGGTTGTCTGATAAATCCTTGCTAATGCTGCCGACAAGTGTGGATCGGAATCGAAGATATGTACTTGTTTAGTCCATCAATCTATATCGCCGATGTCGGTTTGTAGTAATGCAATTAATTGCACGTCTGTCATAACCAGTATCGGGACAGGGGTGCCTCTCCCACCGATGATTAGACTCAAATAAATACCAGACTAATTTTTCTTCTTTTTTGGCCCGAACTAAAAAGTTACGAAAATATTATACATCAATAGCGAAATAATGGGAACAGAAAAGTCACATTAGGGAAGCGCATCATGCTATAGGGGATGTCTCATGGTGGTAGCATGTCGGATTAATGTTGGGATTCACTTAATTTCTAAAGAGTTTAGCAAAATCGGGCGCTCAGAAACGCCTCTAAAATTAGCGATTATTGACGGATTTCCGTTCAGCCAGACCTTTGACGTCTAAGGAAGTTGTGACAATCTTGTCCAGAGTTTCTATTACGCACCGTAGCCAATTTAGTGGTCTATTCGCTAAGTATTTATACCATTTCGCTTGAATAATAGTGCATATGATGTCTGAATCATATTGTCCACTTTCTCCGTAGGCGGGGCATCATGCCCCGCTGACTTTGCGCGGAGACGAGACTCATTATTCTGATCCACGTAGGTTTCTTCACTTAATCCGCGTAGTCAATGCACTGCCATTTTATAGAAATGGTATTAGTTCACATCGAAACCAAGTTTTTTCTTGAAAACTTGGTTTCTTCCTTGAATCCTAATGACCTCAAGATAACTATCTAGCCGACTCATCACCGGCAACTTACCACATGCAATCAAGGTAATCACAAAAATCCCATAAATCACAGTTCAGACAATGTCAACTATCGGCACCCAACACTAACCATATTTTTTTGGAAAATAAACCATTTAGATCGCGTTCCCCTATGAAAACATCGGAAAACTTGCCAAACATGGCATAGAGTGCTATAATGGCTGTTAAAATCGGATGGTTGAAAGAAGTTGTTACAAGGGGGACACGGAACTGTCAAGAGAGTAGAGCCCGATCGTTGCAAAAGTCGACTCAAATGTGCTTTCTTGAATATCTGAGAAAGCTCTTTTCGTAGGGACCGGTTTGCGCTTGACAACCCATTGATCGGGCTTCCATTGTACCTACCTGGAAAGTTGCTGGTAGATGCTGGCGATTTACTGGCGGATATCGGGAATTTCAGGCGAGCATAACTATACATAATGTAAGCCGTTACCATGCATTCCGAAGGTTGGAGTCCTCAAACATCTATTTCAACCACGGCAGAGGCAATGAATGTTTCCAAAATATAGCGACACACCATTCGTTTTAGATAAGGACCTTGGGCGTCCACAGCTACCAAAAGCCGATGCCTACTGTCGCACCAATTCTGAGGGGAGACCAATCGTCGAGTTGACGCCCGCACAAAAATTTGCGTTTGACTTGCGTGGATGGTTACTTGTTCCGGGTGTGTTGTCGGAGGATGAGATGGGACCGATGCGGGAGCACATCGAGCAGCTTCATGCAAATCCTGACTCTATTCCGGAGAAGGACAGATCGGCAATCGGGGGACCTTGCGCCAGCCTTACTGATCATCCGGTGCTGGTCGGCTTCATGAACGAGTTTGTCTATAATCCGTTCACTGACGGCAACAAGAGTGGGGCTATAGGAAGTCAGAATTGCTACGGTTTTCGACTCGATTCGCCCAATTCGCAGTACCGACCCGCGAACGAAGAATCTCCCGAGGTTCCCAATAAAGGAAAATTCGTACCGCACAACGGAAGCGGAATGATGCGCCTTCCCGGTGATCACCATACTTATCACGCCTTTCCGGGGCAGGCGAAATCAATCTTGACGCGCGCCGTTTGGGAGCTGAATCCTGTGAAAAAAGGAATGGGCGGTACCCTCTTTGTGAGCGGAAGTCACAAATCCGCCTTTCCCACTCCTGAAGAGGCAATTACAGACATGAATTCACCATTTTGGGACACCTACGATTGCCCGGCAGGTTCGGTGCTCTTTTTTTCGGAGGCGGTGACTCATAGCCCGAGCGTTTGGACAAATGCGGACAACCCGAGGGTGGCTGTTTTCAATCTCTACAACATCGTCGGCAGCAAGTGGTCGGAATGGGAACCTCACCCGGATCTGCTGAAAGAGATGCCGGCGCAGCGGCAAACACTGTTTCGACCCGTCTATGTTAATAGGAATGTTGTGGCTTGAAGTGCTGAATCTGAATGCACTGCCTTCACAGCGCACACCCACCCATAGTGTCATTTTTTGACACGAATCTCCATCTTGAGTCTTATGACAAATCAGGAAATCAAAGAATCGTACGAGCAGAATGGTTACGTTGTCGTTGAAAATATCATTGATGAATCCGAACTGGATCCCATGCGCGATTTCATCAAGGTTAAAGTGGACAAACATGCCCGTGAACAGTACGCCGAGGGCAAACTTTCGTCGCTCTATGCCGAGAAATCCTTCACGCGGCGCTATGCCGCCATCTGTAAAGAACAGGGGCTTATGCCTCGTGGTTGGTACTTGGGGTCATTTGGACGCGAATTCTACGATCTTTACAACCTACCGGGGATTCTTCGCGTGTTAGGCTTTCTCCTTGGACCTGAGGTCTCGAATATCGGGGGACCGGCGCTCCGGACGAAACTACCCGACTGCGAGATTACATCGTTTCCGTGGCACCAAGACAGTCAGTACGTGGACCAGTCTACAATCGGAAAGAAGGAGAGGCACACGGACCATCTTCATATGGTTACCGTGTGGGTACCGCTTGTCGAGGCGACGATCGAAAACGGCTGCTGTTGGGTCATACCGGGGAGTCACCGCTGGGGCCGGCTTGACGGTGCGCGCGGCGAGGACTCGAACGTTAGGATGGAGGAAGATGTGGAGGCGCGCGGTACCCCCGTTCCGGTTCCGCTCAAAACGGGCGGCGCCATATTTTTCTCAAACCTGTGCGTGCATTGCAGCAAAATGAATACCACGAACGACTCTCGATGGAGCATTGACTTTCGCTATTTTCCCACGCCGGAGCGCGCCGAGCTGGACCCCGAACAACGGAAAGCGGCTGACTTCGTGAAAAACAAGACGCGGCCGCTTATCGTGCTATCCAAGGGTCCCACAACCAGCTTCGAGGAATGGGAAGCGTCGCATCACAATAAGTAATCTCATTTAATAGTCATTGAAAACAGAATCATACAGACGGGACTCGCGGAATTGGGTTCGTAGTAGCAATCAACCGACTGATTAAGGAGGGCGATAGAGATCCTTTTATTGCGCGTCTTCTGTAGGAGATCAATCGAGCGAATAGCGAGTGCGATAGAAATCTTCTCGGAATCGCGGCCTCTTTTCGCGAGCAAACTCGCTCCTGCAATTAATTAGTCGTAATAATCTGAAATCATCAAATTACCAATCTCTAATTGTTTCATTTCACATCAGTTTGGCTGTTCACTTGCCTGCGTACTGAACTGTGTGTAAATATGAACCTAAATGACGATAAAAGTTTCGTTGTCCGCTCTTGCCGATAGTGTGTGAAACTCGCATCAAATAAAATCGACAAATGAACTCTCGTTCCACGGCGAACGTTCCACGCCTGTTTTTGTCTACAGCTACTCTCGACGCGATCCTTCCACTCCACCATTATGACAGATCGAGAAATCATAGCAGTCTACGAACAGAACGGATTCGTTGTCGTGGATAACATCATCGATGAATCCGAACTGGATCCCATGCGAGATTTCATCAAGGCTAGGGTGGACAAATATGCTCGTGAGCAATATGCCGAGGGCAAACTCTCGTCGCTCTATGAAGACGAGCCCTTTACGCGGCGCTACGCGGCTATTTGCAACGATCAAGGAATTAGTCCACGCGGTTGGAACCACGGTGCTTTTGGCCGCGAATTCTACGATCTTTATACCCTTCCAAGCATCATTCGCATCGTCAACTTCATGCTAGGCTCCGAAATCTCGAGCGACGGTCGCTCGGGCCTGCGGACTAAGCTTCCCGACAGCGAGGTAGCGTCGTTTCCGTGGCACCAGGACAGTCAATACTACGACCAACCGACAATCGGGAAAAAGGAGCGGCATACCGAGCCCCTGCACGTGGTCAGTGTGTGGCTGCCGCTCGTGGAGGCAACGGTCGAAAACGGCTGCCTTTGGTTCATCCCGGGGAGTCACCGCTGGGGTTTGCTTGACGGCGCACGCCGCGAAGATTCAAACGTTCGGATGGACGAGGATGTGGAAACACGAGGCACCCCCGTACCCGTACCCCTCGAGCCGGGAAGCGCCCTATTTTTCTCGAACCTTTGTATACACGGCAGCAAACTCAACACCACGAAGGACTCCCGATGGAGTATCGACTTCCGATATTTTCCCACGCCGGATCGTGCAGACTTGAACCCTGAACAACGAAAGGCGGCTGACTACATGGCAAACAGAACCTGGCCATTCGTTGTGCTTTCAAAGGGACCCAAAACCAGCTTTGAAGAATGGGAGGCGAAATATCAGAGGATGTAACCGCAATGTGGGCACGTGTAGCCTTGGACCGACGACAGCGCGACCAAAAAACAGAGGCGGGCTGTAATCTTGAGGTGTCGTTATGGACGATCGTGAACGTTATCTCTTCGACTTAAGCGGTTTTCTGCATATCCCCGGTCTGTTATCGACCAACGAAGCACAGCGGCTCTACGAAGCCGCTGTTGAGCTTGAAGAACATGCACTTGCCTGCCGACACGAATCTCCCCCAAATGGCGGGCGGTGTGGGGGCATGAGTATTGGCAAAATCAGCAACATGCCTATTTCGCGCAGGTGAACGGCCCCGAGGACGCCAGGACGCTGATGATTGAGGATTTCTGGCTGTATCCCGACGCGTTCGACATGCTGATTGGTCACGATCGCACCTTGACGTATGTGCGGCGCATTATCCAAAGCGAAATCAGCATCAACAATTCTGAATTGAGGATTAGGTATACCAATAATGCCAGTGGAATGCACTTGGGCCATCCGGATGGACGGCGGCAGAAATATCGTTACGAGGTAATTGATGGTGAGATCCAAGCTACGATGGTGCGAATGATTTATTTTCTACACGACGTATCCATGGACGAGGGTCCCACCTGCTTCGTCCCCGGCTCGCACCGCAACGCATTTCCCGTTCCGGTAAAAACCGGGTCTGTAGAGGATGAGCCGGGTGTTGTCGGGATACCTGTCAAAGCGGGTGACGGCATACTGTTCACCGAGGCGTGCCGGCACGGCGGGTTTACCAACCGCAGCGAGAAGACGCGCTACACGTTACATGTCGGTTACGGCCCCCACTTTATGAAATCGCAGAACATCTCGACCATGGATGAACCGGTGAATGTGACGGATGAACTTCTTGGTCGACTGTCCGATGCCCAGCGGCAACTCGTTGTTCCCACCGTGCGTGTCGCTCTTTAGTCGTCCTGGATCTCGGTAGGCTGCATCGTTCGACTATTGCTCTTGATACGGGGGCGCCTCTCCCTTCTTTGGGCACCATAACGTCTTGTGTGCCGTTTCCCTCTTTGCCAAATCTTTTTTATCGAAACTGAAAAATGGCTTTCCGCAGGCGGAGCACGCCCACACCAGAAAGTTATTCCCTTGACGGGTTTTCATATGCTCCGGATCCGAACCCCATGCCTCCCCCAAATAGCTGATGCCCGCCTTGTCGGCAATCTTGAAGAAGTAGTCTACGAGTCCTTGCCGCTTAGGGTCATCTGGCGGCGTCGTTATGATTTCCACGTATTGGATGCTGAGTCTGGCAACTTTCACTCTTAGCGAAATCGTTTCATCGTCCGCCAACCGTTCCGCTTCGTCGAATAGGGTGTTCGCCCGCATCATGAGATCCGGGGAATATAGCGGGCTTGTCATGGGAGCGCTAATTGTCATGTGGATCCACTCGTCGGTAGCCTTCTTGTGGAGCATGTCGATGTATTCCAAAATAGGACGCGCTGCCGACCCGTAATAAGCATCCAGAAACTCGCCAACGCCCTTGTCCACATCAAAGTTCGGATTCCACATGAGTTTAGCCAAAAGGTAAGCTCGAAGCTCGGAGAACTCGCCCATGGGATTAAACGGGTCAGCTTGCGGAAACATCTCCTTCACCCCGTATTTGACGAAGAACTGCATGTTCGGTTTTAGGACGTAAAGGTTTGGATGCGGCGCCAACCAGTGTTGAAAGTTGATGACATAGTCCCAGATAAAGAGCTGATCCGAAATCTCCGACCATTTCTTGATGTCGTCCACGACGGACACTGGCGCGCTGGGATTGCGGCTGAAAGTGCAAGTGCCGAGCGGGTGCGAAAAACAGCACTCAATGTCACTGAGCCGGACGAGAACATTGCGTCTCGGGCGCACGGTTTTCGGCGGTTTGCGGCTGTAGGCATACGCCAGAGTAGAGATGTATTTGTCCGGATGTTCCTCCTCTATGGCTTCGGCGACTTGGTTGACAAACTGCAGGAGCGAGCCCATGTGGCTTTCTTCACGCTCGTCTACCGCACGGCAATCCTCGCATTCGCACCATCCGCCGTAGTCATTCTGAGACACTGTAAAGATGGTTCTATCGGGCTGTTCGCGTATCCATCGCTTGACGGTCTCGATAGCGATGCGGAGTACATCGGGATTGGTAAGGCACAATTGTGCATACTCCCCAACCCGTTCGCCATTGACTTCAGCATAGTATTCGGGCCGTTCCTTGAAGTATTCCTGTACCCCGTGATGCACTCCACGAGGCATGAGCCGGTAGAAGGTATGGTACATGGGCGAGGCGAAACGGATTCTACCGCCGTGTTTGTCTGTAAGCCCGCGAGCGTGATGACCATTAATCTTGTTGCGCGCCGCCCAGTCCGCATCTTCGCCCACAAAATAGTGTGTGTCCCTTGAAGCTATTATTGGGGTTTGCGTATCGTTGATGCTGGCTATCTCGATCCGCTGACGCTTGGGAACGCGGCTTACTTCCGGATGAAACCATCGGCATCCAAGGTAGTCCTCTAAAAAGGTGTAAACCCCGTACATCGTACCTCTTTGCCTGCCCCCTGCTACAATCAGGTAGTTTCCCTCCGTGCGAATGGTGAAGCCATCATCCCCCAACGCGTCAAAGTCAATTTCGGCATTAAGCTGTTTTAAGTGAAGACTGTCCCCCAGAATAATCTCATGAAATCTCAATTCACCACCGTCGGTAACGATTGGAAGGTTAGCGCCAGATATCTCCCTCAAGAAGAATTGTAACTCGTCGGCTGCATGTTTCTCGGAGGGTGAAGCGGTTTCGGAAATGACAATAACGTAGTTGCTGGTTGAATTGTTTGCGATGACAAGCTTAGTCATATTACCCCTTTCTGTCGCGTGAGAGTCAGGGCTTATGTATGCGAACATGAACGCGATCACAATGAGGCTCACACGCATGAACGCATGGTCCGCGTCGGTGGTATTCATTTTTTGTCACCTTGTTTTGAGCCTTCCCCACACGGTAGCCATCTTGTCGGATGGAGACACAGCAAGGACATCAAAGGTGCGGCCAAGACCCACATTCATGAGCTTCTCAATGTCATTGTCGTCCAGTGCGGTATTGAAGATGGCGACATCGTCTATCGTTCCCTTGAACCAACCGCTGTGGTCGCCGGACGACCTGAGACCTAACGTCAATTTATCGGGAAATGACCGTATTTCGCCCTTTTGCGGGTGCTCCGCCTTTAATTCTCCGTTCAAGTAAAACTTTACCTGTTTGCCATCGTAGGTGCAACCGATGTGTTGCCATTCGTTCAAGATACCGGCAACAACCATACCGTTCGCACTCGACCAAACCCCTGCCAAGCTGAGGTGCCATGTGAGGGTTGCCGCGCCAAGATCGCTCTCCCAGCTATAAAGCGACCAGCCGCTGCGATCTTTTTTTTCCATGATACCGCCCGAAATGGCGGTTTTTCCATCTCTAACGGGGGGCTGCACACCGTCAGGATAGACCCAAACGGAGAGGCTAATCTGCGTCTTGATTGCCTTTAAGCTGTCCGAACGCGGTACGTCAATGGAATCATCCTTTCCATCGAATACGAGCGCTCGCTCGAACTTTCCTCGTCTTATTCGCTCCGGATCCGCGCCTTTGGTAAACGTCCCATGGTTTTCGTTCCCAGAGGAGTCTATCACCTCGTTTCCAACAATTTCGTCAAATAACCAAATTCCGACAGCGTTTTCCAAGTTCAGCGCGGCGTGATTCTGACCCGCAGGCATCAGTATCAGGACAATCACTCCGAGCCACCAGCCCATTGTCCTAGGTATCGTGACTTTCATGTTGTATCCCTCCTATGAAGATACAATACAGATTAAAGGTTTGGCAAGGCACCATCCCCCGTATTGGCGTGTCTGATGGATCCAAGCTCAAAACGACCTAGTGGACGAACATTCGAATCATAGTGTCATTCTATCATACCACGAAACAGCGGCTTGGTCAATATCGTATGGCGTCATTCTGTCCTTTGAATTCCGTCGGACACATGTCGCATGACTCGGAATGCAATTTCCTGTGTTCGTTAACCGAAGTCGCTGCCTTGTAGCGCAATCTGTATGAAGATTAAGTATTTAAATCGGTAATTCAGTTTTCCCTAAACTCGGTAGGTGCGGTTTCCTAACCGCACCGAGCATCGTTAGGATATTACCGAAATAATTTTTTAAACTTCATTCAGATTGTGCTCGCAATGCGCAAATTGATAGATTGCGCTACGAATGATCCGTGATTGATTAACTTCACTCAATGAAAAGCGGTGATGTATGGAAAAAATCCCGTAAGTGACAACTTGGGTTAGTTAATTGGTGTATTTTCTAAGAATTTAATGCTTACGAGACTGGCACAAGAAACGGTTCTACCACGCTGGTAGGTGCGGTTTCTAACCGCACCGGCACCCAACACTAACCATATTTTTTTGGAAAATAAACCATTAATGTATCATCGCGCTTGTCTCTGTGTTATAATTCGCAGTCCATAGGGGTAGTGTGATTTAAAATGTTGGGTTTCATTCGAATCTCGGTTATTTTGGACAATATGAACCCCTAAAGGTCCCCTGATGTGCGTAATTCTACAGGTGTTTACGTTCAACTCAATCTACGGACGACCGTCGCGAGAACAACTCGCTCCGATAGAACACGAAGCAATGAGGAGACTGCAAAATGGGATCAGTACTGTCAGACATCGTCAATAATGGAAGCCCTCGAGAGAAATTTCTGCCGCAACTGTCTGACTCTTCTTACGCAATGGCGGTTTCGACGCTCTTTCTACTCCTCGGAGGCATTATCGCATGGCACCATGAAATGTGGCGAGATGAAATGCAGGCATGGCTGATTGCACGCGACAGCCACTCGCCAATTGAGGTGTTGTATCACCTGAATCGATATGACGGGCATCCGGGCCTGTGGCATCTTTGTCTTTACGTGTTGAAACTCTTTACCCGGTCGCCCATCATTATGCAGCCTTTCCACCTCATCATCGCCGCCGTCTCTGCCTATATCTTCTTGAGATTTTCGCCTTTCACGAGATTGCAGAAAACGCTCTTTGTGTTTGGGTATCTCCCCTTTTATGAGTACGCTATCATCTGTAGAAACTATGCGCTGGGTGTGCTATTGCTTTTCCTTTTTTGCGCGCTTTTTCGGAACTGGAGAAAGAGATTGCCGCTTTTGGGTCTTATCCTTCTGTTGATGTGTCATACGAGCGTTCATGCGTTAATCATCGTGATTGCCATTCTGATCGGTTTGTGCTGGGAGATGTGGGCTAACCCTGACCGACCGCCTAGACGGGAGATCAGAGTCGGCTTGGGCTTGATTCTGCTCGGTATCGTGACGGCAATCATCCAACTAAAACCGTCCGGTCCAAACCTCGGGATTTCTACAGGGTGGCGGACGGAGTTCGAGTGGTATTACTTCCTCAGAGCTTTCAATATTTTGCCGAAAGCGTTTCTCCCGATTCCAGAATTCACGTTGCGCTATTGGAATACCTATATCATTGATAGGTTGCCGGCTGCAGATGAAGTGAAATGCGTCTTGGCAGTACTCATCCTTCTTTTCGGACTGCTCCTTTTCATCAGGAAACCCATGGCGTTCCTAATGTATCTGTTTGGCACTATTGGCTTATTGGCTTTCTTTTATTCGAAACGCTTCGGTTTTATACGTCATTGGGGTTTTCTCTTCATGGCGTTCATCGCTGCAAACTGGCTGTGCACCTATTGCCGGGACCTTCCAAAGCTGAGATTCAATTTTGTTAATCGCCTAAATGGAATCAGTTTGGGATTGGCGAGGAGCATTAGTGTCGTTCTCCCTGTGTTACTCGCGCTTCATCTGCTAGGTGGGGTTGCCGCAGCGATAATGGACTACAAATATCCTTTCTCGAACGGCAAAGCCGTCGCTCGATTCATCAAGTCCGAGAATTTGGACGACATGATAATCGCGGCGGAAGCGCCGGACGATGTAACGCTGGAAATCCTCGGGTATTCGGAAAAGGACACCTTTTACTATCCACGCACGAAGCGGTTCGGATCTTTCATCCCGTGGGATATAACGTGGGGCCAAGGCCGGGGACGGCCCACCGAAGAGGTACTTCAGGAGGCGCAGAGACTCAGTAATGAGCGGAGGGAGGATATCTTGGTCATTTCGGGACGCATATTCCCCGAGGAGCTTCGGGCGGAGCATTCACTCACAGAGTTGAAGGTGTTTGAACCGACGGTGGTGCGGGAAAGCCTCCAGAATTATGTCGTGTATCGGATGACGCCTCTGGCATCAAGTGCAGCCGCGATCGATCCTCGAAGCGTAGTGGGGCTGTGGGGTTTCGATGAGAGAGAAGGAAATCTAGCTGGCGATTTATCAGGCAACGGTAACGACGGCACGCTGATTGGAAATCCCGTATGGGTTGAAGGCAAATTTGGAGCGGCATTGCGGTTTGACGGCGTAGACGATTTTGTTGACTGTGGAAACGCCCCGATGCTTCAAATCCCGATCGGAACCATGATGGCATGGATGAAAGTGCATACCGATAAGGATAGCGGTTTGTCCGCAGTAACGCTTCCGTTTGGTGATTCACGGCGTTGGGAACCGCCGTTTCGAAGCCTGGGATTGGGCGCAGTACAGGGCGAGCCTGTTTTTTGGATAGCCATCAACTCCGAAAACAAGGAGTTTCTTTCGGGTAGACTGCGACTGCACCAGTGGCACCACCTGGCAGTAACCTATGACGGCGTCATGAGAAGAGGATACATTGACGGCGAGGAGGTATTTGGCTACATTTTTCGGGGTGAGATCGAGTATTCTGGCGATCCTACTTGTGTTATTGGCACTCGTGGCAAAGAGTCGCCGGGAGAATTCTTCAACGGCGTAATTGACGAGGTGGCAATCTTCAGCGAAGCATTGAGCAACGACCAGATCAGGACGGTCATGAAGGAAGGGATTGGACAGATTAGGTGGCAGTCGGATTGATAGTCGTAGTCGCAGCGGCAAATCGTTCGTGATATCCTAATTTGCAACCAGTTTGGGGCGCTGTAGGAGCGACCTCCAGGTCGCGACTTTTTGCTGGAAATTGGGACGAATCTTTTTCGCTCCGAATGTTCTATCACGCTCCTTATTCAGCGCTTGATCCCTCAATAACGGTAATCAACCAGTTAGTTGTAGGGTGGGCACTGCCCACCATTCCTTGTAAGGCGCAATCAAGCGAATTGTGCGCGCGATAGCAAATTCTGCGATAGAGATTCCCAATTTCCGAAGATAACGACGAAACTGATTCCTGCACTCCAGCGGAGTGCGATGTCAATAGAACACGATTCCTCACCGCGTCTGCGCTCCAGCGGAGCGCAATGTCGAAGGTTACTTGATAGTTGAAATGGACATCTATCGCCTTCACTGTCAGGGATTTGTTAACGCGTTCCCTATTCGGTCACGTGATCCTTCAATAACCGTAATCAGACGGTTCGGCGCAAGGTTTTTGTATCGATCGACCTGCCCCGAGGGCCAAATGACCTGAAGAGATTCAACCAATTCAACATTGCCTAGACCGAACGTGAGTGTCTTTTCGCTCTGGGAGCAGTAACTTCCGCCCGTCCGAACCATTTTCCGTTGAGTCGCGTTTCCCGCCGCGAGAACGACTTTAGCTCCAATGCCGTCCCTATTGCTCTGCGTCCCGATTGTCTTCACGCGTAAGAAATTCATTTGATTCCCGCCCTCGTTCCGAAACAGCGAAGCGCCGCCGTATTCGGGCAGAACACCATTGTTGGATACCAACACATCCAAATCGCCGTCGCCGTCATAATCGCCGTAGGCGGCGCCCCTGCCGACGCCGGGATTCTCAAACCCGACCACGTCGCTCACATCTTCGAATATAAGATTGCCTTGATTCCGGAACAGAGATGGCTGCTGCGCGTGGCTGAGATTCGGCTGTGATTTTGCGATGTCCGGCTCAATGTGACCGTTGACGCAGAACAGATCGGAATGTCCATCCAGATCGAAATCAAAGAAGAATAGACCGAACGTCAGGGTGAGAAGGCTTGCGCTTCCGAGGTTTGCCGTTCTCGCTAGATCGATGAACTCGTGGTTGTCGGAAGCATAGAAGAAGGCGGTCATCTCGTTGCTGAAGTTTCCGATTGCCAACACAACGCCGCCGTCGTTTTTCACATCCGAAGCGTCGATGCCCATACCCGCGCGCGCCATGCCCTTTTCGCTGGTAGCAACGCCTCTCGGCACCGCTTCGTCGGTGAAGGTGCCGTCGCCATTGTTACGGTATAGGAAATTCGGTTCGGTGTCGTTGGCTACAGCTAGGTCTATCCACCCGTCATCGTCGTAGTCCAGCATCGTAACGCCGAGGGATTTTCCCTTGAGATTATAAATCCCGGCTCGAATGGTGACATCTTCAAACGTCCCGTTACCGAGGTTTCGATACAGTCTGCATGATCTACCCCCATAGGCGAAGGGTGGGCAGTAAAAGATAAACTGATCGTCAACAACGCAGGGAATCTCAAGCTTCTTCGACCATCGTATGAAGTTGCATACGAACAGATCCAACCATCCGTCTCGGTCGTAGTCAAAAAACAGCGCGCTGGTAGACCACGACTCGCCGCCAACCGCCGCTGTGTCGGTCACATCGCTAAATGTGCCGTCGGCGTTGTTGCGAAAGAGTCGGTTGCGTTTCAGAGTCGTAATGTAGATGTCGGCGTCTCCGTCGTTGTCGTAATCGGCGATGGCGGTGCCCATACCGTACATCGGAATCGCCAAATTTGCCGCATCGGTGACATCGACAAATCTATCGTTACCCACATTACGATAGAGTTTGGAGGTGGGAGATGTCTCGCTATTCTTCCAACTCATTCCATTGATGAGGAGAATGTCGAGTCGTGCGTCGTTATCGAAGTCTAGGAAGGCGCAGCCCGATCCCATGGTTTCGGGCATGTACCGCTTTCCGAATGCGCCCGTGAAATGCTTGAAATCGAGTTCCGCTTCCTCCGCAACGTCGACAAATTTCACATGGAGAGGATTTGAGAAGGCGGGGAGCACATAAAGAAAAAAGGTGAGAAGAAATACGTGATATGACAATCGTGGCATCTATGGTGGTTTACATACGGCAAAATCGGACGTGCCCTCGTAGCGCAAACTGTTAGTTTGCGCCTACCACAATCTACTAGATCAAGCGAACGACCAGTCGAACGCAATATGAAAAGAACTGAGATGCTTGATTCGGCGGCCGACCGTTATTTCAACAAACCATTTGTAGGAACGATCTCCAGGTCGCGACCGCCTGGAGTGGCAGGGAAGGAAGTTCTATATCGCGCACGTTAGGCGTTATTCGTTTGCTCAATCTCTGCCCACGTCGGTGTCTCTTGTGCCGGCGAAAGTCGATTTAGATACTCAGGTTAATGAGGCTGCGGTTGTTCAAGATGCTATCCCGTGTCTCCTCGCTCCACCGATTGGAGTCTTCTTGTCCTGCCAATGGCTTATAAACATAGCTCGGTTCGTCCGGAAAGTGTTGGTGTCGAGCGTCTATCGCTAGGGCAACCATACGAGATCTCTGAATGACGAGTTCCTCATCGTAGACGAGGTCGGGTTTGTCCTGCCATTTTTTTCTGACATTGAGAATCGAAGATCGGCGGTGAAAGCCGAAGTTGAACGTCACTCGTTTTTGAGGCGAGTCGTTCGGAAAGGAGCCGTGCAGCAGTTGGCGGTTGGAAATGACGATGTCACCCGGATCGCATACCATGGGCACTGCGCCGGGCAGGCGATCTGACCCATTATTCTCAGCCATCATCTTTAGTATGTCGATCTTGCCTCGCTTGTGTGATCCCGGAAGCACCCAGACGCCGTTCGCGGCGGTGCTTCCATAATATTGAAACATAAAGTTGAATCCGTGGGTGCCTTCGTCCAAATCGTCCCGATCCCAGTGTGTAGTGCCGTCCTGATGCCACGCCACTGATGGTCCAAAGACCGCCGGTTTCACAATCATAGACTCGGAGAACGGGGTAAAGTCGGAGCCGTTTATCTGCTCGGTGATAGAGAGTAGTTGGGGGTGGCCGTAAAGCCTGAAACAGGATTCGAGGAGCTGTATGGGACCGGAGATTCCGGAGATTACATAATCGGGCGCATCCGACGGAAGATCGGGTATCGCCATATTGGCCGGGTGCCGCCCCTTGCCTCCATCAGGATCGCTCAGCGGCTTCTCGAAGCGAAAACTTGAGCGCTCGGGAGGGGTACCTATGGCGGGTCGGCCATGGGCGTCGACTAGCGCATCCTTGGTGTGCGGTGCTCGATCAAAGGCGCGCTCCAACTCGGTCTGCAACTCCTCTAGTTCATCAGACTTTACGGCACCCTCGAACACGTAGAAGCCGTAATGCCAGTAGGCATCCAGAATCTTTTTGTCAACAGTGCCATTGGCATCGAATTTCATCGGACCGCGATTGCCGAGTTGGTACGCCGTGCGCTCGCCATCACGAACGTAAGCGGCAATCTGATCTTGCGCGGTGCTATCGGTGTTCATTTGAGGTGTCTCCATTGACCCATGTGCGATCGCCAGATGATAATGAAGCTAAGAACGGGCGTTCTAATGGGAAAACAATACGGTCAGTTCCCGTTTTGATGGATATTTCGCTATTCGGAGAATTCGCCTGCCGAATGCACTGTGTAGGACGGAATTCCGATTCCCGACCGTATGCTATGATTCTGCAAGAAACAACTGGCAAACAACTGAGATTGACATAACCCAGTTTACTCAATTCTGCCTTCCAGGTCAACAGAAATGAGATCGTACCGAGCCTTTCCGCAGTGAACGATTCAATTCCATGCGTCTACCTTCCGCTGGGTAGGTGGCGCGCACTTTTATCGCCAGAATTTATACATCGGGTAATCTAGGGCGAAACCGATGAGATTCCAGATGCTGCCAATCGTAAACTCGCCTAGGATTAATCCAAGAAAGAAGGGCCGTAAGTGTCTATAGCCGCTGATGCCGCGGAATCGTAAGATTATTGCTTTTGCTATCCAGCCTACAAAGAACGGCAGCCACACCCAGTCCATGTAAAGGCTGCCGGAAAGTGCATACCCCACCCCGTGAAAAGGCCACCAGAAGAAACGCATCCTCATTGCCTGCAGGAAGAAAGTAAAAAGTAGCCCGGCTCCCATGGATGTAACGGCCAACACGTTTGTTGTTGTCGGGGTTTTGACCCAACCGTCGAGCATACCGAAGGTGAAATTGCCGAAATTGGTGTACCAGCCTTGGATTTTGGTTGTGGCTCCGAGGTCGTAGGAGCTGTGTAACAGTATCCACATCGCGGCATACGCGGCGATCACGATATATATCGCCATGAACATGAGGAGCTGCCTGACATTCAATCCGGTTGTGTCCGCAATCTTGAACCCCTCAAGCTGGTGGGGACCCGGGTGACCTCGATATGTGCGCGTGAACCAGAAATAATAAGCGAACATCACAAGGTTGTTTTTGGCGAGGCGCCGCGTACCGAACATACTGATCATGGCGATGCCGGGGGCGGTTCGTGCGAAACTGTGTTCGGGCGCTCCGAGTTCTGCTCGCATTCGAGCGATAGTGGTGGAGACTACGAAATAGATAGCGAAAAAAGTGATAGCGACCCATGACGACATTCCGGCGCTGCATGAAAATAGGACGAGCAGAGCCATGCCGCACACGACCCCCATCACCGCCCATCGATACGGCATCGGTTCGCGTCCGTCGTCAAGAGTTGATGGCATACCGAGCGCCTTGCGAATCACGTCCCGGAAAAATTTTCTGCCCGACCAAACGGCGAACGCGCACAGCCCGATGTACGCCCCGAATGATTGCTCCGTGATGAAAGGAAAGCGAGGTAGTTGTTCGAGTCCCAACACGCTTCCGATGATTCGCTCCGCTTTGAAGAAGAGATAGAAGAACCAGACGGAAAAACACAGATCGAGCGGAACCAGATAGCTGATGCCGATTAGAAAAGGGTAAAAGCCGATAAGCATCCCGCCTATGGCGCTCCACGGCTTCTCGGTGAAATACATGGAGACATTTTGCGCTTTTACGGGGAGGTAGGGAATCGACGGGAAAAGGTAACTTAGACCGTTTAATACTCCGATGCCTCCCGCCAATCCAAACCCGTACCACAGCAACTTTTGACTAAAGAAATGGCGGCCTCGTGTGATTTCAAGCGGCAGTTGGATAATGGGATAGGTCAACTTCTCTCGCTCAACCCACTGTTTTCTGAGGATAACGTTGATGCACAGCAGCGTTAGCACCAGCACGGAAGCGAAACCGCCCCAAATCAACACTCTTCCTATCCAGACTTTGAGATACGCCTGCGTGTAGAGCGTCCCTTCACCCTTATAGAATCCGTTCAAAACACTCAAGTCTTGGATGGTTAGCCAATGGGGTATATATTGCCAGTAGAGGTTTTTCCAGTCGTTTTCAGGCGTGGCAAACCAGAAGGGGTGCCCAATCATTATCATTAAGCCCTGCAGCATATCTGTGCCAGCGAGGGACGCACCCAAGGAGAGAAGGACGTAGAGGAAACCCAGTTCGGGTCGAGTTAGGGCTGCGCCGGGGAGGGAATGTTCGAGAAACGTGTTGAGGAGCGTAACGACAAAAACAATGAAAACTACGGTGTAGAAAAGCGCGACGCGCGTCGGAAATCCTTGATTGGACAACACCTCTGCGCCAATGACGAAATAGGCGTTCGGCACGACGAGCAGCAATGCGATTATTGCGGCTCGCAGTCGGATTGTCGACGCCTTCAGTTCATTGACCACATTCATCGGCTCCGACCGAACATGTGTGTTGTCCGTGGTACAAGGGAGGCGGGAGAGTTAATCGCGCTTCATTTGGAGTATTGTCAAGGTGACTGTGCGCCGGACCCGTTCGTACCGATCGACAATTTCGCGGGAGGGCTACTGGCGACAATCTGCTGTCCAACGGAAGCGGTTACGACGACATTATATGGAAACGTCGCGAGTTCGCGACCGACAAACGGATTTTCCCTCGCGGTGATGCCGAATCCAACGATATTCGGTTCGAGTACAATGGTGGCTTCGGTCTGATCGCCTCCAAGAATGGTGTTCAACTGTTGTGTTCGTATCCCGGGCGGCAAACCGATGAGTGCTAATGTTAGAATCTGCTTCGATCCGGGCTTTCGCTGTGCGGTCACAGTCAACGGCACTGGTGTCTCGGGCGCGATGCTCAGGATTTCGGGCGAAACGGAAAGAATGACATTGGGCGGCTGGGTTACGCTAACCACTACACTTGAACGCTGTACGGACAACAGTTGGTTGGCAAGCCGATAAAACTCGACCGGATTCGCCGCGCGCTTGACCAATTCTCCGGTTAACGGCATGACACTCCCGACGACCTGCACCACACGGTGGTCCAATGGGGCATCGGGCGCGGCGGTCAGTGTAATGATCCCATCTGCCATCTCTTTCAAGATGGCTCCGGAACTTGCCGTAACACCCGGCGGCAGGTTCTCCACGTCAAGCAAAATTTCGCCGCTAAATCCAACACGGCGATCCGCGGTCACCGTTAGCACAACGGTGCCGCCTCTCCCGATGTTTGGGTTGTCCGGCGTTACCGAAATACTAAAATCTGGGCGCGTGGGTTCTACACCGAGGTGATATATGTACTCGTCGCCTCCGGCGCCGGTGATGTCTTCTACGCGAAGCATGTACACACCCGGCTCGGGGAAACTAAAGTCGATGCGCGCATCGCGCCCTCCCGCGACCCCGGCGTTATTTGCAAGCACCTCTCCTCGCGAATTTACCAGCGTCAGAGACGGGCTTAATGGAGAGCCGAGCCGCTCTGCAGAGAGATCAATTGAGTATCCACCGATTGAAGCCAAGAAGCCCCATGGCCCAAAACCGTTCTCAATCTTGAGCAGAATCTTATTGCGTCCTTTGGATAGAGGCAAGGCGATTACGTCATCTGCGGAACTTATCGGACGATGAACATGATGACTCCACACCAGCTTGTCGTTCACCCACACTTTGATACCGTCGTCGGAGCCGAGAGATAAAATCTCGGTGCGATCGCGGTCCGACTCGAGGTATGTCAGTGCATAACCAACGACGTCATCTTCCGGAACATTCGAGAACACGGTGTTTCCAATGCCGGTTGATTGATACCATCCGATCGTTCTCCTACCTTTACCGACGTATTCCTTTTCAAGGTCAATTTCAACCTCGGGCGGATATACGACATCAAACCCGGTTTCGTTGTAATTGTCAAACGGTTGGATAACCCACCAGGGCCCCAGCGTCTGCCCCTCGCGGACATCGAATTTGTAGTAATCGGCATCGCCAGGCTCGGAGATGCGCCCACTTACACCGCCAGATACAACTATGTCCTGTGCGCTCTCTAGTTGCTTCGCCATAATTGCCGCCAAGCGCTGTGTTTCCGCTTGAACATAAGCGATGATGCGCTCGGCTTCTTCCATTGATATGTTTGCGTTGTCTTTGGCAATCATGCGCATGATGGTGGACCGCCACTCCTCGGTAGACAGGGGTTGATTGTCTGGGGAGCGCAGCTCATGGCACTGACTGCACTTTAATCCGAACAGAGTCTGTCCCTCTATGTCGGTTGTTTCAACCGGTTCCGGAGTCGTGTCGACCGGATCACTCATCGCGAGTTCAACACTCTCCGGTGCAAGACTGGAGACAAAGGGGAAACTTCCGTAAGGCGTGTGAATCTCTCCTAAACCCGGCTCTTGATCAGCTGTTAAGTCAATAGGTATGTCAAGCAAGGCGCGCGGGTCCGTCGCAGATGCCTCGGGAAGATTCTCTCCGCCGATTACCGCATTTACAGTCGTTCCGATTGTGCCTGCCGGGGGAAAAAGATAGGTATTGTAAGGAATCGTACCCATGGAGAGACGATATACGGACGCCGGATTATTGCCGAAGAGCAGATCTCTAACGCCGAGATAATACGTGCCGTCGGCAGGAAGAGTATAATCGATGAGCGGATCAAGGACGTAGAAACCGGTGTTTCGGGCAAGTTCCTCGCCATCGGAATTATAAAGAGTGATCACGGGGTAGAAAAATTGCTGGCTGGCATTATTGAGTCGAAATGCTCTGACCTCGAAGACAAATCGGTCACCTTCGTATCCATCGAATTGGAAATAGTCCGCATCGGCATGGGAGTTGATCAGACCGTTTATGACAATCGGAGTTTCCACCGGTGTGGCGTCGTCAATGCTGCTGTTAGGTTCTAATTCAACCTCTTCGACTTGCTCGCTGATTTCAAAGGGCCATGCGGTCGATGCGCCGAATTTGCCAACGACACGAATCTCGCGCGCGCCGGGCGGAGTATCTGGTGGAATCGACAAACGGAGCGTCAAACCTCCACTTGCTGCAACCGCCGATTTAAGGTACGAGACGATTTTATCTCTGTCTTCGACCGAGATGGGTGCATCCCTTTCGTCAATCATGTTATCTACGGTCGCCTCCCACTGCGCCGCAGCCATTGACCTGTTGCTGGGGGAACGCAGTTCGTGGCACTGCGTGCAGGACGCCTCAAACAACGCCTGATGGGTCGTGTCAGCTTCTCCGCTGGAATCGAATAGCTCCCCGGTTATTCCCGTGTCACCTTCAATGATCAGGGTGTGTGCTTCGACAAGGTCGGCGCCGTGAACGGTGACATCGACCGTTGTCCCCACCTGCCCACCCGCCGGAAAAAGGGCGTTGATGCGAGGGGTGCCTTGTGCGAACACGAAACAATCAGTAGCCAAGAAGAGGTAAATAAGACATGCCAAGTACACGGAGGGCGATATTGCCATTTTTTTCATTGTGCAATCTCCTCTAATCTTTTCGTCGCTTCCATTTTTCCGATTTATTCCTTCGAAGCATTATACTTGTGCCATTAACCCGAGTCTCCACTAATTATGATTATAGAATGTGCCGCCATTCTTAATTGAGAATAGTTCGTTTATAGCAGAAATTTCATCGCGCAAACTGTGCGTTTGCGCTTCACGAGCACGTTCTGACAGATCAAACGAACGAATAGTGAGTGCGATAGAGATCTTGACAACGACCGCGATAGAGTTCCCATAGCTATTCCCAAGCGAGAGATCTCTCTTGTGCCGCAAGAACGACAAATCACATCAATACCCGATATCCGCAATCGAATTGCGAAACTCACTCATGCCTCGAACCACTCATAATCTTTAAGTATAAGTGCGAGTCGCTGTGTTTGCGACCCCTATTCGGTGAATGTGCCTACCAATTGCCCGCTTGATAGATCCCAGACTCTAGCTATACCGTCGCGTCCGCCGGCCGCTACAAACCCTCCGTCCGCGCTCAAATCCACCGCGTAGATTTCTTCCGTTGATTCGGAAAATGTGTTGAGTCGACTGCCGGAGCGCAAGTCCCAAACAATGACCGATTTGTCCGCACTTCCGGATACCATAATAACTTGGTTGTCTCTCGTGCCGCAATCAATGGCGTAAACAGCCCCTTGATGCCCGTTATAAACTCGAACTAGCGCCCCCTGTGTCTGAAGATTTCCGGCTTCCCCCATGGATTCGGTTACGCGCCAAGAGCGTAGCACTGTGTCGCCTGAACCGGAGATAATCATATTGTCTATGGGGGCAAATGCGACCGAATAGACGGCAGCGTCATTTTGGTCAAAGTTTACGAGTACTTCGTACGTCTGGGCATTCCAAATCTTCACCGTCTTGTCTTTTCCGCCGGTGACAAAATATTTGCCGTCTTCGCGGAAGTCGATACCGAACACGCGATCGATATGTTGAGTAAGGGTGTGCTCAATATCACCGCTGTCAAGCGAGATTACAGAAATATGTTCATCCATACTCGCAGTGAGAACTCTCGATCCATCGGCGCTCACGGCTACCGCTTCAATCGTGTCGGCATGACAATCGACGACTCGAATTTCTGCGCCGGACTCGATTTCCCAAACGTGAAGTTCGCCGTTTTGCGCCGGCAGACCTCCGCCTGCAAACAGCGTTTTGCCGTCACGCGAAAAACTGAGGCATCTCACGGCATCAGAATGGGGTTCTAAATCTTGGATAACTTCGCGCGTACCAAGGTCCCACAGTTGTACCCATTGATAACGACCAACTGCCAAGTAGTTGCCATCGGGACTGAATTGAACTGACCAAACTGCGGACACATTTGATTCGGCAGGATTCGCTTGCTTCGTGGTTCCGACAAAGAAGAGCGACAGAATGAGAAATGGAATCGCGGCATTGGACTTACGTTGCATGACTAGACACCTCTAGTTTAGTCTGGCTGTGCATCGATCTGATAGAACCGCGCAGATTTTGGAAATACGACGTTCCCACATCGGAAATAATAGTATACCACGAAACATATTGAGATGTAAACCATTAGCCTCAAAATCGACACTTGCGTTCAAGAGAAATTTTCGATGTGTGTTTGAAATGCGTTGCTCAAGAATTCCGAAACTGCCCCGGGAGGTTCCACATCGGATTTTTCTTGCTTTCCATACGCGTAGTTCGTAAAATGGGTACAGGTCGGAAGCGCACAAATCTGCTTGATCAATGAGTGGAGTGTAATCACGCCGTAACACGGAGGCGATGGATGAAGGTCTTAATACTTGGGGCGGACGGCCTTTTGGGCCCCCATGTCGTAAAATCGCTGGAACCGCACTACCAACTGCGGCTCACGGACATTAAACCGATTCAAACGAACCATGAATCCATGAGTGTGGATGTCTCTTGTCTGGATGAAGTTATGCGGGCTGCGGAAAACATGGACGCAATCATTAATTGTTCAGTGCTTCGGGATGACAGGCAACTCGCCTTCGACGTTAGTACGCGAGGATGTTATAACACGATGCAAGCGGCGGTAGAACACGGCATTCAGAGGGTAATCAATACCGGACCTCACTGGACAGTCGCAGGCGATTTTTATACCGATTATGATTTCGAGTTGAGTCCGGATGTCCCGCCGCACACCGGTACACTGCTTTACGCTCTAACAAAGGGGCTTGGGCAAGAGATATGTAAGGTTTTCACCGAAAACTATAACATCTATCTTCTCTGTTATCTCTTTCTTAGTTTCCGTGAGCACACTGATGAGAGTGAGGGAACCGATCTAAACCCGTTCACCGTCAGTTGGCGGGACGCCGCAGACGCATTTCGGCTCGGTTTGGAGATAAACCTCGACGAGTTGCCGTCACGTTGTGAAGTGTTCAATATCTTCGCCGATTTGCCGCACCAAATGTTCCGCAATGAGAAATCGAAGCGGATCCTTGGTTTTGCGCCTAAGGACAACTTTGAGCGCATGTGGCATAAGAAGCAGAATAAGTAATTTACTCAACTACCACCTTTGTAGCACGCGAGATCTCTATCGCACTCACTGTTCGCTCGGTTGATTGCTCCCAATGCGATCGCTTTATTTCCCGACCGATTTGTGAAGGCGTACAGCAGGATCGGAATGGACATTATGGCTTCAAAAACCCTCTCACATCAACTTGCTCCGGGTGTCTTGTCTTTCTCCGATATGCGAGATTGGATCATTGCAGTGTCTTCCGGAGCAATCCCTTCCGAAAAATATGCAGCCGAAGAGTTCCGGTTGTGGTTCGGTAAAGCAACGGGGATACACCTCCCGCTCCGACCGACGCACCAGGCGAAACCCCACATGGTTTTTATTGGGGAAGATGCCTCCGCACTTGATTCTGGTACGTTGGAAGAAGAGGAACTACAGATCGTCGTTGAGAGCGACCGGTTGATTATCGCGGGCGGCCGTCCGCGCGGCACGCTCTATGGCGTCTATCAGTTCCTTGAAGATTTTCTGGGAATGCGCTTCCTCACGCATGATCATACGCACGTTCCGGGCGGCCCTCCGCCTCGGATCCCCTGCGGTACATACAGCTTCAACCCGCCATTTTCGTTCCGGTCAAACGGTTATTATGAAAACGTGGTCAATCCGGAATTTGCGGCACGGCTTCGTGTAAACAGAGAGACAGAAGATGAAAAGTTCGGGGGAAAATCACGACAGAGGCTAGTTAACCACTCCTGTCGCACGTTAATGCCCTTCGCGAAATACGGCGCCGATCACCCGGAGTATTACGCGCTGGTTGACGGAAAACGCGATACCGATCCTTTCGGCGGTGGTCCGCAGTTGTGCGTCACAAATCCGGAAGTTATCGAGCTTACTTCGGAAGCCGCGATTAAGCAATTGGATGAACATCCCGAATATAGAAACGTCAGTGTGAGTCAGGCGGACACCTATGCTTACTGTCGGTGCGGACCCTGCGAAGCAATAAACCAGCGCGAGGACTCAGCGATGGGAGCGCAACTCGCATTTGTAAACGCGGTCGCTGAACGCGTTGAAAAAGCATACCCGGACGCCAAAGTCGGCACGCTTGCGTACCATTATAGTCGTAAGCCTCCGAAGACTATCCGACCGCGGCACAATGTCCAGATCCAACTTTCGACCATCGCGTGCTGCACGCTCCACCCGATTGACGATCCGCACTGCACGAAAAATCGGGACTTTTGCCGCGATATGGATGCGTGGGGTGAGATGTGCAATGAAATCTGGGTCTGGAATTACAACACCAATTTCATCGCTTATGATCTTCCATTTCCCAGTCTCCGCGTCATCGGTCCGAACATCCGTTACTTTCTGGGGAACAACGCAAAAGGGCTGTTTATTCAGTCAAACGTCAGTTGCTTGGCCGGAGAGTTCTCCGACCTTCGGAATTACCTCAGTGGGAAGTTGATGTGGAATCCGCATCTTAATGACCGGACGGTCTTGGAAGAATTCCTCAAGCTGCACTACAAGAGCGCAGCCGAGCCGCTGGCGGATTACATCGACATGTTCCACGATAACGCCGAATCCAAGGGAGTTCACCCGGACTGCTTTCCGTCGGCATACGAAGTTGGACTGAATCCCGAGATCTCGCAGAGAATCTTCGACTACTTTGAGAGTGCGCTGGATCTTGCGGACGACGACACTGTGCGGAGGCGAGTCGAGAAAGCTTCCATCTCGGCTTACCGGACGATGTTCGTGGCGGGAGGGGAGATAACCTCGGGAGATCGCACTAAACTCATCGAACGGTATATCGACCTATGCCAGCGCTTCGAGATGGTACACCTTTCTGACGGGCCAAGGCTTACGTCCGAGTACTTCAAAGTGCTTGATCGCACCCGTAGGACTCATGGCAACGAGCGCGCGTCGCCATCGCAACCGCTTATCAAACACTCCGTTCATTGGCTGGTTCCGTACGAGAAGTACGGTGCAGAGCATCCGGAGTATTATGCCTTCGTAGATGGAAAGCGCGAAACCCCCAAACACACCACGGCGCCTCAACTGTGTGTCACAAATCCCGACATCCTTGAGATTGCCGCCGACGCCGCGATCAAGTATCTGGACGAACAACCCGGTGCTCAGATTGTGAGTGTCAGCCAGTCGGATGCCGACTCCTACTGCCAATGCGATTCGTGCGCGAAGATCAGCCAAAGCGAAGGCTCGCCGATGGGCGCGCAACTTGCGTTTGTCAACGCCGTTGCAGAGCGCGTTGAGGAAGCACAGCCGGACGCCATAGTCGGGACTCTTGCCTATGTTCATACCCGCAAACCGCCCAAGAGTCTCCGACCGCGGCATAACGTCCGGATTCAGCTTTCCAGCGCGGAATGTTGTACGCTCCACACAATAGATAATCCCAAATGCAAAAACTGGGCATTTGGTCAGGACATGTATGAGTGGAGCCGAATTTGCGAAGATGTCTGGGTTTGGAATTACAACACGAATTTCCATATCTCTGAATTCGAGTTTGATGAGGATGCCGGAACCCTCAAACCTAGCGACCATCCGAAGATTATCGCAGGTATTCCGCTAACTGAATAGATGCGTCGAAAAGCCAATTCCACTCAAATTGCACATAACTCGGTAGGTGCGATTTCCAACCGCGCCTACGCGGTGAAGAAGGGGCTGCTTTTGTTATAGATGCGCTTTTGGGAGTTGAGACATCCAACAGTCGTACAGCTGGTTTGAGAAGGGTTCCCAAGATGAAATAGCATCGTCAGATCTGTTTGTATGCAACAATCAGTCGCTGCAAGAGCGCGTGTGGGAATCTAAACAGCAAGGCGAAACGTTTTAAGGGAAGGAGGTTACCATGCCCAAACTTTCGGGCAGCGAAATCATCGTAGAGTATCTGATTAAGGAAGGGGTTCCGTACGTGGCTGGCCTTCCCGGGCACGGGACGCTTGCGTTTATGGACGGGTTGCGGCGTAGAAGCGACCGGATTAAAACCATAATGGTCCGCCACGAGCAATCCGCAGCGCATTTGGCGGACGGTTACTACCGTGTGACCGGAAAGCCAATGGCATGCTTCACTACAGTCGGTCCTGGTGCGGTCAACTCGCTCATCGGAGTCGCGACGGCATTCATGGACTCGACCGCGCTCGTTTTATTCACGGCGAACTGTCCGACGTACATGAATGAACGGGGTGCGATGCAGGAGATTGAGCGAAACCACTGGGCGGATTTTCCCGAGGTCATCCGTCCCATCGTGAAGCGGACCTGGAACGTTACCCGCGTGGAACAACTGCTTGAGGTGCTGCCTCGCGCGTTCCGCGTTGCCACAAGTGGACGCCCCGGACCGGTGCACATCGATCTTCCCATGGATGTGCAGGCGGAAGTCATTGAGGCGACCATCCCGAATCCTAAGAAATATCGGGCAACCACCGAGGCGCACGCCAGCTCTGAAGATTTGGGCGATGCTGTCGAACTGCTGCTCTCGGCGAAGCGACCCCTTATCTTGGCTGGCGGTGGAGTGTTGCGTTCCAGAGCGACGGATGAACTCCGGGAGGTTGCCGAATTGCGGGGCATTCCTGTAGTGAGTACTTTTAATGGTAAAGGTGTCATGTCCGAAGACCACCCGCTCTGGTGCTACTTCATCGGCTTTATGGGATCCAAGTGCGGAAATGCGCTCGCGCCGTATGCCGATGTCATCCTCGCGGTCGGATGCCGGTTCGCAGAATGGACCGCCTCGTCCTACAAGGAGGGCGTGACCTTTAATGTGCCACCGACCAAAATCATCCAGATCGACATTGACACTCGCGAGATCGCGAAAAACTATCCTGTCGAGGTAGGGCTTTTCGGGGACGCGAAATCGGTGCTGCGCGATCTAACAGAAGCGCTCCGTCCGCACGGAATTCCTGACTACACACAGACCGCCTATTTTAAGGAGATACAAGGTTACAAGGACGAATGGCACGAGGTGCTCGACGAATGGCGCGCTCCGCCGACAAATGCGTTTACCTCGGCGGGCTGTCTCGCCGAGATGCGCCAGATTCTAGATCGTGATGTCATTGTGCTAAGCGACGCGGGGCATGCTCAGGATCATCTATGGCGTGCCTTCCCGATCTACACGCCGCACACGCACGTTTCATCCGGGGGATTCTCCACAATGGGATTCACAGTCCCCGCCGCCATTGGTTGCAAACTGGCTGCCCCTCATCGCCAAGTGGTTGGGTTCATCGGAGACGGGAGTTTCCTCATGACGTGCCAAGAGCTTGCCACCGCGGTGCAATACAATATTCCCGTGGTCTACGTAGTGAACAACAACAACGGCTGGGTGAGTATCCGAGATCTGCAATCGGAGTGGTATGGTAAGGATGCGGTATTCGGAACGGAGTTCTTCCGTGAAGGAACGCAGGAGTTCGCCAACCCGGATTTTGTCCTTCTGGCAAAATCGTTTGGTGTGCACGCTGAGCGCGTCACGTGTCGGGAAGAGGTAGCCCCCGCAATGCAGCGAGCCTTGACGACCGGTGGTCCGGCGGTTATTGAAGTCGTGACGGAACGAGAACATCCCTATTCCGGACTGCCGTTGACCGGCTGGGCGGATTACCCTACGCCGGAATACGTCGGAAAGAAAAACGAACCTGACGAGTTATCTATCCCCTAATACGCGATCCATACATCGAAACACGGTAACTGTCCATGCCCAATTCGATATCAACACACGTTGTAATTCAAGCTGGCCGTTTGGCTGACGGTCTCGGGGGTGCGCCTAAAACCGATCAGGCAATTCTCGTGACGGCAGATCGCATCACAGCCGTTGGTCCGAAAGAAGAGATTCAAAAACAGACACCGCCCGATGCTGAAATCATAGATCTCGGTTCTGCATGCGTCACGCCCGGTCTGATTGATGGGCACACTCACCTCAGTCTGGCGGGCGATGGTCGAAATTACGCCGAAATGTTTGCCGACACGGACGAGATGATGGTGCTCACCGGGGCTATGAACATGCAACGCCACCTCGCTGCCGGAATTACGACACTGCGCGAGCACGGCGCACGCAATAAAATAGGATTCACGCTGAAGGAAGGTCTGAGCCGAGGCTACATTCCCGGTCCCCGAATGCTGGTGAGCGGCAGGCCGATTACCTGTACGGGCGGGCACTTCCACATGTGCAACGAAGTCGCGGACGGTGAAGAGGAAATACGTCGATCGGTGCGTCGACTCGTCCACGAAGGCGCGGATTACATCAAGATCATGGCTTCCGGAGGTGGCACGGAAGGCACGATTCCCGGACTGCCGAGTTACACCACCGCGGAACTACACGCTGCTGCACATGAGGCGCATCAATTTCACCGCACGACGGCGGCGCACTGCCGCGCCAAGGAGTCGATGGAGCGAGCGGTCCAAGCTGGCATCGACCTGATGGAACATGCTGAGTTCCTTGACCCTGATGACCAACTTCGTTTTGACCCCAAAATTGCCGAGATGATGGCAGAATCCGGCATTTGGATCAGTCCGACGCTGCAAGCATGGACACGCTATCCCCGGATTGTCGAACTCACGGCAAAACGCGATACTGGGACCATCTTGCCAGAGGAAGAAGTGGAACTGACTCAGCTAGAGGAGAAGGCTGAAATGCGATTGGACGTGATGCGTCGTACGCTCGACTACTGTCTGCAAGAACGCATTGTTCCCGGCACGGATTCCGGCGTGAATAACCTTGCTTTTGGGCACCTGGACTACGACTTGCAGTTGTTGGTCCGTGTCGGCTTCACTCCCGCGGAAGCGCTTGTAGCCGCCACGCGTATCTCCGCCGAAGCGATTGGCTTGGACGATGAAATTGGCACCGTCGAGCCTGGCAAGATTGCTGATCTTGTCGCGTTTGCAGGAGACCCGACGACGGATGTGAAGGCATTTAGCAGGGTAGTGGCGGTGTTCCAAGCAGGGCGTCGGGTGGCATGAACCTACTTTAAGGCTTTCCCCGCATCTCGTCATTCCAGCGATCCAATCCTAACAGCTTTCGTCCCAACGGCGTCAAATTAGCTGTATTACCAGTGTCGTGCTCTTTCTCTTTGCGACTCAGATCGCTACTCCCTCCGGTGCCTGCTAACCGGTTCTGCCACGCATGGATTCGCTGAGCGCGCGCCTCCTCGTCCTCCTCTTGAGCGAGGTGCATCGTAATGTACTGTACCAACCGAGGCCGGTCCGCGGTATTCAACCCGGCCCCATGAGGCAGGGCGCCGCTCCAGATGATTAAATCGCCTGCTTTTCCGGGTATCGGCTCGGCGCCCAAGCTCATTAAATCCTGTTTGCGCGGGTCCGCGTCCGGCGGTAAACTCTTCACCCAAGACTCAAGCCGGCGGTGAAATCCGGGCACGCAAGTAAATGCCCCTTGGTTGGCTGCGGTATCGGTCAAATAGAGAACGCCCTGAATCATGCGGTACGGCGGAAGCAGCGAAGATATATCCCAGTGCAACGCCATTGGACCGACCATTGACGGTACATAGTCGGGTGGACGAATGGGTGGACTCATACTCGCCCTGTCAAAACTCACCCACAGCTTCTCCGTGCCGCGCAACTCCGAATATGCTTGATGGATCCGCGGGTATTGACGGTTATCCCAAAGCGCCTGATGTTGGTAGATTTCAACCATGATCTGCGGGCGCGGAGGGTGCGGATACCAGGTATTCGGGTCATCCGCGTCCATTTCTAGGAACTCCCAAATGGCCTCTTCGCATGCCTTGAGGTTCTCTGGCGGGACAGCCTCGTGGAGCACCACATATCCATTTTCATTCCAAAAATCGTGATCTTCCGAACTTAAAACTGCCATAGTTTTCCCTCGGCGCATCGGAACGCGTTTGTCCAAGGATATTCCTACGTCATGAATTCGCTCTGTGCGCTGTGCACGCGAATCAGTTCCACCTTGTGCAAATGCGCTTCCTTGTTTAGTATAAACCAACAGCGATATGGATGCAAGCGCACAACCCACTTGCGAATCCGCACCATTTCCTAAGCTTTGCGATCCGTCTTTTGTATTGACGCCTCCGAGCCTTTCTGCTAAAATCGCAGTGCGTTGATACGTTACCTATTTGACCGTTAGAACCCGTTCACGTCTAGGATGTGCCGATGGCGTATTCAATTCTTGGTTGGGGAGAACCGTTGGTGGAGGTAAGAACGGAACATCTTCCCGAAGCGATGATTCTGGATGCACAGGATAATCCTGGAAACCTCGATTTCGCCGCACACAGTCTCGTCCGAGACGGCTCGGCCGGTTTCTCCGGTGACATTCTGAACGCGGCAAATGCCGCCAAGCATGTCTTGGCGGGTGACAGCCCACGTAATCTAACAGGTTTGATAACGGCGGTGGGAGACGACGCCTGTGCCTGTTCGATGCAGTTTATCGAATGGCTGGAGCGCCATGGGATTGATTCGAATGATGTTCGGCGCGCAGGTCATAGCCATATGGGAGCCTATTTCGAGGGGTATCGCGACGAACTGGGTTCGTTTCCGTATGCGCGATCGGGGGCGGCATTTGAAAGTCTGACCGAGCGACAGGTCTCCGATGCCATACGGAGACACGAATCGAATCGCGTTGGTCTAATTATTACCGGGATTACTCATGCTAGAACGAAAGACCGAAATAGAGTCGCTGATGCGCTAGAGCGCGCCAAACTCCAAGGCGTAGCGACATTTTATGCCGTGAATTTTCGGATGTCGCTCTGGGGAGCTCGAGACGACGAGGCGAGGACGAATGCTAGGATAGGTTTCCGCGCGGCTGCACCTTACATTGATTTCTGTTCCCTGGGAAAGGAAGAGGCAGAAATCATCTTGGAGAGAGAAATACACGAGACGTCTAGGTCAAAGCGCGAAGCGGCTGAATCCGTGCTGGAAATGGGCATTAGACACGGCGTAGCGTTGACGGGTTATCCGGAAGCGCACATGGCTTTCCGGTCGGGAAAGAAGGTGCTCAGCATTGAGCGATCCGCACCAAAAAATGAACTGACAGGGGTGAACACAACGGGTGCGGGCGACAACCTCACGGGCGCGTTTGCCGCGTTGTATTTGATTAGCAAGGATATCTCGGCATCATTTGAGGAAGCGTGTCGGATCGCGGAAATGAGTACCACCGTGGAAGGCGGAATCTACCATCCTCCCGCATCCGAGATTGAGCATAGCTTAAGTAAAGTGCGTTGAACTTTAAGGCCTGTCCCGACCAACCGATTCCAGCATAACGCACTGCACGTTGACACACAACCTTGGTCTCGCGACGGGGATCGCCAATCGGTGCCAATGATGAAAGTCAAGAACGTCGAAATGCTGGCGCTCAACATTCCGTTCTACTGCGATCGCGTGAAGATGCATATGCACCGCGCCTTGACGCATAGCGAGCGTCTGTACGTGTACCGGCTTGAGTTAGACAACGGTGTAATCGGGTACGGCGAAAGTTCGGAAAATGAAACTGGGAACATCGAGCGGATTCTTGGAAACAATCCGTTCGCGTTCGTGCAAGACGAGACAGTCGGATTCGGACTCCAGATGGCACTGGTCGACGCAGCGGGAAAAGCAGTCGAGGTGCCCGCTTATCAACTGCTTGGCGGTAAAGTTCGAGATCGATGCCCAATCTCGTGGTGGTCGATCGATATGCCGCCCGAGGATTGGGTGGAAGAAGCGCTGGAATCGGTCCGGCGCGGATATACGTCGATTAAACTGAAAGCACGTCCATGGTGGGACATATTCGCCCAAGTGGACGCGCTCGCGCAGGCAGTGCCGCAAAACTACCGGTTCTATATTGATTTCAACGCCTTCCTCCTCACGAAAGATTTTGCCATTCCGATACTGAAGCGCTTGGATGCCTGCTCCAACGTCGCCTACTACGAAAGCCCGTTTTGGCTGCGTACCGACATCGAGGGAGCGAAGCATCTGCGGAACGTGGTGGAGAACCCGATTATCGATCATTTCAGAGAGTCGTATCTTCACTCTGGCGCCGGTGATGGATTTGTCGTTGGCGGCGGTGCCACGGAGGTGCGGCGAAAGGGTGCGTTATGTGCATCATTCGACAAACCCTTCTGGATGCAAATGGTCGGGAGCGGCATTACGACTGCGTATGCCGTGCATATCGGCGCTGTACAAACCCATGCGCGTTTGCCTGCCATCACCGCTCATGAACTGTGGGAACACGATCTGTTGAAGGAGCGACTGGATGTAGAGGACGGGAGCATTCGGGTGCCCGAAAGGCCGGGTTTGGGAATCGAAGTTGATGAGTCCGCGTTGGAACGCTTTTGTGTCGAACCGGATGCACCGACGCCTCAAGACCTGTTTCGGAGAGAACGGCGAATCTGTCGAATCCATATACCAAATGAGAATGGCGGAGAAACAATGCATGATTTTACGGGCGAGGACGTCTACGCGCCCGCATTCAGCGAAGGGGACTACCCGGGATTTGTCCCCGGCGTTTGGCTGGAGATAATTGAGGATGATGGCACGGACAAATTCGATGCGTCTTATGAACGTACGGTTAACAAAGCGTTGCAACAATAGCAACCAAATCTAGACAGAACTCACACGTATGATAACCCCAGTGCATCGAAGTGGAGATTCAGAGCGCGTAATGTGTGATCCGAAACCAGATTTTTTACGAATTACGCATCACGCATTACTCTACGCATGTTCCATTTACTTTGAGTCGGTGCAACGTGCGCAATTTCCACGAGTATAGTATTGTGTGAGGTGTGGAGGCGCACGTCAGATGATGGAGGGAGATTAAGGCAATGAATGTCTGGATGGATGTCATGCGAGATCTTGAACACCTGCTTGACGACTACGAGCGATTGTTTGATGCTTGGGAGGCCGGGGGTGTGTCCGGGCTGGTGGTTGGCTCGATGAACTTTAATGCCCCGAAACTGGTTCCGGGGCAGCGCACCGTGGCAGGAGTTACGGATCGGACGCCCATCCCTACCTTTGACCTGAATCCAGACGTCTACCGTCGCTTGGGCGTGGAAGTGCCCTCTTCTCCCCAGGAGCGATTGATTGAAAAGCGCCCACAGGTTGACGACATGCTGACTGCTGCGAAGGAGCGAGGCTGGTCGGTTTGGATCTTTCGACCCTACTCCGGGGAAGGCAAGGGAGGGAACGGACACCAAATCACGGACGAAGCCACCCGCATGGCGAGATGTGCCCGCATGATCGACACGTTGGAGCATTACCCCATGGTGGATGGCGGCATCATGGATGGACCGGAATGGGGTTACGAGATCGCGCAGCACCACCTCAATAGACGGTCGTATATCTTTGACGACCTGCCCGAATCGGTCTCCGAGAAATGCACTGAACTCGGTTTCGACTACGCCGCACTCGTCTCTGCGAAGGATCGGCTCTACCAGTGTCTTCATGCGCTAACGCCGTCCCGACTGGAATTATACGCTTCGGGTGGGTTACTCGGTGCTTTTCGACTTCTTGGCGGCGATCCTGATCTCATGGCGTGGTTTGAATTTCGCGTGAAAGCGGTGACAGATTACGTTCGAAACGTTCGAGAATGTCTTACCGCCGAGGCGAACCGTCCGGTGAAGCTGGGGCTTGGCATGCGCTCTGCCGCGTTTGCGCCGCTCTGCGGCTCCGACTTCGCGCAGATTGCGGAGTTCATGGATATCCTGCTGCCCAAACACTACTTCTGGAATCGCGGCTTCGACGGGATGGTTGGCACCGTGTACCGCTATGTCGAAACACTTACCGATTGGAACGCGGGATTAGGCGATACAGAAGCTCTCGCGGTGGTGAATGCACTGTTTGGCTTGGAGTTGCCCCTTGTAACGGGTCGGAGCGATCTGGAAGATGCACTGACCGTTGAGTTCTTCGAGGAGGTCGTGACTCGGGAAACACGGAGGGCGTTAGCGGCAGTAGATGACCCGAATCGAATTGTGCCATGGGTTGACACGGGACGCAGCCCTCATGACGGGGATCCGATGTCGCCTGGTCACTTACGGCAGCTAATGAGGGCAGCCGAGAGCGCAGGTTTGAAGCACTTCTTGTACCATCATCACAGCAATCTTACCGCCGGTGAATGGGCGGTTATCAGCGAGATGTGCGGTGAGAAGTGGGATCCGTTGAAATCTGACTACAGTCCACCCGATGAACTGGTAATGTAGGAATCGAGATTCGTAATCGCGAATTCTTCTATATGAATACCGAGTGTGCGGGGAAGAACAGCCTGTTTTCCGCCCTGGATACAGCGCACTCGATATTTCGACAACCCATATTCAGTATACTTACAAGCAAGGAACGAGGCATTATGTCGGATAACATCATAGAAATTATTGAGGGACTCAAGGAGTTTGATTCACCTACAGTCTTCAACGCCATGGTCGAGAAACTGGGGCTTCCGAATGAAGATTACACAAGCCACGAGATCCGTTATCTATCGCCGGAGTTTGGAACAATCGTCGGCTGTGCCGTGACCGCTGAGGTCACCACGAACGATCCCGATTCGCCGAAGATTGAGTGGATAGACTTCTACGAACACATGAATGACCAAGAAACCCCCTTTTTTACAGTGATGAAGGACGTCGATTCGCGTCCCGGGCGGGGCGCCTGCTTCGGAGACGGAATGGCAAGGTTGTACAAACGCCTTGGTGCAGTGGGTGCGATACTTGATGGAAGCGCGCGGGACTTGGCGGGCATTCGTGCTGTCGGGTTGCCGATCTGGGGGTGGGGCACCGTGCCGGGTCATGGTGTCTTTAACCTGACACGCTTTAATGAGCCGGTCACAATTGGTCAAACGCGAATAAGACCCGGCGATCTCATCCTCGCCGATGCAGATGGGTGTGTACGCGTACCAATCGAACATGCCGAAGACATCCTGCGGTTAGCCGGCGAGGTACGCGCACATGAAGCAGAGGTATTTAGTTTCTACGATGCACCGGACTTTAACATGGATAAATTACGTGCGAAGTTCAAGCGATAAAGGATTTCATAGTAAAACCAATAGTCATTTAAACGCCAAGGTAGGTTCGGTTTCCTAACCGAATCGGTTTTCATGCGGTCTCGAAGGTGCGGTTGGAAACCACACCTACCAAAATATGTGTAAATATGAATGGATTTGACTATAAAGCGACCCGTCCTTTAACACCATGGATCAAGCTAGAGGACTCCTAGAATGAAGATTACAGACTTGAAATGCACCGTTCTGGGTCAATACCCCGTGATTCGCATTACGACCGATGAAGGCATCAGCGGTTTGGGAGGCGCGGAAATCAACAAACACTACCTGAAGCCGCACATTCTGTTCTATAAACAGTATATCGTTGACGAAGATCCGACAGATGTTGAGCGGGTGATGCTTAAGATTCGCCGATTAGGAAGTTTCAAACCGTGGGGCAGTTCGGTCAGTGCGATTGAGACAGCGTTATGGGACATTGCTGGCAAAGCGGCGGGGGTGCCCGTCTACAAACTGCTCGGCGGAAAGGTTCGCGACAAAGCGCGTGTCTATAACGGCTCTGTCAGGTTCGAACTGAAAGGCGTTTCGCCCGAAGATCATGCGGCGGACATGGCGAAAATGAAAGCAGCTCGCGAGGGGTTCACAATCATTAAGCAGGGCATCGCATTCCATAGCCCCATGCCGCGCGCGGTACCCGGTTTCTTTTACGGCGAGATACGAGAAGGGATCATCACGAACCGCGGCTCTTTGACGGAACGAGGGTTGAAGCACACGATTGCTTGTGTGGAGGCAATGAAGGAGGTGCTAGGGGATGAGGTAGGGCTTGCATTGGATTGCGGTCCCGGACTAACTGTCCCCGATGCCATTAGACTGGCGAAGGCTTTGGAACCACTGAATGTAATGTGGCTTGAGGATATGATTACCGGCGATTATATTCCCTATGTGCTCGCGGATCTTTACCGTGACGTAACGGTGAGCACGTCTACTCCAATCCATACCGGGGAACAGATCTACCTTAGGCAAAATTTCAAAGACCTTATCGAAAAGCGCGCCGTGGATATTAGCGGGCCCGACCCCTACGATATTGGCGGTATAGCCGAACTAAAGTGGGTTGCGGAATACGCGGATCTCCACGGTATCCTTATGGCGCCTCATGGTACAGCCAACGGTCTCATCGGTCTTGCCGCTCTCGTTCAGGTTTCGGCGACCTTGCCCGAAAACTACATTGCCTTCGAGTATCCGGTGGCTCGTCCAAAATGGTGGTACGACATCGTAGAAGGTCTTCCCGACCCGATCGTCAGTGACGGATTCATAGATGTCTGGGATACTCCCGGAATGGGCGTCGAACTCAATGAAGAGGCAACGCGGAAGTATTTGCCGGAGGAGGACGCGGACTTTTTCGATTAACTAACCCAAGTTGCTACCCATACCCGTAGGTCGGGCTTCTAGCCCGACATCTTATAGGATACGTCGCAAACCGGGGCAATGTAAGCTAAATTGACTCAATCTGCTCGCAGTGGATTGACAAATCCACTGCGCATATGCGGGTACGGCTTGGATATGTCTATCCAAGCCGAGCGGGAATGACAGATGACAACTTGGGTGAACTAGAGTTGGCGGCAACAGCGTTTTTTTCTAAATTTTTGTGCAATTCCAATCTCACAAGACGGAGGTGCAACATGGCATTAGGCGAAGGAGATTACAGGTACGAACTCGCGGAAGGCTGGGCAAAATTGCCGGAGGGTTGGGTCTTCTCAATGGTCTCGGATGCGGCGATTGATTCGAAGGGACGAATCTTCGCGTTTACGCGCGGCAAGCATCCTATCATCGTTTTTGACAAAGACGGAAATTTTGTCACGTCGTGGGGTTACGGTGAATTCGGCATTTCGCCGCATCTTGTCAGTCAATCTCACGGCATATTCATAGGACCCGACGACGAGGTCTACTTAACCGATGCGTGGCAGCATGTCGTGCGTCGATACACCCTGCTTGGTGAGAAAGAGAATGAGTGGGGTAGGCCCGGTGTGCCGGGCGTAACATACTACAAGGGTGAATTCAACATGCCTACCGGCGTGGCTATAGGGCCGGACGGATCCATTTATGTGTCGGATGGCTACGGCAATCGTTGTGTTCACAAGTACTCAAGCAATGGGGAACATCTGCTGACGTGGGGCGACGCCGGGAGCGGTCCCGGTGAATTTGCCGTGGTGCACAACATTGGCTGCGACAAAACAGGGCGCGTCATTGTTTGCGATCGAGAGAATGACCGCATCCAGATTTTCGACCCGGATGGGAAACACATGGAAACCTGGACGGATGTAATCGCACCGGGAGACGTGTGGGTGACAGATGACAACACAATTTACGTTGTCGAACAGGGAGGTGACTGCCGTGTAAGCGTGTGGTCTCCGGAAGGTGAAAGGCTGAGTCGATTCGCCGGATCAGAAGGTGGTGTGTTGGAAGCAGCTCACGGCATCTGCGTCGATGATGAGGGAAGCATCTATGTGGCGGAAATCGGCGAGGGCGGCAGAGGCCAACGACTACAGAAATTCGTCAGAGTGTAGAGACGGATTCTCGCAATCGCCACCGAAAGATGGATATGCCAACGAAGTACATCAACCCGATAATCCCGGATTTCGATTTGCCGAAGTACCATGGGGACTCGTACGAGGCGACTGTGCCGGATACGTTGGACATCGCCGAACGGGCAAGGCTTGCGCTCAACGCGCTCACTGAAACGACCGATCCCGAAGCCGACTACGAGGTCTACTGGATTGTCGTGTTTCGTTCCAATCCGCCGCACATGTTTCACAGTTGCTGGCAAAGCACGACTACCGGCAAGTTTATGATGGCTGCGTCCTTTATGCGGCTAATAACCGGTAGCGAGATGAATCTGCATGTGGACCGTCGATGGACGGAGGTAGCGCTGAAAAGTCAGGGGCCCGACGGGCTGAATTACGTGCCGTTACAAGGACGCCCTTGGGCTTTCGTATGGTCTCCGGTTGAACCCGAAGAGGCGAAACGCCGCTCCGAATTCAAGGACCAACTGTTGTCGGCAATGGGCAATGGTACGATGCTTAGCACCATGTCACACTTCACGAAACGCGATGCGAGTCCAATATGGCGGGAAGCGCTGAGGCGGGCGGTAGACGGGATGATTAATCTAGCGGTGGATGAAGGCGAACTAGCCTACTTTTGGCCCTCCTTTTGTTTCAGCGTCAAGAATCCGCCTGCTCATGCCCGGATGTC
>JAJDTR010000095.1 GCA_022827055.1 Candidatus Poribacteria bacterium | reverse complement strand
TCCTTTGATCTTAGGCGGTTAAAAGAGAGCTATAAACTATGGGCAGCAGCCCTATTTTCAAAAGTGTAAGGGAATCAGTGCCTTCCTAATAAGTGCAGCTTGCATCATGGTACTTCGTTTGGTACCATGCAGTGGGAGTCAAGCCATGATAAAATACAAGGGATACACTGCCAAGGTCGAATTCGACGATTCCGTGGGCCGTCTCCACGGACGAGTCGTCAACAGTAGTGCTTATCCGATTGCCACCTTTGAAGCAACCGATGTCGAGGGGATTCGGCGCGAATTTCACCGCTCCATCGACGAGTACCTAAAGTCCTGTGAGGAAGACGGCATCGAGCCCAAGAAGCCTTTCTCAGGTAAGCTCAACCTGCGGCTTGGGCCAGACTTGCATCAGCGCGTTGCACACTCGGCGGCAGAGAGCGGTCTGAGCTTGAATAGCTGGATCACGCAAGTGCTGGAGAAGAGTGTGTCCGAGTAAATCAAGACCCTAGACGGCATAGCCCTACCTCACACTATTGGCTGGTCAATTCAATCTGTCGATCAACCATTCGGAAAACATTCGCAGGCCGCTGGTGATATCGATCTTTGGGGCGTAATCCAAATCCTGCTTGATCTTTATGATATCCGCACAAGTTTTTGGAATATCTCCGGGTTGTGGCGGTAAGGTTTCCAGCGTTGCGGTTTTACCGAGTATATCCTCAATAATACGAACAACCTCTAACACCGAAACGCTAGTGCCAGTACCAACATTGTAAACATTGTGCCCAGTCGATTTCTCGTCGAACATGGCCAGTAGTATGGCATCCACGACATCGCTGACATAGACGAAATCTCTCTCATTCATCCCGTTATTGAATAGGGAGATCGGCTTACCAAGGAAGATGTTCTCGATAAATTTCCAGATTACCATGTTGTCCCTACCATAAGTGCCGTACACCGTGAAGAACCGGAGACTGGTGATCGGGAATCCGTACAGGTGACAGTAACAGGTGTTCATGTTTTCGTTGTTTAGTTTGGACACACCGTATGGTGCAATCGGCATGGTAGGGGATAGCTCGGAGAATCCACCACCGACACCGTACACCGAACTGGAACTGATGAAGACCATCCGTTTTAGCCTTTCCAATACCTTTGCATATTCAAGCAGACTAATATATCCAAGGACGTCCTGTTGTATTTGGATATATGGACGTCCAATCGATTTCCGAACATCCGGCAAAGCGGCTAGGTGAACGATATAATCGACCTCTCCGACCTCCTGCAAGAAGGAAATGTCTGCGATGCTGCCATGCCGAAAATCGAAATTTTCATACTGAACCAATATATCTAGGCGTTCGTTCGAGTTGACCTTATCTATGGCAACCACATCATGTCCGGTTTCGAGAAGGTGCCGCGACAGATGATAACCAATGAAGCCCGCGGCTCCAGTAACGAGAATCCTCATGGTTCTTCCTGTCCTAATGTCTCCCTTGTATTGGTTCAGCCAGCAAGGTCATAGGTACCGGGAAAGCCGCACTCATTTCCAAATGTTCCTCATTACCATGCCTTCACCTGACGATTCACATAGTTGCGCGATCAAACCGAACTGAAGGTGAAATCCAGCAGTACGGGCATCTTCATACGCCGTGCGCGACCATTGTCCCTCGGGCCATGCCAGCCAAGGCATGTGGCCCCGGTTCTCAACCTCTTCGGCAAGACGCACGAATTCCTTCCCGAGTCCATCCCGCTTCCTCAAATCCTCATGCCGGTGGCCGTGCGTCGCGACGACCCAGCCCACGGACTTCAGGTGCGCGATGTCCTCCACGTTTAGCAGCCATTCAGGGTCAAGCATAGGATTGATGCCGAGTTCGTCTAAGGCGGCGTGTTGCTCTGTCTCGGGCAACAACTTCAAGCCGGACCTAGTCAAGCCGCCGAGCGCTCCTCTGTCTTCCGGGTCCAACCCGCGCTCCGCACAGTGATGGTAGAGCCTCTGTAACGGGAGAGGCCGTACCGGCTTTGCGAAGTGATTCTCGCCCACGAATAGGATAGGACAGAGGCAGGGGAGCTTCTCGAAAGTGTCGGCGAGGCGTATAACCTCCTTCCAGCCATCGTCGAACGTGACTAAGGCGACGGTCTCGGCGTTGTGCTCCCGGTTCCACGACGCGACCCTTCGGCTCAATCCCTCCAGGCACCGCACGAGGTTGGATTTCTCGATTGACATGCCATAGCGAAGATGCACTTGGTGAACTTTAGTGGGAGTTCCCTCGTGTACGCGATGCAGTGCTGGCACTTCAAGGGGGTAGAAATCGCGGTTTATCCTTCCCGAGTACACGCCTTCTGGCCGCAGCCGGGTCGCCCACGCCAAGACATCATCAACCGTATCGCAACCCATGACGGTTGATTCCCCGCGTTGGTCTAGGGTCGTATCGGCCAGTTTATCGCTCCAACCGCCCGATCCCCTCAATGCGGAGATCGGCTTTTTCTCTTGCCACGCAATCGCCATCTCGCTCAAGGTGCCCGATCCACCGGACACGGCGACGACAATATCCGCAGAGCGGATCACCAGATGGTTCCTCATCGAACCGAGGTTTGTGCGAACGGTACTAGCCGGGTGCGGGTTCCGTTCCCAAGCACACTCCCAACCGGGCTCTATATGGACGAGGTTCGTGTCCCTCGCCGATCGATTATGCCCCCGAGCCACGGCGCGCATGACGCCGTCCATGCCTCCGGTCACGAGGTCGAAGCCGGCGTCGCTAAGAGCGCAGGCTAGCGTTTCCACGGTGCGCCGGAGCTCACACGATATGAGACCGGCTGAGCCGATGATTGCGACGGTGTTTCTCCTCATCGCCGACTCTTTCCATCAGTCTCTTCCCAAAGCCCAACCCATTTCGAACCGATATGAAGCCACCATTCTGTATAAGCATCATTGTAAACGTTGCGGGCTCTGTGCATTTGAAAGGCTGAGGAATTCACGAGCAATCGGTCGAACAGGTTCTCCATCCATTCACGTTTCTCCTTATTGACAATGCCCTGCTCAAAGGACCGACAAACGATCCACTCCCTAACCTTTTCATCAACCAAGTACTCGCCCAGATTCTTCCGAGGGATGCCCATTTCCCAATCTCCGATGATACGGTGGATGTGGTATGCGATCCGCGCAGTCGCATTGAACATATCGAATTTATCCATATCCCCCGGGGCACTAGAAGGCCCTTCATGGAGCGGCGTATTCGAGTCAGTATCTCTTGGGATTCCGTTGAACTCACCGAATCTAGGGAATTTGTCGGCATTTAGACACTGTCCGGGTTCAACCGTAACGTGCTCATTAACCGGATGCCATTCCGCCAAATCAGGGCGGTATCGCGCATGCGACGGAACCCAAAGCGTGATATAAGCGGGGCGATAGGTGCCGACATCCCCGTTCGGATTGGTCCGGTGCCAAGTAAGGCTGTGCAGAATGACGATTGAGCCCGCCTGTGCGGGTATTCTGATAATGTCTTCACGATAACCAAACTCCTTGGCATCCATGATGAAATCTACCGGCGGAGAGACACCCCATAAGTGGGAACCGTCAATTACTTCGAGACATCCACCGTGCTCACTCACATCTTCAAAGGGAACCCAGCAGGAAAGTGAATTGGGTGTGTCAACGGGCCAGAATGGAAAATCCTGATGCCAAGGCACAGTGTCATTCAATGCGTCGTATGGTTTCCTGATTACATGATCGTGCAGAAGTTGGACGCTCTCTTCCTGCATAAACGCCTGTGCCACACCGTGAAGCCTCTCGTCGTTGAGCAGATCATTGAAATATGGCTCCGTCATCCAGAGATCGCGCCACTGGCAGATTCGCTCATCGTATTTCTCAATCGAGAGGCTCATTTCCCCGGCGAATCTATGCCTCATCTTATCGAATGCTGTATTTGCTGTCCGTGTCTCCTCCAAGGCGAACACGTTGGAGACCAAGACGTAACCGTGTTTTCCGAAAAACTGCAAGGCATTACTATTCGCTGAATCGAAGAGCATCGCGTTTACACTGTAATCGGGCATAAATCTACTCCTCATGGGCTACCACCCAAGGAATCGCAATCCGCCCTCAATTGGATAATCCGCCTGAGCAAAATGTTTTTTCACTGCATCAATGATTTCCGAAGAATCGATGAACTGGTGCTTCTCAAGTATGCCATCCTTCGTAAGAAGCAGTTCGCGATCTCGGATGGCTACCATCTCACCTTCGGGGAAGCGAATAAATCGCAGACCTGTAAGGAATGGTCCGAATCTCTCGTTGGTATAGTGTTCTTCGATAATTTCCTTGAAGTAACTGAACTCGACTGGATTATTCTCGAATGAGTAATCCACTGTGAAATCATTATCTCCAAGATATCGATGTCTGACTGCGAAACTGCCATCCTGATTACAGGTGATTGCATATGTAAGACCCGCATGAGTGATCTCCTCTGATGATTCGAGTCGGATAGGCGATAGATATGGATGACCATTGCCGAAGTCATTCCACCATAAATCGCCTTCGATATGTGTTACGATCGCCATGTGAGACAATTTTCCGTTCATCTTGGCCGGAACCAGTGAACTATCGAAGCCGATGCGTTTGAGAAGGAGATTCATGAACGGGTTGAAATGTCCACACGGTCCTCCTCGAAGTGAGAGCATGTCATCTGTGATTTCATCGAATCGAGGTGCCCTCCTCGGCCGGTTCAACATCATGATGTTCGTGAAGGGAACATGACCTAAAACTAGCTCCGTAATACGTCGTAGGGACTCTACCGAGGGTTCCATATCGTCGATCTTAACAGCTTTTTGGAAGGCATCAAGGGCTTCGACATCTATTGAGTACTCCTCCATTATATCACCCCCGGCGAAGTGATTCTCCGTGCTTTGTGAGGGCACATATTGGATGATTCGGTGCAACTTCATGGTCCCATCGCGCATCCATGTCGAGCCAGATTGATGCGTGGACGATCCTCTCTACCGGGCTAGTTCCGTTTCCAGAACGATGAAGCGTCGTCGGTCCGATGATCAGAATATCTCCAAGTGAGAGCTCAGGAGCGACAAACCTCGAAGGTTCAAATCGACCACTTCCATCCTGCTTTTCTCCGGTGTGGAGGTCAACTGCGGCAACACGTCCAATCCGACAGCCGAGATCAATGTAAAGACCTCCGTCGTTTCCATTCACTTCTCGGAGAGGTGTCCAGAATGTCGCGCCCCGACGGAATTGGATAGGCCAGTAAGCCGCATCCTGATGCCATGGAAAATGCCCGTGATCCTGTGTTCTACAGAGAATCAGATCTTGAAAAATCTGCATCTCCTCTCCGAAAAATTCCTCGGCTATGCTACTTAGCTGATTTACTGCGTCAATGGTGGAACCGTCGCCCCGTAAGAGAAATGGATTGAGCCACTGGTCAATCAGATCCGTTAGCGGGGGAGTTCCAGCAGGTACGTCACCGTGTGTGTAGAGGACCTGGCGGCTCATCACCTTGGCACCGTCTCGCAGAGCTGCGACGGCGTCTCGTATGCCGTCCCGTAATTCATCAGAGACGATGTTCCGAATTACGGCATAACCAGACTCGATAAATCCCTTCAAATCCGATGGATATTCAATCATTGATAAGCACTTTCACAACCCTGTTGAGTTGAAGAGCGCAGAGCGGCAACAATTCAGGATCGATAGATTCGTCACTACCATGAACGGCGAAGCGATCATCATTGGGGCCGATTGCTAAGTATGGAACTTTGCCCAGAAGATGTTTGAGACAGGGGCATCGGTCATTCCCATGCGCTTTGTTCAAAGGCCGATTGAGGACAGTCCATGTCCGTCCAGTCTCAACAAGCGTGTTCTGCAATTCACCAAGCACTCTGCGAAGAAGATTATTGTCATTCTGAATCAGGAATCTTTGTCTTCCATCCGTGTAGAAATATCCCGTTTCCTCAATCCACAATGCGATATTTGAGACATCAAAGGTAGCATACATCTTCGTGGCAAACGGACTTCCAATCTCCTCTTCACCCTGAAGATAACAGGCGAGATTGACACGGCGATCCAATCGCTTGAATAACACGAGGCGTTGCGCCAGAGGAACCAGATTATCACCCACGCCTCTCCCTCCCCAACGTCCATCAACATCTGTCAGTTCCCAAGGATTATACGACCACTCGCTCGCCTCTGCAGGTTCTACATCATAATGACCGAAAAAGCCCAACCACGGTCCTCCGGGATTGCTTTCTCGTTTGGCGACTATGAGAGGGCGGTATAACGCATTGGGATTTTCGACCTTCTCAACTTGGAAATCGGACTTCTTCAAGAGACTCGCCACCTGATGTTGGATGGCATCCATACCAGCCGGATTATTCTCCATAGCCTGTAAAGACACCCATCTGGCCACTATGGCTTTGCATTCTGCATGTTCCGTCTCAGTCCAGTGCTTATTGAACATCATCAATCTCCTCCTTATTCGTTAAAGTAATCAGAATATATAGAATTCTTAAAATGCGATTTCAATTCAGCAAAGTTCGTGATTGTTTCAGAAAGTTTCTTGTTTTTATTTTTGACCATCTCTGTTTCCAATCTGACAGGTGAAACTTTAATAAATTTTTGCAGATCAATAAGTATTTTTTGAGGACGTAATGCAATGTCTTCGTAAACGATTTGGAAACTTCTTCTTTTAAATAAATTGTCAAAATGTTTTTGTTGATCAATAGTGGCCTTGAAATATCGCTCACATTCCGAAACACAAATTTTCGTTTTGAAGTCAATATCTGCAGTTATCCACTGATCTTGGCTGAATGCCCTTTTATACGAAAATAAAGATGCTAACAGATTTCTTCTTTTTATATGCAAAAACTTTATATCTGTGTTCATTGCAAAGTAGTCAATTAATTCATTCTTGTTCTGTAAAAATCTGTCATTGTAGTAAAAATACTTGAAACCAACAGCTTTGTACCGTCTTGAAAATGTTTTGAAGATATAGGTTTCAAGAAAACCAACTGGATTTTTGTCTCTTTCTTTTACAAGCTGACTATCCCAATAAACATCAGGTAAATCTCCGTAGAATCTCCCGAAATTTATTCTATCACTCCGATCATAAACACTACTTAAACAAAGAATGTCAGGATGTGAATTGAGATAGGACCAAAGCATTGTCGATCCTGTCCGGGCTGTGCAAATAATCACAAATTTTTGATATGGATATTTACTCGTCATTTTTAATTCATTCCGGCGTTGTTGCATAAAAAGCGTTAGGGAGTTGAAATGAGTCAGGCTCTCCAGTTAGATTGGTTCGTGGTTTCCGCAAGAAACACGTTCCTCTCTTCCCAAAGAGCCTGTGATGAGCAAAGTATCTGGCGGTTGTTCCTCGGTCAAGTCGAAGGCGGTGTATCGGGTTAAGAATTGGTCGTCGTATAATCGGGCGTTGGTGGCTCGCGGTAGCCTGACGGTGTGGTTGGACGATTCGTTGTGGAAACGGTGGTATGCTCAGGGCCCGTGTCAACGGGGTGCTCAGTTTGTCTATTCGGATCGCACGATTGAATGGATGTTGACGATGCGGGTGTTGCTTAGGTTGCCGTTGCGCCAGACGCAAGGCTTTATCCCATCGCTGTTGGGTCTGATGGGGTTGGCCTTGGCCGTGGCGGACTACTCGACTTTGTCGCGTCGCCAAGGGCCCTTGGCGGTGGTGTTGCCGAAAAAGCGCCCGCATGAACCGATGCACTTGGTGGTGGATTCGACGGGCTTGAAAGTCTATGGTGAGGGGGAGTGGAAAGCCCGCCAACACGGCTGGACCAAACGGCGTACGTGGCGCAAACTGCATGTGGGGGTTAATGAGGCCACTGGCGAGGTGGTCGCCCAAACGTTGACATCCCATAGTAGCGATGATGCCTCGCAGGTCGCCCCCCTGCTGACCCAAGTCGACGAGGCGGTGGGGGTGGTAGGCGGGGATGGGGCCTATGACAAACAGAAGGTGTTTGATGCGTTGGCCACCCCCACGAGTGGTTGCCCGATTCGGCCCCTTATCGCGCTGCGCAAAGACGCTAAAATCCAGCAGCATGGTACCTGTAAGGCTCCCGCGTTGGCGCGGGATGAGATCCTTCGAGCCATTCGACGCAAGGGACGCAAGGCGTGGAAGCAGGAAAGTGGCTATCATCGACGCTCGTTGGCCGAAACGCACCTCTATCGCTATAAGCAACTCATCGGCGATAAGCTCAAGGCGCGTAGCTTTGCTAACCAACAGGTCGAAAGTCGATTGGGCTGTGCCATCCTCAATCGAATGATTCATCTGGGCAAACCTGAGTCGTATCGAGTAGAAAAAAGCAACTGACCAAAAAACAACTGGCGACAAGGATACCCCCGATAGAATTCATGCAACAACGCCATTCATTCCTCCAAGTTATGCGCCGATGCAGAAAATTCCAATACCCGCTTCCGATGATGCTCAATTTCTATTGGTAGTTGTTTGAGAAATTCTTGGATTTGGTGAGCGTTCCGTACACCCACCTTGAGTTTGATATGGTCTATGATCTCATCCTCGTAAGAATGAGTCAAAAGATCACAAAACCTTCTGAGTTGTTCTCTAGATACTCGATATTCTTCATCCTGCCACCAAGCAGCTCCGTCGTCCACAAACTGACTCATAACGCGTATTAGACCGGAGATACGGTGGAACGACAGGCGGAACGCCGCTAGCCGTTCTTCGAGATACTTGTTTACGCAACTGGTGAAGTGGTCAATCTTTCCTTCTGCCAGAGTAATACGCTGGTCATCAGTGGTCGTGAACACATCGGGAATGTCCTTTAGTGCCGAAAACATCGCATAGCCGTGAATGTCGTCCACAATACGTTCGACGTCCAGCTTGCCAGCAGTGACATAGGCTCTATCGTGATACAGGGCAATCGGCACGGTGACGACTTGCTTGCCAAAGTATTGTTTTTGCAGCAACGCCCAAACCATATCGGAGCGTCGGCTTGCCCTACCATCAATGATGGGCGAAGGATTGGGAGCCATCTTCAGAGCCTCGGCATCGAGGACAAAGGTGTTGCCACCGCGCTGAAGTCCATCACCTATAAATTCTAGCGGGTTGATGTCGGCGGCAACGGCGAGGGGCCGGAAAACCTGTTCTCCGGCCAAGATCCGCGCAGCCGCACCGGCCATGCGCTCAAACGCCTCGCCGACCTGCTCGCCGGTAAACGCCGGTGTGATCCAGAACGGAGTCTCCAGCCGATCGGTCTCGTTGCGCGATAGATCGTAATAGTAATCTCGCCGACCGGACCGCAACGCCGCGTTCTCCAAGGAGCGATCCGGCAGAGCCGCCTGCGGGTCCTGAGACGCCAGCCACCACAGCGACGCGACTAGATCGACGAGTTGAACCCGCACAGTTGCCGCAAATGGCACTGGCGGAGCGCCGGTACATATCCCGATGGCAATATCGACAGTACCACCCGCACGAAGTCGGCGGAGCTCCCTCAGTATCGGCGCGAATGCCCGAGAGCACCGCTGTAGGTGTCCGTCTTCCTCAATAACGAGCGGGTCGAGCCGCATGTCGTCATCGACGATCCAAACCACCGCACCCGGCCGCTCCTTGGCGAACACGTATAGGTACGACTGTAACACCGTCCGCGCACTGGCGATGGCCAGCCTGCATCCCCGGCTCGCGCCACCGTCGAGTACCCGGCCGTGCGCGGCGTCTTCCAAGTGCCGCGCACGGTCCACAAGATAGATACGCAGGCTATCCTTGCGCTCGCGCTCGACAAGCGTCCGCAACTCTCCACTGGGCGTCTGATCATCCCCGTTCTCCAAGATCAAGACGTCATGGCCCGACAGACCGGGGCCGTCGGATAGCCCGCGAAGATCAGCGAGCAGATTGCTTACCTCTTCGAGTCGCGCCGTGTCGGCGATTAGCCCGACGATCAGATGGGGCGGTGTCTGAGGTGGTGGTGATGTCCGTGATATTGAGGACAGCAGGGCGTCGTGGGTCCCATCTTTGATCACGGACTTGGGCGGCGATTCTTTCCACCCGAAAAACTGGTTGGCCCGTATGCGAAACGCTTCGCGTTCGGCGGCGGACATGCGGCCTTGGTACTTGCGGAAGAACCGATCCAACCCCTCGATCTTGGCGGGCGATTTCGGTGTGGATAATCGAGACCGCGACGCGCAGGCAAAGTGCTGAACAGTCGGTTCGGCAGTGGTGCCGTAGCGCACCCTAGGCAACTCCGCGATGCGGATGCACAGGTCGCGGTCGGTGCAACTCGGCAGTGATTCGTCAAACAGACCTGCTTCGAGTAACACACTCAGCCGACAAACCAGATTGCTGCCTTGAATACCGGGATTCTCCACTAAGAAGCTCGCCATGTCGAGCGACGGTGGCGGAACCACCAAGAGCCGCTCGGCACTTTCTTCAATTAGCCAGAATCGCGCCGCTACCATGTCGAGACCTCGCTCCTCAGCAACTGTCATACATCTGTGCAGATGGTGTGAGTCCCACTGATCGTCGTCATCCAAGATCGCGATATAGAGCTGCCTAGGGTCGTCGTACATCCGCATCAGGTGTTCTAGGCCGGAATTCCACGCTCCTGCCGCGCCTTTCGTGCGCCGGTTGCGGAGAAAATCTACGCCCATGCCGACTGGTCGCCAGTCCCGGACTAGTCGCTCGGTCCGTGCAGCGGCAGCCTCATTGCCTGAGTCATCGACGACGATCACGCTCACCGGTGGTCGGGACTGATGCTCAATCGAGGGAAGAGCCCGGTGCTCTAGCAGATTTATTCGGTGGGCCGTGGCGACGAGAATCGCCACGGTATCCTTTGGGGTAGAGTGCATGACAATACCTTCTAGATGATGGGATTATCGGCGGCGGTTTCCCATCCATGAGATAGGTTGCGGACTTACAACCTTACCCGCCACCTCGCCCCCCATACAAATCCCGCACCCGGCTCACCACCACAGCCAACAGAATAATCGACCCCAAAAACGCCTGCTCGTAATAGACGTTGGCCTCCAGCATCACCAAGCCGTTCTTGATGAGGACGATGATAACCGCCCCTAACAGCAAGCCCAGCGCCGAGATGCGCCCTCCCGCCAGCCCAGTCCCGCCAACAATGGCCACCGCAAAGCTGGTGATCAGCCAGTCCTTACCCGTCGCCGGTTGCGCCGAGCCCATCCGCGAAACCCACAACACCGCAGCCAGCGCCCCCACGCCACCCGACAGCATGTGCGACAGCAAAATCATCCGGTCGGTATTGATCCCCGCCAGCCGAGCCGCCTCCTGATTCCCCCCAGTCGCCAACAGCCGCCGCCCGAAGACCGTGTGCCGGAAGGCGTAGTGCGTCGCCAGTAGCACCAGTCCCATCGCCCAGAACAAATTCGACAGCCCCAAAAACTTCTGCCGCCCCAAAAACGTGAATTCTCGCGGAATGTCCGTATAAGCGTAGCCTTCGGAAAACCCATGCACTAGCCCTGTAAAGACAAAAAGCGTGGCCAGCGTGGCGATAAAGGAATTGATCTGCAACCGCGTGATGATGACCCCGTTGACCCACCCAGCCACGCCGCCGATTCCCAGCGCCACCAGCGCCGCTAACCACCCCGGCAAACCCAACACCTGAATGCAGTACCCAGTGGTAATGGTCGCCAAGCCGCCGATGGCCCCCACGGACAGATTCATCCCCCCAGCGACCAGCACCAGCGCCTGGGCCAACGCCACCAACACGGAGAACGCAACGATCCGGGAGATATTGAAGAGGTTGTACGCCGACAGGAAGCTCTCCGAGCTAAGCGCACATCCCACAAACAGCAACCCCGCGGACAAGGCGATCCCCGCGTCGTTGTGCCGCATGAGTTTGTGTAGGCGTTCCATAATCAATTCAGATGCAGGCCGATGCGGCGGCTTACCTCATCGTAGCTCAAGCCCTGCTCGTGGATCTCGGCGACCTCGTGGACGATCTCCTTGTCCTTAAAGACGAGAATCCGCCCTGCCAAGCCGATGATCTCCGGCATGTCCGATGAGATCAAAATGATGGCCTTGCCCTCTTTGGCCGCCAAGTCCCAGAGCAAGCGATGGATCTGGGCCTTGGCTTGGATATCCACCCCGACGGTCGGCTCATCGACGATCAGGATGTCGCAGCCGGCGGCCAGCCACTTGCCCAAGCTGACCTTCTGCTGATTGCCGCCGCTGAGGTGATTTACCTCCTGCTCCAAGCCCGTCGTGCGAATATCCAGCGCCGCGACCAGCGCCTGCGTGGCTTGGGTCTCCGCCCGGTCGTCGATCCGGCGGGTGAACTTGCCGACGATCCGCTCCCATATGGTAATGCCTAAATTGGTCCGCACGGCTGATTCCAGCAGCAGGCCCTCTTCTTTGCGGTTTTCGGTTACATAGCCCATGCTGTATTTGTACAGGCTATCGGCCACTGAGCCGATCCGCGCTTTGGCTCCGTGGATATAGACGGCACCGCGCTCAGCCTGCTCGGCTCCGACTAGCAGCCGCGCCAACTCGGTGCGCCCAGCTCCTACCAAACCGTACAAACCCAAAATCTCGCCAGCGTAGAGCGAAAAGCTCGCCTCGTGCGCCCGGTCAGGTGCATACAACTCCTCGACCCTGAGCACTTCCCTCGTCCGATCCACCGCTGGCATACCAAACGAAGCCGTCTCCGCCCGCCGGCCGATCATCATTTCGATCAACTCGGCGCGCGGCAGCCCGGCCAACTCCCTCGTGCCCACATGTCGCCCGTCCCGCAATACGCTGACTTGGTCGCCGATCTGATAGACCTCGTCGAACTTGTGCGAGACAAAGACGATGGCCACGCCCGCCTCCTGCAACTGGCGTAAAATGTCAAACAGGCGGGCCGCTTCGTGCTCGGTAAGCGACGATGTCGGCTCGTCTAATAGGAGAACCCGCGCCTCGGCCGACAGCACCCGGGCAATCTGCACGAGCTGCTTGTGCGCCGCACTCAAATCGCCAATGGGCGCTTGCGGATCGATGTCCAGCCCGACCCGCGCCATCGCGGTCCGCGCCTGATCGTCGAGCCGCGGCCAGTCGAGGCGGCCCCAGCGGCTGAAGGCGTCTAACTTGTCGAGCATGATGTTCTCGGCGACGCTGGCCTCGGCCACTACTTGGATCTCCTGATGGACCAAGCCAATGCCTCGGTCGAGGCAGTCGCGGCAGTTGCGCACGCGCAGCGGCGCACCGTCGAAAAGCATCCGCCCAGCGTCGGGCTGGTAAATCCCAGTGATAATTTTGAGCAGGGTGCTCTTGCCAGCGCCGTTTTCGCCGACTAGGGCGTGGATCTGGCCCGGCTGGAAGGAAAGCGACACATCGTCCAGTGCCCGGACGCCGGGGAAGCGCTTGCTAATGGATTGCAGTTCGAGCACGAATCAGCGAGGTGGGCTGAGGTATTTTGTCTCCAACTCGCCCATAATCTGCGTGGTGATGGCCCTGACCTCGTCCTCGAAGGTATCGACGTTATCCTCAGTCACCAGCACCGTGCCCGAGTTGATGAAGTAGCGATCGGGATTGGCCTGCCAGCCGTCGAGTAGATAACTCAGGAGAGCGCACGTGATGTAGCCGTGGCCATAGGGATTTTGCGAAATGGTCGCGTCGATGGCCCCCTGGCGAATCGCGTCGAGCACCACCGAGTCTGTGTCGATGCCGACGAAGTGGATGCGCTTGTTGTCCGGGGTTTGGTTCCACTCCGACAGAATGGTCGCCGCGGCCACGGTCGGTGTGTACCCCGTGCAAATCACGCCGTCGATCTCCTCAATCCGCGCCGAGAGCGCGTCCTGGATCTTGGCCGTGCTGGTCTCAATCGACTCCATGCCAGCGATTTCCTGGATTATCTGTACCTCTGGGTATTTGGCTACCGCCGCCTCGACGCCTTCTTTGCGCAGGATGGTATTGGGGTCTTCGACCAGTTCGAGCACGTTGAGGATGTTGCCCTTGCCGCCCATAAAGCCGATCAGCGCCTCGGTGGCCTCCATCGCCGCCTGCTTGACATCGGTCGCCACGCAAAACGACGCGGGCGTCGGCAGCGTTGTCGGCGCTCCATAGCTGACGACGTATGCTCCGTTTTGCACCAATTCCTCGTAAAGTCCGTTGGCGGCGCTGGCGTCGGCTGGGTAGAGCGAGAAGCCGTTGTAGCCCTGGGCTGCTAGCGGCTCGACATTGGCGTTTTCATTGTCCTGGGTCCAGTTTTGGCCGATCTGGCGCTTGATCTTGATCCCAGTGTCGCGCTCATAGCCGATCACCCCTTTTTGCACCTCTTCGACATAGGGATGGACCATCAGGGCGTACCAGACGATTCTCTTCTCCGTGGGCTTGTCGCCCGATTCGCCACCGCACCCGACGGCAACAAGCGCAACGACCCAAATTAGTAGCAGACGCATGTAGGCTCTCCTTTCGGCGATGCCTTTTGGGTGCTGACGCAACACTCTAAAATGTAGTAGTGTCTCAGTTTGAAATTTCCGGTACTCTGATAAAGGCTGCGGATTCAACTTGTAAGTGCAATTTCGCCCTGTTTAGGTTGGGTTCCCGTTTCCTTACATAAGATTTCATGTGGTGTTTGAAATGCCAATCCCTTTCGCGGTCGATGATTGAGCCGATCCCGGATGTGATGCACCTGTT
>JAJDTR010000053.1 GCA_022827055.1 Candidatus Poribacteria bacterium | reverse complement strand
AGAAAGGCTATTTTGGGGTAAAAGTCTTGAAAATCCGATGATTTTGACCCTCAAATGACCAAAAATGGCTTTGCTACCTACTTTTCAAACAGGCTCTTAGTGAGTGTGATAGACATCCCACTGCGATGATCGAGCGATCTCGAGGTCGCGACTTCTTATCGCGAGCGCAGTCAACTCTTACAGAAGACGTGCAACGAATTGCGCTACAGTGAGTGTGATCGAAATACCCACAAGGCGTATTTCCAATAATGACAAGGATGACACCTCAATGAATTTCGTCGGAGTTCATATCTTTAATCTACGCATTTTGCGTTTAGGGGGAGGGGTGGGTGAAAAAATAATCGCATAAAATCGCAGTTTTTGCAGACCGATGCAATGCCTTCCAAACCGCGTCATTACTGGTTTTCGAGGCGATTTTTGCTATTATTGGTGTTATGCGACATAAAAATTTACAACTCCGAATCACATCCCGTGAAGCGTCGTAGGTTGAGTTGAACGGCAATCCGGTAATAATTGCTACTCTCGGAATAGTTTTCGAGTGTCCACTTTGCATGAACGTACTAAAATCTGAGTGAAACCCAACACATTCTGCCACCATGAAATCTCCTCTATAACTAGATGCCTTTCCCCTGTGCCTCCCACCTGTTTTTCTTGCGGATTGTGTGCAGATTCGTTATAATGTATTTCATTCATGAGGTTTCTGCGGTAGGACCAGATGCAAGCACGCCGGTTAATCAATAATCCTGAAGCTGTCTCTGAAGGAACAGTCAACCGTCTCTCCTTATATTCTCGACTCCTCGCACTATTGGAGGCAGAAGGTTTAACAGTTACTTCCTCAAAAGAGCTTTCGGACCGGATGCAGTTTACCGCGACCCAAATTCGGAGAGACCTTGCCTGTTTCGGTCAATTCGGAAAACGCGGCATCGGTTACCAAATCTCCGACTTGAAGCGTGCCATCGACAAGATTCTCGGTGTCCATCTTCGCCGCAAAGTTGCCCTCGTCGGTGTGGGAAATTTGGGCAGTGCATTGCTCGGTTATCGTGTGTTGCGTGACCACAATTTTGAAATCGTGGCGGCGTTCGACAGCGACCCGCAGAAATGGTCTCTGGTGATAAACAATGTCCTGATTCAAAAGCCTGAGGAACTTACGGAAACCGTAAAGTCACAACAGATAGAAATCGGAATTATCGCGGTTCCTGTCGAGGGCGCACAGAAGGCACTGAATCTGCTCGTTTCGTCCGGTATCCGCGCTGTACTCAATTTCGCCCCTGCCCGTCTTGCCACTCCTCGCAATGTTCAATTGCGGAATGTTGATTTGTCCATAGAACTTGAGGGGCTTTCCTATTTTCTGGAACACGAGGTCTAACGAATGTCGTAACCGGGAGTACGTTTGTAGGGTGGGGCACTGCCCACCAGCCTTTAAGAGCGCCAGTGCGATAGAGATCCCTTGCGCTACGTAATCTCCTCAAATAATGAACTATTTTCAATCAAAAACAGTGGTGCATGTCCAAAATCTTGTAAGTGGCAACTTGGATTAGATAGTTAATCCATGCTTGGGAGTAGCCGTGAGTCATTTCCCCATTTCTCGCCCCAGACGCCTCCGCGCCGGTGAAAACCTGCGCCGGCTCACTCGGGAAACAACGATTTCGGCAGATGACTTGATTTATCCTATGTTCGTCGTTCACGGACACGATGTTGCCAATGAGATTTTGTCCATGCCCGGATGCTATCAGTATTCGGTGGATCGCCTCATCGCAGCCGCCAAGGATTTGGTGGCACTCGGCATACCGGGGACAATTCTATTTGGCATTCCCGAATTCAAAGACTCCGTAGGATCGGAGGCATATGCAGACGATGGAATAATACAACAGGCGGTCAAGGCTCTCAAAGATGCGGTTCCCGAGTTGCTCGTAATTACCGACGTTTGTCTGTGCGAATATACGGATCATGGGCATTGCGGGGTGATCCATGACGGGGAGGTACTGAACGACCGAACCTTGGAGCTACTAGCCAAAGAAAGCTTGTCCCATGCCCGTGCAGGCGCGGATGTCATTGCGCCTTCCGACATGATGGACGGACGTGTCGGGACAATTCGGGCAGTTTTGGACGAAAACGGGTTCGAGGGTATTCCCATCATGGCGTACTCCGCGAAATACGCCTCCGCTTTCTACGGACCGTTTCGGGAAGCGGCGGAATCAACACCGCAATTCGGTGACCGCCGCTCGTATCAGATGGATCCGCCTAACGCAGAAGAAGCCTTACGCGAAGTTGCATTGGATATTGAGGAGGGAGCCGATATCGTAATGGTTAAACCGGCGCTCTCCTATCTTGACATAATTCGGCGTGTGAAGGAAAAGTTTGAGATGCCGGTAGCGGCGTACAATGTCAGCGGAGAATATGCGATGATTAAAGCGGCTGCCCAACAGGAGTGGATTGACGAGAAAAGCGTCGCGCTTGAGGTGCTCACGAGCATAAAACGCGCGGGGGCCGATATGATTCTAACATATTTCGCCAAATCGGTGGTAGAATGGCTCGAAGAATGATGGATATTCCGCTATTACAAACACAGTTCCACAGTACCTAGGTTCTGTTGACATTTGAAAATTGACCCAATGTAGGATTGATTCCCGTAGGGGTTGGGTTTCCCAACCCGTTGGCCGAGGATCAACTGACTGGATAAGGAAGGCGATAGAGATCCTACCTTGCCCCTACGATAGGGGCTTATCGGCGAATTATGGACACGCCTTATATAAATGTCAACACGCCCTAGCAGATTAATTGAGGAAGGATATTTTGAACAACGCCAAATCCTTAGAAGCGTGGGATAAATCGCAGCACTTCATTCCGGGCGGGGTGAATAGTCCGGTGCGCAACTTCAGCAAAGTTGGTGGCAACCCCCGTTTTATTCTGCGCGGGGCAGGCTCAAAGATCTACGATATTGACGGGAATAGGTATATTGACTATGTCGCGTCGTGGGGACCTCTCATTTTGGGTCATACAGATTCACGTGTCATAGAAGCCATCAACGCGGCGATGGTCAACGGTACCAGTTTCGGTGCCCCGACGACGCAGGAGACGGAACTGGCTGAAATCATTGTTGATGCCGTTCCGTCCATAGAGAAGGTGCGGATGGTCAGCTCCGGAACAGAGGCGACGATGAGCGCCATTCGATTGGCTCGGGGATATACGGGACGCGACAAGGTAATTAAAATCGAAGGGTGCTATCATGGCCACGTTGATTCACTCCTCGCGGAAGCCGGATCGGGCGTCGCAACATTCGGACTCCCGGAGTGCGAAGGGATTCCGGCTGACTTTACAAGACACACCCTCGTCGTACCATTTAATGATGCGAATGCAGTACGTCAGGCGATTGAAGCGCACCCGGATCAGATTGCGTGCCTCATTCTTGAACCCATCATGGGGAACATGGGAATTATTCCACCGCGGGATGGATACTTGAACGAACTCCGAGAAATAACGTCCGAACACGGTGTTGTACTCATCTTTGACGAAGTGATTACCGGTTTCCGAGTAGCCTATGGCGGCGCACAGTCACTATACGGCGTTATCCCTGACATGACTTGCTTGGGCAAAATCATCGGCGGTGGAATGCCTGTCGGAGCGTATGGCGGCACAGCAGAGATTATGCGGCACATCGCGCCGGAAGGCGGGGTCTACCAAGCTGGCACGTTATCGGGAAATCCACTGGCGATGGCGGCAGGGCTTGCCGCTTTGAAAGCCCTAGCCGAACCTGGCGTGTACGAGCAGCTTGAAAACAGGGCAAGCCTACTGGCAGACGGACTTCGAGATGCAACAAAACGCCACGGAATTGATGCCTTTCATAGCCGAATCGGTTCAATGTTGATGTTGTTCTTTTCTGACTCGGAGGTTACCGATGCCGCTGGCGCACGCACATCGGATACAGAGCTGTATAGCCGATATTTTGGGGAGTTGCTCAAGAGAGGAATCTACGTTGCTCCTTCCCAGTTTGAGGCGGGCTTTGTGTCATTAGCACACTCCGAGGCGGACGTTGATGCAACCGTCCGTGCCGCGAATGAAGCGTTATCTGCACTATAGCTGAAAAGACCGCAAATTTCGGTATCCAAGTTGAAGGACCGGAGCACCTAGGCCGAATATGATCCGAAGACGGGAAGATGCCCCTCCGGACACGGGAAGAAAGCTGATGTCAGCCCCTAGCCTTGATAGTATTTGTGAACCCATTTCCGTAGACCTCGCAGCTGTCGAGAAAAAACTAAGTGAAAAGAGTGCGAGTGAATATGATTTTGTGGACAACGCTGTTCAACACGTTGTGCAGGGAGGCGGCAAACGGTTACGCCCGATCCTGCTGTTGCTTTCTGCCAAAGCTTGTGGTCACGAAGGCGAGGATGCACATACACTTGCGGCGGTTGTTGAATTGATTCACGTTGCCTCCCTTGTCCACGATGATGTTCTTGATGAGGCTCCCCGCCGTCGTGGTCGAGAAACCCTGCATTCAAAATGGGGAAACAAAGTCGCGGTGCTAGTTGGCGATTACTTGCATGCGCGTGTGCTCTCAATGTTGGTTGATCGACATGCCGAAGATCCCGCCATGGAAATCCTTGCTCGGACGACGCAAGCCATGTGCGAAGGTGAAGTCATTCACGCCTATAAGAGCGGAGATTTTAACATTTCGGCAGATGAGTACTTGAAAATAATAAGCTTGAAGACAGGAGAATTGATTACCGCGTCGTGCGCTATGGGCGCGATCATAGGAACGCGTGAGGAGAAGATCATCCAAGGCGTGACGGGATACGGCAAAGCTGTCGGAGCGGCGTTTCAGATTATTGACGATCTGCTCGACTTTGCGGCTGACGAGGCAAAATTTGGGAAGGAACCCTTTAACGACCTTCGCGAGGGCAAGTTGACGTATCCTATAATCCACTTGCGAGGCGTGTGTACAACCGAGGAGAGCAAAAAGTTAGAGCTAATCTTTAATTCCAAAGTCGACGAGGATAAATCAATTGAGTGGATTGAATCCCTGCTTCTTCGGTATGAAATACAGCCTCACTGCCGCTGTGTTGCGCGGGAATACGCTGATCGTGCAAAGTCAGCATTAACGGCGCTGCCCGAGTCTCCCGCCAAGGAGGCACTGCGGCAACTTGCCGAATTTGGAGCATCAAGGGAGTGGTAAAGTATCAAACCCCATCCACGGCAGGGCATGTTCAAGCTTCTTAATTCGGTTTAGTTTTATCGGATTTTCAAATTCGTCGCAACTTGCCCATCGTGAGCCATGTCATGTTCTACCCCGCCCATTTTAACCTTCGCAATCAAAAGTGCCTTGTTGTCGGCGGCGGCGTGGTCGCGGAGCGTAAGGTAGTTTCTCTTCTGTTGAGCGGAGGGATAGTAACGCTAATCAGTCCTCATACGACGACGTATCTCGAATCCTTGGCGCAGGTAGGTCAAATTGTCTGGCACAACCGTCAATTTCGAGCAGGTGACACGAGCGGGATGTTTCTCGTATGCACCGCGACAGATTTCCCCGAAATTAATTCGTCCGTATTCGAGGAGGCTTACAAAAAGAATGGTATCCGACTAGTAAATGTCGTCGACGTAATTCCCGAATGCACGTTTGCTGCCGCGTCCGTGGTGTTATGCAGGAGCGTGAGCATCAGTATTTCGACAAGCGGGCAAAGCCCCGCGATGTCAAGACGAATTCGGGAGTATCTTGAATCGAAATTCGGCGCATCGTCTCTTTACTCAGACGAATCCGCAGGGAAACGACCGGCCCCCGTCGAAAATCGGCAACTGCCGTATCCGGCATATTTGCTATTGCAGGGTCGGGAATGTGGTCTAATTTGCGCTTCTGCACAGACGAGTCAAGGGATGAAACGCCGCGTGTCACTGTTGGAAGGATGCGGTGCGTCTATCACACTGTTGACGACCTCGCAAGTCGATTCGGCAAGGGTATCCGATGCATTTCTCCTATTCGCGGAGACGGGTTGCGAAGCTGCGGTTTTCGCGAAAGATGCGTTACAGCCTCGCGAATTCCTTGACGACCCGCAAACCGGAGAGTTCGTTACGCCGGCGTTGGTAGTGGATGACGACTTGATTATCGGTGTCTCGACTCAAAGCGAAAATCCGATTGAACAAAATGCGGCCAGGAAAATCCATGCGGAACTTCGCGCCCAATTTGAAAACTCCGGATACGGAGCGTTCATCGATTTTCTAGGATCTTTACGCCCGGTCGTACTTGAAGAAATTGCTGCGCAACGCAGGCGGCAAAGATTTTTCGAGGCGTTGATTGACGATATACCGCACGCTGAATCGAATACAATGGCGGAAAAACCGGAAAAATGTTGTCTCGGCTTTGCGAACTCCGATTGTTCGACTGAATGTGTATTCAACATGATTCAACATGGGCGGGTTGAACTTGCTCGGAAATACGCACTTGAACGAATTGAAAACGAGAAATCACATGATTCATCCGTAACGGATGCGCCCAGGATATGACGGATATACCGGCATGTATCATGAATTAGGAATAGCCTTGTGATGGAATTTCTGTTTTTATTGACCCTCTTAATATATCTGGCGGCGAGCATACTTCACGCTCTGTTTCTCACCACGGGGATTAGTAGAATCTCCGAGGGAGCTTTTTGGGCGACTACGATGGGATTTGCACTGCACACGATTTTAATTGCCCTCCGCTGGATAGGTCAAGGTCAGTTTCCAATGGCGCACTGGCTTGACTCTATCTCCTTCCTCGCTTGGGCGATAATCCTTATCTATCTGGGCATAGCCTACATGACGCGCATGCGTGCGTTGGGCGTATTCGTTGTTCCAGCCGCATTCGCCGCTATCCTGATTGCCTATGCACTTCCGCAAGATGCACCGGGGCTGCCGGCAGATTTGCAGAATTACTGGCTGCTTTCGCATACTACGCTGATTTTCCTGTCCTACGCGGCATTCATCGCTGCGTTCGGTTTTGGAGTCATGTATCTGATTGAGGAGAAGAAGCTTCGCCGGAAAGCGCAAACGCTAATCCATGATCACTTTCCTTCACTTGGTTCATCGGACGAAATCGGGCACAGATGCATGGTGGTGGGGGTCATACTGCTAACACTGGGGATCATCATCGGTGCGGTATGGACGAAATACGCACGGGAACTCGAATGGAGATGGCTCGATTCGAAAATCATATTCACCTTTGCCACATGGTTGATATATGTCATACAGATAGGCATCCGTCAAGTTTTGGGTTGGCGCGGTCGTAAAGCCGCATATTCGGCAATCATCGGTTTCGCGGCGATTTTATGCACCTACGCCGGAGTCAATCTGTTTCTACCCAGTATACACGCTTTTTGAGCCCATCTTGAACGAAACGCCAAATGAACCAAATTCATACTGTTGGTACCAGTCATCATACGGCTCCGCTTGATTTCAGGGAAAAACTTGCATTTTCCGAGACCCAGATTTTGCAGGCATTTCCACTTTTGAAGGAGCAATATCACTTTCAAGAGGCGGTGATTCTTTCCACGTGCAACCGTGTTGAAGTTTACGCCACATCCGATGTCGCGGGTGAGGGTGTCCCTCTTTTAGATTTTCTTACCGCATACCATCGTATCGATCCGCAGACGCTCAAGAAGTTTACATACACTCATCAGGACGAGGACGCTGTTCGTCATTTATTTGATGTTTCTGCAAGCCTTGACTCAATGGTCGTCGGCGAGCCCCAAATCCTTGGTCAGGTTAAGGAGGCGTATGATACAGCGTTAGCTTCCGGAGCCAGTGGACAAACATTAAATCGTCTTTTTTCGAAAGCGATAAGCGTCGGAAAGCGCGTGCGCACAGAAACCAATATTGCCTCCGGTGCGGTTTCCATCGGATTCGCGGCTGTTGAACTTGCGAAGAAAATTTTTCAATCACTTAAAAATAAAACTGTAGCTATTGTCGGGGCGGGAGAGATGAGCGAGTTGACCGCTCAACATCTTGTAGAAAACGGTGCGTCCAAAGTGATTGTTGCGAATAGGACGTTTGAGCGCGCCGTGGAAATTGCCGAAAAATTTGATGGAATCCCGCTCGCTTACGATGAGAGTTTGTCTTTCCTCGTTGACGCCGACATTGTGATTAGCTCGACCGACGCACCTCACTATCTCATTCAGCGCAAACCCCTTGCCGAAGTAATGAAAAAACGTAAGCATCGCCACATGTTTCTGATTGATATCGCCGTGCCGAGGGATATTGATCCTCAAGTCGGCAAGATGGAGAATGCCTTCCTGTACAACATTGACGACCTTGAAGCAGTCGTAGCATCCAACTTAAAAGGCCGCCAGCGCGAGGCGGAGATTGCCGGACGTATCGTTGAGGAGGAGGCTATCGGTTTTTACTCGCAACTGCAACTCCTTAAAGTGACACCGACCATCAAAGCGCTAAACCGGCAGTTCCAAGGCGTTGTTGAAAGAGAACTGCAAGCATGTTTCAAGAAGGCGGATTTGTCTTCAGAGCAACAAGCGCTTGTTCAATCAATGACCCAAGCCATTGTAAAGAAGTTGCTGCATCAACCGACCAAGAATCTGCGCCAGAAGACCAACGATGTCGATAGCGAGCACGTCCAGTATATCCGGGCTTTGCGGGATCTATTTGCATTGGAGGACGTGGAAAATAGGACGGAGACGGAAGATCAGACGTGATTGCCCGGATTTCGAGATTGCCAGATCACAACTTGACAAGAGACTTTACTCTGATGTCGCATTTCCGTAAGAGCGCATGACGCAAACCATCACCATCGGGACGCGCGGAAGCCAACTTGCACTTTGGCAAGCGGAGTATGTCAGAAGGTGCTTGAACTCACACTTTCCCGAGATAGACGTTTCACTCCAAATCATCAAAACCACGGGCGACAGAATCCAAAACCGTTCTCTGGTTGGACTTGGCAAAGGAGTTTTTACAAGAGAAATTGAACTCGCGTTGCTGGATGGGACAATCGATCTCGCCGTCCACAGCATGAAGGATCTACCAACCAAACTACCGGACGGCTTATGCATCGGTGCGATTCCGAGTCGTGAAGACCCGCGTGACGTGCTTGTTACCGCATCAGAGTTGTCTCTCGAAGAATTGCCAGAGAACGCGAAGATAGGGACAACTAGCCCGCGTCGCCGCGTTCAGCTCACCTTCTTACGCCCCGATTTGATCGTCGTTGGAATCCGCGGAAATCTCGACACACGTCTTCGTAAACTTCGAGAAACGAATCTTGACGGGCTAATTCTGGCTGCCGCGGGGATCAAGAGACTGTCGGGTGAGGAGGTTATCACCGAATATTTTGAGGTCCACAAGATGGTGCCCGCGGCAGGACAGGGGGCGTTGGGAATTGAAATTCGTGAAAATGACGGTGAAGTGCGTGAATTCTTGCGCCCAATTAACGATGGCGACACGGAACTTGCGGTAGCAACGGAGAGAGCCGTGCTGGGTCGATTGGGAGGCGGGTGCCAAGTTCCCATCGGTGTACATGCTTCGATCAAGGATGGCGAGTTGGAAATTGTCGGAATGGTTGCGGATCTCAATGGGAAGCAACGGGTTGTTGCACAAGATGTCGGATCTTCGAAGCAAGCTGTCCGAATTGCCGAGCGTTTGGCAACAAGCCTCTTGTCACAGGGAGCTCGCGAGCTCCTGAGCGAGGAGGATAATGAATGAAAACAGGACCGGAAAGGTCTACCTTGTCGGGGCGGGACCGGGGGATCCCAAGTTAATAACGCTCAAAGGGATTGAGTGCCTGAAGCGCGCCGAAGTCGTCATTTATGACCTGCTTATCAGTGATGCTCTGTTGGAGCACTGTCCCCCGCACAGTGACAGAATTTACGGTGGAAAACGCCCGGGTGAACAGCGAAAACGCCAGGATGAGATTAACGCTCTCATGCTCCAAAAAGCCAAGGAGGGCAAAACGGTTGTTCGGCTTAAAGGCGGCGACCCTTTCATTTTTGGTCGCGGCGGTGAGGAGGTGCTCACCCTCGTCGAGGCGGGGATCGACTTTGAGATTGTGCCCGGCATTACCTCCGCAATCGCGGCACCGGCATATGCAGGTATTCCGCTCACCCATCGAGACTACGCATCGTCTGTCGCATTTGTTACCGGGCATTCGGCATCATTCGCACCCGATTCACCGATCGGATGGGAGCGATTGGCAACGGCTGTGGATACGCTCGTGGTCTACATGGGCATCGGACACCTTGACCAGATTGCCGAGCAATTGACGAAGCATGGACGCTCCACCGATACCCCTGTGACGCTTGTCCATTGGGGGACAACACCGCAACAGAAAACACTTGAAGGGACGCTTGCCGACATCGCCGAGAAGGCAAAGGCTGCCAACTTTCGGAACCCGGCGGTTGTTGTCATCGGCGCGGTGAACCGGCTGCGCGAGCAGTTGCGCTGGTATGATTCGAAACCGCTCTTTGGGAAGCGCATCGTGGTCACGCGGGCACGCGCTCAAGCCAGCAGTTTTGCGGCAATTCTCGAATCTTACGGCGCCCATACCATTCAGTTTCCCACCATTGAAATCCGACCGATTTTGAAAAACCATGCTCTAGACAAGGCTATCGCACGCCTGAGCGATTACGATTGGGTCATCTTTACCAGTGTCAATGCTGTCGAGATATTTTATTCTCAATTGCGAGAAAATAGCGCGGATGTTCGCTCTTTCGGGAAAGCGCAGATTTGTGCGGTGGGGCCTAAGACGGTTGAAGCCTTAAACAGAATTGGAATCCTCCCAGATTTTGTCCCATCACAATCACGGGGAGCGGCAATCGCGAATGAGATGGAGAACTTGGCAGAAAAAAGCGTTCTGTTGCCATGCGCCAGAATTGCTCCGGAAGATTTGCCCAACGGTTTACGCGAAAAAGGGGCGATTGTCCGCGCCATTCCGATTTACGATACCGTCAAGACTGAAGGCAAGGGACGTGAAGAACTTGAGAAGGGAATCATGGACAGCGAGATTGATATGGTTACGTTTACAAGCTCATCGACGGTTACGAACTTCGTCGAGATGTTTGATCAGCATTACCCTGAAGTAATTCTAGCCAAGGTAAGAATTGCCGCCATTGGACCATCGACCGCGGAGGCAGTGAAACGATGCGGGTTGAAAGTTGATGTGATGCCAAGCGAAGCGTCGGTAGAGGCGCTTGCTCAAGAGATTGTTCGATTTTACGGTAAAAGTTCGTAAAGCCCGGTCTATTGAGGTGCGGATGTCAGTTGCGGTTTGTGTGAGGCGTAATCCAGCAACGATTCCCGTCTGTTTTCAGCGTGATAGCGCCGAGTTCATCAGTCCGCAGCACCTCACACCCGAAATTCCGATAACGCCGTAGAATCTGTCTGGGCGGGAACTTGTAGGGATTGCGCGCGCTGAGTGAGAAAACACCGTATTTTGGACGCACTAAAGATAGAAATTCAGGACTGCTAGAGGTCTTACTCCCGTGATGCGGCACCTTGAGAATTTCTGCCTCCAAATCCATGCCCGACTCAACCAACCTCATCTCGGCGCGTCGCTCAATGTCACCAGTGAAAAGGATATCCACCTCTCCGTAGGAAAGTTTGAGAACGAGGGAATCATCGTTTACGTCGCGATCCCTCAAGTTTGTCGATTTCTTATCAATCGGGTGTAACAGTTCGAGTTTCGCGGTTGATGTCAGATCGATTTCGCCCGCGTAGCCAAGTTCATGCGGTATTCCTTTCTCGTCAATGAGTTCGTGCAGTACCCTGTGGGTCATCGGTGGTAAATCCAAGTGCGGTACTCCAAGTACACGATCCGCGCCAAATTCGTGCAGGATATGGTAAAGTCCTCCGCCGTGGTCGTTGTCGGGATGGCTCAAAACTATGAGATTTAGTTTGCCAATACCTTCGTAACTCAAGAATGGCGAAAGGATCCGTTCACCGGTGTCGAAACCGAGAAACTTCACATCTTTGCTGTCTCTGGGTTCGATGCGGTAGTTTCCACGATAGGCAAATATCGCCACGACAGTCATCCCGATTAATACTGCCTTTTTTCGTTCCTGCCACACCCACCGCCAGTACACAATCGCCATACAACCGGCGAAGAAAACGATAACCCATCCAAAAGTAGGCGGCGCGGTTTTGACGACACTCCACTCTTGGCTCCCGAAAAACTCTATAATTTGAAGCAGTACGAAAATGATGATGTGGTTAACATAAGCGAGCGGTATTGCAAGTGGAAGCCAGATTGCACCGAGAATTACAGTGATGAGCGCGAGGCTGACGATAGGGGTTGCAAGAACTACGACAAATGGTCCTGCAATGATGCCCAGTGGATAGAGTCGGTAGAAGGAGCCTGCAATGAAAAGCACGGTGCCAAGTTGCGCGGCGAGTGTAACCCCGAATCCTAGAAGCAACCACTGGAGCCCTTTTCCTGCGGCGTAATGACAGCGGGAGATATCTTCCTGTATTCTGGGTTGGTCAATCCAATCCGGCAGCATATCTCTGATGAAGTTCTCCCATTTGGGCATGAAGTATAGGATTGATGCCACTGCGGCAAAGGAGAGTTGGAAACCGATATCCCACAGTTGCACCGGATTAATAAGCAATAGAATGAGTGCGGCGACCGCAAGGAGATTAAACCGGTGGACATCACGATCGATGATTGAACCGAACAGAAAAAGAATCACCATCGTTGAAGCCCGAAATACCGACGGACGGAATCCGACGATGCAGGCGTAAAGAATAACGGCGAGAATCGTTAGAGTGCAGGTTATTTTCGTGGGAAGGCGTGAGAAGCAGAGGAAGAAAATACCGGCAATCAAACCGACGTGCAATCCCGATACGGCGAGGATATGCAGCGATCCGCTGTTGCGGAAAGCGGCGATGGTCGACTCCTCGATTCCGTCTCGTTTACCGAGCAGCATGCCCTTGAGGATTTCGACGTGATCCGGGTGTTTTTGGTATGCCGTATCAACTACTCCTTCTACCCGCCGCCTCAAGCTTTCAGTCCACCGAAGGAGTGGGAAACCGGATTGACCGGTTCTGCCAATCTCAAGCCCCCGGTCCGGATAAAGGATGCCAAAAACTTGTCGTCGCGCAAGATAGGAGCGATAGTCGAATCCGCCCGGATTCCGCTGTCCTTGGGGACGACGCAGAGTGCCGCGCAGTTCCAAACGGTCTCCGTAGTGCAGAGGCACCGGTTCACGAAAATAAACTAGTAGTTTTGCCTGCACGACACGGTCGGAAGATTCCAACAGGTGAATCTGCCCCTCAACGAAGCCTGAATCCCATGATTCACCGCGTTCCGGCTGATACAGCGTCTTCCCCGAGAAACTGACATCCCGATCATAGAAATCATGCGGGATTGGGGAAGTCAACCGAACCTCTGAATACAGTGCTCCACAAGCAAAGATTGCTACCTGCAAAAGGACATATCGGTAGGTAATGGGTGGCAGGGGTCGGATTGAAAAGTTGTATTTCTTTCCGTTTCTCAGAACAAAGCTCGCGGCAAGACAAGCAAGAGCAGTAAGCCAAATCCAAAATATGGGAACGGAAACAAGCCCGCTAACTACAATACCGAGCGCGTAAGGTATAAGGGCATGGAGGGCTGGGCGCAACATAGAAGGGTTCGGATGTGCATCGATTTAACTCAAGATTTCGCTAATGGTGTCAACGACGGTGTGAATGTCTTGTGCCGTCAGGTCAAGATGAAGCGGCAAGCTCACAACACGCTCAAACGCGGCTTCGGCACAAGGGAAGTCCCCTTCACGGTAACCGTACCGCTCTTGGTAGTACGGAAAGAGGTGCAGGGGGATATAGTGGACACTGCATTCGATATTGGCATCGCGCATGGCTTCGACGAATTCATCGCGAGAGATTTTGAGCTGATCGGTCCTCAATTGGATGATATACAGATGCCACGAATGGCAGTAGTGCGTTTCTCCGGGAGGCGTCACGATTTCCGGAATCTTCCCCAGCCTTTCCTGATAGATCTGAATATACTTGCGGCGAACTTCAATCTGCTTGTTCAATTTCATCAATTGACACAAGCCCATTGCGGCTTGGGTATCGGCCATGTTGTACTTGTATCCCTGAGACTCGACCTGATAGTACCAGACGCTCCGATTGGACTGGCGTGCCCACGAGTCTTTATTTAGCCCGTGCAAACGCATCGGCTTTATAATCTTGGCGTAGTCGTCGCTGTTGGTCGTGATCATGCCGCCCTCTGCAGTTGTCAGGTTCTTGTTCGCGTAAAAGCTGAAAACCGATAAATCCCCGATGGATCCGATGCGACGGCCCTTGTAGTCCGTTGGAATCGCATGTGCGGCGTCGTCGATAAGAACGAGATTTCGCGCCTCGCAGATGTCAATGAGCGCGTCCATGTCGCATGGCGCACCCGCGATATGCACGGGCAGGATTGCTTTGGTGCGCGGTGTGAGTTTCTCGGAAATCTTGTCCACATCTATGTTTAGAGTTATTGGATCGATGTCAACGAAGACCGGTTTCGCACCGGTGTAACCGATGGCTTCCGAAGTCGCGGTGAAGGTGTACGGCGTGGTAATCACTTCGTCGCCTTCACCAATCCCGGCAGCCACGAGCGAGAGATGCAATGCGGCGGTACAGGAACTTACGGCTAGAGCGTGTTTTGCCCCGACGTACTCGGCAAATCGGCGCTCGAACTCCGCCGTTTTTGGTCCCGTACTAATCCACTTGGACGCCAAGACTTCGCTAACGGCGCTTATTTCGTCATCGCCAATCCACGGGCGCGCAAACGGTATGAAGTGATTCTGCGTCATAAAAATGTCCTTTGATGATGAAAACTACCTGCCAAGTGGTTCAAACTTGATTCTTCAACTGCGTCGAATACAAAGGGGACGTTTACATTCCTTTCGATTACTCCACCGGGTTCTCTTTCAGTTTTTGAACCATAGCTTCGAGGGCGAGATCGTAACTGAAGGCGCCGAAGCCACTGATTACTCCGATAGCAACGGGGGAAACGTAGGAGTGGTGTCGAAAATCGTCGCGCGCATAAATGTTGGACAGATGAATCTCAATCACGGGGAGATTGACTGCGGACAAGGCGTCCTGAATCGCAATGCTGGTGTGTGTGTAGGCGCCGGGATTGATTAAAATGCCATCCGCCCAATTGATATTGTCTCCTATTTCGGTGACAATCGCGCCTTCGTAGTTGGACTGGAAGGTTTTGAGTTCAACGCCTTTACCCAAGGCGAATTCGCGGAGGTGGGAATTGATATCCTCTAGTGTCTGACGACCGTAAATTTCCGGCTGTCGTTTGCCCAAGAGTTGAAGATTAGGTCCGTGGATGAGGAGGATTTTAACGAGTGATTCGGTTTGTGTCATCTAGGCAATTTCCTTGTCATGCGCCCTCAGTATACACCGGCTGTGAAGGATTGTAAAGCATCTTTCGAGTTGAGAGATTGCGATGTTATCATCATAATGTATACTCCGCATCGGTTAATTTTGCGCAATTGTGCACCGAAGGTTTGTAGGAGCGATCTCCGAATCGCGACGGTCGGGAATCGGAATTCCCTCCTACCACCAGCAAAACTCACGCTCCATTTCTTGACTCTTGAAAAACGCAACTTCCAACAGCGTAGAGTATAACTGTTTAGTGCATCGTTTGGTTGGTAGCGCGCCATTATCCCTGTCGGAATAATTCTTTCAGCAGGCAACACGTTCTAGTCGGAGTCTCTTTCCTCGATCCAGAGGATCGAAATGTCAATAGAATACGATATGTCCAAATTTCCGCACTCCAGAGGATCAAGCGAGTGAATAGCGAGTGCGATAGAGATCCTGTGCAATGTGGAGTGTTACTTGATAGCGCGCCATTATCCCTGTCGGAATAATTCATTCAGCAAGTAACACTCCTTTTTCGCTCAATGACTAGCCGTGAAAAGCGTTCCTTCGTGGTCTGGTTTTCACTCCAGCGGAGTGCTATGTCAAT
>JAJDTR010000155.1 GCA_022827055.1 Candidatus Poribacteria bacterium | reverse complement strand
ATGCAAGGTCAGCGTTGCGAATTTGAATCCGTCCCGCTCCAGCCGCTCCAAGAGCGGTTTGGTGAAGTGTAATCCCGCAGTTGGCGCCGCAATCGCCCCTTCGGACGCCGCATAAACACATTGATACCGATTTTCATCAGCTGGCTTGGGATCGCGTTTGATATAAGGCGGCAAAGGCACTTGACCGACCTTGGCGAGAATCTGGCGAAAGTCTTCCTTGAATTCAAATCGAACAATCCGGCTTCCACCTTTCGCCAGAGCAAAAACTTCCGCCCGCAGCAAGCCTTCGCCAAATTCGACTCGTGTGCCCGGAACAACGCTTTTCCCCGGTTTTGCAAGAACCTCCCAGATATTGTTTCCTCTTTGTTCAACGAGTAGAAATTCAACTCGCCCTCCCGAAGGGGATTTTTTTCCGATTAATCGTGCCGGAATGACTTTCGTGTCGTTGAGAGTCAGCAGCGCACCCGGCGGAAGAAATTCATCAAGTTGCGAAAACTGAGCATGTCGGAATACACCCGATCCTCGATTGACAATCATCAACCGGGACGTGTCTCGTCGCAAAACAGGAGATTGTGCGATTAAATGCTCGGGAAGATGGTAATCGAAATCGGTGAGTCTCATTCCCTACCTTGACGAGTGGTCAATCTTGATTCGGGGGCGACAATGCATCGGTTTTGCCGGAGCGAGGAACCTCCTTAGAAGAACGTGCGTTGGAAGTCTTGGGGCACCTCGTAGCCCAAGTGTCCATGAGCGACATCGGTCGCTACCCGTCCCGTAGGCGTCAACGTGAGGAAACCGAGTTTAATATAATAAGGTTCATACACTTCCGAAACAGTTCGCTCGTCCTCGGTCAGTGCGATGGCAAGCGCTTTAAGCCCGGCACGCCCTTTGAACTTTTCAATCAGTGTTCGGAAGTAAAGCCTATCCCAATCGTCCAAGCCCAGTTCATCGATTCCGTAGAATTCTAGCGCTTCCGCGGCGATTTCCAAACTGATGATACTATCACCCTTGACAGTAGCGTAATCACGAATATTGGCCAACAGTTTGTTGGCAATGCGCATGGTACCTCGTGATCGACGACTCATTTCCTTTTCGGCTTCCTCGTCGATTTGGACGTTCATCTTTTCGCTGTTTGTGCGAATGACAATCTGAATCTCGTTCGGCGTGTAATACTCCAGGTGCAAACGAATGCCGAAGCGATCTCTGAATGGTCCCGCCAGCAATCCTTCGCGGGTTGTTGCTCCGACTAGCGTAAATCGGGAGAGCGGTACTTGCACAATCTCTGCCGAAGGTCCCTGTCCAATCGGCAAGTCTAGCGTGTAATCCTCCATTGTAGGGTACAACGATTCCTGAACATGCCCCTTAATACGATGAATCTCATCGATGAATAGCACATCCCCGGGTTCAAGATTGGTCAACATTGACGCAAGATCTATCCGTTCAATCACCGCGCCAATCCCCTGCTTAAAGCCGCTTGACATTTCATTGGAAATTATCTTCGCGAGCGTCGTTTTACCGAGTCCGGGCGGACCGACCAAGAGAATATGCTCTAAGGCCTCTTGTCGTTGCTTGGCGGCTTCAATGTGAATCCGCAACTGCTCCTTGACTTTTTCCTGCCCGATGAATTCTCGCAGCGACTGGGGCCTCAGACTGTATTCTAAACTCTCATCCCCTTCATTTAGGGATTCCATCTGCTTAGAGGTGGTTTCGTGATGATTTTCCATACAGCCTGTTTATTCACTAAAGAAATCGTAGTGCGAAGCGGATAAGATCCTGCAAATTAGCGTCGTGTCCCAGCGCTTTTTGCGCCTCCGTCATAGCTCGTTCAGCGTCAGATTCGGACGCGCCCAACCCCACCAATGCTTGCACACCTTCATCCGAATACTGAGCGGGTGCCGCCACCTCGCTCTTGACCTCAAACTGCACCTTGCGAATCGAGTTTTTTAACTTAATGATGAAGAGTTGAGCTAGTTCCTTATTGAGACGAGGCACACGCATTAAGGTCGCGGAATCCTCGCCAATCACTGCGCGCTGGAATTCCGACGGCGAAAGTTTTGAAACGATATTTTGTGCCAAACTGGGCCCAACGCCTTTCACGGTCAGCGCCAACTCAAACACCTTGAGATCGTCACGCGAGGTAAAACCGTAGAGTTTGACCTCATTTTCTCTATTCTGATGATAGTGGGTGTAAAATGTGACTTGCGAGCCGATTGCTGGCAATTCGTCTACCATGCCGGCCGGAATTTCGAGACTGTAGCCAACCCCGTGAACATCAACGACGACCTCTCTTACATCCTGCGTCACAAGAGTGCCCTTAACGAACGAAATCCACGTCATGGGGTGCGCCTCTCATGTTTTCCGCGTAGTTGGAGTATTTTGTAGGAGCGGGCGTGACAGATGGCTAATGCGAGTGCGTCTGCGGCGTGGTCGGGATGAGGGACTTCCGTTAGCTTGAGAAGCACCTGAACCATTTTCTGAATCTGCGCCTTACTAGCGTTGCCGTAGCCGACAACAGCTTGTTTTATTTCGGGGGGTGAATACGTGAATACCTCGCATTCAGTGTTGGCTGCGGCTAACTTGACGATGCCCTTTACTTCGCCCACGCCAAGTGCGCTGCTCACATTCTTGCTGAAGAACACATCTTCCAACACCAAGAATTCCGGCTGATACTGCTCCACTAAATAGATCACCTCATCGTAAATCTTCTTCAAACGATGAGGCGACTTGGTTTTACTCTCTGTTTTAATGTTACCAAAATCGAGCGCTTGGAATTTGCCGTGATGTGTTTCAACAATCCCGTATCCGGTATTAGCAATGCCGAGGTCTATTCCAAGTGTAATCAAGTTTAAATATCGTTGTAAGTCTCAGCCCGCAAGGTTGTAGGCAGGCATCAAATGGCAGGCGCTGGATGTTTTTCGGTGGTGTTGAGGAATAGGGGTTATGCGGCAGCTTCTAGAATCTCGTCTGGAATATCGAAATTTGCGTAAACCTTCTGGACGTCATCGCTGTCCTCCAGTGCCTCCATCAAGCGTATCACTTGTTCGGCTTCTTTAACCGCAAGTTCTACCATATTTTGCGGAATCATGCTTATTTCGGCAACTTCAATCTGGATTCCGATTTCTTCGACCGCAGTTCGGACGCTATCAAACGCTTCAAATGGCGTAATAATTTCAATCGTGCCGCTCAGCGGCGTTATATCGTCCGCGCCAGCCTCCGCGGCGACCATAAAGAGTTCATCCTCATCAGTGCTCTCTTGATTGACCGCGATTAGCCCTCGTTTTTCGAACATCCATGACACACACCCGCGTTCCCCCATACTTCCGCCATGTTTTGTCAAAACGTGTCTCACTTCCGCGACTGCTCGGTTTCGATTGTCTGTCAACACCTCAATCATTAGGGCAATTCCGCCAGGTCCATATCCTTCGTAAGTAATCTCTTCATATTCGGCGCCTTCAAGCTCACCGGTTCCGCGTAAAATCGCCTTTTCGATATTGTCGTTCGGAACGTTACTTGATTTCGCGGTTGCGATGGCGGTACGCAGGCGCGGGTTCATCTCGGGGTCAGCCCCGCCGGCACGCGCCGCAACAGTAACTTCCTTAATTAACTTTGAAAAGAGTTTGCCGCGCTTGGAATCGTTCGCAGCTTTTTTGTGTTTGATTGTCGACCATTTAGAATGTCCTGACATTACCGCCCTCCTTAGCGCAAAAATCCAAGCGTATTTTAGCACATGGCTTATTGGGATGCAAGCAAATCCTGCGGCGCTCTCATAGTAGTAGGCACACGCCGTGTGCGGTCCACAAAACGCGGCATCCGCACTCTGTATTGATACGCCATACGGCGTATACCTACTATCTTTTCCCCAGATGCCCGTCGGCGCGTTTTTATGGTATAATTAATGTAGCAGGTGCGCGCCGACCGCAAAGGGTAGCATCCACGCTCTGTATTCCTCCAATATTGAGAATCCGGGAGCAGAAAACTCCGAGGAGTTTACAAAGCGCGTCCCGCACCAAGAGGAGGACCTTCGGAGAGGAAAAACTATTGGTTCATCAGAGTTAAGTGTAGAAATTAAATTTACTTAGGACTTGCGCGGCGAAGTGTCCAAAAGAGTGTAGGAGCGATCTCCGAATTTCGACCTCTTATCACGCACAACACTCGCTCTTACAGACGACGTGAAATTAACCGCGCCAATACAGCCCGAACCGCGTTAATTCTAATGTGCATAAGTCCTAGTTAAAATGACTAAATGCAGCCACATCTCGGCAGAAATCACTCTGTAGGTGGAAATGTCGCGCAGTTTTGTCAAGGGCACATACACCGAAACATTCAGAATCATATCGGGTATCATTTCAATCAACTGGCTCTATAGGGCAAACCGCGGGTTCGTTTAGCAAGTTTCATTCGCACACTCAACCCCGAAGACGCAAAAATCTCAAACTCTCACCTATCGGATGGAAATATATTCGATCCGCAGCATTTGAATAGTAGGAGCAATTTCTGAATCGCGTATCAGGCGGATTTCGCAAATTGCGCGGATTCTAAGAGTAACTCATTAAGGCAACATGTGTGAATCGGAGTCGCTATCGTGCGGTCCCGTCGGACAATGGGCGAGGGGACCTCGCCCCTACGATAGCGTGCACGGATGGGTTCGTATGGGTTGGGTTTCCCAACCTGTCAGGCAATGGGTTAAGTGAGGGGAAAAGGAGAGAAAAAATATGACTGTTTTAACGGCAGAAGATCGGCGGTTCTGGGAAGAAAACGGCTACGTTGTCGTTCACAACGCCGTTCCGCCGGAAAATCTCAAAGCTGCCGAGCAGGCGGTGTGGGACTTTCTGGAGATGCGCTCCGACGATCCGAGGAGCTGGTATCCCGACCCGCCTCGCGGCATCATGGCCGAGATGTATCAACATCAGGCGTTGTGGGACAACCGACAATGTCCTCGCGTTCATCAAGCATTTGCGGAGATTTGGGGAACCGAGAAATTATGGGTGAGCATTGACCGCGCTAGCATGAACCCTCCAGAGCTGCCGGACTGGAAGTATCCCGGCATACTTCACTGGGACACAAATTTGGAACCGCCAATTGAGTTTTGGGTTCAGGGGGTGTTGTACCTGACTGACACCGCAGCCAATCAAGGGGCATTCAGTTGCGTGCCGGGATTCCATAGGCGACTGGAGGCTTGGCTGAAGGACTTGCCGGCAGAGGCGAATCCACGTGAACAGGATTTGGAAAGCCTAGGCGCTGAACCGATCCCCGGAGCAGCGGGAGATCTCATCATCTGGCACAGCGCCTTGCCCCACGGAAGCAGCCCCAACACCGCAACGCACCCTCGCATAGCGCAGTACATCACCATGTTCCCATCGCAGGGATATGATGAGGCGGCACGAATCCGACGCATTAGAGCGTGGCGAGAACGCCTAGCGGGATTGGTCATTGAGGTCACCGGTAAGAAGACATGGGAACTCCGAAACGAAAAGGAGCACCAGAGGGGGCAAACAGCAGAACTGTCTTCGCTGGGACGAAAATTGTTGGGACTGGACGGCTGGTAGCAGGCACAGGATGTGTGCCGTCCGCAAGACGTGGTATCTGAGTTCTGAATTCGTACTACGTTACGTTTGTTACGGCATACGGCGTATGCCTACTACCTTACGTGAAATTTATATTGCAGGCGTAGCCGTGTTGTGATAAAATTGGGCAAATTATAGATGGCGGAGGCGCCCCTTTGAAAGAGATGACACATCGACAATCCGGTCTGACATCCACACAGATTCTCATTGTTCTCGTAGTGATCGGCATCGTAGCGGCGGTAATTCTAGCCCCTCGATTGCTGGGTCAAGCTGGCAAGGCGCAACAAGCCCAAGCTGTCGAAGAAATCGAGAAAATCGGCATTGCGCTTGATCGCTACGCTAAAGATAATGGGGATTATCCATCAACGGAACAGGGGTTGGCTGCGCTCTGGGAGAGACCTGAAGAGCCGCCACTTCCCATCGATTGGAAGGGTCCCTACCTTAAGATTCCAATCACAAGAGACCCGTGGGGAAACGAATACGTTTACATTCGACCGGGTATTCATGACAGATACGGATACGATCTGATTTCATTTGGCAGTGACGGGCGAGAAGGCGGCACAGGTGATGCCGAAGAAATTGTAAGTTGGATTCGTCCGGACGAATAGGATTGCATTCGAGCGTCCAATCTTTGGCAATTCAGTTGCCGCACCTCGCAGAACACTTGCGGATGAGAATTTAACAAGGACGTGCGGCGGCGAGCGCCGATTGCAAATCGAGATCTCCGGTATACAACGCTCTGCCGATTATCGCGCCGGATGCGCCGATAGATTTAAGGGTTTTCAAATCCTCAACTGATGTAATGCCCCCCGAAGCAATAACTCCTACCTCGACTTCCTCGACAACCGCCCGGGTGGCCTCCATATTGGGTCCTTTAAGCATACCGTCGCTCTTGATGTCCGTGTAGACAATCGTGAGGACGCCCAGATTCTGCATTTCTCTGGCGAACTCAATCGCCGGTTTGTGGGAGACGTTAAGCCAGCCCTCTGTTGCCACCAATTCATCCTTAGCGTCGATTCCCACGGCGATTTTCTCGCCGTATTTGCGGCACGCACCTTCCACCAGACTCGGGTTCTTAAGGGCTGCCGTGCCCAAAATGGCTCGCGCAACGCCGAGCGCCAATATCTGATCCAGTCGTTCAGGCGTCCGGATTCCTCCACCCAATTGGACGGGAATCCGAATCGCATCAACAATCTCCCGGACAATTTGCAGATTTGCAGTGGCTCCGTGAAAAGCGCCGTCAAGATCGACTAGATGAAGATACTCTGCCCCTTCGGCTTCCCAGCGTCTCGCCATTTCTATCGGCTGATCGGAGAAAATAGTCTCCTCCTCTGCGCGCCCTTGAACGAGATTGACGCATTTTCCATTGCGCAAATCTATTGCGGGTAGAATGAGCATGAATGTTGACTTCGCTTTCCTCAATTCGGCTTGACATGCGACCTGCCAATCACTAAAATATATCAAACCTAAACAGCTTTTTTCAATACATAAACCACGAAAATCCCTTGTCGGTGAGGAGGAAGGGACTTAGATGCCCACATACGATTATCAGTGTCTTGATTGCGGAATAAAGTTCGAGTTATTTCAAAACATGACCGAGGACCCGATTCAGGAATGCCCCGACTGCCATGGCAAAGTGAAGCGGTTGATTGGGGCTGGTGCCGGTCTGATTTTCAAAGGCTCGGGTTTCTACATCACGGACTATCGAGGTGATGGCTACAAGGAAGCGGCGAAAAAGGACGAAGCGCCTTCTTCGGGTGAAGGGGGCAAGAGTGACGAGAAGAAAAAGGGCGGAGACAAGAAGTCTGGCGGAGATGCGAAATCGGACGGCGCGAAAAGTTCAAAAAGCGGCGATTCCAAGAGCGGTTCGACGGCTAGCAGCAATGCATAGTTGGAATGACCAATCGGGACAACGTGCAAAAGGACGTGTCAAGTTATCGCCGCCATGAATCATGTATGTCCTATGCACTCGAAAATATCGGCGGTTACGACTTTCGTCAAGCGTAATTTAGGGGAAAATTCATGATGAGAACGGCTAATCCTGCACTTAACGAAAATACATTTACGAGACTGGAACGCACGTACGTTGATTCCGATGTGATGACGATTCAGGGTACGGTAAACAAAATAGGAATCTTGCTAGTGCTGGCGATAGCTTCTGCAACCTGGACGTGGACGTTGGCGGGAGGGGATTCCGAAGCGGTGTATCCGCTGTTAGCCGTCGGTGGAATCGGCGGCTTTATTGTCGCCATCGTAACCGTATTCAAACAAACGTGGTCACCTGTCACCGCGCCAATTTACTGTTTGCTAAAAGGGCTTGTTCTCGGTGGCATCTCGGCAATCTTCGAATCCATGTACCCGGGGATTGTCTTTCAGGCGGTGTGCCTAACCTTTGGCACGCTGGCTTGTATGCTCATTGCTTACAGAACGGGACTCATCAAAGCGACCGAGAATTTTAAAATGGGCGTTATCGCCGCCACCGGCGGGATTGTGCTAGTTTATTTTGTGACATCTATCCTCGGTTTTTTCGGCATCGGTCAATTGGGTTTCATCCACGATTCCGGGCTCGTTGGCATCGGGTTTAGTTTGTTCGTGGTTATCATCGCTGCGCTGAATCTCGTGCTGGACTTCGATTTTATTGAAAATGGAGCGGCACGGGGCGCACCAAAATTTATGGAGTGGTACGCAGCCTTCGGCTTAATGGTCACTCTCATCTGGCTGTATCTTGAGATTTTGAGGTTGTTGGCGAAACTTGCAGCGAATCGCGATTAAGCGTGGTAAGGTGTTACAATTACGATTTGTGCTGGTTGATATTGGCTATGCGAAAACGTGGATTGACAATCGGCATAGTTTCTCAATAATGATATGACACCAAGGACTTGAACTCAGAGATAAGCCGAGATGACTTGAAGCGCCCAAGAGATGATGTCACCAATTGGCCGATTGGAGGAAAGGAAATATTGATGGAAGAATGGATTAAGTTTATCGCGCCGCTGATTGCGATTGCCGGTCTGTGGTGGAAACTTACTACCTCAATGGCGACAAAAACTGAACTAAACGCCATGAGATCGGACATGGCGGACATGAAGGCAGACCTCAAAGAGGATATTGCCGAGGTAAAAGCGGACATGACGACTCTGAGATCCGAGTTGGAATCGGATATGGCGGACATGAAAGCAGACCTCAAGGAGGATATTGCCGAGGTAAAAGCGGACATGTCAGCCCTCAAGACAGACCTCAAGGAAGATATTGCCGAGGTAAAAGCGGATATGACGACCCTCAAGGCTGATTCCAAAACGGAAAACGCGGAACTAAGAGCGGACATCAGGGAAATCCGACAACTGCTATACAAGAATGTTGTCGAGACCGAGAGACATGAATAATCGGGTTGCGTACTCAGTGTAACAATCGTTAGAGGCGTCCACGTTTTTAATGGGGCCCAGACACGAGAATTGGAACTTTAGGAATAATCACAGAATTTCGTTCTGGCACTGATTCAGGATTTCGTTCGCAACCGACAACGACTCGAATGTTCCCGCATCGGTCCAATCGCCCGGTAAGATGTCGTATTCCAGTTCGGAGCGCTTGATATATTCGTTGAGGACATCGGTAATTTCAAATTCCCCGCGCTCGGATGGCTTCTGCTGTCTAATGAGGTCGAAAACCTTTTCATCATACATGTAGTAGCCAATCACCGCATAATTGCTTTTAGGATTGCCGGGTTTTTCTTCGACTGAGACAATCTTCTCCTCGTCCAACGCGGCGATACCAAATTCGGTCGGTTTGCTCACCTCCTTCAGCAAAGTTCGCGCTCCTTTCTCCTGCCTTCGAAAACTGTCAACATACGGCTTGATTGATTTGACAGCAATGTTATCCCCAAGAACTACAACGACCCTTTCTCCCTTCGCAAAATCTTCGGCAAGCAGAAGCGCGTGCGCTATGCCTTGCGCTTCCTCTTGGACCTTGTAGGTAAAATCCACGCCGAAGGATTTTCCGCTTCCAAGCAGATTGACAACATCTCCCATGTGCTCCGTGCTGGTTACCACGAGAATCTCGGTGATGCTGGCTGACACCAACTGTTTTATGGGATTGAAAATCATCGGCTCCCTTCCAACCGGAAGCAGATGTTTGTTCGTGACCTTTGTCAGCGGGTAGAGACGGGTGCCCTTCCCGCCCGCGAGAATAACACCTTTCAAAATAGACGAATTCTCCTCCGTTTGGATTGAGTCCTTAACACAGTAGTGAAATCGGGCTCAGTTGTGTTCGGAAGATTCATTGCGATTTTCCTCTTGCGGCGATTTCCCAAATCGATTCGACAATCCCGTCTCGAACTCCGTAGTAACAGTCATGGAGATTGACGGTGGTGCAGCAGTGACTCGGCAAGATTTCAAGTTTGTCCCCGGGCTTGAGGTCAACGCTAGGTTCGGCGTCCATTGTGCCGTGTTCCTCTGACAAACCACGCATCTCTAAACCGTCTGTCAATGGTTGAGGTATACCGAACTCCTTTGATAGCACCTTCATCCCGGCATCCACGATAACCCGGGTGGACTCCGGACGACTCACAACGGTCGTCAACAGCGTCAGTGAACACGGAAACCGGTCCCCAACCCCTTCTACATTGTGGTATGTGCTATCCATGAACACGTAAGATCCAGCTTGTATTTCGGTCATTTCAGGGTAAGATCCGGTGATTGCGTGCGTCCCCGTTCCGCCGCCGCTCATGATCCCCACGGCAACACCGTTTTCTTCAAGGAAATCTTTGGTGTCAATCAGGAGCTGTACAGCTTTTCCGGTCTCGATTTTCCGTTCAATCAGGTCCGGTCTGGCGACCGTGTGTCCCTCATATCCCATCAAGCCCTCGAACTTTAACCCTTTCGATTTCAGAATCTTCCGAGCGAGAGTCAATGTCGGTTCTCCCGGCATGGTGCCGCATCGTCCCATGCCGGTGCTGACTTCAACCAACACGCGAAGCGTGGCACCCTTGGCTTCGGCGGCAGCAGAGAGTTGATCGACGTTGTCGGCGTCATCTACGGCAACCATGATTTCCGAGTTCTTGGCAAGGTTGATCAGCCGGGCGATCTTCTGAGTTCCAACGACTTGGTTGGCGATGAGCACATCACGGATCCCAGCGTGCACCAAGGCTTCAGCTTCGCCTAGTTTGGCGCAAGTGATCCCGATTGCCCCGGCTTCAAGTTGCTTGTGTGCGATGATTGGAGTTTTGTGTGTTTTCGCGTGCGGACGTAGTTCTGCATTGACAGTCTTGAAAAAGTCCGCCATCGTCCGAATGTTGGCTTCGAAAACATCCAAATCAATGAGCAGGGCGGGTGTATCGATTTCTTCCTTGGGGATGCCTATGAAAACGTCGGGATGGGCCTCGGACATTATATGTTGCCTCCTTGGGATTAATGACTGTTGATAATCTTCTTCAAGTCCTAAAGCTGTTTTACCGGGTTGGAGAGCGTGCCCAGCCCGTCGATTTCAATCTGTACTACATCACCGGGGGCTAGAGGCAAGTCATTCGGAACGATAATGCCTGTCCCGGTGGATACGACGGTACCAATCGGAACAGGGTTATCTCTGCAAAGGAACTCCGTAAGTTCTTCGAACTTCCATTTAATTTGGGAGGTATTGACCTCGCCTTCGTAAAGCGTCTTATCGTCCCGCAAGACCGTACATCTCATATCAAGATTGTAGGGATCATCAATTTCGGATGCGGTGACAAACATCGGACCGAGCGCACAGCACCCGTAGAAAATCTTCGATTGCGGCAAGTAGAGCGGATTCTCGCGTTCCAAATCCCAAGCGGAGACATCGTTGCATATCGTGTATCCCGCAATCTCGCCATCGGCGCCGAGCACATATGCCAATTCCGGCTCCGTCGCCGTCAATTCAGAGTCGCTCCGGATACATACGAAGTCATTCGGACCGGTACAACGAGGCACTGTTCCCTTGAAAAAAATTTCGGGGCGATTTGCATTGTAAACACGACTATAGATATCCTGCTCGCTGTCTTCATCGCGCATATCCGCGCTCCGTTTGTACGTAACGCCGCAACCCCAAACTTCAGGTGTGTCAAGAGGCAGAAGAAGATGCGGTTTATTCGGATCCGGCGGAATATTGAGGTCTTCAAATATCAATCTATCGTTTCTGGGTTCTGCCGACCTGCCCGGACGTGAAGGAATCGAGAGTGGCGGACTCGCGACGCGCTCCTGAATATCCGCCAGCAGTACTCCTATACTTACGCCTTCGCTGTAGGCTAACTCCAAGATTTCGAGGACGCCCGAGGATTCGTCGCTGGTCACGTCGATAACCTCATCCTCGCGCGTAACAATTCCGACGCGCTTTCCCATATTGGGTAGATGAAATTGAATAAGTTTCATATTATCTCCCTGCTGATATATTTTCTAAGACTTCACGTATGGCTGCGCGAGGGCATATATTTCAAAATTGACTGCGTTACCTATGCGTGGCGGATGCAACATAATGATTGCGTCGGAATAATGTCCTGAAAATTGCTTGTTTCTTAAGCTACGGTTAATATTGCAGTAAAGGATTGCCTAGAACTCTCCACTGGCAGCGATTACCTTGTTCCGGGCTGATTGTCTAAACCGGTGACCGTGTCCAACGTCTGCTGGTGTGGATATATGATATTTCTGCGAGTTTGTGGTGTCAAGCAAAATGTGAGGAGGCGGCGAAACTGCCTCCATCTCCAATTAGGCTATCCGAAGGCGGTTCAAGGTCGGTGACTGATATCAAATCGCAACCTTCTGAAACTCATTGGGCACACTCAATCGTTAAATAACATGGGCTCTGTTTCTGCCGCGCAGTAGTGTTGAGATTCAATGATTGACAGGTATTCCGATAGACCTCTATAATGGAATTATTGGAACTTGGTAGTGTTTGGATGGGTGATTTGAACATCAAGGTGAGATGCGGGTTGTACCGGGTGTTTACACTTTCCCTCTTAACAAGTTTCAGAAGCGCACTTCCCTGATCGTGTCTCCTCGCTTGCCAAAAAACGCCGATAACTGTGGTATCCGCAATCGTTCAAACCTATTGGCTATTGTCCTCACACACGTCCTATATGTCCGTCAGTCATAGAGGAATACCATAATGAAGAAAACCGCCAATATGTACCCGCTATTCACGCTACTCATTCTCAGTGTCCTAGTTTCGACCTGTAACACATCGGTTCAGTCAACTAGTCCTAGTCGCTTGCCAACGGTTTCCGCGGATATTCAACTTCTGGAATCCATTCAAAACACGTTTGCCAATATCTACGATCAGAGCAAAGTGGCTGTTGTTAGTGTGTCTGCAAAGAACGTGAGGCGGAAAGCCGGTCGCGGCTCGGAGGGATCCCGGCCTATTGTCGAACTGGAGGGAACGGGGATTATCTTTCATCCGGACGGCTATGTCGTAACAAACGACCACGTCGTGAATGGCGCGGAGACAATACGTGTTCGCCCGTTCAATCGTCAATGGTACGATGCCGAACTGATTGGAGAGGATGCAAGCACAGATATTGCCGTGCTGAAGATTGATGTGGGAGAAGAGTTGCCAACACTTGCCTTCGCCGACTCCGATGAGGTCCGAGTTGGGCAGTTTGCCATTGCCATCGGTAACCCCTACAGCCTTGACTACACTATTACAACTGGAATCGTGAGTGGAATAGGACGCGCTTTGCCACTGGGAGATAACATCATTCGTTATCAAGATTTCATTCAAACAGATGCATGGCTAAGTAAGGGGAACAGCGGTGGTCCCTTGTTAAACATTTACGGCGAAGTTATCGGGCTAAACTCGGTCATCCGCAAAACAGACGACGCGATTGCCACTGATGTCGTCAAAGCGGGAGCCAGTTTTGCTATCCCTATCAATTTGGTCAAGAGGATTAGCGATCAGTTAGTCAACAACCGAAAGGTCACGCGCGGTTGGCTCGGGATACGCATGAGGCAAGTGCGGGAGGGGATCCGCGTCCAGGGGGTCGAACCATCGTCGCCGGCCAAGCGCGGCGGACTACAGCGGGGGGACATCATCACAAAATATAAAGGAAAAGAGGTAAACGACTTCCGCCAACTCCAGTTCCAGATAGCGGAATCGCTCGTGGGTGAGAAAGCCAAAATTACGGTTATCCGGGACCGTCGACAGAAAACGCTCGAGGTTTCTATTGGAGAGATTCCTCCGCGACACGTGGAAAGATGGGTTACTCCAACGTCAGAATCGTGGAAAATCCTAGGCATTTTTGCCCGAGAAATGGGCGCAAGCGATTTTGAAAATTACACGTTTCTTAAACCTGGTGACCAAGGAGTCATGGTTAAAGCCATCAAATTGGGTGCTCCGGCGGAAAACGCCGGGATTTTGCGCGGCACCTTAATAGTCGCGATTAACGGAAAGAAAGTCGAGAGCGTGGAGCAATTCGACGAACTGGTGCACTCGGCGCAGGAGGACCCCGAGATCATCCTTGAAATCACGCATGGCGAAGGTAAGAAGATTGTCAGTGTCAAACCCAGCCAAGAGTGAGTAAGTAGTTGACACAATAGCTCGACTTTGTACAAAAGTACAACGGTTGGGCTGTACGGAAAGCGGTACGACACCAAACCCGTAGGCGGGAATCAAGCGAGCGGATAGCGAGTGCGATAGAGATCCCCTGCCCCGCCGTGATGGTACTGGAAACCACCAGCGACTTTTTCAGAGGTCAACCAAAAAAGCCAGATGGTTAAAATCTCACCCGCTTTTCTCAAACGCTTGATTGACACTGTTTGTTATACCACTTAAATGTACAAAGTCGAGATTAGATGTACCTGTTTCCGGTGTCACCATGCGACGCCCGATTGTGGCGGTACGCATTTGGTATTCTAGCAAAATCTAAACGCCATGAATGAACGCATGTCAGATTTGAATCACATTTTTGGACCGGAGGGATTCATTGCTCAAGGTCTCGGTGGGTATGAGTTCCGCCCTCAGCAACTCGAAATGGCGAACGCTGTCGCCGACGCTTTTCAGGCTGACGAGCATCTCATCGTTGAAGCAGGAACCGGGGTAGGTAAGACCTTTGCATACCTTATACCCGCGATTGACCTCGCACTCAGCACAGGCGAAACCGTTGTTATCTCAACAAACACCATCAGTTTGCAGGAGCAATTGATAAGAAAAGACATTCCTTTTCTTCAAGAAGTTTTGCCGTATTCTTTTTCTGCGGTGCTCGCCAAGGGCCGTAGTAACTACCTTTCACGCCGTCGGCTCAACAGTTTGCAAACTTACGAGAGAGGGTTGTTTGACACGCAAGAAGAGGTCGCAGAGCTAGCGGAAATTGTAGAATGGGTGGCAACTACCGGCGATGGGAGTCGAGCGGATCTTGAGAAGCAGCCGACGCCGGATCTCTGGGATCGAGTTGTTTCAGACAGAGACAATTGTTTGAGATCGAAATGTCCGACGTTTAGCACTTGCTTTTATTTCAAGGCGCGCAGACAGATGCAAGAAGCAAATCTGCTCGTCGTGAATCATCACTTACTGTTCAGCGATTTGGCGATACGGCAATCCGCCGATGTACAATCTGCGGTTCTACCGGACTATCAGTATCTGATTCTCGACGAAGCGCACCATCTCGAAGCCATTGCGGGCAAGCACGCAACCGTTGAACTCACCAATTTCCGAGTAAAACGGTTCTTAGACTCGCTTGACAATCCGAGCGGCAAAAGCGGCCTTTCTGTCCGTTATGCTGCGTCGCATCTGAAGGAGCCGGTGGAAGACGCGCGTAATCAGGCAAATACGCTTTTCCGCGCGATTACCGAATGGTTGGAGTCCCAAGGAAGCCAGAGGTGGGGAGGCGGCATCACACAACGAATCGACCATGAAAACTTCGTCGAAAACGTGCTGGACGCACCGCTTGCAACCCTTCGGACGGAGTTAAGACAGTTGAGGGAAACGGCGCAGACGGATGACGATGAAGAGGAGATAGCCTCTCACCTGCGCCGATGCAATCAACTTCGTGAAGATCTGGACCTCATGATTAACCACAGCGATCCGGATTCCGTGTATTGGATTGAAACGGTAAACCGGGGACGATTCCCCCGCATGACGTTAAATGCGACGCCGGTGAATGTGAGCGAGGCGGTGAATGAGTATCTGTTCGGTATCATGAACAGCGTTATCCTGACGAGCGCCACGCTGGCGACAAATCAGAATTTCAATTTTTTCAAGAGACGCGTTGGCTTGTCGGAGTGCCGCGAATTGATTGCCGGCTCACCTTTCGACTATAAGAACCAAGTCGAGATACATATTCCCTTGAGGATGCCGGATCCGCGCAGATCCGTAGAGTTTACTCAATCCGTTATCACCCAAGTTAAGCACTATCTCAAGATGACACACGGAAAGGCGTTTGTGCTATTCACAAGTTACCGGATGATGGATGAAGTCTACGGCGTTTTATCGGATTATCTCGATGAGCTTGGCATCGTCTCGTTTAAGCAGGGCGGAGGACTCTCGCGCAGTCAAATGTTGGATGCTTTTAAGCGGGACAGAGACTCGGTGTTATTCGGGACATCAAGCTTCTGGGAAGGGGTGGATGTTCAGGGCGAATCACTCAGCAACGTAATTATTACAAAACTACCGTTCGAGGTGCCGACACATCCGGTGATGGAAGCGAAGATTAAGCGGGTCGAGGAGGAGGGCGGCAATTCTTTCATGGAATTTAGCTTGCCTGAAGCAATTCTTAGGCTGAAACAAGGATTTGGCCGCCTCATCCGCACGAAGACCGATAAGGGAATGGTCGTTATTCTCGATCCCCGCTTGACAACCAAATTTTACGGCAAACAGTTCTTGAATTCCTTGCCGCCGTGCACAATCGTCAGATAATGCCTGCGCTAACGCACGGGCTGTGACGATTTGCCCTCAATCTCCTAGATCTTGCGGAGATTAGTACTTGACGGGTGTAGGCTGAGCATGGCGAACCGATTCACTATGAATGAAAGGAAAGCTAAAGTCGATTGTTTGAAACCGTTTAGTCGTGTTTGGCGGCGGAGCTTTTTCGATTGGCAGCATGACGGTCAACTCTCTGGCGTTGAGTTTGGTCTGATAGAACGGCAGGAATCCCTCAATACTTTTCCCTGCCGGTATCCCGTCATCCAAGCGTCCGATCTGTTTTTCGAGAAGAATCCTACGTGCGACAGCCAATCCGTTTTTGACAGGGATGCCCGCGACACGACTCATGAGTCCGAATCGCTCTACCAAGCCATCATAGTCCAATGGGCCATACAAATTTTCGCCCTGATCTTCAATCCTGCATTTATTAACATTAAATAGAATTTTCTGGGGGCGATTATTCGTAATCTTGACGTAAAACACGTCCGTTTTATCGCCTTGATGGAGCGCTTCGGATGCGTAAAATGGCGATACGGTATTGCCACGGTGATATTTGCGATTCAAGTCGTAGTGACGCCAGTAACAGATAGCAACTTCGATGTCATCCTTCGTCATGATGAGTATCGGTGACTTTGCCGGGATTTCGAACTGTTCCGGATCGCTCTCGTCTAGAACGGTGTTTTCATCAAGTCTATCTGACGGTTGAATCGGCGGCATGTTCTTTAGTGGTGTGCCGCTTGCGCAACCCATAGTCAATAACAGTAGTATGAATAATCCAGCGAAACTCGGCCAGACATAGTTGTTCAGTTCCTTCATTTTCAGTATTGCCTCCTTGTTTGTTGATTTCATGTTTGACCTATCGTACCGGCGTCAAGAAATCTGAGTTCTTAGTATAGCACAACCCCATTTTCTGTTCCATAAAATTCTTTGAACCGTGCCGGGACACTTAAAAAGGGCGTGGCGACTACCGACCTGCAAGCGGGATTGCATTAGGCGATCAAAAAAACGTCTGCGCGTTTGGTCTGACACAGATACCGGATTATGGAGATATCGCGATATAATCTGTCCTCAACGCTTCTCAATAAGGCGTCCGATGAAGAAGATAAGAATCCCTGCCACCAATGATCCCATCTCGACTCCCATTGACTTGCCCTCGGTAAAACCGTAGGGGTTGACGCATCCTAAATATAACCCCGCTCCGAGAAGAACTATCCCCATTAGTTCCAAAACCTTGCCGAAAAAAAACACCAAGCGTCTTCCTCAGATCAATAATCAATAATAGAAACTCTTGATACGTCCCCACTGAAGAACCTTTTGGTTCACATTTGGTTTTAATTTGGCGGTAAATACGAGATCCGGTAAAGATAAGTCGTCATCGGTATACCCGGGAGGTCCCCAGCTAATCCGATGTTCCAGATTTCCGTTATCTACGTCATTATAGTAGATCCAAAATCCAATCGTATTCCCTTTTTCTGCGATATCACCCAAGTTAAACATCAATTCGCAGGATTGCCCATCGTCTCCCCAAGCAACTGCTCTAAGAGGGGGGTCAAAAGATTGGTGTTCATCATCGCCCACAGGTAGATCGTAACGGTACAAATCGCTTTTGTGACCGCTATGATCCGGATCGAGATACACCACAAGATGGTCTTTTTCGGAAAGTTTGGCGCCATGATTCTCGACTTGATCGTCGCTCATTTGAATTGCGATATATAGGAAACCGCTCCGCCATACCCCGGCGAACACACCAGTGAAGTCGCTTGATTCCAGCCATTGCTGGTCGTAAACAACTTCTTGATCCATTTTCCCGGGTATTCCGGTCTCATGCCAAGGCGTGTCGTTAAGAACACCGTCAATCACCGGAGAAACTTCTACGAGCTCTGCGTTATACCGGAATTTCAAGCCAGTTTCCGGATTTATTATATGGGCAAAGCTGGCAGAGGCGGCAACTATCAGAATTATAACGGAAGTAGAAATCAAGCTTACCGGTTTCATGCCTCCTCCTTCCCCTTTGCAGGGTTTTCCCAAAAGAAGAGCAATTCCAATTGCCAACCCCAATATTTCTGTAGTATACTGTCAAGGCTATGGAGTGTCAAGTGAAATCGGTGCGGCCGCCAACCGGGAGAATTCACAGATTTCGGAATACATCGTTAAAACATAGTGACAACCACATTGCATAGTATGATATAAGTGACAGAAAGGAGAATTTCCCTTTGATATCTGGCAGCGCATTTGTTATACTTTTCGTCCTGAACCGGTGCTAGTCCAAACTCTTTTCGACGATTGATTCCACTACAATTAGGGATTCTAGATTTCATCGGTTCATAGCGAGCGTAAATTCGCTCGAAGCGGCATAACCCTAAGGTTGGCATAGGCGTAGAAATGCTTACAATATTGAAACAGAGAGGCGTGTAGGAGTGAACAAGAACGCAAAGAGTACCTTGGTTTGGGTGGTGATGGCGTCAATCTTTGTTCTGGCGCTGTCCCAAGTGATCAGCCGCAAAGACCGAGTCCATGAGCTTACAACATCGAGTTTCTATCAGCTCGTGGAAGATCGCAGAAAATCGGTAGAGGAAGCCGGAAGATTGGCTCCGGAGGATGACGGATTGTTTCAAGATAAAGTCGTCATCAAGAAGGAGTGGATTCAAGGTACGTTCCGCGACCCGCACTTCGTTCAAGACGAGTTGCTTAAATTCGGTGAAATTGTCGAGATTGAGGATTGGAAGGGACAGTTTAAAACCAGTCGAGATCAGTTTTCCGAATTCCCGCTTCATCAGACGCTCACGAATGCACAAATCCGTTTTAATGTTGAGCAGGGATCGAGTGTTCCCCAATGGTTGCTCATCTTTGGAACGACCGTGCTGCCAATCCTGCTGTTCGTTGGTATCATGATTTTTTTCATGAGGCAAGTGCAGGGCACCGGCAATAGAGCGCTATCATTCGGAAAGAGCCGTGCGCGACTTCATTCCGAAGACCAAACCAAGATTACCTTCGCCGATGTTGCGGGAGTTGATGAGGCAAAAGAAGCACTTCAAGAAGTGATAGAATTTCTCAAGGACCCCAAAAAATTTCAACGCCTCGGCGGCCGCATACCCAAAGGAGTCCTGCTCATGGGGCCACCGGGCACCGGCAAGACGATGTTAGCACGGGCGGTGGCGGGCGAGGCAAACGTTCCGTTTTATAGCATCAGCGGATCAGATTTTGTTGAGATGTTTGTTGGTGTTGGAGCATCTCGCGTCCGAGACCTATTCGAAACGGGCAAGAAGAATGCGCCCTGCATTATTTTCATTGATGAACTTGACGCCGTCGGACGACATCGCGGCGCGGGAATCGGCGGCGGGCACGACGAGCGTGAGCAGACGTTAAACCAACTCCTTGTTGAAATGCAAGGCTTCGACACGTCGGAAGGCGTTATACTTATAGCCGCGACGAATCGTCCGGATGTATTGGATCCGGCCTTGCTGAGACCGGGACGATTTGACCGCCAGATTGTCGTTGATTTGCCCGATGTGGGCGGACGAGAATCTATCCTTAAAGTCCATACCAAAGACCCGTACAAACTTGCCGAAGATGTTGAGTTAAACGTACTTGCAAAGGCAACACCCGGATTTTCGGGCGCAGATATAGAAAACATGGCAAACGAGGCAGCGTTGCTCGCGGCGAAGCAGGACAAAGACCAAATCGATATGGGCTGCTTTGATGAAGCCAAAGACCGGGTAATGATGGGACCCGAACGGCGGAGTTTGGTTGTCAGCGAAGAGGAAAGACGGGTTGTCGCCTACCACGAAGCCGGGCATGCGTTGATGCTGCATTTTGTGCCTGAGAGCGATCCCAACTACAAATGTACGATTGTTCCCCGCGGACGTGCGCTCGGTGTAACGGCAAAGTTGCCTCTGGAAGAACGCCATAATATGAGCAAGAAACATATACTTGCCCATATTCTGTTCGCGCTCGGCGGGCGCGTCGCCGAGGAATTGATTTTCGGCGAACAAACGACCGGCGCACAAAACGACTTCGAGCAAGCAACGGCGATGGCCCGTCGAATGGTTACCCAATGGGGAATGAGCGAGATGGGGCCTTTGACTTTCGGACGGCGTGACGAACAGATTTTTCTTGGTAAAGAGCTAGCTCATCATAAAGATTATAGCGAAAAAACGGCGATCGAAATTGATCAGGCGGTACATCGGATCATCATGGACTGTTATGATAAAGCCAGACATCTTCTTGAGACCAATCTTGATGGGCTAAAGTCACTTGCCGATGCGCTGCTTGACAGGGAAACACTTGTTAGAAAAGAGATTGAAGATATCCTCGGACCAAGACCGCCCGTTCCCATAACTTAATGGACTGCCGCGGGAAAGAACTCAGTTTCGGACAGCGTTCCCTCATCATGGGAATCTTGAATGTGACGCCCGATTCATTTTCCGATGGTAGACGCTATCTTGATGTTGCCGCGGCGGTCGATCACGCCAAGGAGATGGCGAAGGACGGAGCCGATGTCATTGACGTTGGCGGCGAATCTTCTCGACCGGGAGCGTCACCCGCATCGGCAGAGGAAGAATTGGCGCGGATTCTGCCGGTGGTTGAGGGGCTTGTCGATGAAATCTCTGTTCCTGTATCGATTGACACGTGCAAATCGGAGGTTGCTCGGCGCGTGCTCGAATCTGGGGCACATATCGTCAATGACATTACGGCGCTCCAAGGGGATGCGGAGATGGCGAGGGTTGTTGCAGAGATGAGTGCCGGGGTAATCCTTATGCACATGCGTGGAACCCCGCGGACGATGCAACAATCGCCGGTCTATGATGATGTCGTGTCAGATATCTCTGCTTGGCTTCATTGCCGTATCGAGTATGCGGAAACAGAAGGCATCCCTCCCGACCGAATTATCATTGATCCCGGCATTGGATTCGGCAAAACTGTTAATCACAACTTGGAGATTTTGCGCAGGCTTGACGAATTTCGCCTCTTGAAAAAACCTATCCTTATCGGTACGTCTAGAAAATCCTTTATCGGGAAGATCCTTGACCTCCCGGTGAACAGTCGAATAGAAGGAACCGCAGCTACCATAACATGGGCAATCGCACACGGAGCGGACATGGTCCGTGTCCACGATGTGAAAGCGATGCATCGAGTTGCGCGAATGACAGATGCACTTTGCCGCTAGATTGACCTTTCCCGCCTAAACATTACCAATCCTAAAATAGATATTTTTGAGAATGCATCCAATTAATGCCAATTCACAGGCGAAATCCATCTGAAATGAAGAATCTACAATTCACATATTGCACCTTAATCTTTGCCACACTAGCGCATCTGGTTTCAGCCCAGCAGTCCGAGGTCACTGTCCCTGCAACCGTGGATATTTTTCTCAAGCAACTAGCGCGCGCCGAGCATCAGGGAATGGAAAGCAGTTTTGTCGGATCGAACATAGGGGCACATGCGTTAAACGGTAATCCTGCCGGACTCAGCCTCATACGCGACGGACGCTTTGCTCTTTACACCGCTCGTTTTCCCCGAATTGTTGCCGTGGTGTCTCATTTAAATGAAACGGAGCGGTATGAAGACTATGGTGAATACGACCTCTACGCGTCGGGAGTTGAACTCCTGAATTATGCCGTACCGGTAGGATCTTTCGGCATACTCGGATTCGATTTTGCCCGTGGACACGACGGGCAGTTTAGTCGTGTAGACTATCTTGGGAAAGCAACCAACAACTTTCCTCAGAGCGACTGGGCGCTTGGTGTAGGATATAGCAGGGAACTTTTTTCCGGCTTGGCGTTTGGCGCAGACGCCAAATGGCTGCGTTCCAAGATTCAGTTGCCCGAGAACGAAGAACATGCCGGACACGGTTACGCTTACAATATCGGGTTAACCCAAAAAATTGGCGAGCATCTCCGAATTGGCGCCGTAGCCAGAAATCTCAGTAACGGGTTGTCGTTTTCGGACGACTCCATTCCCAATCAAATCGAACAAGAAGTTCTTGTCGGAGGCGTCTACCACGAACGATATAACGATCTGGATTTCAAGTTTAATCTTGATGTGAATCCTCCTTTCGAGAACGGCCTACGAGCAAGCTTTGGCGGGGAAATATGGTATCACGGACGGATTGGCTGCAGAATTGGTTATTTGCGGCACACTGAGCACAGATGGCATCCGGTTCAGATCGTTCGTACCGAAACACTTCAAATGGAAGAACGAATCTGGAAAGCCGAGGGGCCGACATTTGGTATCGGTTTTAATCTAGGGCGGTTTCGCATCAGTGGGACATATACGCCTCAATCAAAACCAACTGAAAGAGAAGGCGAGAGGATCCGTGTAGATCAGGGAGGGGTTGTCTACTATTTTTCGATTGGACAGGGCTCTTGATAAAATGTGTGTCAGGCTCTGCGGAAGGAAGACCGGAAAATCGAGAAAATAGCGATGTCTAGGGCTAAGTAGCTTTCGAGAACCTCCTTCACAATGTATGTCCGATCAATACAAGACGGTTGTCGGCATTGCTGAATCAAGACTCGAAGTCAAAAAATCTCGATTCATCGGTTTGGCGACAGCGGTCGAGAGTCAGGATGCCATAAGGGATTTCCTAAACCTCGTTCAGCAAGAGTACCCTAATGCCTCACACTACTGCTATGCTTATAAGATTGAGGCGGGGACCGAGATTCGAGAATATGCTACCGACGCGGGCGAACCTACACATTCGGCGGGGCCACCTATTCTCTCGGCAATAAAAGCAGCCGAGTTGTCGAATGTAATCTGTGTAATCGTGCGTTATTATGGTGGGATTAATTTGGGGGTCGGGGGGCTTATCCGCGCTTATGGAGGCTGCGCTCGGAGTTGTCTAACGAATGCCAAGATTGAAACACGAATTCTATACCAAACTTTGCGACTGCGCGTATTTCACAATCAGATTGGACCAGTTCTAAACCTGTGTCGTCGACTCAGGGGAGATGTCTTGAATGTTGAATATGATGAGAATGCTATTGTTTATCTAAGGATCCGCCAACGAGAGCTCGACACCTTGAAAGCGAATCTTCAGCGAATGGCCGCACCAATCGAAGTAAGCAGTATTGCCACAACCTGAATGTAGACATAAGTAGACTCTGGAGGCTAAACCTTGAACGAGGTCAAATATACCACTACGCACGAATGGATTGAAGTCACAGATAATGAAGGAGTTGTTGGAATCACTGAACGTGTGCAACTCATCTACGGTGATATCATCTTCGTAGATTTACCACCCGTTAACGAAGAATTCGAGCAAGACGATGTAATCAGTAGGGTCGAAGTTGCGGACGGGGATTCGTTTCCCATCCATGCACCGATTACAGGAGAAATCAGAGCGATCAATACTGCCCTTGAAGATGATCCGGATGTCATCAACCGTTCTCCGGAGGGCGATGGATGGATTTGTAGAATGAGCGTTGAGAGTTCAAAAGAACTGGATGTGTTGATGGATGCGAAAGAGTACGACATCTATGAAGAGGAAGAACCCGATGAAGATTTTATGAGCGAGACAGACTTTTACGACAACGATGAAGATTTTTGAGAACGGTTTCTGTTTCAATGGGTCGTCTGTTTCAATGGGTCGAAAGAGGTTTGAGCCCGATTGACTATAGCAACAATCTACAACCACCAAATCACTGTTTTCGCTCCCTCTTTTCATTACCTTTCCGAGCCCAATCGAAGCGCAGACTACTGTACAAACCGAATTCAAATGCGGCTGCCCTACCCCGAACTCGGATTGTATCCGGTTGAGGTGATGAATATTGTACGAACCATCGTATGTTTGCGCGCAGGCAAAACCTGCTCAATGCAAAATCCTAAATCGACAAGTTCACTGTTAAGGTCTCTGGTGTGGACGAAAACCGCTCTTGGAGCAAGTTGACGAATTCGCACCAGAATTTCTTTATCTAACGTCATGTTCCTATCGAGACCTATTCCGTATGGGAAATCTGTGACCACCGCGTCATACCGCCCACTAATTAGGCGAGCGTCCCCAAGGTGGACCTCCGCGCTCAAACCGTAATGCTTTAGATTGTTTCGTGTTGCTCCCACCATGCGCACGTTGATGTCATAGCCGACCGCCTTCACTCCCATCTGCGCAGCTTCCAGTATAATCGTACCCGTGCCGCAACACGGATCAAGGAGGCGGTCACCGGGTGAGACCGTTAGGTTGACAATCGCTCTGGCAAGCCTAGTGGGCAAGGAACTTGATGTCACGTGTGGACGCTTGTTATGGGCAATCCATCGTCCATCGGATTCCGAAAGTAACTTACCCAACCGGACTTTCTCCTTTGTTATAACCGTCAGGAATGTGACCCGCGGCGAGTCCAGATCGGGTATGCCGCCAATTTCTGCACCTACATTGTGTGCAATTTCAAGGCTGTTCGCCTTCAAATTGCGCGGCAATTTAACGACAGACACTCGAAAATCGTCGGCGTACAGCCCCGCGGCTCTAATTAGCGCACAGATTTCCGAAATGCTTCCAGCTTCAAACAGAAGTTCCGCACAACACCTCACGTATGCGCCGCGGCTGACATCAACGCGTTTCGACGAAATAGCAAGTCCATGTGCGTTTGGAGCCACTCCGGTCAGGGCGAGGCATTCCGCGTTGGTTATCTCGGCGTCTAGGTCGGGAATAGCTGTCAAATAGAAATAGCGCTTTGCGGGCATTCTCCGGATTCCTGTTGATGATGCGAGAGTAAAGATGGTATCATCCTATTGTTGGATCCAATGACGCGAAATGTAAGATGGCTGGCGGATCTGGTGCGAAGGACCGGCCAAGATTAAAACAGGAGTTTCAAATGTCAGAATCAGAACAGATACGGATTGGTCATAGCCCCGATTCCGATGACGCATTCATGTTTTATGCTCTCGCCAAGGGGCTTATCCCGACGAATGGTATCGACGTGGTGCATGTCATCGAGGACATTGAGAGCTTAAACCGCCGAGCGCTGAATGCGGAACTTGAGGTCACGGCGATATCTGCCCATGCCTACGCTTATGTGGCAGAAAATTATGCCCTCACACCGTGCGGCGCGAGCATCGGAGACAAGTACGGTCCACTGGTTGTTTCCAGGGAGCCGGTGAGTCGCGAAGATCTTGCCGGAAAAAAGATAGCTATTCCCGGAAAACTCACAACCGCTTTCCTTACACTAAGTCTCTTCCAACCCGACTTTGAATCGGAGACAGTGCGTTTCGATCAGATTCTAGCTTACGTTGAAGAGGGTAAAGCGGACGCCGGATTGATTATCCATGAAGGTCAGCTAACGTACGCACGTATGGGGCTGCACAAAGTGGCGGATCTTGGGGAATGGTGGCATGAAGAAACGGGATTGCCGCTCCCGCTTGGCGCAAACGCCATTCGGCGTAACCTCGGAGACGACAAGATTCGGCAAATTACGACCTTGCTCAAAGAGAGCATTCAGTATTCCCTCGATCATCGTAAAAAGGGACTTGAATACGCCATGACGTACGCGCGCGACATGGAGACCGATCTCGCCGACAAATTTGTGGGGATGTACGTTAACGAATATACCCTTGATTATGGTGAGTCAGGTAGAGCCGGAGTTCGTGAGTTGCTTCGCCGCGGGTATGAATCCGGCATAATCCCCAATCCGGTTGAGGTTGAATTTGTGGAAATCTAATCTCACGAATCGGTTGGGACTGGTGTAGGAGAGCATTCCGATGACCGATAGTTGGATACGAAGATTGCTTCTAGCGTCTCGGTTTGTTGTACACGGGTGGCATTGTTAGCGTTCATTTCACGTAAACTTCGAGCTCGCACGGTCTGGATTGACAAATCCAGACCGCAAAAACATAACTCGGCACTTACTCTTTAGTTCCTCCCTCTCATCCCTCCGTCTCTCTCACTAGCCACTGACCACAGGTCACTAGTCACTGCTTTGGTACTCCGTCGGATCGGAGATGCCCGCCTCTATGAATCCCTTCTTCCTCAAGATACAGCTATCGCAATTGCCGCAAGCTCTACCCGATTCGTCCGGATCGTAACAACTAAGAGTCAACCCGTAATCAACCCCAAGTTCGGCTCCCTTCCGAATGATTTCAGCCTTGGTCATTAGAATGAGCGGTGTCTGAATCTTGAGTTGCGTTTTTCCCTGCACACCCGTTTTGGTCGCGAGATCCGCCATCCGTTGATACGCCTGGATATATTCGGGCCTGCAGTCCGGATAGCCGCTATAATCAAGCACGTTGACGCCGATGAAGATTGTGTCCGCCTCCAGCGTCTCCGCCCAAGCAAGGGCAAAAGATAAAAAGATTGTGTTACGCGCTGGAACGTAGGTAACCGGTATACCCGCCCCCATCTCCTCTTGCGAACGGTCTCGCGGCACCTCTATATCATCGGTTAACGCGGAACCGCCAAATGAGCGCAAATCAATGTCAACGATAGTATGTTTCTCCACACCCATGCTTGCCGCAATCTGTTTCGCTCTTTCAAATTCAAGTGCATGACGTTGTCCATATCGAAAACTCATTGCACACACTTCGTAGCCCTGAGATTTGGCTATTGCAAGTGTTGTTGTTGAATCCATGCCTCCGCTCAAGAGAACAACAGCCTTCTTTCCCAATCTAAACTCCTCCTTGGCGCCATACACTCCGACACTCTGTCAATGACCTTATACCTACATTAGTTTATCGTTGGACAAACCCAATGTCAACTATCAGATTCCGTATGCCGAGAATCGGAATGTTCGGGCATCGAGAGGTATTTCTATCGCACTCGTTATCCATTTGCTTGATCCCTTCCTACAGGCTTCAATATTTTGCCTAGATATGTTATTATATCGGAAGCTTGAGTTGGGTAGATGATCGCGTTTCGAGAAATCGGGATGAGGAAAGTCCGGACTCCGTAGGGCGGGATGCTGGGTAACACCCAGGAGCGGCGACGCTATGGAAAGTGCAACAGAAAGCAGACTACAACGCACCGCGCGTTGTACAGGTGAAACGGTGCGGTAAAAGCGCACCAGTCCCGGTGGTGACATCGGGAGCTTGGCAAACCCCATCTGGAGCAAGGCTAAATAGGAGGACAGTGCAGGCGCGCCCGCCTCGTCCTCGGGTAAAGCCGCTTGAGGTCGGTGGCAACATCGATCCCAGATGAATGACCATCGCCCTGACGAGCGAAAGCGAGTCGGGGAACAGAATCCGGCTTATTCCCAGCTCAAGCGTTCTTCTGGTTGAAGTTGAACAGTCTCCACATCATGATGGTCGTGAATCGGAATTCCCCATAGGGTGGGGAGGAAATCTCTATCACCGCCCGCACGGTAGGTGCGATCAAGCGAATGGATAATGAGTGATCAACTGAACGAATAGTGAAGGCGATAGTAGATCCTGATAGAGATCCCTTTCCAACCGCACCGGCACCTACCGAAACCAGTGCCATGAGTCATCTTCTGTGGCACCCATCAATGAATGAGCTAGTATTCCCTCGCTCACCTCTACATGGAGATTAACAGTTCAAGACATTGAAGTCGCGTGACTTGCACTCTAAAATGCTTAACTCAATCTCTATGGTCGGGAATCAGAATTCCCTCCTACGAACGCGGTTCAATAGAACCGCCACTTCTCATCGTCGTAATAGAAAATCAAAACGGGCTTGAGCAGTTTGTTGAGCCTTGTCTCGACTTCGGCGACATCCTTCCCAAATTTGAACATTGCTCCTACAAAATCGTCAGTGAGAAAGTTCGTCTCAACCGTCAGGCGAATTTCTGTGACATCACAAGGCGTTTTGGAAGCAAGATTGAACCCCCAATTCCCCATTGACGGCACCTCAACGTGGTATGCATAAGTGTTCCACCCCGCCTCCTCTATCGACTGATGGATACACCAGAACGCGCGGCGCGCGAAGAACGGTGACGTGCTCTGCGTCACCATCGTGCCGCCGGGGTTGAGTATGTCTCCCACCAGTTTATAGAATGCGACGCTGTACAGTTTTGATAATCCCTCGTCGTTTGGATCGGGCAGATCGATGATAACCACATCAAACGTCTGATTAGCGCGTTCCCGCTCAACGAATATGTAGGCGTCTTCATTGACTATCGTAACTTTCGGGTGCGACAGCGAGCCGCCGTTAAGCGCCACGATTGCATTATGGCTGCTGCAAATTTCCGTAATCTCGGGATCGATATCCACCAGCACAATGCGTTGCATCTCCGCGTATTTCAGCACCTCGCGCGTTGCCAAACCATCACCCCCGCCGAGGATTAACACGTTCTTACGGTTTTCGGCGAGCGTCATTGCGGGGTGAACAAGCGCTTCGTGGTATCGGAACTCGTCGACCGAACTGAATTGGAGTTGCATATCAATGAAAAGTCGGACATCCCCGCCCCGGTTAGTTACCTTTATCTGACGAGAATCGGCGCTCGGCTGCTTTGATGAGATTTCCGTCTGCGGATTGCGCTCCGTCACGACGATTTTCTGATATTTCGATTGTTTCGAATAGAGAATACGATGATGATAGAGGTTGCTTTCTAGCCAAACGCCGATGCGACCGCCGTAGGCGGAGGCAACCGCAAGAAAACCGCCAGCCAGCACGACGGTTACCACGACCCTGGCTCTCTTTTCGATATCAGTCCAGTAGTGAAGGAGCACGAGTCCGGCGACCAAGACGTTGACAAATCCGATGATGAAGGCGGTCTGAATCAAGCCGGTGTACTTCAATAGCAGCAGTGGAAAGGCGATAGAGCCGATTAACGCTCCAACATAATCAAACGCAAGCACGTTCGCAAGCGTGACCCGCAAGGATTCGTACTGGGCGACAATCCGCGTCAGTATCGGGATTTCCAAGCCCACAAGCGTTCCGATTGCCATAATTAGGGTGAACATCACCAAGAGATACCCGACCGTAGACTCAACGATGATGTAGGCGTTGAAGAGGATTATGGACGACACCCCGCCCAATACGCCGATAATTATCTCAATCAGGATAAATCGGTTTACGAGATACCGGTTAAAGAATTTTGACAGGAAAGAACCCAATCCCATTGAACTCATGAATAACCCAATGGTAATTGAGAATTGGTAGACGCTGTTGCCAAAGAGGTACGACGATACGGCAGCGATAATTATTTCGTAGATTATCGCGCATATCGAAATGAGAGAAACGGCGAGAAGTAGTACGAGGATAGCCCTCTTACTACTTGCATTGATGGTTTCGGCGGGTACTTCCGAATTATCAGGTTTGTCCGTCTGCGTGGTCATAAAGATTCGAAATTGAACCTCTTTGGTTTCCCACAGATCGCGTGATAGGGGGAAATTCCGATGCCCGATGTGTCACATGGTAGGAAGGTATTCCGTTACTCACAAGCAAGGGTTCTTATCGCGCTCGGTATTCACTCGCTAGGGGGGATTTACTATCTGGACTTGCTATCGCGCTCAATATTCGTTCGCTTAATCCCTCGCTATACACTCAGTTGTTCGATTCGGATGTCGCTCGCACTTTCTCCGTTCAAATTCCGTCCTTACGGACGACCTCGATTGTCGATCGCGTAACCACTACGGCAGGCGCTTCAACATACGAATGAAAGGTTTTTAACTCAAGCCCGGCGTCATCGGCTTTCAGCACGTCGATCACCGTGATGGGTGTTTCCGCCATATCTTTTCGAGCTGGGAAACAGTGGCGCATCCGAAACAGGATTCCCTGGTTAGCAGACGTCGGTTCATTAAGTAAGAAGTCTTTGTCCGGAACCTTCAACAGTTGCAGTTCTACGCGATAGCTGAATTCGTCGGCAACTTGGACATGGTAACAATGTTCTCCAACAGCACGAACAAGCTTAATCCTGCCGTCCCTAGGGAGTGCGCGAGAATCGCCCGAGATGACCTCTGCCATGCCCCCTCGATCTGTTTCAACGTTGAGGACATGACTGCTCCCGATAATCCAGAAATCGGCTCGGTATGAGGCTTGCTCAATCGACCGTTGTTCAAAGATGCGAAATAGATTTGGCTCTAATCGCCGTTCGTAGAGACCGAACCGCAGATTCGCAATATCCTGTGCGACATAGTCACGCTGCAATCGTATCCACTCCCAGTCGTGCTGCCTTCACCCCTTGGTTATTCGACGCGGGTAGTATCAACCAACCGTCTTGCTTACCTTCTCGGAAGTCGGGATAAATAGTTTAATCGTTAACAAAATGTGAAAGTCATCAATTTTTTCCCGAACAATTTCCGCACTCACTTGCCAAAGGATACAGTTACGACAGAACATGTGAAACACTATCGTTCAATTTAATCCGTTAGGAAAGGAATAGAAAAATGAAAATCAGAACCGTAGCCACCATCTGCATCGCTCTTCTCACCGTGGGCATCATGGCATCAACCGCATTTTCACGCGGCGGCCACTCGCATGAAAAGGACAAGAAGGGATATTACCTTAAATCCAAAATGATGAAAATGCTCTCCAAGGAGCAAGCCCAACAGTTGAAATCGCTGAAAGTCGATCACACCAAGCAAATTATACCGCTAAAAGCGGAAATGCAAGTCAAGCGTTTGGAACTCAAGCAACTTTGGGGTGCGGACGAACTTGATGAAGGCGCAATCGTCGCCAAGTCTGATGAAGTATTAGCGATCGGAACAAAGATTCGTCAAGCTGTGACTCGCCATAAACTTGAGACCGCTAAGTTGCTGACGAAAGAACAACGTGAAATGTTGATGAAAGCCCGTCATTTCGACGATGATTACAAGAAAAAAGGACGCGGATTTCGAGGTAGACGGCACCACAAGGATTGGGACGAGGACCGCGAAATGCGTCATCGTGACCGACACGAGCGTCGGAAACATAGAGATGCCGAAGAAGATTCGGACGATGAGTAAACTCGGTAACTTGGGACGAGACGATATAGTCAATTCCATCAATCCAGATCAAATAAGACCCCTGTACATGTTGGACGTACGGGGGTTTTTTGTTTCTTTTTGGTCGTTGCCTCATGTGTCCATGTGTCCCGATTCGCTTTGATCTCTTCGGCTTTGAGAATGAATGGATTTGACCGATGCTTATACCATTTCTCTAGAATGCAAGTGCATTAATTACCTGGATTAAGTAAAGAAACTTGTGTGGTAAGAAATCTTGTCTCCGCGTAAAGCCGGCGGGGCAAGATGCCCCGCCTACGGCAAAGGTGAAGGACATAATTGAGGCATTATATGCACTATTATTCGGGCGAAATGATATTAGTTATCGAAATTTGACTTGAGCACTTTGTAATCTACCATACCCTAATCGACAAAGCGTGCCGATACGTACCCCACGCGATCAAATGTCGCCCGATAGCAGGAGCCTGCTTCGGGAGATACCACCATGTGCGCCGTACCGGGTATGACAAACTCGCCAGCAGACAAGCCTATGTCGAACTCGGCAAGTTTATTTACCAAATTCACGACCGAATTGATGGGATTGCCGAGTACCGCGGCTGTGGCGGCGGTAGTAAGGACCTCCCCATCTTTCTCCAACACTACACCGATATGCCGAAAGTCGATGCCGTCAATAGGTGTAAGTTGGCCGCCCAACATAACTTTACCCGCGCCGCAACTGTCCGCGATCAGGTCCTGAGCTGCCTTTGGCTTCTCCGTCCCGCGGGTATCCGCGATTTCAAATGCCGGCATAACTCCAGCGATAGAGGCCATGACACTTGCCGGCGTAGCGCCCGGTCCTTTGAGGTCGTTCTTGAGAACGAAAGCTGTTTCGCCTTCTAACATCGGCCTGCATAAATCACTCATCGAAATCGGCTCGCCCTCCAGCACTATCATTGAGGCAAAAAGATTCCCATAGGCCGGGCTGTCCGCGTTGAACATCTCCTGCGCAGCCTTCGATGAAAGACCTATCTTTCGACCTATCACGGTGTCGCCGTTGCTGATTCTGGTATCGAACGTCTTCTTATGAACGGCATAAGCGTCGGCGATAGTTATGTCGGGATACTGATCAACCACGTTGGTTATCGGCGTGGCTGTCTCTTGAGCATTCATGAGCGCCTGCGATAACTCTGTAATTTGACTCTCCGTGAGGGGCATAGATGATTCTCCTTTTTCTTCAATAGTAACTCTCAGATTGATGAAACACTGCGAAGTTCGAGTCTAAAATCTGGTCGTGTGAATTTACGCTGTGGAGTATGAGTGCTTTAGGGGATGGCGGGTCATGCATACTACGGTAACATGGACGCAACCTTGGGACAAACTGAGGCTCCACGATGAAGATATCTTAGCACAGGAGCGTTTTCATTACAACGTTTTATCGCCAGACTATCGGGGGAAACGCATCTAATTGCAGAGGATGTCTCAGAGTGGTAGAACGTGTTGGGTTTCACTCAAATTTTGGCGCGTTCAAGCGAAATAGGCACTCGCAAACTCTTACAAGATTAGCGATTACTAACGAATTTCCGTTCAACCCAACCTACGAGTCTAGGAAGACTAGGATTGGAAGGATGGAAGAGTGGAAGGGCGGAAGATTTCCCACTGTTCCACCCTTAATAGTCATTCCTTCGGAGCAGAAGAATAAAGCTATCGGTTTCTACGGACATAGAGACTCTCTATAAATTAGAATCTGCCGGATTTGTCAATCCAGCAGGAGCGGTCGGCTAGTTAGCGCCGTGGTGTTCGTTAAAATGCGAGATTTATTATCGGAAGTTGCTTAAGTTTCATTCCCACACTTAACCCTGAAAAACCATCATATTTCAAGTATCTCTATTTGCTTTCCGCTACGCGCAGCTTCGGTCACGCCATCAATGACGCGCATGTTCCGCCTGGCATTATCCAGTCCTACAGGCGGCGGTTCTCCGGTGTCCAACGATTTGCACAGATTCAACATCTCTGTCGCATACGGATTCACTCCCGTAAGATTCACGGGTTCGCCATTCATTGTGAAATTACAGGGGCCGTCACCTTTGCTCCACGCACGCGGGACTAAAATCGTTCCCTTTGTGCCGACCACCTCATATGACTCTCGATTGCTCCAACCGAAACCGCAGTCGAATTGCCCAAAGACACCGCCGCCAAAATCCAGGGTACCAATCATCGCCTCCCAAGCGTTGCTTACGGGTTCAAACGTGCCGCACCCCCAAGCCGCCTTTGGCTCAGCATCGACGAGATGGCGTATAACATCGACACAATAACAGCCCAAAACTCTCACCGCTCCGCCTCCAAGATCGCCGTGAAAGCGCCAGTTCGTGCGATCCGTTAACGCCCTCGAGAAGGTTGATCGGATAAACCGCACGTCGCCGATCGCGCCATCAAGAACCTGTCGCTTTACCGCAAGCGTCAACGGGTGATGCCTGTACATCAGCCCTTCCGCCAGTAGGACGCCCGCCTTCTCAGTAACCTGAATCATCAGCTCGATGTCATTGGTGTTCATGGCAACCGGCGCTTCACACAGTATCGCTCGAACGCCGTTGCGGATCCCTTCCAGGATTATCTCACGATGCGCCTTGGGGATTGTCGCAATCACCACGATGTCCGGCTGCTGTTTTTCAAGCATGGTTCTCACGTCATTGTAAGTATGCTTAACCTCGAAGGCATTGGCAAAACTTGCGAGAGCTTCAAACTTTATGTCGCAGGCGGCTGCCAGATCAATCTCGGGAAGATTTTTCCACGCATCCGCGTGCTCTTTGGAAATCTCGCCGCATCCAACCATTGCGACGCGATATGGTGAATTCATGGTTAGCACTCTATGCATGAAAAGACGGGAGCAGGCAGGAAAAACCCTGCAGACATTAAACGCGGCTGGCGACGGTGGGCAGGGGATTTCTATCGCGCTCCCTATTCAGTCGTTTGATCCCACCCTACAAGAAATTTGGCGTGAGGAAGAAACATTAAGGTGGGGGAAACAAAACGCCTCAAGACGGAGTGTTTGGAGCGACGAGAACTATCCATCTTATGGCTGGATGTGTAATTAAACCTTAGCCATTACAGAACTCGTCCGTAGACAAGCAACATCTAGTTTTGTATCCGGGCTAACTGCCGGGTTCGGGTATTGCTCAGGTTGAGCCGGTGTCGCACGCGGCTGATTTCTCGGTTCCGAGGGATGCGAATGGGGCAAACACTTTTGCCGTCTCGAATGAATCGCACTCCGGACATGCTAGTTCGGTATCTACTTCATTGATGCTTTGCAGCATTTCAAATTTCGAGTCGCAGGTTTTGCACTGGTATTCATAAAGCGGCATCAGGGTTCTTCCTCCGCGTAATTTATGCGTCCTGAATCTGAAAGAGCGGCGGCTTTATCCACGTGCCCTTGCACTTCGGGCATCGTGAAGGTGTCTCGATCTTACGCCTATCTCTGAACGTGAACCCGCATTTCTGGCAGTGAGCTGGCACGATAACCATTCGCGCTTGAGGCTGAATAGACTTCTCGATGTGCGGAATGTCTTCGAGAATTTCCTTGATGTGTACCTTTAAGAAAACCGAGAGATCTTGCAGCGAGAGCGTCTCACCCCTAAGAATTTCGATTATCTCTTGGCGTCTGGTCACGCGTTAACCTTCTCCCAGCGCGCCGTTATTCCGCTCGGGTTCATCGGTATGTCTGCCGTCTACGTTTTCCGCAACCGGATGAATAATCACCTTCACTTCCGTGCCCTTGGCTGGAATCACGTCACCGTTGACGCGGTAGGTCCGATCATCCGTGCCGCCCGAAAGGGTATGATTGAAAATTGAATCCGGATCACGATAAACGGCGATGATGTTGTGATATACCTGGGGCGTAAACTGCGTGTTGTTAATCACGCGTCCGCCGGTGAACACCCAGTTCGTCCGTTCCATCGGGCGGCCTTCCATCGCGTTCCATAACAGGTCCTCCGCTCTCCGGCGCACGGTTTCCTCCCCCTGCTGCCACTCCACCCAAATCTCCGCTCTATCGCCCTTCGGAGTGTGAGGGTCGCCCACTACGGTAAGGTTTCTTCCCGGATTCATGCCGAGTTCGGCTCCCAGCGCCAGGAAGATGTGAATCGGTTCAGAATTAAGCATCAGAACACTCTCGTGTGTCTTGCCGAGCTTACCGCAGGCAAAAAACTCGATAATGGTGTCGCCGTTAATGATGTTGATTTCGCCCGTTAACGTAACTTCGCGCTTGTTCACATCGAAAACGACATCCCCAACTTGGAAAAGTCCTTCGCCAATCTTACGAGGCGGCGCGAGAACGGGATCCGTCGCGCTAGTCGATTTGGAGTAGATAGTCAATTCTTGCGAATCGGCGTTGTTCTCCCTGTCAAGGTCCTCAATTTGATTGTCAGGATCGACCACGGCGTATATTTCGTGCGTTCCTTCAGTCTGCGGCGCCCAATTTATGGATACGGTGGTCTCCCGGAGTTTCGGTGAGAAGATTGCTTCTTGAACCGCGATTTTCTCTCCGCCGTCTTCCGGTGCGTAGTCGTAAAAGTGGAGAGGAACAATTCCGTCAAGCGGTGCGCCCGTGTTGGTCAACGTCAGGCTAATCCGTGTCGGTTCACCGACGCGAGGCGAAGGCGGAGAAAATCGAATACTGCGCGGAGCCACGCCCAAATTTGGCCGTGACGGTTCGGGTAGTTCGCGGCTCAATAACATCAGCGCAAAACAGGTTGCGGAAGCGTCGCCCTCTTGGTCTGCCCATCGCCCGTCAGGTTCCTGTCGAGCTACGAGCATATTCGAGAATTCCCGATACCAACTGTGTCCGACAAGCGTTGTCAGTTCCGGCGGGATGTCGGCGAAGCGTTGAAGAGAGAGAAGATAGAAGTAAAGCCATGCATTTGATCCGGGGTTTCGAGTCACTGACCAATGTTTTTCTATCCACGCTAACCCCTTCCTAATCTGCGCATCCTCGGTAGACACGCCGCAGGCGCGAAGTATCCAAAGCCCGGTCGCGGTCATACTGCCGTAGTCGCCAGCTGCCCAAGGCGAGCCGTCCTCAACGAGATTGTAGAGCCAACCGCCAGTGTCTGTCTGATTACTTCGAATCCATTTTTCGGCGCGGTCCCATGTTTCTTGAGGAACATTCAAGCCCCACTGCTTCCCCGCGTATAGCGCGTAAACTACCATATTTGTATGTGCGCCGTTAGCCGTATATCCATGCCCCCAACCACCGTCGTCCCTCGGATCTTCAAAGCCGCTTCCCTTCAATGGGAGTTGGGTTTCTGCAAGTCTGTTAATGGCAAATTGGGCGCGTTCCCGGTATCTGTCATCATCTGCCGAGACCAAGACGGGAATGATAGCCGCATAGTGATAGACCGTGAAGTTATTCCAGTCCGATTCCATAAGGTATTGGAGTGCATTTGCCACCGCCGGGTGTGATTGATCCAAACCGGCAGAGAAGAGCCCTTGTAATGCGAGAGCCGTTTCCTGTTTGCTGTCTTCGCCGTACTCCCAAGCCGGACCGGGGACGAGATCTTCGGGCAATCCTTTAACCGTTGCGCCGCATATCACGCAGGTCGAAACAATCTGAATCTCGGTGCCGCATTGCAGACAAGTGCGGCTGTGCTTGCCCTGCTGCGACTCTATCCACTTTGCACCCTTTTCGATGGCATCCTGAATCTGCTCGGGGGTTGCTTGGGGAAAGGTGACGGGTGTGGCGGTTATGGAGATGTGCGTGATATTGTCATCCCAATTGGATTCGTGGATTCTCTTTTCGCCGGACGGATTTACAACCGCGTAAATTGTGGTTGTGCCCGCGGGTGGGCGCCATTGCGCCTTTATGTCATCAGATTCGCCCGGCTCCAGACCCAGAATGACGTCCTTGCATAGGATTTGAAGCGACTCTGTGGCGGGGTCCCCTTCGTAGAGCTTAACAATAAGATCTTCGTTGAGGGTCGGCGCCGCCTGCCCGACGTTGTCCACACGAACGTAGACTGTAATCTCTTCCCCTTCGGTCGGCGCCGAATTGGAGAAGGTGATACTTGCGGAATCAACTGCAAAATTGGGCAGATCCGGTTGCTGGGCGTGTGCACCGCATACCCCTAAGAGGAAACTAACTGTGAGGAATAGGGGATATTTACGCATGAGACTCCTTAAGAGATAGCCGAACAGCGTTCAATCTGGATCAACTCCACTTTACTCCTCCACTCTTCCACCCATCCCATCTTCCATCCTCTCTCTCAAGTAACACTCGACATTGCACAGGATCTACTATCGCACTCACTATTCGTTCGTTTGATCCTCTGGAGTGCAGACGCGAGGAGGAATTGTGTTCTATTGACATAGCACTCCGCTGGAGTGAAAATCAGACCACGAA
>JAJDTR010000092.1 GCA_022827055.1 Candidatus Poribacteria bacterium | reverse complement strand
CATTTTTCCACGCCGCCCAGTGTAGCGGCGTCAGGCCCAATGTGTCCTTGGCACAGATCTCGGCTCCTTGCGTTATTAACAGTTGGGCTGTTTCAGTCGCATTGTTTGCCGCCGCATAGTGCAGTGGTGTCGCCTCCTCGCTGTTCTTGGTGTTGACGTCTTGGATATTGGCGAACACAAGGAAGCCAATGACCAAGAGCACCGCTGCGCCCAAGATCTTGGCAAATCGTCGGCCTTTGGTCTTTTTTGGCGGTCCGTTGCTCATTTCGGTTCTCGTAATTGGGTGGTAGTATCTAGTGGTATCGGCGGCTGCGTTGGGTTTTTGCTATTGCTCTCTTGAGCCGACGTTTGCTTTGCGCGATGGTTCTCTGATGTCTAAAACATAATGTAGTTAGTATAGATGTCGGTTGAAACTCATGGCAAGCGTCGGTGCCGCGTTGCGGAGACTGTAACTTAAAATCACATCTTTCTCTGAGGAGTAATCCCATGAGCCGCGATCTTCCCCGTGCAATTTTAGGCCGCACCAATCTCGAGGTTACCCGATTCGGCATCGGCGGCACGTATTGCGAGACGGCCGATGGATATAGGGCGGCGCTTGATTGCGGCGTCAACTACATCGATACGGCGCGCAGTTATCAGGGTGGTGAAGACGAGAAGGTGATCGGCCAAGCGATCGAGGGCCGGCGTCACGATCTCATCGTAGCCAGCAAATCCGCGAAGCGCGACGCCGAGGGGGCGCGCCAAGAGTTGCAAACCTCGTTGCGCGCGCTCAAAACAGACTATCTCGATATTTTCCAACTCCACCATTTAAACACCGAAGAAGAACGCAACCAAGCGCTGGGGCCCGGCGGAGCATTGGAAGCCGCCCAACAAGCCCGCGAAGAAGGCCTAGTGCGCTTCATCGGCGTTACTGGACACGATTGGGTGCAAGTGGAACAGGCGGTCCGCACCGGTCATTTTGATACGGTACTTTGCTGGTATAATTGCGCGATGAAAGAGCCGGAAGAAACGGTTTTTCCCGCCGCGCAGGCCGCCAATACGGGCGTGGTGATCATGAACGCCTCGCGCAACGAGAAGTTGCTAAAAGGCCCCGGCGCGCCCGCCCCTGAACGATTCTATCGCTACGTGCTCAGCCACGACGCCGTGCATACCACGGTCATGGGTTTGCGGAGTGTCGATCTGTTTGCACAAGTTGCCGCTAGTTTGTCGGAGCGCGAGACGATCACGCCACAAGAGCGAGCTGTGCTTGAATCCTATGGAGCGCAGCAGCGGGCGGCTGGGGTGCTGGATTGAGTGCCGATAGGACACTCGCCTCGTCTTGTCAGCTTGTGCCGTCTAGAGGCTGGGCACACCGGAGTGCGATCTCGGTTATCTCTTGTTTCATGACTCGGTCGTGGAAGAAGTACGCCATCCAGTTGACGAATGCGAGCCATAGGTCGTTAGTGGAAAAATCGTCTCCGGAGATCGTCTCAAGATAAGAGTGGGCGTCGGAGCGGGTGAGTGTCGTGTCTTCGGTCGCGTCGAGAAGGGCTTCAGCGATTGGTATGGCCGCGAGCAGGGAACGGACCGCAGTTCGAAAATCATCCTCCTTGAGACCCGGCTGGAGATTGGAACTGGCCAAGTCAGTCAGCAGAATGCGGTCGGTAGCTCTTAAGTATCCGCTCGGGGGTTGCGTGTAGAATTGATATGCGTATTCGGGTCGTCGACTGATCGGAAACCAAGGAGCCTCAAGATCAACCTTCGATGCCATTGAGGTAGAAAGACTGTCGGCCAAGCGACGAGCGGCTTGCGCCATGAGCCTTGTTGCTGGACGTTCCGCTTGAGAGATTTCCTCAAGCGTCGCAGCAATTCCAAGATTGTCGATGGTCGTCTCAACGAGAACCTCGATATTCCTGCCACCTCCTTCCCCTAGCCCGGCAAGGGTTACGTTGGCTGAGCCGACGAGACATCGTTCACCGGCGATATAGAGCTTAGCGTGCAGCCTGTCAACGAGGGAAAGGGTAAAGTTGCCGCGTTTCTCAAGCATGTCCAAGATTTCCAGATCGGATACGCCCGCTGCAACTTCTTGGGGGAGCCATCGCGTGGCACAATGCAGATGTGTGTCCGTGGGAATTACATCGAGCAATGACCGTAGTGCATCGACCTTAATGAACGGTGCGATGACTGAAACGCTACCTATGGCGCTTTCGAAAAGGGCGCGAATCCGGCCACCTTGGGTGTCATTGGCTGCCTCCATGATCCCCTACACCAGATCCGTGGGAGCGATTGAGCCATCGTCTTCATCGAAGAATTCCTCCGCGTACTTCCCCCATTCCACACGCGCATCGCGGACCTGACGCCGGGCGCGGTCGGTCTGTTCCTCCTCATAACGAGCCCACGAATAAATGAGAACGCGAAAGGCCGCGGCAGCTTTCGCAAGGCGTTCCCGAACTTCATCCTCGGTCAATTCATCAACATCGGGGTGCATGATGTCGTAAAGGTGTGAGTACACGGGATGGTTCGTGTTGAGCGCGACTTGAATTACGTTGGGCAGTGATTCAACATCGAAGAAGGCCGCGCTGGATTGCGCCGATTGGATCCAACGTACTCGATTCCCTGCCTCGATTGTTTCGGCCACTCGTTGAAGCGCATCGCTCTGGTCGAGACTATGCTTCTCGACCAGAGATTCAACTTGCGTCTCCTTGTGTTCTTCTTCGGTACCTGATTCCCCGGCTCTATCAGACTCTCCTTGGTGGCCCTCCTCCACGCGGCGTTTGATCGCGGCGGTTGCCTTGGCGTCAGCCTTCTGATCTTCATCGAGATTGTGGCGTCTATCGCGGCGCTGTCGCGCCTGCCGAACGCGCTGCCGCATCAGCCCAATCGCCCTGTCGATCTGTGTGCGAAGATCCAGAAGGTGGATTCGGTGGTCCCCTTCCTCTTCCATCCGGCGGCGCACATCGCCGACTGACTCTTCATCAGGGAGCGCCTCTCGCTTCCAGTCGTATCGAGCGAGCCGTTGGAAGGTCATCGTGCCCTGCTTGTTGTTAGTGACGCCAAATACTTCGTCGAGCGCCGTTGGAAAATCGACTTCCACGGTCCACCAGCGTTCTCTCGGATCATCGCCGCTCACCCAAGAGTCGTCGAGCTGGATTTCGCGGTGAGCCCGCATCAGCGAGACCCCCATATTCTGATCCGCATGCTTCCCCCACGGAGCACGACCTGCATCCATGCCCTTCCACTGCTCAGGCCATGCGGCGTCGGGCGCGAGCGAGTCGCGAACATGGGCACGGGCGTAACTCGCCCGGACACGGACTTCATACTCCCTACCCTTGTATATCACTGGCACGGCAAAAGGACTCGCATCCAGTTCCGTAAACATAGGACCTGGGCCGAAATCCTCCGGGCAGGAGGTTTCAGTCATAAGATACAGGGGATCATTCGGTCTGACTGCGACAATGTCAGCTTCTTGGACTTCAATCAGCCCCTCATTGTCCTGGATAGGTATGCATGTGATGGTGAGCTGTGGTCCGATTTCATCGGCCCTCGAGTCTTCGAGATGTAGCCTCTCCGATGGTTTCGCGAGGAAACGCCGATATATCCGTCCAAGTAGGGTCTCGGTGTGCTTGAAAGTCGTCGATGCCTGCTTCCATTCGACTCGATCGAGATCGCTCCATACTACTAGGGTGCCGGAATCGCCGAATACATTGCGGCTCGCCTCGAGGTAAACTTCTGGAAGGGGTCGTAACCCGGGTTCAAGGATTTCACGGGCACCGCGCTCCACATCGTCGATGGAAAGCTGCGCGTGGAAGGCATTCGTGGCCCCTGATTGCCATGACCAGACATCTACCCGCCTTGCCTGCGACATCGATGAATTAGGAAGTCCAAGGCCAAAACGGCCGATTCCCTGTCTCTGTTGGCGAGTACCATGACCGTAACGGAGGCTTCCCCGGAGGGTGTCTTTGTTCATGCCCTCGCCGTTGTCGAGGACAGCCAATTCCTTGAGGGTAAATCTTCCGGTGTTACTATCCTGCCGACTTACTCCAAATATCTCGATTGCCGTCGCTCCGCTCTCTATTGAATTGTCGATAAGCTCGGCAAGCGCATGCGTGGTGGACTTGTACCCGCTGTCGCGCATCGCCTCGACTGTCATTCTGGTATCAACGATTGAGAACTCCAGTTGTCCATCAAATTCAGTTACTGCCATACATCCTCCCAATTCAGGAATGCCGCCGCCACATCACCGAACCCTGGAAGGCTTGGATCGACGACGGTTATGATTTCGCAAGCGTCCGTACCGCCTGCCTTTGGACCGCGGATCGCACGTCCGACCATCTGGCTGTACAGCACTAGGGATTTTGTCGGACGGGCCATGACTACCGCACTCGCCTTGGGGGCGTCAAAGCCAGTAGTCAACACACCGAAGTTGACGAGGATCATCGGGACCTCGTCATCTGACTTGAAGGTTCGGATGGCGCGGTCCCTCACACGCCCCGGCGTCAAACCGGTCACTGCCTCGATCCGGACGTCGCGAGCGACGAGAATCGCCGTCAGAACTCTCGCATGTTCGACTGTGGCGGCGAAGACGAGCACGCGCTGATGACCTGCGCCAAGCAGTTCCTCAATCGCGCCAAGTACTGCCGTCACATACTGTTCACTCATCGACAAGGCGGATACGATCTCTTCAGGGATGTCCAACGCCCCTGCGATGCGATTTAATTCGCTATCGTTGATACTGAGGCCCGGCTTGGAAAAGAGCGTTCGGAAGGTCGGACGGGCAAGAAAGCCATTGTCTATGAGGTACTCGATCGGGTTATCACCAGGAACTTCGAGTGTGACCTTATTTCCAGAAAAGAAATCGGCGAGCTCACCGTCCTTGTCAATGTCATCCCACGTTCGCCCTGGTGTGGCAGTAAGTCCCAAAAGGGCGCACCGGAAATCGAGGGTGAGATCGTTGGTGATCCGTCTGTAGGTCCTAGCGATACTCTGGTGGGCCTCGTCAAAGACTACTAGCCGAACCTGTGGAGAAAGTCGTACCGCCCAATCCGGGTCAGTTCGTGAGATCACAGACCAGCCTTTTGCCAGTCCTACAGCGAGAAATCCGTCGGAGAAGCTGTTGAGATTCGGCATTCTGTCACCCCACATGGTCCCAATCTGCAGCGGTCTTGAGCCTAGATGCGTCCAAGCTTCCTTAAATGCGACCACCGCTTGATCGAGCAGTTCTTTTCCCGATGCAAGCCAGACAACGACTGAGGGCTCGTGTGTGCGTAACGAATCCGCTACCACGTGCATAGCCGTGCGAGTCTTGCCCACTCCAGTAGGTAGATGCAGAACCGCTCGGCGCTCATCTTGGGACAACAACGGTGCCAACTTCCGAACGGCATTCCTTTGATGATCGAACAAGCTGTATGCAGGGGTGATCGTAGCCGTTGGTGGCACCGCTGGTGGTACGATCCGCTCTTCCATCAGACCGAAAAAATCACGCAGTAGTCGTACTTCCGCCTCGGTCCAATCGCCTGCGTCAGTGGGAAGAATGCTTCGCCCGACGCGGCTTTCTAACTCGGGTCGTTTCTCTTCGGAGATTAGGCTCAGGACAAGCCTCCTCCCCTCTTGATCTCCGAGCACCACATCGAAGTCGATGATCGTACGAGTAACACTCCGCAAATCGTCGCCGACAATACTTCCACTAAATATCGCATCTAGGATCGAAAGGACATTGGGGTCCAAGAACCGCCGGATGTCCCGATCCGATAGTGACTCTAGGAATCGAGCGAAAGTCAAACCGGGACCGCTAAACATCGTTGATCTCAAGAATGAGCGTTGTCCGATGTGGGTTGAGTGTTTGAATTCGCAAAGTAGTGGGGAAGACTGACGCTTTTGGGAGCTCGATTCAGTAGTCCTGCTAGTTCTTCTCTTACGTTTTTTCTGGATGTCTTGAATGGTGCCCGAGTTAGATCGCCTCCAAGTGCGTTGAAAAGCAATTGACGAGCAACTTTTTGATTCTCTTTTGTCGTCAGCATACGTTTGTTCGTATTGTCCCAAAGCAACCCCATCCAAGGATCCTCAGCGAGATTGGTCGGAGTATGTCCAACCGCCTCGATCGCCTCCGCGAGGCTCATGTCCGCACTTAAACGCAAATCGGCGACTACGCGTCCAATTAACATCAGCCCGACAGGTCGAAATAGCAAATTTCCACCATTGGGACTCCTGTACTTACCAGCAACGTTGTCTTTCGGGGAACTGTCACGAAGTTCCTTGAGGGAAATAAAATTATAGCATAGAGCGTCCCAAAACTCGCTTGCCGTTTGATAAAATATCTCGACCTCTGACTCCGGCGGTCGCCAACGTTTATAGTCTTTCCAACCTCGCTGACCGTTGCTTAGCACTATGTCCACGACGTCATACACTGTGACGATGGTTGTCAGATTTGTCTGATCAGTGGGCCTTATAGATTTTGACATACCCATATCCACTTTGTCCATGAGGAGAGGGTGTTCTTCTAATAGTCTTCGCGTAATGATTGCGGTGATGTCGTCTTCATCAAGTGCAATGATGTCCCGTTTACGAACGGGTTTAGCATAGCGGTTTAGTGTCGAAAAAAGACGCCTCGTGCGCTGAAAACCATCTGGGTCATGGTCGCGCCTACTTGCGATAACTCCTTGAATGAAGATCGTACATACTTTTTCATTCTTTAGATCCTCGTTCTTACCGATAGCCCCCATGATGCCTTTCACACGATGTTGTCCATCAATTGCGAACAGAGTCTCATCGCCGCTAAGTTCTAGGAGACCGATAGTTCCTTCGATATTTTCTGGTACATCGGCGAAGTTTCTTCCCTTCACGGATATCTCGTGCCATTTATTATTGTCTCCCATTGATGCCCCTACCAAGTTGTCATCCCACCAAATTCCAGATTGGGATTCAGAGAAACATGTCCCGAAAAATATGTGGTTTAATTCGATTTCAGGGGGTAAAACGCGAACATCTGTAAGTGCTAATGAAAGCTCTCGTACAAGGTTCTTTTTAGTGACAAAAGGGGCACAAGTAGATAAAGCCATTGATCTCCGCGGTACGTAGAGATCAACCATCCATAGATCAAACTCACGAGCCGTTAGATCCGAAAGATCGGCAATCAGACGCAATACTCTACGTTGAACGATTTCATAATTGCGACCAAGCCGACCTGAGACGCCCCGGTCTCGCCGCCAATTCACAATTGAATGGAGAACAATGAAACAAGCAAGGCCAAGAATCCACGACAATGACTGATCCAAGTTTCCGACGAGGATAGTCAGCCCAACGGTAGCTATTACCAATGTGGGTCTACCCCATAAAAGATCAGACCATGCCATTTATCGAATGCCCTTCCAATAGTCGAGAAGTTTCTGGTACATTATCTCTGATCGTGTCGCTATGTTTTCTTCCGTAGCTCCTTCACGAGCAAAGGCAAGGTAGTAGCTCAACATATCGGAAGGGATTTGCGATAGCTCTATTTCGTCAGGGGGAGGACCATCATCGACGGAAAGCTCGACAAGCTTCGTCTGAAGATCTCCGAGCTTGACGCCGACAGAGCGACGATTTTCCTCAAACTCCTTGAAAAAATCCATTATCTGTTTTGGCTCCAGTGTAGGCTCGTCGTTCTCGATTCGCATCAAGACAATAGAAGTGGTTTCATAACCGTCTCAGTGTGATCATCATACAGGCGACGTTGACAAAGGCTTGATACATTTGGATGTGATATTCCCATCGCACGACCAGCCGTCGGAAGTTACCCCACCATGCGAAGGTGCGTTCGACCTTC
>JAJDTR010000020.1 GCA_022827055.1 Candidatus Poribacteria bacterium | reverse complement strand
CACTTGATGAAGAAATTATTCTGCCAAGGATAATGTGCGCTAAAGACAAACCGTCGGGGCAAGATGCCCCTCCTACATAGGACTTTGGGGCAGTTACTTGCTGAAAGAATTATTCCGACAGGGATAATGGCATGCTATCAAGTAACACTCCACATTGCACTCCGCTGGAGTGCGGAAATTTGGACATATCGTATTCTATTGACATTTCGATCCTCTGGATCGAGGAAAGGGACTCCGACTAGAACGTGTTGCTTGCTGAAAGAATTATTCCGATAGGGATAATGGGGTGCTCTCAACTGTCACTGTGTGACAGTTAGCCGACCAAAAGGAGACTGAAATGCCAAGGGCCCAAGACAAACAGTTCGTTTTACATCCGTTACATAGTGCTGTTATGCGCGCTTTTCAATACGAGGAAGTGCACGACTCCACATCACTAGAGCCTTTCTTGTCTGGTGATAATTGTTTGTTGAACAAGAAGTACACTAACGCGAAACTCAATGCATATAAAAAAGTTGCAGTCCATGTGCTTGAATACATGGAAAACCAGGGCCATCTTTACCGAGATACAGACGGTTGGTGGCGTTTAACGGTAGAGAAATGACAAATGGATTAACCAACGCTTCGGCGAATCATACGGGAAGAAGCATGACGGGAACTTCGAAACAACAGGAGTGCAAAGATCGCCAACCTAGTGAGGTCTCTCCTCTTTGTCGTTTTTTCATTATGGCTTCTGGAGGAATCACAACTTACGTCAACGAGAAGATCATACTACATAAGGTGAAGTGAACTCACTGGCGCTTATCCATATTGGCGGATTGGGCCTCTTGGGGTTGGTGTACGCCACGTGGCGCGAGCATAGCGAATAGAAAACGACTCTCCCCCGTAATATACCTTGGCTCCGGCGCCCTCCCTGCCGCCCCTCTCGTGCGTAAGATGCCATACACGGATTCAGCCGCCGGATAGCCGGCAGCTCCATCTTTCTGCGTCCGGCACCTTCCACATCGCCGTGTAAAAAGCAGCGACACCACGCCGAGAGTTGCTGCGTCAGCCCCTAAGTCGTCGAAGGCACGGCCGCCATTATGAGGTTGATGATTTCATGCACTAGCTCAATGCAGGCTAGAATCAAAGGAGCGAATAGCGAGCGCTATAGAGATTCTTACGGTCGCAAGGTTCTCTTTGCGGCGAGTAACAACAATTTGTCGTATTCATTCCCCATCGCTAAAGGAAAACAACTCATGTTCTACCTGAGACTGACCATCTGTTTCCTACTTATTGCTATAACGTCACAATCCCACGCGGCCAATGCTACAGACGATGTAGTTTACCTAAAGAACGGCTCCATAGTACGCGGAGAAATCATTGAGCAGGTTCCCGAAGAATTTGTAAAAGTCCGAACAGTCGGTGGCAGTGTTTTTGTGTTTGAAGTATCCGAGATTGCAGCCATCAAGAAAGAACCGCAGAGGACAGCTGCCAAAAAGCGAAGCCCTGTGCTTGCCGCTGCAATGTCCGTACTGATTCCCGGATTGGGGCAATTCTACAATGGAGAATACGAAGAAGGAGCCATACATTTTGCTTTCTTCGCCGTAGGTGTATTGTTTTTGCGTGCCGGAGTTGAGGATGATATTTATCTGGGTTCCCTCGGTAGACTTGATGTCGATGACGATGATTGGAAAACTGGTATCGGCGCGTCTATGTGGGCAGGCACTATAGTAGACTCCGCTTATGACGCATACACTAGTGCCGAAAGATTTAATAGGCTAAACAAGAGGCATGTTTGCCTCCGGTTTACCCCAATAATGGCTTCACGCAAACACATTGGTGCAAGGTTGTCATTTACGTTCTAACAGTCAAGTAGGATACGCGCAACTCCCTCGTGTCCAATAAAGAATTGCGGGAAAATCTGGACGTATTTTAGCATTGATGGTACGAGTGCGGAGATTTCTAAGTCGCTGGTGCATTCAACAATCAACGCTTAAAACATCGTGAAACAAACCGATAACGGGATCATCAAACTCTCCATTGAACTCGGTAAGTTCATAGATGAGTCTTTGAGAGCGAGAAGTCCGTAATATCCGTGGCGGAAGTTCCTACCCCTTGAACAACGATTCCTTTGAATTCCTATCAGGTCATTATTACCAACATCCTGTTCCGATTGACTAAGCGGGTAGCAAAGGCGAAATTAACCGATAGGGAAAACGTTAGAAATCTCATAGAAATCTGCTGCCCTGATGGACAAAGCCGAAACCTATGCCGAGGTACGAACTGATTGCCACGGTCATCAGGCGGAATGGCCCACATAAGGCGTTGATTCGAGATGTGAAGGTACGAAGGGCTTACTATTTCGCGGTCAGGGCGGACCTCGCGGAACGTGGCGCGGTTGCAAGGTTCTCTTATGGCAGGAAATGACAAATTTCTATGATTCAATCCCGGACACTATGGAGTAGACGGGGTCTCAATCATTTTGCCGTTAGACTAAACAGAAAACCACCATGCGAAGAAGGAAAGCAACTTATGTTCTACCAAAGACTAACTCTCTGTTTCCTACTGATTGCCGTAACCTCACAATCCTACGCGGGCGATGTGACAGAAGACGTAGTTTACCTAAGAGACGGCTCCATAGTACGCGGGCAAATTATTGAGCAAGTTCCGGGAAAATTGGTGCGGATCGAAACAATGGGTGGTAGTGTGTTCGTATTTGACGTATCCGAGATCGCAGTTATCAAGAAAGAACCCAAGACGCCGATTGCCAAAAAGAAAAATCCCATACTCGCAGCCGCGATGTCGGTCTTGATTCCTGGTCTCGGGCAAATCTACAATGGCGATGCAGAGAAGGGAATTGAGTATTTTGCTATCTTTGTTGTCGGCGCGTTTCTTTGGCCCGATGGAGATAAGCATTACAGTTCCGGCGTCAGCCATGGTCTTGAAGGAGCCAAATGGTGGAATGGCTGTACAGCTTCATGCCTTTCGGGAGCCGCACTAGCACAATCCGCGAGTGACGCTTACACCAGTGCCAAAAAGATCAATAGACTAAACCAACAACGCGCCCGCCTCCGGTTTATCTCTACAATTGCTTCGCATGAACGCATTAGCGCAAAGTTGTCATTTACCTTCTAATAATCTAGAATGGATATGTTGATGGCTCACGTATTCAATAGAGATTTGCGGGTATATCTGGACGCACTGTTATGCATTAATGACACGAGCGCAGAGATTCGCAAGCCGCGGGTGCATTTGGTAAAAAACACCCATACCGGAGTGGTATGCCCCGGAACACGAACCGAGTACGGAACACATCGATGCGACCGCTCTTGTCTGAATTCGGAGATTCCAAGCGACTTGTAGCGATGAGTGAAAACTTGGGAATAAACTTCGTAGGGCTCATCGACACGGCACAATGCCTCAGAGGGCGAGCGGGCCCCAAAAATGGGCCGTGCAATTGAAATCTAGGCCCAAGGCCGAAAATTACGTGTTTGCGTCGAAAGAGGTCTCTTCCACCGAAACGGACAATAAAAATCGCACAAAATCGCCCTGTGAACATTTTTTCGTGCTTGGGTGTCGAAAGTACGGGCAATGGAAAAATCGGGAGTTTTTGTAGATTGCCTAAGCTCGACTTTGTACATTTGAGCGGGATAACAAACGGTGCAAATCAAACGTTGAAGAGAAATTGAGGAGATTTTAACGGTCTGGTCTTGTTGGTTGACCATTGAAAAAATAGGCGGCGGTTTTTCATATCACGCAGCCTCTCACACCTCTGGTGCTTTCAAATGCTCTAGGGTTTCTGTGGGAATTCTCTCTCGCGGAATTTACTATCGCACTCGCTATGGGAGCTCTATCACGGTCGCTGTTCATGTCCCTTGACCGCTTTCGATCGCCCGATCGTCGCGGGTGTTTTCAAAAGCTGGTGCACAGTGCGCCCCCTACAGAGTGACAATTCAATACTGTAGTTTTGTACAAAGTCGAGCTGAGAAATCGCGCCGAATTTGACGCTATGGTTGATTCTGTGTTCACATTAACTAATCGGTTATGTTATAATCTCGCGATTCTAGATGAATCTAATTTTTTAACCAAAATCGGGGTCTCTTGCCTATTGTGATTCACATGAAGGAGGGAAAAACTACAATGCGGAAACCGTTGGCGCTAGGTTTACTCGCCTACTTTATAGTTATGGCAATACTCTCCTTTTTTCCGCTTGACGTTGACGCCAAGCGCGTAAAGGTCCGCAGTTACACTCGTAAAGATGGCACATTCGTTAAGTCGCACTATCGCACCCCACCGGACAGTAATCCATACAACAATTATTCGTTCCCGGGGAATTTTAACTCTAACACCGGACGGTACTCTACAGGTAATCCATCAACTTACCTTGAGAACTACAATAGCTCGCGGATTAACTCGTCGTTTAGCACAAGTGTAGCGCCAAGGGAACGCATTCACATAGAAGCAGATATCACGCACAAACCCTCTATTGGTGAGTGGGTCGACTCACGGAGATTGCTTAAATCAACCTTAGAACTTCAGGACGCACAAAAAAGCTACTATAACCGATTAGAAGGATATTATGACAAACGGACGCAGACCGAACAAGAATTGCTGATTTTAGAGTTGGCACTTCTTATTCGGACTGACCAGCAACAGCGTGTAACTCGCAAGGCTAAGAATAAACTTGATGCTTTGGTAGCGACCGCTATCGATAGAAACAAGATGGATCTTGCCGTCGCATTGTATCGTTTGTACGGCGAGCAAGCGCCTGAGGACTTCCTAGAGATTATTGCAGCCGCCGAACGCGAGATTGCGAAGGCTGCCAAATCGAAACCGTCAAATAAATCGGTAAAGCAACGAGAAATAAACTACGACTGGCGTAATATTCAACCGGAGTTAAGGTATTGGAAATCAAAACGCTCAAAGCAGGCGGTAAAACAACCCCCAAAAGAAGTCCGCTATGGTGAGACCCAAAACTATTTGGAATCTATGAAATTGAAAAAAACGCTCCGAAGTATTTTTGACTGGGAACCGCAGTACGTGCAGAACGCAGTGGATATAATTATCGAATACCAGAACTATTATGACATGTCAGTGGACGAAGCGATTCGTATGTTCTTGAAAAGAGATCGTGGCATTACTAGCCATACGCATTTGCAATCTTTGATAGAACGTATCAGTTATTAGCCAACCTGACTCGATAATAGCAAAACCGGGTTGTAGACACGAAATAAGTGAAATGGCCCCGTATCTACATGAGGCACCTAGGACGTTAGCGAAGCGCTTACCGTGATGGCGTCGAAGTAGTATCGTCCACTGCCGCAATTGAAAACGGGGATGATACGGGAATCAAGATTATAGCTTTCATTGGCGAAAACTCCTAGAAACGAGACTGAACCTAAAGACCGAGGGATTTTTATGGCGGGATTTGTCAACACGTGCGGTATTTGCTTACTTAATCCAATTCCGTCGTTTGATTGTGATGCGTAGTTAATTTGTTCTTATTACTTTACAATCCTTTTCTATGAATCGGGATAACTTGCGTAAGTCCTGCCGATACAAGAACTACTGCGATAATCAAATCCAACAGTTCGTCATCAGCTTGGTGGGTGGCGTCTAAAGGTCGTAATCCATCCGCGCATAGTTTTGAGAATTGATTGAACCCTCTTCACAATCTGTATTCTCTCACCACTTAATCGCCGTAAATGATTGATAACTTTCACGGCAATTCGGCCCGTCGTCGGTCTGTCGAAAAATTTACTTCTAAATAAAGTTCCCGCATTAGCCATCGGAGTCTCCATTCAGTCTGAGTCGAATTGTATCCCAATCTCGGTTAAGAGAATGGTCTAGTCTGCCGATGGCAGTACACTTTTGAGTTTGGAGAGAATCCACGATCGGTTCCGATGTCCGATAAGTCCTATGCCCACCAACAAACACAGAATTGGAAACCAGTCGCCGTAGCGGGTGTAGAGCGTTTTGTTTGTGTTCCGGTGGTTTTTCAAAGGTACGTCTTCCACCAGAACGCCATCGGGTTGGGTCGGGGTGATAGTTGGACTCACTATCCTGCCGAGCGGATCGATTATGCAGGAGATGCCTCCGTTGGCGCAGCGGAAAACGGAGATGCGGTTTTCGATGGCGCGGAAGGGCGCAGCGGATAGGTGTTGGGCGGGCGCCGTTGTGCCTACAAACCACGCATCGTTGGTCAGGATGCCCATTACGCTGGCGCCCCTTGTCACGAACTTGCGGAAGAGGTTGGGGAACACGGATTCAAAGCAGATGGAAATTCCCACTTTGGCATCCTCTACGTCGGCGAGCGGCAGAAGGTTAATCGACTTCCCGTGCGCGAATGTCTGAAATTGGATAAAGTTTGGGAGGGCGCTGGAGAACGGCACATATTCCCCGAAGGGCACGAGGTGCATCTTGGAATAGCTGCCAAGTTTTTCGCCTGCCGGGGAGAGGAGAAAAACACTGTTGTAGAACTCCCTATCAGCTTCGCGGACGGGCGCACCGGCGAGGAGATGGATTTGATGCTCATGGAGCATCCGGAACAGCCGCTGTCTGTACGTTTCCGCCCGCCCGGATAGTATTTGGGGGTGAATTGAGGTTTCGGGCCAGACCATCAGGTCCGGGTTAGCGGCATTCGCCTTTTCGCTCAAACTAAGGTATCGCTTGAAAATCTTCGGTGCGTGTTCCGATTTCCATTTCTCGGCTTGCGAGACATTGCCGGGCACTAGACCGAGTTTTACGCTCTCTGCCGTGCTCTCGGAACCGGACAAACAAACGGCACCGTAAACGTACGTAAGTGCCACAATAGCGACCGGCAATACCGCTCCCTTGATTGCGCTTCTCCAGTTGGAAGACGAGATGATTAGATGTGCGATTGCCGCATTGAAAAGCACTAGGACGAAGCTGACGCCGTAGACTCCGGTAATCGAGGCAATTTGAATTCCGGCGTGATTGTTCCACTGTGAGTATCCCATACTGCCCCAGGGGAAGCCCGTGAGAAACCAACTCCTGATCCACTCCAACCCCGTCCATATCAGAGCTGAGGGAAAAATGAACGATAATCCCGATTTGCCAGGCAACTGATGCACCAATAGGGCAAAGACGGCAAAGTAGAGGGCGGCGTAGGCGACCAACGCAGCATAGCCCAACACGGTGACAAAGATGTTTGCAAACGGATAGAGCAGGACAATCCAGTAGAGGAGTCCCCCGAAAAACGTCAATCCCGATAAGTATCCAATGCGGAAGGCGGATTTCGCGTTTGGGACTGACCTTACGGCTATCAGCAGCGGTACCAGCCCCACCCATGCGAGCGGGAACAGGTTAAAACTGGGGTGGCTCAAGACAAGCAGAATCCCGGAGAGGACTGCGAGAAGAGTATTTTGATGTTGTTTCATAAAACCGTCCGCGTGATTAGATATTCCCGCGAGAAATCCTCATGCCCGTGGGATAGAGCCAGGATGTTCTCGTTCAACCGGCATTGATGCCGAGAATCTTGTCGGTCGGGAAATTCTAACCAACGGGGAGAATGCATGTCAACGTGAAAGGGGTACGGTATTATGGATTTTCTTGTTGACATACCGTACATAGTGTGCGATAAAAATCGCCATTGATCTGCTCGACTTTGCGCCTTGCACGTGAATCTCATGGAGGCAATGTCAATTCGCCTTATGGGGTTGGAGGACATAGCCCCGCGTCACTGGTAACAAGCCACTGAATAATGAGGAAGCGCCATGAGGTTCAACGCAGTTTCTTCATTCAGCATTGCGACATTATCCCTGTCGATTCTTATCTCTTTCCACGCATTCTCTCAGCCTAAGGAGGTGCCCCCGGATGTGCTTGAACTCCTCCCTAAAGGCTATGTTTACGCAGATTACCCCGGCGTTTTCGAGGACATAGAGGACGACGGACTCACCTTCGAAGCGTGGATTTATATGACCGAACGTCCGAAAGAGAGGCCGAATGGTTTGGTGCCCGAGGGACAGTGGCTAATCTTTGCCAAGCCCGGCAGTTACTACGCAACGATAAGCGCCAGAACCCTCACAGATGGATTTGACCGCACGCGCCCAGAAGGCACTGTCTGGGCGCAGTTCGGAATATCGCGGCGTTGGCAATTTGGCTGGTCAGCCGCTTTTGTAAAACACGAAATTCCACCGGGTGATTTTCCAATCGGACGTTGGGTGCACATTGCCTATCAAATTGCGGCAGACCGCCCGGGTGTCCGCTGGACACAGTTTTTTGATCATCAACACATTGCGCCCAATCGCACCAAGGGACCGGTCGGGTTCAGGGAATCGCCGCTCCTGATTGGCGGAATTAAACATCTGCCGTTCGAGAACGAAACCAAGTGGTTCGGTCCCGAACACTTTGAATCCTTGAAAGGATATATCGACGAATTTCGTATATCCAAGGGATTGCGTTATGCGGAAGATGGGAACATACGTCCGAAACGTAGGTTTCAGGCAGATGCCAATACGTTAGCTCTTTGGCATTTTGACGAAGGACGTTTCGCGCCTCGTTATGCCGATGCTTCGGGCAACGGATATACACTCGTGGCAGGCGGTTCCCTCGCCGGTCGTGTTGTTGATTCACGCGGCAAGTTGGCTAACACCTGGGGTAGCTTAAAACGCCATTCCCGGTTTTAGTATGTTACATCTGAGAAGCCGAGTCTAGGGTTAGGTGACCGAGCACCTTATAGTCGCGGCGGCATGTCGCGATCGGGAGATCGCTCCTACAGATTGATAATGGCTATTTTCGCTCTAGAGAATAGAGATACGAGAGCGACTTTAAGGTCGGTGTGGCATCACTATTCAACCAGGCCCTACCACACTCCCAACTTAAACAGATGTGAGATCTTGATAAATAAGATACGTTCGGTATCCCCCTCTTCGTCTCGGTTGTCGTTATAGACAATAAAAAAGATACTTTCGGGGCGATATTCATATGCAAATAGGAGGAAGATGCGCCGTTCGTTTTCTATGGTAAATTCCGAGGTGGTTCTAGCGTACATACGTTGCGCGAATTGGTAGTTGACCGTGAAACGCCGTGTCCATTCCGTAAGTTCGCGGTCTTCAATCAGACGCTGCAATATGATTTCAAAACTTAGCTTGGAGGTCGGACGCAGGGTAATCTCGGGTCTAATGAAAAACGTATCCTTATCATCTCGGATGCCCACTGACCCGAAGTTCCGAATTGAGACCCACTTGGGCGGCGACCAGCCCGCGTAAAATCTGACGACTTTATCCGTATAAGCGATGCGCTCGTCGGTCACATGAAAGTACCACTGAGGACCAAGCCAGAGGAAAAAGTCTTGGATTCTGATTGATCCGTTTATTCCTCGTTGCTCGTTGGTGCGATGTCCGGCATGGTTTTCCAAACGCTCATATCTTACGCCGCCCCGTAGGCGTTTCAACAGTCCCTCATAATGCTTGGTATACCGCGTAGAAAGAAAAAGCCCGCGGCGATTGATGCGTGGAATAAACCCTGTCTCCAGATCGAAGTGTTCGCCGATGTCGGTGTAACGTATATCAAATGAGAAGCGGTTCGTGCGACGCAATAATTGGGCAAAAATCAAGTCGTCGCTCTTGACGCCGGATTTCCATTCTCTCGCGTATTCGAGATTAAGGTCTATGTTGCCCGGCAACGTGAATCGAGCATCGGCTCCGGATGCCCGATCGTACAACCCTCCGCGCTGTTTGTTCACTCCCAGAAACCCGATTGACGATGTTCTTCCCAACTCTCGCTGCAAACGAAAGACGGAATAGTTGTATTCATCCAAGGGTAGACGCCCCTCCTCAATCTCTTCGTCCGGATCCTCGGGGCCCGCTTGCGCACTAAGCACGGCAAGGTTGTACCCGCCAAGCTTTCCAGCCATCTTCGCGCCCCCAGACAAATCGCCGACACGCCGGCTGTAAAATAGTTCGACCGGCATCTGAAAAATCTCGTTTCCTTCCAAGAAGAAAGGACGCTTTTCCGGAAAACGCAGCGGTATGTCCGTTAGATTGACACGGTCCGGATCCGCCTCAATTTGGGCGAAGTCGGGGTTTATCGTGAAATCTACCGACATGCTGGAAAACGGGTAGCGCAGATCGAGCCCCAGGTCGGCCTTCATCTCGGGGCTTTGGCCGCTTAGCTGCTGCGGCTTGGCAGCGCCATAGGGTTTAATCTCCAGTGATCGCTTCGTTATAAGTTTGTCCGCGGGCAGATTCGTCAGGTGACCATAACGCGACACGGCGTATTCGCGGTTGCCAACGTTCGCCCAAGATTGTTCCTCTTCGCGTGATTCATCGTGCCGCCAAAAATTGACGCCCCAGGCACCGGAAGGATTCTGAGATTTGGGAAAACGGAGCTCGGAAAAGGGAATAGAAAATTCGGCGGTCCACTTGTCAGCATGAATCGCGGCGCGCCCGTCCCAGTCACAGTCCCAAGGAAGTGCAGAACCTAATTCGGAACCGCCGCGTCTTACATTTGCTCCTTCATTGATGATGCGGCGATCTCGCTGCGTCCCAAGAGGATTCAATGCGAAGGCATAGCAGTTGCGTTTATCGAGGAATGTGTCAAGGAACACCTCGACATAATCATCAGAAAAGAATCGAGAATCCCGACGCGTCGAATTTGCAGCGAGTCTATTCATATCATCTTTGATACACTCAAACCCGACATAGAGTCGATTTCGATCAAAGGTAACGAAGACTTTGGTTGCCTGAGTAGCGGGCTCACCCGGTGACGGACCGTATTGAATGAAATCTCCGGTCTGTGCCGCCATTTGCCAGCAAAGGTCATTGAGCGTGCCATCAATTTCCGGTGGGGAATCGGTCACGACTGCTTCAATCGTTCTGAGGTTTGGGGCAGCAGGATGGCATAGACCAAAAATCCACAGAAAGAAGGTACACCCCACGGCTAATTTCTTCTTCATGCGATGTGATAGTTCGTAAGCAGGATTCGGTGTTTAAGTTTCTCTTTCTGACGTGCGTAGGAGGAATGGGATTGGAAGGACGATTGATACGAACGGCAGAAGATTGGAAGATTCACTTTCGACCTTTCTCGGCATCCAGTCCCTTCCTTCCACGTTACCCTCGAATGTGGAGCTATTGAACCTTCTTGATGGGTGGTTTCTCTCAGCTCGACTTTGTACATTTGAGTCGTATGGCAAACCGTGTCAATCAAACGCTACCGACAGACGAGTGAGATTTTAACCATCTGATGTGTTTGGTTGAACCGTGCAAAAGTCTTCCCTTTTACCAGAACTGGTGATTCACCCAACCCGATACATCGGGGGAAGTCGCGGGCGATTTCTAAAAGCCTCCAACCTTTAAGATCTCTATCGCCTTCGCTATCCGCTCAGTTGATCCCACGCTGGGGCTTTGGTGAAGGGAGGCTTGGTTTTGCTATACACCTTTCGCACCGCTGGCGCTCTCAAAGGCTGGTGGGCAGTGCCCACCCTACAAATGTTCAAAGTCGAGTTCAGAACCTGTTTGAAAACCTTGGACGCAGTTTGAAGTATGTCGTTTTTCGGTCCTAAATAATTTCATACTTTTCATAACAAATCGGGCTTTTCAAAGCAAACGACGAGAGGGTAAGAACCTATGCCATGACTGGCTTATTCACGGTTTCCACGTTACGGCGATTATACCGTTGTTATGAAATTTTGGTATGAAACTCTAGTTGCCACGCAAGGCCATTTCAAATCTCGTATTGCGGCTATTATTCATATGGATTATTAATTTGATAGTGCCATATATTGTGTTATCAACACTACTAACATACTACATATGCACGTCTGCCCAGCGCATAATGGTAATCGTAATGATCCAACACGTTAAGTGCCTGCATACAGTGTGTCATCGCTCGCATTCTCCTTAGGAATCGCTATGTCACCTATTTTTCAAACATATTCTGAACTCGACTTTGTACATTTGAGCAGTATAACAGACGGTGCCAATCACACGTTCTGGAAAAGTGAGTGAAATTTTAACCATCTGGCCTTTTGGGTTGACCTGTGAAAAAGTCGGTGGCGATTTCCAGTGCCATCACGGCGGGGCAAGGGGATCTCTATCGCACTCGCTATCCGCTCGCTTGATTCCCGCCTACGGGTTTGGTGTCGTACGGCATTCCGTACAGCCCAACCGTTTTACTTTTGTACAAAGTCGAGCTAAAGGTTTGCCCAACACTACGCGGGAGGCATTCTTTCGTGATAAATCGTGTTCGATTAATGCCCTTTTCCGTTGCAGTTTTTTCCAGTGTAGGCTATCATTTCAAAATCCAGTCCATTAAGCATTTTGACGTGCACTACAATTTATTTCAGGTTATTTCAGGAAGAAATTGACGGCGGCGAGAAAATCAGTTGAAATTAGCCTCTGTAGTATAGCGCGACCTCATCGGTTTGTAAACCCGTTCAGCACTTCACCCGTTTTCTAGCGAGTAGCGGAAACGGTTCACTTCAACAAACTTGTGCTAGGAGATTAATTAATGCAGCGAGTAAACCTAATAGCGGCGATTAACATAGTTGTAGTTCTGGCGATAATCTCGCCTGTACCAACGGGATTAGCAGGTCCCGGCACCCAAGGATCGCAAATCCTCGATCTCGGGGGCGGGACGCGTGCGACTGCATTGGGCGATGCCTTCACTGCTGTTGATGGCGATGTGACTAGCGCTTTATGGAATCCTAGCGGGTTGGGAATTATTCAAGAGAGACAGGTAGCTATTTCGTACAAAAACCAAGGAGACATTTTCGGCGAGGCTGGCGAAGGGTTATACTACGCATTTTTTGCCGGAGCTATGCCGATTGGCGATGCCGGCATCCTCGGGGCAACGCTTCAACTTGAAGGGCAAGGAACTATCTTGGTTACAACAGATTCTCCCAATCCGATAAGAGAGGAAAACCTCGGGACGAATTGGGTATTGACGTTTTCATACGCAGACCAATTATCAGAGCGGTTGTCTGCTGGAATGAACGGCAAGATTATCAGACTGAAATTAGGACAAGAGAGTGGGGGCGCTTACGCCGTTGATTTCGGAGCGCAGTACGATTTGTCGAATGCGTTTTTGCCGGTCAAGATTGGAGCAGCCCTCCAGAATTGGGGCACCCGCTTGCACTTTATAGATGAGAATCAGAGCGACCCTCTGCCCCGCAAGTTCAAGATGGGAACGGCTGTGGTACTTTACGAAGAAATAAACCATCGAGTTAGCCTCATTGGAGATTTCACGGCATCTATCCACAAATTGATTGAAGATGAAGAGGAGATAGAAAGGCACTTGGCTGAACATCCCGACCAAACGCGCAGCGACGTGCTATCAGATCGGGGGGTTGGCGTTCGCGCCTTTGAATGGAGGCATTTACGGAAGAGTATCGGCGCCGAGTATTGGCTTGGCAATCTTCTTGCGCTGCGTGTTGGTTACAAAACGGAACCGGGGATAGAGTTGCTGAATTTTACGGACCACCTAACGTATGGTCTAGGAGTGAGATTGCTTGACTACCAGTTTGACTACGCCGTGGAAGTACCGCGAGGTCCCGAAGGAAAACGATTAAATGTTTTTGAACTAATGCTTCGGTTTTAGGTCTTTAGGATAACCCAAGTTGCCACCTTTGCTCACGGGGCTCAGAAACCGAGTTTTTTCCGACTTGGAAACTTGAAATTGGCGAAAATCAGACCAATTTATCTATAATTTAGCGAACCTGAACCAAAAACTCGGTTTCTCTGTTATAGGTGGCAACTTGCATAAGATACAGAATGAATGAAATGGAGATGGAATGAACATAGCGCAGCGATTGGGACAGAAAACGTCAATCCTTCTGGTAAGTTGCATGTTGTACTCATGTGTGTTCGCGTGTATCGCATCAAGCCGCGAGTCGGAGGCTCCAAACTCCGAACTCAACGCTTTTTTCATGGATTCTATGCTTGGCAATAGGACATTGGGAACGCAATTGGAAGGCTTGCGTCCGAGAGAATCGATGAAATCACCAAATCGCGCGTTTCTGTCTTCCCTCGTTGTACCGGGATCGGGTCAGTTGTATGTTGGCGCAAAACGGGGTTATCTGTTTCTCGCCGCCGATATTGCGCTTTTAGTGGGTTATTTCATCACACGCAGTGACGCCGAAAACTCACGTGATGAATACCGGGATATGGTCAGAGAGCATGTCATATTTGACGGGCCCGGCACCTTCGAAACGTGGGACCTGATCGAAGATTTTGAACACGCAACGCTCTTTGATAACTGGCACAATGTTTATACGGAGAATAACGGTGAACCCCTCAGCCGTACAGGAAAATGGTACTGGGATGATCGCCGCGCGTTTAAGGATGAAGACCGGAAGGGAGACAGCGACTCGCCTAACCGTGAAGAAGCTTTGCGTTTGAGATACGAAGCAAACGATAAATTCGAGCTGGCACGAACTCTCTTGGGCGGGGTTATTTTGAACCATGCAATTAGCGCGATCGAAGCCCGTATTGTTGCCAAGCAACAAAACAAGAGGAAGGATTCTCATTTGATGTCGGTCAAACCATTGGATTTGGATCTGCAGACGACGGTTTTACCTGATGGCGTCGAAAGTCAACTCGTTTTACGTGCGCACTTCTGAACCGAGTTGCGAACTTTTTCATTATTGGAGGATTGCCGCAAACACAGCCCTATGCAAGGCGCATAGGGCTTTTTCTTGCCCGAAAACCGGTGAGGGAACAGGAAACTACCTATTGACACTCATATTTGATTCTGCTAAACTAAAATTTCCTCCCATGCTGATGCGGAAAGCTATCTGCAGCGACAGAAGAGAACGGGCAACTAGGTTGTCAAATCTCATCCTAGATTCACAATATCAATGATTGAAATTGAACCGATCCAGAACCCAGTCGATGCTATCGTAACTGTTCCAGGGTCCAAGAGTTATACAAACCGCGCGTTACTCATTGCTTCGCTTGCCAAAGGACATTCGAGGCTGACAGGTGCGTTGTTCAGCGATGACACCCGCTATATGTATGAAGCGCTTCGACAGCTCGGCGTCGCTATCGCCGCTAATGAAGAACGGTGTTCATTTGAAGTCATCGGCAACGGCGGCAAAATTTCCGTAAATCACGCGAACCTCTATGTCGGAAATTCCGGGACGACTACGAGATCGTTAGTCAGCTATGTTGGGCTCGGAAAAGGCGAATTCATCATTGATGGCGATGAACCTATGCGCCGCAGTCGCCCAATCTCCGATTTGCTGGATAGTTTGAGACAGATTGGCGTGGACGCACGTTCGCAATACGATAACGATTATTTGCCTGTAGTCGTATGTGCAAACGGACTTCAAGGCGGACGTGCGCGTTTGAACGCGAGTAAAAGCAGTCAATTTTTGACTTCGCTAATGCTAGTCGCCCCGTATGCGACCAATGGCTTAGAGATTGAAATTGTGGATAAGCTGAAGAAACCGTACATCGACATAACGATGTCGGTTATGAATGCATTCGGTGTGCAGGTAATCAACAAGAACTACCGCCACTTTCATATCCCTGCCGGACAGAAATATGAGCCGCGCGAGTATGCCATTGAACCGGATGCGTCCAGCGCATCCTACTTTTTTGCCGCTGCCGCCTTAACAGGCGGTCGTGTGCGCGTAAAGGATTTGACTTCGGATTCTACCCAAGGGGATATTCGATTCGTTGATGTGCTTGAACGGATGGGTTGCCATGTGAATCGACATTCCAGTGGAATTGAAGTCATGGGGCCTGCACAACTCAAGGGGATCAACGTGGACATGAACGCAATTTCCGATACAGCGCTAACTCTCGCTGCCATTGCCCCGTTTGCAGAGGACCGCGTAGCTATTCGCAATATTGAACAGACACGGTGGCAGGAAACAGACCGGATTCATGCGATGGTCACGGAGTTGCGGAAACTCGGCGTGGATGTAGTTGAACACCAAGACGGGGTCGAGATTTATCCATCGAAAATCAAGCCTGCCAAGATTGATACCTACGATGACCATCGAGTGGCAATGAGTTTTTCCTTAATTGGCCTGAAAGTGCCGGGAATACGAATCAAGAATCCAGAATGTGTCAGCAAAACCTTCCCAAGTTTTCTTGATGTCCTAGCGAACCTCGGGGAACCGATTAATCTTCCAAATTCTTAGCTTCTACCGCCAATTGCCCTCACACCGTCCGTAGAGTCTTCCGGTTTCCTCGGGAAAATTTCGCCCCACCATAGCTCATATTGCATGGCTTTCCTTCATTTCAAGAAACTCCTCACCAAGAAGGACTTAAGAGCTTGTTTGAATAATCGGTAGCAAAGAAATTTTTGGTCATTTGTAGGAAGTTTTTTCGCGTTTTTATATTTGTCTTCTGTGTACCTGTGGGATGTTCTATGGGATCTCTATCGCACTGGGATCTCTATCGCGCTCCTTGTCCAGTCGCTTGATCTATCCGCTCGTTTGAACCCTCTTGGGCCTTTAGAGGCTGGTGCGCAGTGGGCACCCTACAACTACCATCGAATAGAATCAGGCAGGATTGTCAGGACGTAAACGAGACGCGCCTAGCAGTAAATTGTGGAATAATTTAAGTCTGTGAATAGTGACCGGAATCTCACGATAATTCGTACTCAATCGACATATTAAGAAACTAAGGAGCCGCACTATGTCCAACACCATTCCGAAGCCGGAATCGTTTTTCGGATTCCGTCTCGGGAGCGACCGTAAGATTGCCCGCTGGGACAAGATTGTCGATTACTTCAATCTACTGGATAATCAAAGTGAGAATGTCCAGGTGGTCAATATGGGCAAAACGACGGAAGGAAACCCTTTCTTACTGGCAGTTATTTCGTCTTCAAGCAATCTTGCGCGTTTGGATGAACTGAAGGAAAACAATGCACAGATTGCCGATCCGAGGGGATTGTCTCAAGCAAGAATTAGCCGTTTAGTCAAAAACGGTCGCGCCGTAGTGTGCCAGAGCATGAGCTTACACGCAAGCGAGATTGCCGCGACGCAGATGTCGGCAGAGTTAGCTTACGACTTGGTCTGCGGTACGGACAGGGAAACAAGAGAGATCTTGGAAAACACGATTTTTCTGATGGTTCCCTGTTTTAACCCCGATGGCCAGGTTATGGTTACCGACTGGTACAACGAACACGTTGGAACGGAGTACGAAGGAACGCCGTTGCCGTGGTTATATCACAAATATTGCGGACACGATAATAACCGAGACGCGTTCATGCTCAATCTGGTCGAATCGCAATACATGGCGCGTATCATGTTTCAAGAGTGGCATCCGCAGGTGTTTCAGGACCATCATGAAATGGGCGCCTATGGTGCACGGTTATTTGTCGCTCCGTATTGTGAGCCTATCCACCCGCACGCCGATCCACTCGTATGGCGCGAACTCGGCTGGTACGGGAGTCACATGGCATACAAGCTTGAAGAAGCGGGTGTTCAAGGGGTGGTCAACGGCGCGCTATTTGGTGGCTGGGCACATCTTGGATTTCATTGGATGGGCAACTATCACAATGTTGCCAGCATGCTCACGGAAACGGCGCAGGCTAGATTGGCAACACCAATTTATATCCATCCTCACCAACTTTCAGGCGATGGAAGTACGCTCCGTGGAATGCCCCACTACAAAGCTCAGACGAACTTTCCCAATCCGTGGCACGGTGGTTGGTGGCGGCTTCGCGATATGATTGATCAACAACTTGTCGCATCAAAGGCAGTTTTACATCTGGCAGCGCAATACCGAGAAACAGTATTAAACAACGCGGTGCAGAAAGCACTGCGACAAACCGAGCGGGGTGAAAAGGAACTGTCCGCGGGGTACTTGATTAAGCCCGGCCAGCATGACCCGCTGACAGTTGATAAGCTGATCAACAAACTACTGCTCCAAGGTATTGAAATCCAGAAAATGCGCCATCAAGTGAGATTGGGTGATACGATTTATCCGGCAGGCACATTCTTTCTCCCGATCAACCAACCGAAGCGCGGCGTAATCAAGTCGTTGCTGCATCGTACTTTTTTCCCGGACGACGCTTGGACGCGCTTTCAGGATGGCACACCGAATCGACCGTATGATACCGTAACAGACACGATGGCGGAAATGATGGGGGTAACCGCCGAACCGGTGCCGGTAGATGGCACTGTGCTTGCGTCGAAGAGGCGCGCGTTTTCCAAGGTATCCGAACCCGAAGCATCTGACGGGAAGGTCATTGGCACTGGAAAACACGGTTATGTAATTGATGCGCGTCTCAACGAGGCGTACCGCCTTGTGAATAAACTTCTTGATAATGGTGCGGACATTTATCGGTTGACAACGGAGATTGAGGCAGGCAGCCAACTTTTGCCCCTCGGCAGTTTCCTGATTAAGGACATAGGGGTACAGGATTTGAACACATTGGCACGTGCATCGGGTGTATCGTTCTACGGTCTGAACCGATCCCTAAACAGCGAAATGGGTTTAATCAAAGCCCGGCGCATCGGCATGTACAACCGCTATTGGGGAGGCAACATGGACGAGGGGTGGACGCGCCTGACACTGGAGCAGTTCGGTTTTTCGTATGAAACTTTGAGGGATGACGAAATTGCGGCGGGGAATCTTAACGAGGCGTACGACGTCATTCTATTTCCCGATGATTCGACGGAAATGATTGTCGGTGGAGACGAAGAGGTTGAGAAGCGGCTCCGAAACATTCCCACGCCAGAGAAGTACCGGAGCGGAATTGGTGACATTGGTGTAGAGAACATCAGGACTTTCGTTGAGAACGGCGGTACACTGATAACCATCAACCGCGCGTGCGAGTTTGCCATCGAGAAACTGGGACTTCAGATGCAGAACGTCGTGAGAGACAAACCGAGCAAGGAGTTCTTCTGTCCGGGCTCCACACTTCGCGTTGAAATTGACGCATCCCATCCGCTCGGTTACGGTATGAGCTCCGGGGCATTGGCACTATTTTGGGACAGCCCCGTATTCTCTATCGACGGTTCCCATTTCAATGACCGGTATCATGTGGTTGCCTCCTATCCGGAGCGTGATATACTGCAGAGCGGCTGGCTTGTTGGCGAGGAGCATCTTTCCAATCGTGCTGCCGTGGTATCGGTCAAATACGGCGAGGGATGCGTGATACTATACGGGTTTCGCGTTCAATTTCGCGCGACAACCCACGGAACGTTCAAGTTGCTGTTTAACGGTTTGCTAGGTGAATAAAGAGTATGAATAAACACCCTTGGATATGTAACGGACTAGAATCCATGTAACTGTTTAGTCCACCGGTCTGGATGTGCCAATCCAAACCGAACAAGCAAGGAACGTGCCGAGTATGGAGTACAATGCTGATTCAGACGAATCGGGGGTTATGCCCAGAGCAGACATGCAATGAATTGTACTACCAAGTAAGCCTCAACGTTGCACAGGATCAACTATCGCACTCACTATTCGTTCGTTTGATCCTCTGGAGTGCAGACGCGAGGAGGAATCGTGTTCTATTGACATAGCACTCCGCTGGAGTGAAAACCAGACCACGAAGGAACACTTTTCACGGCTAGTCATTGAGCGAAAATGAGTGTTACGTGCTGAAAGAATTATTCCGACAGGGATAATGGCGCGCTACTATGAACCAAACGATGCACTAAACATTACCAAATCCATTGAATGAAGACATAGAAAATGGCGATATTTGAAAGAGACGTTTTAGAAAATAGGAGACGGCGCACTGCCAAGGCTTTCGGAAGGCAGGCGCCGACTGTTCTGATTGGTGCGGGAGAGCCAATTCCCATACCCGGAGGACTTGACCAGACCTATCCATTTAAGGCGCATCCCGAATACTACTGGTTGACCGGTTCACAGCGATCTGGCGGAGTTCTTGCATATAATCAACAGGAGGGCTGGACCCACTTTGTGCGCCCGGTGACGCCCTCGGAACGGTTATGGGAAGGGAACCCGGACGCGCCGGAAGGCGAGGACGTCGCCGGACTATCAGAGTGGTTGACACGTTACGCCGGTCCCGAAATAGCCGTACTAGGTTCACCTGTCCCAGATGTCAAGAGTGAAGAGGAACTCGCTGTGGAAATGCGGGAGCGGCTTGACACGGTGCGGCGGCGAAAGGATTCTGCCGAGATAGAACTCCTTGGGCGTGCGGTCAAAGCCACGGCGGCGGGCCACGCTAGAGCGAACGAGGTCATCCGACCCGGAATAAGTGAGCGCCACATTCAGATTGAGTTGGAAGCAGAGATGTTTCGGCAAGGGGCGGATGCCGTAGGGTACGGTACAATTGTGGGAGTCGGTTCTCATGCGGCAGTGCTGCACTTCGAACCCGGCGATCGGATTGTGAACACCGATGATTTGGTGCTTATCGACGCTGGAGGCGCGATTTCGGGTTACACGGCGGATGTGACGCGCACTTATCCCGCGGAGGATAGGTTCACGCCGAGGCAGCAAGCCATCTACGACATAGTACTTGCTGCAGAAGCGGAGGGGATTTCAAAATGCCGCGTTGGTACGGAGTGGCATGATGTACACCGCGCAGCGGCAGCGGTCCTGGCGCAGGGATTGCGAGATCTCGGAATTCTCAAAGGTGAGGTGGAAGGTCTTCTTGATTCAGGAGCGATTGCCCTGTTTTTTCCGCACGGCATCGGTCACATGACGGGACTTGGAGTGCGCGACGTTGGCGGACATGCCCCGGGACGCGGCGAAGTTCAGCCGTGCTGCGGTGTGCGCGTGCGGATAGATTTTCCACTGGAAGAAAACTTCCTAATGACGGTGGAGCCTGGAATCTACTTTGTCCCCGCAATCCTTGATGATCCGGCGAAGCGTGAGCGTTTCCGGGACAGCGTAGATTGGAAGTCGCTTGACGACTGGAGATCGGTTGGAGGGGTGCGGATAGAGGATAATGTGCTGATTACCGCGAGCGGACCGCGCGTGATCACGGAAGAGATACCGAAGTAATGACACGCAAAAATCCGAATAGGGTTGTTACTATTATTCCGCACCTTCGGGACAACACAAAGGCACAATTTTCCACAATGCGCGGGCCGGATCCGAGAGGATTGATTGTGGGAGCCGCATCCAATTCCAAGCGTTAAACTGGGCTAAAATTAGTTGGATTTTAGTTCTTTAATCACCTTCATTTCTGTCTAAAGGATGGGGGTAAGTTCAAAACACACAATTCTACTAGAGCGAAAAGACAATCACATCAATTTTAGCTTAGAACCAGTGGATTATCATCGTCAGCAACTAAGGTTATTTAGGAAAGATGTCTAATGGTTCTCCAATGCTTTCCGCGAAATGCTCTGGAGATGGCCATATTGAGAAAAAATAGTCGCGCAAGTCGCTCGCACGTTGCATAATTTGCGGAACATCCCATGTATCGTGTTCACAAATCTCTCTATTCAACACCAGCAGGGAATTTTGAAATAAACGCGCTTTCTTCTCAGAAAATGGTCTGTTTGATAGACTAGAATTAAGCGATTTTGTGACGAGCGTTAGGTTTCCTATGCTTTGTAAAAAGTCACGTCTTTGATTTGCTACACTAAATGCTAATCTACACGATTCATCAACCAATCCGTCTTCAGATGCTTCAGTTCTCCATTGTGGATTATTTTCACGGTATTCGCTATGAAACAATTCCTCGTAAAAAATTCTCTCCTCACAATCAAACGATGGTTCACCATTCTCCTCTGTCACCAGCGGTAAAGACCACGTGTTCTGCCATCTTTCAGGCATAATATGCTCTAGACTAAGCGAATTGTCAAAAATCAATTCATTAGTCTCAAGCGATTGATTCCCTTCCCGTTTCTTTAATTCAATCCGATACAAAATGTAACGAATAGCTGTTCTATTCATAATAGGTGATTGGAGTAGAAGAACAATTCCAACTTCAAAATCTCTTGGCCACTTAGTAGATTTCGCGTTTCCCTCAGATAGTAGCTTTATGAAATTCCCCAAGTCAAAATGATGTCCCTTCAACTTCCGAATCAATCCAGAAAAGAATTTATTATAATTGCCAGAAGCATTTGGGATACACAGTTCTCGACGCAATGTATAAGACTCCAATATCTGCAAAACTATGGAGAGATTTGAGCCAGACACCCCCAACTCATTTATCACGAATAGTATAAATGGATGTAACGTGGTAATACCACCCCCGTCTTTTAATATTCTATAAAATGACATCGCTGCCCCAATTTCTGATTCAGGGGAACAATCTGTCATTTCTTGATAAACCTCCGAATACCTCTTTAATTCAGAGAGTTCATGTTCAACTCCACCGATTCCTGCGAGTTCTCTCTGATATACGTTAAACAGTGGCGTAACCGTCGCCTCGCCGAGTTTTGCCATGATAAAGTGTTGGAAAAACCGTTCAGATAAATTTTGTTTTCCCATAACTATTTTTGCCCAATACGGAGTTTCAAAATGCTTCCAATGCTCTCTATACAATCTATCTCTATCCTGTTCAATTCGAGCCCTTAGAAACAGATTGTTTCTAAGCTTATCAAATTCAAGTAGAGGTTTAGAGCCTGTTTGAAAAGTCATTTGATTCGGTTTCGCATCAAGTAGATGGAAGCGATGTACACCATAGTTTCAGCAGTCTTAGGATAGCGTTCATAATCCAAAGTCAATCGGCGAAACCAACCAAACCAAGAAAATGTG
>JAJDTR010000005.1 GCA_022827055.1 Candidatus Poribacteria bacterium | reverse complement strand
TGAAATATTGAGTGTCAAATCTCGCGTTTTGCGTAGTTTCTGCGTAGCATTCATCATCTTTCTTGGCCAGCCCTTCGCTGAAGGTGCTACCAAATACGCGGGAGAGTTTCTGACGCTCGGAGTCGGGGCACGCCCACTTGGCATGGGAGGAAGTTTTGTGGCAATTTCCGATGACTCAACAGCGACATATTGGAATCCGGCAGGACTTGGGTACTTAAGTCATTCCGAGGTTTCACTCATGCACTCAAGTCTCGGAGACTTAAACAGCTATGACTTCGTCAACTACGTTCAGCCGTTCGGTAGAAACACCTCGGTTGGACTTAGCTGGTTGCGAGTGGGGGTAGATGACATTCCAATCACTAACTTACCCATTCCTTCAGGTGGTGTTGGGCCTGGGAATCGACCTAAAATTGAACGCACTTTCAGCAACACGGACAATGCGTTTATCCTCTCGTATGGTAGGAGGATTGGACCAGAGGCATGGGGATTATTTGGAGGGGGGAATGCTAAGGTAATCTATATTTCAACACTTCGAAATTTCAATGCAATCGGTGTCGGCGGCGACTTCGGCATGCTCTGGCAGTCCACCCGAGATAAAGCCAATCAGCTCTCCGCCGGGGTTGTGGTACAAGATTTCTTCAAAACGAAACTATACTGGAATACTCCGCCAGACGAGCCGGGGCAAGCATCAAACACAGATACGATAAACCCTAACTTCAAGATAGGTATTTCCTACAGCGTAGATGTTGCCGCGCTAAATAGCCAGTTCTTGCTAACGATTGACACTGATAGCTTATACTCGTTTGAAATGCACTACGGCGCTGAGTATGTATTCGCAAAGTTACTCGCTTTGAGGGTCGGTTTACAGGAGCGAAAAGGCGTGACCACAACTCGCCTTATGACTGCCGGAGCGGGGCTTAAGCTTTCTTTCTTGACAGGCGCGGCTTTTTCAGTTGACTACGCATACCTTGGCAATGAGGAACTTGGCGCCAGCAATCGAATCTCTCTCATGACACGTTTCTGAGCTGTTTAACGGACAGAATCCCGCCCCAGCTCCCGATAGTCGAATCTATCCTACCTCCAAAACTCCCGTTAAGCTTCCGTTATCCGCACCTCTTCAATCCGGTTCGAGACAAGCCACTCCAATAGATCCTCTTGCTCTTCGGTGATTTCAATTTCAGCTTGATTTTGGTCGTCAAGCGGGGAAACAACGTAGAATACGCCATCCTCAAGCAATTCAGTTGTGCGGGCGATGGGAAAGACGAATTCATCGGAATTTCCTGTGTCATGAATCTTGCCGTCGGTGAAATACTGAAGTTGATTTCTCAACGTAGCTGAAATTTCATACGGTGCTATTTCTATTTTATCCAGTGGAATCACATGGTATTTTGTCATGACTTTCTTCTCAAAGGTGAACGGACCTACGCAGGCACGAACTTACCAAGCACTTTCGGTTCGACCGCTCCGGTGACTTGCGGCAGCCCTGCTTGGTGGCCATGAATAGCTTCATTGGCGAGTATGGCAAACGCTAAGGCTTCCTTTCCATCACTAGGTATTCCGTGCGAATCGGAGGACAGCACGGGAGTCGGATTAAACAACTTCTTCAACCGCTTCATCAACGTTAGGTTGTAAGTTCCGCCGCCGCTTACACAAATCTCATCAATGGAATGATGGGGGAATAAAAAACGCTTGTAATGGTTGTGAATCGTGCGCGCGGTGAATTCTGTAACTGTCGCGACCAAATCCTGCGGCGATACTTCACGCGTGTTCGCCTCTTCACGTGCTTTTTTGGCAAACTGCTTGCCGTATGTTTCCCTGCCCGTGGTCTTCGGTGGTGCCAAATGTAGAAAAGGGTCTTGAAGCCATACTTTCAACAGTGTCTCATTGGCATGCCCTTGAGCGGCAAACTCTCCCGATTTGTCATAGGTCTGCTCTCCGTGCGTAACAATCTCTATCACCGCATCAATAAGCATATTGCCGGGACCTGTGTCGGAACCAAGCACATCGTGAGCGTTGGCACCCGCAGGGATAAGCGTGACATTTGAGATACCTCCGACATTCTGCAGTGCAATCGTCCGATCTGCTTGGCGGAACAATAGGAAATCAACGTATGGTACGAGTGGAGCACCTTGCCCGCCGGCTGCAACATCGGCAACCCTGAAATCTTCAATCGTAGGGATACCAGTCCGATGTGCAATGACCGCAGCCTCTCCAATCTGGAGCGTGGAAGGAATGTGGGGCGTTCCTATCTGCGGAGGAAGATGATGAATCGTCTGACCGTGACATCCAATGAGATCGACCGAATCAATAGAGATACGAGCTTTCTCAGCGAGTAACAAAGCCGACTCGGCGAATTTTTCACCGAGAAGAAAATTCATTTGGCAGATTTCATCAACGCTAGAAGTTTCGGGGTCAAACAGTTTGAAGATTCGTGCGCGTAACTCTGTGTCAAAGGGAAAACTGTCAAACGCAATCAGATTTATTTGCGTCGATAGGCCGTGACCGCAGATTTCCACAAGTGCGGCATCGACGCCATCGGCGGAAGTGCCGGACATGAGGCCAATCACCCTTTTCGTCCGTTTTTCGAAGAGAGTTTGGAATACCTTCATTAGTTATTTCGCCGGAGTAACTCCTCACATGGCTAGCAGGTACACAACGATGTTTTAGGTTGATTTATAATGGCAAGCACGAATTGACGCCAGGCAATCCCAATCAACCAGGACGCGGAAAAGATTGAAATTCAAGCATAAATCAAAAACGATTCCCGTCTGCGCGCAAATTCATCAAGGTCGCTGCGCCAGCCCTGGAGGATGTCGGCTGGAGAGCGCCTTTCGATGAGTGCTGGTCGCAGTGAATCTGTGCCCGCAAGCCGATCGATAAAGTGTGTTCCATCAGTCTCAAGAAACTCGAAGTGATTGGGATAGGCTTCTATGACCGTCGCAAGTAGATACAGGACAATTTCTAACGGCATTGCTAGTTCTCTATCCATTACATGCACGCTCACGCCGTGGCACACCTCATCCACATATTTCGAGAGCGACGGCACAAAGTGAACGGGGCGGAAACGCACACCGGGCGGATCCATACGGTTCAAGGTTTCCGACCACATGTCCGCATCAATCCATGGTGCACCAATCCATTCAAACGGCTTTGTTGTCCCGCGTCCTTCCGACAAGTTTGTCCCCTCAATAAGACATGTCCCCGGATAAAGAATCGCCGTGTCGAGAGTTGGCATACTCGGGGATGATGGCACCCATGGAAGTCCGGTCTGGTCGTACCACATACTTCTCTTCCAACCGCGCATCGGAACCACTTCAAGTTGCAAATCGAGTTCTAATTCAGCATTGAAGAGAAGAGCAAGTTCGCCGATGGTCATGCCATGCCGTATCGGGATCGGATGTGCACCGACGAAAGATTTGAAACCATGCTCAAGCACAGTTCCCTCAAGTCGATCTCCGCCAATGGGATTCGGACGATCCAAGACAGTGAACTTTACGCCGTGCTCGCGGGCAGCCCACATTGACAGGAGCATCGTTGTGATAAAGGTGTAGTAGCGCACGCCAACGTTCTGGATGTCGTACACCAGTGTATCGATTCCCTCCAGCATTTCCCGATTAGGCTGTAATGTCTCACCGTAAAGACTATGAATCGGAATCAGATGTTGCTCTTCCGTTGCGGAAGGAACTTTGAGCATATCCTGGTGGTTTCCCCACAGTCCATGCTCAGGACTGAATAGCGCCTTGAGGCGCGTATTCGGAAATTGTGCGCATAGACTCACATTGCTCCGAAGATTCTCATCGACCCCGGTTTGGTTGGTGATTAAGCCGATGTTTCTTTCTTCGATTAGGTGTGGTTTGTCGCGGAATAGTACCGTCAGTCCGGTATCAATCATTAGCTGGACGTTCCAAAAATGGAGGTGTGAAACTGGTCCCGGAAACCAAGTATACCTTCTCGGGACGCATCGGGATGAACCCGGTTTGTTAGCAGAATAGCAAACATCCCCCGTTCAAGATGAAGGCGAATAGACGTCCCTGTAAAGCCGCTGTGATAAAGCGAACCATCCCTTAGAATTATCCAACCTATGCTACGATCCGAATTCAGCCCTACGGCATGGGACTTGCTTAGTTGATAAATGCTGTCGGATGTGAGTACACTGTCTCTGCCGTTGAGGAGAGACTGACAGAATTTGGCGAGATCCCTTGCCGTTGAAAAAAGACCGGAGTTGCCGGCAACGCCGCCGAGGAAATTGGCATTTTCGTCATGGACCTCCCCGCAGAGAACTCCCTCGCGCCAATCGTATCGTTCCCCGTTTGCCATATCTCTTTCGAACCTGTTAGAGTCCTCCGTGGCGGCACAATTGTTTTTCCAGGCCGGGGGTGGGCAATAGCGAGTCGTCATCATCTCAGCAGGTGCGAAAATCCAATCCTGCGCCAAACGGTCTAGCGGTTGTCCAGTAGCGCGTTCAATGAGTTCGCCAAGCAGAATATACCCAAGACAACTGTAGACAACCTGCTGACCAGTCGGATATTCGAGTCCTATCTTTCCAAGGTACCGTGAAACCTCATCTCTCGATTTTACATTGAGATAGACCGGACGCCACGCGGGCAATCCAGAGGTGTGGGTGAGAAGGTGAAGGAGTGTGATTTCTTCGCGGTTAAATTCGGGAAGGTACGTTTTGACGGGATCGCCTACATCCAATATCCCGTCTTCCGCTAGGAGCGTGACTAGTGTCGCAACCACGATTGGTTTGGTCAACGACGCGACATCAAAGATGGTATCACGCCGCATTGCCTCCAATTGCGGCCGCACCATGCGATGTCCGAACGCTTCGTGATAGATAACCTTTCCCTCTTCAGCGATTAAGGCAACCGCACCTGGGAAGACCTCATCAGAAATACCTTGCTGGAGCAGGGCGGAAATCTGATCAGAACTCATGGGTGTACATCGCGAAAAAGGGGTGATTGATAATGGCTCAAGACATGATGCACATGACTGGGACTTCTAGGTTTACACCTATGCATCCTTCGCAGTTTTAATTGACTCAAAACTGTTGGAACCAGTTTTCTTTCGCAACCACGACAAAAGCCTGTCCCGGCACGATTTCTGGGTCGTCCTCAAGTGCACCGGACGCAATATCCTCGGGAAGGAAGGGGTGAAATGTCCCGTTGGCGTATATCGAAATGAGCGAAATTCTGGCCAAAAAGTCTGGAAACCGCGCGAAGTCGCTAACACGTTTAATACTAGTATCCATGTTAGGAATACCAACTAGATTGTGCCCCGGAATTATTCGAACAGCTCCTTCAACCGGATCGCCGGTAAGATCCAACATTACAGTGGTTCTCAAGGACACGAGTATTCCTGTGTACGGCTGAATTGTTGCATCGGCGGGAAAGTCGGCATCGGAAGGTCGAAAAAATGCTTGAAACTGAGCGTTGCCGCCTCTCGTCGGTGCCGGCGTGGTGACTAACCAATGTACGTTACTCTCCCCGCCGAGAATGTCAAACAAATCGCTAACCTTTGTGACGCTACGAGATGTGTCGTTGACTTCAGTGACCACTCTCGGCAGATGAAACAAACTGGTACCTGAGGGCACCGTCAAACTGAAGGTCCTAGGCGATTCGAGATTCAGTCTTTCGAGTTGTTCAATTAGTGTGTCGATGTTCACCCGGTGCGATGTATTTCCAATGGATTTATAACGGATAATCCCGCTCTTATCAATGACAAACGCGGATGGTATAGCAAAGATTCCGCCATCAACCCCATAAGACCTGATTGTCCGTCGACTCTGATCAGATAATACCGCAAACTGGACTCCAAGTGCCTCAACAACCTCTACCTTCGATTTCTCTGGCGCGTCGACGCTTATGACGTAAAGTTCGCCGCCAAGTTGCAGAATATCGGAATAATGTGGTTTCAACTCCCTGAGTTGATCAACGCAAAACGGTCAGAACACACCACGATAGAAGATGACAATCACGTTCTCGGACCCGCGATGGTCACTCAACGTGATGGATTCGTTTTCCGTGTTCGGAAGCGTAAAATCCGGAGCTTCATTGCCAATCTCATTTCCGATCTCAGCATGTGCGCTACTCCAAGCACTAAGTAGGAATACAGCAATCAAGAGTAGAACAGTTCGACAACCTATCTTCACCTTAAACCTCCCGTCCTGCACGATTTCAGTGTGTAGCGATAATCCATAAGTACTCTTTGGGGAATGTTAACAGATTTTTCTACAATCAGTCAATCGTTTTTTGAATTAAGTATGTTTTGACACTCCCAAGATCGAGTTTGAGTGAGAATTATAACTACATCTGAGGTTTCTCAGTATTTGAAGCCAAGAATACCAGGAAGTCCGAAGCTTGCTCCTCACCTTTCGGAGTAGGACATTCCTTCCGAGTCGATTAAAACTTTGTGCGCTAACAGGAACCATGGACACCTATAAGGGGTTCTGGAGGGCGCTATACCTTATGAATTGTATTGTCTGTGACGGTTATGTTAAAATAAAACTTCAGCGAGTGAATACCCGGTTCCGTCGATTCAAACGTTGAATCGGAAATGAATGCCGCCCAATACAGATGCGTCGATTGACCTCAAATGTTAGGTACAAGCCGCTAGAGTCTATCATCGCTTCTGCCAACGTAGAAGCATAGTGACAAATCATGGCATTGATTCAACACGATTTCACCCCTTTCGCGGTACGCATGAGGGGTGAGGGAATATCCGACTCTATAATTGAAACCTTCAGGTATTATCATGAGCAGTTAGTTGACGGACACACCGGACTCATCCCAGAGCGCGACATTGACCCTGTTGAACACCTTCCAGACGCGGAAAAGTTCCCGAAAAAGCTGGCGAGAGTTGGAGAGCGGTTTCTGCCCAAGACCATCTTCTTGAAACTAAATGGTGGTTTGGGGACCAGTATGGGGATGGCTAAAGCGAAATCATTGCTCACCGTGAAAGGTGAATTGTCGTTCCTAGACATTATTGCTCGGCAGACTCAATTGTCAGATAGTCGTCTGGTACTGATGAATAGTTTTTCGACCCGAAGTGACTGCCTCGCAGCACTAAGGGATTATCCGGAGTTGTGGGACGACATTCCTCTGGATTTCGTTCAACATAGAGTTCCAAAGATCAATCAAACCGATCTACGCCCCGCCGACTGGCCGGAGAATCGAGCATTAGAGTGGTGTCCGCCCGGACATGGAGACATCTACATCTCGCTAGTAACAAGCGGGATACTGGATACGTTGTTAAAGGCGGGTTATGAATACGCGTTCATCTCCAATTCTGACAACCTCGGGGCAGTGATGGACACAACCATTCTCGGATTCCTCGTCGAAAATAGGTTGCCGTTTCTTATGGAGGTTACGGATAGGACTCCGGCGCACAGAAAAGGCGGGCACCTTGCTCGATTGCCATCGGGGAAACTCATTCTTCGAGAAGTAGCTCAATGTCCGCCCGATGATATTGGCTATTTTCAAGACATAGATCGGCACAAGTATTTTAATACAAACAACCTATGGCTACATCTGCCTACTTTGAAGGCGGTGATGCATTCCAAAGGCAATATCTTGGGTTTGCCCATGATTCGCAACAGCAAAACCGTCGATCCCCGAAACCCTGCATCCCCCAAGGTCTATCAACTGGAGACGGCGATGGGCTCCGCAGTTGGAGTCTTTGACAATGCCACCGCTATCCGCGTTCCTCAATCACGCTTTGTGCAAGTGAAAAGAACAGAGGATTTGCTAGTGGTACGTTCAGACATCTATATATTGAACGAAGATTTTCAAGTTGTGCCCAACCCTTGTCGAACATTAGATTCTATCTTTGTGTCCTTTGACGCCCCCTGCTATCAGCTCATAGACGATATGGAAGCTCGATTTCCTGGCGGCGTTACGTCTTTGATTGATTGTGAACGCTTGAGAATTGTAGGGGATTTCAAATTTGGGGCAAACGTGACGTTAAGAGGCGAGGTGGAACTGATAAACCTATCAGGAGAGCAAGTAGAGATTGGCGACGGTACGACGATGGAAGGATCGAGAACATGGTCGACCTAATTGCTTCTGTGAATGAGTCAGAATGAAGACTATGGGCTACTCTGAATCCCAGTTTGAATTTGTAACTGGAGTTGGCGAAGGGGCATTAGGACGGCTTACCAGTGAGTCGGAACGTCGGCAACTTGACCATCGCATAGCGGAAATACAACGGTCGTTTCAGCAAGAAGCAGACTGGTCGCTTAACAAATTGGAGCATCGCCAACGAGCGTGGGCACGCAGCCATTTGGAAAAGGAACATGTCGAGAAGACGCTGGAGTTGGCGAACCGTGCGCGTGAAGATTTCTCCGTCCTCGTAACAATTGGCATCGGCGGGTCAGATTTGAGTGCGCGAGTGTTCCATGATGTGCTTAACCATCCTTACCACAACCTGCTATCCCGCGACGAACGCGGCGCTGCACCTGAGGTCTACTTTACAGGTGATACCTTCGACGTCTTTCGGCTCAAAGGACTGTTGGAGATGTTAGCGGCGCGCGGGCTGTTGGGTAAGGCGCTTTTCAACGTCATAAGCAAGTCGGGGCGAACGGGCGAAACTATTGCGACCTTGATGATTATCCGCGACAGGCTGCAGAGTAGTTGCAACGCGGAGAATCCGGAATCTTGGCGTCGCCAAGTCGTAGCAACCACCGGATTGAATCTTGAAAGCACCCTATACCGTATGCATCAGGAGGACATGTTTTATGGAGACACATTACTTCCCGTGCCGGACGGTGTTGGAGGTCGATTTTCCGCGTTTTCGCCTGTTGGACTGTTCTTCCTAGCTATGACCGCGGGCAAAGGTGAATCACCACGCTCTCGTGTGCAAAAAGCCCTCGACGGGGTTGGTGAGGCGGACGCATTGTTCCACAACCTGCACACCGATGTCGAAAACATATCATATCGCCTTGCCCGATGGCTGAACCTTGCAGAAATGAGTGCGGGTAAAAATAGCCTCGTTTTTTATAACTATGCAGACAATCGGTACTTGGGGGATTGGTTTGTGCAGCTCTATGACGAATCTCTACAGGAACGCGGTCAAGGGCTTAATGTGATCTCCGCCCTCGGTCCAACTAGCAACCATTCCATTCTGAACGGGATCCTAAACGGACTAAGGGATAAGGTCGTCTTGTTCATCAATTGGCGTGAACTTGGAGAGGACTTGGCGATTCCTGCGCGGACAGGCATTGGCGGCGACCTAGACTCATTTGAAGGGCTGTCGATGAATCAAGTACAGAACGCTTCTTACCGCGGCACTATTGAGGATTTCAGCAAAGCGGGTATTCCGACCGCATCGCTTTCTGTTCCGAAACGAGACGTTCACAATCTCTGCAAGCTGATGCGTGTGTTGATGGATTGTGTTGCCGTCAAAGGGCGCTTGCAAGCGCTCCACGTGAGTGATGATGGTACCGTGAATTTCAGAAAGGAACTTACTTATTTTCAGGATGGCGTGGAAGGGTACAAAGAACGCACCCGCCGGATTGCCGCAGCCATGAGACACGATACTGCTAATAACGCCTGATGCGGATTTGACAGATCTGTGTGTAGCGACTCGTACCAGCATTTGGCATAGGACTTGTACCTCAACGTTCCTAATCTGGGGACATGTTGCCTTTGCGTAATACTTGGGAAATAGTCAAGATTGGAGAGACCAATTTGACAAGCATCCTTCTGATTCGTCTCAGTTCGCTTGGTGACATTGTCCTCACCTCCCCGGCAATCCGTGCAGTGCGCAGTCATTTTCCAAATGCGCGTATTTCCATGCTTGTTGCCAGCCAGTCCGCAGATTTACTCACAGAAAACCCGCATCTTGATGAAGTCATACAGTTTGATCGCCATGCCAAAGGCAAAGACACGGCAGAGATGGTTAAACTGTTCCGCGTCCTGCGAGAACGGCAGTTCGATCTCACCATCGATTTCCAGCGGAAATTTCGCACGAGCCTGCTTGCATACTCAAGTGGAGCAAAGTGTCGAGTAGGTTATCACCAACCAAATGGGATATTATGTTCGGTACGTGTTCCCGATTCATCCGGACACGCCATCGATCGCTACTTTGCCCTGCTGCAAGCGGTGGGTATCGAGGCGAAAGATCGAACGTTGGAGCTATTCATCACGGAGTCTGATCGGACATATGCACGAGAGGCAATGGAAAAACAAAGCATTTCCAGAGACGGGCCAACAGTGGGATTATTTCCTGGTGCTGGGTGGAAGTTGCGGGAATGGATGCCGGACCGCTTCGCGGCGATTGGCGATCGTTTGGTCAAAGATTTCGACGCACAGGTGCTTGTATTCGGCGGACCGAATGAGTGCCAATTGGCCAATCATGTAATCGACCTGATGACCGAGCAAGCAATCTCGTTTGCCGGAAACCATCCGATTCGCCAGTTGGCGGCTCTGATCGAACGCTGCAATCTCTTCCTTACGAATGATACAGGACCGATGCATATTGCTGCTGCACTTCGTACGCCAACAATTGCTCTCTTTGGCCCCGGCAACCACGTCCGATTCCAACCACTGGATCCCATTCATAGTACTGTCCGCCATGAAGTCCCGTGTAATCCTTGCAAGCAATTCACTAATCGTTGCAGGGACAATGTCTGCATGAAATTAATTTCGGTCGATGAAGTGTGGGAAACTGTCTGCCAACGGATGACCAACGGATGAATCGAAACCTGAACCTCGTCCAATAGATGAAGTTTGAAGAGATTGACATGGTGTGATTTTATCCAAGAAGCGGGAGATTTGAGTGTGAAACCGACCCATCCCTCGCGGCGCCATCTGAGGCAACACATGATCGATAACCGCCGATTCCACTGCAGATGGTTTTCGAGAATTACGATGATTGGAAGAATTAATGCGCGAAATGAATGAAACGACGTGGAAAACTTCCCCAAGCCGAGCGATTCTTGTCGGTGTGAAGTTAAAGAAAGACATGACGCATGAAATGGAGGATTCACTGGCAGAGTTGGAGCAACTTGCAGACACTGCCGGAATGAATGTCATCGGCGAGATTGTCCAAACGCGCGAATCCCCGAATCCAACTTTTTTTGTTGGACGGGGAAAAATTGAAGAGCTTCAAGTATCGATTGAAGAATTACGTGCTGATACGGTCATTTTTGACGAAGACCTTACGCCTGCTCAGACCCGCAACATCGAAGGAGCGCTTGACATCGTCGTAGTGGATCGTACGGGCTTGATTCTAGAAATCTTCAAACAACGTGCGCAAACAAGGGAAGCCACGCTTCAAGTCGACCTCGCCCGTTTGGAATATGCATTACCGCGCCTGACAAGGATGTGGTCTCACTTGTCGCGTCAGGCGACAGGCGGAGGTGGACGAGTCGGAGGTGCCATGCGCGGAGAAGGTGAAACGCAACTTCAGACGGACCGACGTTTGATTCGACGTGAAATCTCCAAGGTAAAGAAATCCTTGCAAAATGTGGAAACACAACGTCGCATCCGTCGCCACGGTAGAAAGGAAATGGCAAATGTCTCTCTTGTTGGTTACACAAACGCGGGCAAATCAACACTCTTCAATCAACTCACGGGTGAAAATCGAGAGGCTGAAGATAAACTATTTGCGACATTGGACTCGACGACACGCACGATCAAATTGCCAAGTCATCACCGTATTCTTCTGAGTGACACTGTCGGTTTCATCAAGAAACTTCCACATCATCTGGTGGCTGCATTCAAAGCAACTCTAGACGAAGTCGCCGAAGCAGATTTGCTCCTACATGTGGTAGATGTGAGCCATCCACAAGTAGAATCACAAATCGCCGCTGTTAACGAAGTACTTGATGAACTGGGAGCGTCTGAAATACCGACGTTAATGGTGTTTAACAAGATAGATTGTCTTGAAAATGAAGCCGTTCTATGCCTGCTTCGAAGCCGATACCCGGAGAGCGTCAATATTTCCGCTCGATGCGGCGAAGGTCTTTCCGCCCTGAGAATGGAGTTAGCCAACCGATTTGCGGAAGATGATGTGGACGTGGCTCTCGCCCTTCCGTATTCGGAAGGCAAGAAACTAGATTTTGTATACAAGCATGGTGAAGTGCTGGACGTTAATTATCAAAGTGCTGCGATCGTAGTCAAAGCAAAAATTCCGGAACGACACTTGGGAAGGTTGAAACGGTTCGTGGCAACACCGGAGGAGCATTCTTAAGGCCTAAGGATTGTTCCGCGTTATGAATGCCTCAATGCGTCAATGGGTGAGAGGTTAGCCGCTCGACTTGCGGGATAGTATCCAAAAAAGACACCCACGCTAACACCGGATAGAACGGCAATCAGTATAGATTCGAGTGTGATTACGGAGGGCCACTGGATGAAATCATGCATCAACTTGCTGACCGCCCACGCGAACCCTTTTCCCATCAACGCACCTGCCCCAATGCCGATCAACCCGCCAATGCAGCACAGCATAACCGATTCTGTCAGGAACTGAAGCCGAATATCCATGCTCTTCGCGCCGACTGCTTTGCGTAATCCTATCTCGGGGATCCTTTCAGTCACTGACACAAGCATTATGTTCAAGATACCAATCCCACCCACAACCAGCGAAACGGATGCTATCGCGACAAGAATAATCTCAATAAAGGAGATAATTCGATTGGCGGTCTTCAGTTCCTCTTTCATTATCCACGTCTCAAAGAAAGCCACGTTGCCGTGATTGCGATTGAGAACGGTCTTCACCTCACGCACTGCACGGTCAACGAGCGCATGGTTTTTCGCACGAATCATAATATGACCGACTCGATCGTTACCCCAGAAGTGCGTCTGTGCCGTAGTAATGGGTAGGAATACCTGATTGTCTTCACTGTTTTCCGGGTCTAGTCCCTTACCCCGAGACTCCATGATTCCGATGACTGTAAATCGATGATTGTTAATCTTCAGTTCCCTGCCGACGGGGTTAAGTCCGGCGAACAAATCTCTCCAAATCGTCTCACCGATTACGCACACTTTGCCCCACGTGTCCAGATCGTCATCCGACAAGAATCTACCATAGCCACTGTACCACTTACGAGCAATTTGGTATTCGAACGTAGTGGCTTGCATACGAGCCTGCTTGTTCTTTCCTGAGACAGTCAGAGCTGCATGACGACTCATTTCCGGAGTTGCCACATCTACAGATGGACATTCAGTTTGAATAGAGCGAACGTCGTCCATAGTCAGGTACTGATCCGATGGATTGCGAATCCATTTGTTCCCTTTACGAATCCAATCGTTGCGATATACGCCAAAGACACTCGGACCACCGACCTTCTCAACTTCCCACAACAATAAGGCCTTTGCTCCGGATCCAAATGATATCATTCCAATGATGCCTGCGATGCCGATGATGATGCCTAACATAGTCAGGCATGTGCGCATCTTATTGATTCTTAATGCCGAAAAAGCCGTTATTATACTTTCAATGATTTTCATGGCAGGGTCTTTTTTCTTGTCAGTTCAGACTTGGTGTGCTAGAATACCAACCACGCCTTTGGACAAGCATATACATTATCTAACGCGGGCGTCCATATTGTTGTACAGCATCCACCACACCCTCCCTATCAGACGTATAAGCCGTTCTTGACGTTTAGAGAGCAATCCCACGCTCAAGGTGACGAGAAATTGTCAACACGGTATACCTCGAAAGCAGCGGATGCAGTTCTTCTGTCTTGGTCTTGTTCCGAACGGCCCGCGAAATTCAAACGTCATAGAGCTACACTTGAACAACTTGCTCGCGCGGGTAGATGTGTGTGGATTCGCCTAGCAGACTCATTTTCGGAAACGCGGTTTCAGTTGACCTCGGTTGAACACACTTTTCCAGCGTCGGTGGGGAACGAGACAATCCGGCGAGAACTGGGACAGTGGCGCTTGATTCAGAACAACTGCCTGGATAGGATTTACCTTGTCGCTCAGGAGCACGTCAAAGAAACATGTTACGATATAACGGACTACATCGATCGTTGCTTGACAGGCGATTATTCCATTGCAAATCGGTTAAGCGGGCGTACAATCTTTGGGTTGCGTCAAATTGAGACTGATGCACATGACTTACTCAGTAGCCAAGGCACTAGCGGAGCGATTGACCATGTCTTGAGGCCATACATTCATGAGTTTGGCGACTTCATTGGGAACACGATACTCGGTTTCTGTTGCCAACTACCGTCGTTTCTGTCACCTCTCAAAACTCCCGCTTTGACGGTTCCCTGGAGCCCAAATTTAAAGTCGATTTTTCAATCAATCTGGGAAGAAAGACTTACTGAACACTTGCCGCTAATTTTTTACGGCACACATGGGGCAGCGGCGGTTCGTAGTGTATTCTGGGAGCGTGTGACTCAGGAATTCTCACAGGTTTGCATCGGCGGAATTCGAGACTTTTGCCACCGATTGGGCTTGCAGTGTTCAATTGAGATTCCCGCGGGCGATAGGTCACTCGGATTTGATCTCGGAACCATTCTTAAATACTCAGATGGAACGGTACTAGTTGACTCAAAGGGCAGCACTGATTCGAACAACAGCCATGACACGATGGAGAAATCGAGAACAGCAAGCCGAGAATCATTGCGCTGTTCAGTTCCGAACCTTTTCCCCATCAATTCTCCCAAGCAATTCTTGATTGCAAAGTGGGTCGCAAGCCGGAGGAGCACCGCAGCTTCGCAAACCATTGGCGTGTGGAGGTCGAGGCCGCCGACTACGGTTCAGTTCGCTTTTGACAGGGTTCTGGGCTTTAACTCCTGGATTGCAAATGAAAGCGAAAGCGCGGACTCAAGAGGTTCCGAGTGCAAACTTAATCATGCCTCACTGGCTGTAGATTCCCAATCTCCTCCTTTGAAACAAGGGAAGAAGCACCTTTCGAACTCCGTATGTCTAATGGGAGAGCCTCAGCGGCCGGCATTGATAATCTCGCCGGTGCAGAGTTTATGGTCAAGAACTGATGAACGGGCATGGAGCGAAACAACTGATTCATGGGCGTGGTTGTGCCAGGTTGTTTGGAACTTGGGTTATGATTTTGATATAGCAGCAGAACGTGATTTTATAAACGCAAAATTCTACGAAAAAAGCCGTCTAATACGCGTAAATAACGGCTTCTACCAAGTGGTTTTGATTCCAAGTTGTGCCTCGCTCCAAGAATCCACGGTAGGCTTGTTAACAGAAGTCGTTGCGGGACGTGGAAAGTTAATCGCAGTCGATCCGGTTCCATATCTGCTCAACAGCAAGGTAGAACGTGACACACGTCCGCTTGAGTTACTTCTCTATAACCTACGTACATCTCGTTTGCGGGGTACTGCCGCTGAAAAAACGGAAACTCTCAAGCAGATTTTGCGAAAGCGGATCAAACCGGTGCTCCGGGTCTACGCAAAGCCCGATAATATTCTGACGGACTCAATCAAGTTACAACATCGTCGAACAGAGACTCTTGACCTGTTCTTCCTTGTCAATGCTACTCCATCCTCAATCGAAGGCTTGATCGAAATTAAAGGAGAGTCAGTTAAAGTAGAGGAATGGGAGACAACGAGCAGTGAAAAAAGTGATATGGACTTTTGGCACGCTGACGGAAACACCTACCTCAACTGTTCGTTCGATTGCTGGCAAAGCAGGTTGGTGACGACTCGGAGAAAAGTAAAAACCCCACTTTCATAAATAAGATTCGGAACGTGCTTTCGTCCAAAGATAAGACTATTGGGTTGGAAAGGAGGTTTGAATGAGAAAACGTATCGGTGTGTTGACAGGTGGAGGGGATACTAGCGCTCTTAATGCAACACTCAAAGGAATCGCTCTGAAAGCTGAAGAATTAGGATTTGAGCTTATCGGATTCATGGAAGGCTGGAGAGGGGTTCTGGAAGGCGGACGCTACTGTGTTCTCACACCTGATCTCATCGACGAGAATTATGGAGGCACACTATTAAAGAGTTCGCGTACGAATTTGATTGCTGCCAATAGGCTTGACGAAGCCATTGAGAATCTAAAGAAGATCGGAATTGATGGACTTATCCCGATCGGCGGCGACGACACAATGACAGTCAGTGTGGAATTGTCAAAGCAGTTCATTATGGCATCCGTGACAAAAACCATCGACAATGATGTCGGGCTCAATCCACCGGAAGGAAGCGCGGTTAATTATTCAAAGATGTTTAACTATTTCTGCCCCGGATTTCCTACGGCGGCGAGTCGTTTGATTCGGTATGTCCAAGATCTCCGAACAACAGCATATTCGCATAATAGGATATTCTTCGTCGAGGCGATGGGGCGGGATGCCGGATGGCTTACACTTGCCTCCGCTTACGGGCACGCAGATTTGATTGTTGTGCCCGAAATACCTTATGAACCCGATCGTCTCGCCGAGGCTATTCGGCGCAAGCATATAGAGAACGAGAATGTGGTCGTTGTTGTATCCGAAGGAATCCGTAACCAAAAAGGCGAATTGATGATTACCTCGAAGAAAGAACTTGACGCTTTTGGTCATACTCGACCAGGCGGGTGCTCGGAAATTATAGCGGAAGCGATGAGACTCAGGCTCTCAAAAGAATTCCCGAGTGCAACCTTTCGCCACATCATATTAGGACACCTTCAGAGATGTGGTTCCCCGATAGCGCTTGATCGGGACTGTGCGATAAAGGCAGGGGAGTTGGCTGTCAGGGCGCTTGATGAGGGACAACTCAACGGAGTCGCCACGATTATGCGAACCGAGACCGGCATGGAGCCTGTACTTTACCCCATGGATCAGGTGATTAAGCGCGACGAAAACAACAAAGTGATACCACGGAGTTTAGACTTGCGTTTCTACAACGTAGAGGATTATCAAATCTCGCCCGCTGGCACGGGATATTTCAGACCCATTTTTGGCGACCTTACGAAACTTCCGACACACGACCTGGGCACCGCCAATTTCGGAGTAATTTGAGCCAGAGGCGGCGCAATAAAGGCAACGAGCATGTCAAAACAGATTTTGAGTTCCCGAGATTCACTGGAGCTTGAAAGGAATCTTGCGGGAATTCGTGTCGTTACTAAATCACCCAGCCTTGTCATCGCGCTCTCTTGGTCGAGATCGTGAAATACTCGACAGCCGCGTCCACAGGTTTGTCATATTGCAAGAGTCTCGACCCACTGAGATTTTAAGATACGTTGTTTGAGATGCCTCATATATCGCGGAAACTTGCAGATGCTCAAGGATTAAACAGCTTTATGCTTGGATTGAGGATGAGACAACCTGAAGTCGGTGCAATCACCAGCGCAAATTGTGCCCATGTTCGCATCTCTGGTTTCTGTGATTTTGATAATGTTGCCGATTTAACGTATTGTTCGCGCGTCAAGTGTTGTAATGAACGGTGAGAATTTCACATAGAGCCAATGTGTCAATGGTTATGAAGAGATAGATGATCGCGATGTTCAAGGCATTAGTTGAAGTGATTACCTTGATTGCTTCCTTCTTGATTCAACACTGTCTCTATAGCGAATCTCTGCCCGTCAGATTCAGTCCTCGAAACATTCTAGTTATCAAGTTAGATCACCTCGGCGACGTAATTCTCGCCACGCCTGTATTTTCAAATCTGAGACGCGCTTATCCATCCGCTAAAATTCACGCTCTAGTTGGAGAATGGGGAGAGGTTGGATTGAGGAACCATCCTGATGTAGACAATATCCTCCGATACAACTCCCGATTTTACTGCAGACTTGGAGAGCCGAAGTCTCAATCTAAAATACTTACCCTACTAGCTTTGCTCCGTCAACAAAAGTACGATTTTGTCATTGATCTGCGGGGGGATTGGTTCACCGCGTTTTTCGCTCTTATGAAGCCGACCCGCTATCGATTGGATTATGCCTGGCTGCAAGTAGCAAATAAACTGGGACTTGCTCGATTCACCGGATTTCACCAGCTTGAACGAAATCTCGATCTCTTGCGAATTGCGAATATTCAGACATTTTTCAGACTTCCTACTTTTCATACCTCCGATGAAGATCAGAATTGGGTGGACAATTTCTTGCGCGAATCGGAAATTCTCCCGAATTATCCGCTGATTGTAATACATCCAGGTTCTCCGATTACTCTCAAACGCTGGCGGACAGAGCGTTTCGCGGATGTAGCGGATTGGCTAATTGCTCAAAAAAATGCACAAATACTCTTTGTCGGCACCCGCGATGAAGAGGATGTCATTTCTGCGGTTCAGAAACAGATGCACGGGCGATCCATCAATCTCGCCGGGGAAACCACGGTGTCACAGCTCGCTGAATTGTTGAAACGCTGTCACTTATTTCTTGGAAATGACAGTGGACCGATGCATATCGCCGCCGCCGTTGGGACGCAAACTATCGGGTTATATGGCCCAGGAAATCCGGCACGTTTTGGCCCCGTAGGTTCGAACTCCTACACAATTCGGCGTCAGCTAAACTGCCCTCCATGCTTGGGCACGGTTTGTAAATTCGGCGGCGAAGGGTGTATGAAGGACATTCGGACCGAGGATGTAATTCAAACAATTCAAGCGATTCATGCCATTTGATTTAGTTTGTCAGTGCAACGGCTTACCTTTTTGGCATTACTGGAAAATAAGCCGCTTCTGCGGGCATTGAATTACAGAACCGTCTACCGATATATTTTTGCACCATTTGGTGCAATTCAACTGGTAAGTTTTAACCTGTTTCGTGCAATGTCAACAAATCATTACGAAGCATAAACAGGAAAAATGTCCTGTTAAAAGGGTTCCAGCTTATGGCATATTATTTGCTTAAAAATGGGTGAGAAATTCAGGCGTTTTCGTCATACAGTTTCGTTTAGATTAATTAAGCGTTTTACCAAATCACAAATCCCAAACATAGGAGGAAATCAAATGGGTGCTAAAAGAACTTCCGGCGCATTTATGACTTCCTTGGTACTCCACCTTGTCATAGCATTTGTTGCCGGCTTATACCTTGTAAGCCAAACGCAACAGTTTAAAGATTTGGTGGGAGCAGAAGTGCTCAAAGCCAAGGATCCGCCGAAACCGAAAGTACGTAAGCCTGTTGTTAAACCCGTGATTAAACCAACAGTGCCCACGACGAACACTGTGGTGGTTGAACAAGTTGAAATTCAGCCGAGGGTCACAACAGCTTTCGTTGCGCGTTCGAATTTCCAGCCGACATCTGTACTGGAATTTTCGAACAAAGTGGTTAAGGTTGATGCGCCGATAAACCCGAATGTCCCAAAGGTCGTGTCGCCCAATGCCCCTGTACCGCAGGCTGTGACACATGCTGACCTTCCAGTTTCAGATGCTCCCGGTGCGTTGGCGTTCTCCGCACCGGTTGCAAATGCTCCTGCTGCCGGTCCCGCCAACATTGGTCGAGGTATCGCCGGCGGGATTGTACAGGTCAAGGTTGCGGTCAACCGTGCGCCTGGCCTTTCCATGGTTGAAACTGTTGGTGCGGCGCCTGACGCCTTAGGTGATATTGTTGAAAATATCACACTCGGCAACCAAGAGGTTCCTCCGCTGCCTAGAGGCGAGCCGGGAGGAACAGTTATCGGCAAGGGTCGCGATATTCGCGGTGTGCTGCGTTTTACCCGAATCCGCCACAATCTTTCTGACTGGTGGGCAGATTCTTCGTCGTTGAATGCCCTAACCAAGTGGATTAACGAGCGAACGAAAATCAAAGCCGACATGAACGTTGAAGGC
>JAJDTR010000035.1 GCA_022827055.1 Candidatus Poribacteria bacterium | reverse complement strand
CACATTTTCTTGGTTTGGTTGGTTTCGCCGATTGACTTTGGATTATGAACGCTATCCTAAGACTGCTGAAACTATGGTGTACATCGCTTCCATCTACTTGATGCGAAACCGAATCAAATGACTTTTCAAACAGGCTCTTAGTGGGGTGCTACCGGATAACAGCCATCTGGGAAATTAAACTTTTACGTACTCGATAATGCGGATGATAAGATATTAACTCCGGAAGATAGAAATATAGATGAAAACACACGCAATATCACTGATGCTTTTCGCTGCGTTCACATTCAACACGCTTGCACAGGAGTATAACAATTGGGGATTGCCGGAAGGGGCGCTACGGCGAATCGGCAAGGGAGAGATAACCGAGATAAAGTGTTCCCCTGACGGTGACCTACTCGCCGTAGCCAGTTCAATCGGTGTTTGGCTTTATGATGCGGCGACCTACCGAGAGATTGCGCTAATCGCAGAGGAGACGGGCTGGGTCGATAGTGTTGCGATCAATCCAGTTGCAAACGTGGTTGCCAGTGGGAGTCGCAACGGCAAGATACACCTATGGGATTCCAACACAGGGGAGTTTCTTTACAATTTCACGGCGCATACAGATAGAATTAGCAGTTTGGCGTTCAGCCCAGACGGCAGCACACTTGCAAGCGGGGGCGGGCATAGCGACCATACGGCTCGACTGTGGAATCCCAATACCGGTGAACATCTGCACTCGTTCACCGGGCATAGTTTTACGATTGAAAGTTTGGCGTTCAGTCCGGATGGTAACATTCTTGCCAGCGGGGGCGGACACAGCGACCATACGGTACGACTGTGGAATCCCAAGACCGGTGAACATCTGCACACACTCACCGGACATTCGCGAGAGGTCACCGGCGTTGCGTTTAGCTCAGAGAGCGGTACGATTGCCAGTGGGAGTAGAGACAGGACGGTGCGGGTATGGAATGCAAAAACAGGAGAACAACTGCGCACACTCACCGACCATCCGGTCCAGGTCGTAAGCATAGCGTTCAGTCCGATCGACGACACAATTGCCATGGTTCCCAGTGGAAATAGCTCTGAGGTAGTGTGGCTGTGGAACTCAAAAACGGGAAAACATGCCCGATCACTCACAGGGAGTCCGGGGGCGGTCGGGAGTGTGGCGTACAGCCCGGATGGCAGTAAGATTGCCAGCGGTTGCGGCGACGGGTCGGTATGTTTATGGGATACCGAAACGGGTGAATCTATACACACGCTGACCGGTTATACGAGAAGCGTCCGAAGCGTAGCGTACAGTCCAGACGGCAGTAAGATTGCCATAGGTTCAAGACAACGAATTTATCTGCGGGATGCCAAGACGGGTGAAAATCTGAACACGCTCGCCGGGCATCGGTTTTGGGTCAACACCCTAGTGTACAGCCCGGATGGACGGATACTCGTCAGTGGGGGAAGTGATGCCAAAGTGCATCTGTGGGATGCCATGACGGGTGAACACCTGCGGACGCTTACCGGCTATGCGAAGGCCATTACTAGCGTAGCGTTCAGTCGGGACGGTGAGACACTCGCCGTCGGGAGTGACGATAGCACGATACGCTTGTGGAACCCCAAAACGGGCCGACTTCGGCGCAGACTCACCTGGCATGCAAAGCCAGTCAATAGCGTAGTCTTCAGTCCAAACGGCAGGATAGTCGCCAGTGCCAGTGATGACGGCACAATCGCCATCTTCAATACCAATTCAGGAGAACTAGAGCGCACACTAACCGAACATGACCGTGAGGTCGTAGACATCGCGTTCAGCCCCAACGGCAGGAGTTTTGCCAGCGCCACTGCTTGGGGCGCAATATTGTGGGATGCTGTCACGTGGAAAGTTTTGCACACACCCACCGGAAATCAGAACGAGAAGAGCAACATCGAGTTCAGTCCCAATGGCAGGATGGTTGTCAGAGGGAGCACCGACAAAACGATACGGATATGGGATGTCGCTACAGGCGAAGCTCTGCGCCCATTCACGGGGCATGCGTCTTTCGTGAATTGCGTCGCGATTAGCCCGGATGGGAGAACGCTCGCGAGCGGAAGTCATGACGGGACGGTGCTACTGTGGGAGCTTGTCTCTGCGCCGGTCGTAGACTCGACGATTAGCATTACGCCGGCTCATTCCGAATCTCCAGAGGTGGGGGAGCTTCTAACGATTTCTCTCGCCATCACCGCAGGCGAAAATGTAGCTGGCTATGAGGCGAGTTTGCACTTTGACTCCGCCGTATTACGTTATGTCGAAGGCACGGCAGGCGACTACCTTGCGGCAGGTGCGTTCTTTGTTCCACCGGTGCTGGATGTGAATCGTGTGACACTGGGAGCTACATCGCTTGATGGCGCAAGTAGCGGCGACGGGACGCTCGCCACGCTTACATTTGAAGTCCTAACCGCCGAATCCTCCAACTTAATCCTATCCGATGTCAGCCTAGCTGACCCGAACGCACAACGTACATTGCCTCGCATTGTACATGGCAAAGTGATGGGAGCGATGGCAGTGCCTGCACTCATCGGGGATGTCAATAGCGACGGAGCGGTCAATATCTTGGATTTGGTGCAGGTCGCCGCGAACTTTACGAAAACGGGAGAGATTGATGCCGATGTGAACGAGGATGGCGTGGTGGACATCCTCGATCTTGTTATAGTTGCGGGGGTGATCGGAGGTGGCGGAGCCGCGCCTTCGGCATATTCCCCAGACCTGTCGATTATTAGCGCCGCGGATGTCGAGAGGTGGCTTGCACTTGCACACGGTTTAGGCGTCGTCGATAGGAATTTTCAACGGGGAATCCGTTTCCTTGAAGGTTTGCTTGCGGCGCTGACGCCGAAAGAGACGACGCTGTTGCCGAATTACCCGAACCCCTTCAACCCGGAGACGTGGATACCGTATCGTCTCGCACGAGAGGCGGAGGTGGCGATTACGATTTATGACACGAAGGGGACGCCGGTACGTCGGCTGGAGCTCGGGAATCAGGCGGCGGGGCATTACGCGGAGCGTGGAACGGCAGCGTATTGGGACGGACGGAACGAACGCGGGGAAGCAGTTGCGAGCGGGATTTATATTTATCAATTCCGGGCGGGGGATTATGCGGCGTCGCGGCGGATGGCGATTGTGAAATAGCGGTCAGTGACCTGTGGATTACTACCGCGCTGGGATTCCTATCGCATTCCCTATTCAGTCACGTAATCTATCCGCTCAGTTGCTGGCTAGTGAGGAAGGAAGAGGGTGTTGGGTTTTGCTGTGCTCAACCCAACCTACAAACTGCGATGAACATTGCGCTCTGCTGGAGCGTGGGCATGACAGGAACAGGATTCTACAAACATGTCGATCCTCTGGAGCGAAAAAAAGATCTACTATCAGGATTTGCTATCGGGATTTACTATGGGATCACTATCGCATTCGTTGTTCACTCATTTGATCGCTCGCTTGATCTTCGCCCCTACAATAGGCACTTATTGGCGAATTATGGGCACGCCTTACATAAGTGTCAACACGCTCTAGTCGGTTGATTGCTCGTGCGAGGACTAATGCCTGTAGGATTCCATCTGCAATGGTGCGCTGTCGGCTTTTTGTTGCTTTGCCCTCCTTTGTCTGCTATACTTACGGTTGACGTAGAATTCTACCCTCCGCGAGTTCCATTCACCCATCTCACGTGGAACCGCAGAAAGGCACGAGTTTGTGACCCTAGCAGAGGTATTTGACGCATGTCAGGATATTGAGCTGAGGCAGGCAAAACTGTACGCCGCACTATCATTACGCTTGGGTGATGTCGATGAACGGATTGCCCGATTTTGGGAGCAGATGAGTACGGAGGAGTGGCAGCACTACATGCTTGTCGATTTTGGTCGGTCGCTATGCAATCAGACAATCGGTTTGGATGCATCTGCCTCGGGATTGCCGGGGGTGTCCATACAACAGATTACAGACGCGTTAGGCGAGCATGAAAAAAGGATTGATAGTGGGGAGATTACGCTGAACGGGGCGTTTGAGATTGCCATTGCCATCGAGGGAAGCGAGGCGGACACTATCTATATGTATCTGCTCTCTACTATTAAAAAAGCAATTTATGAAAGTGACCAGCCGTACCTGATTAGCCGTATCTCACATGTGGAAAGGGACATGACAGCGCACATCGACCTTTTGATTGACGCTACCCGCCGGTTTTCCAAAATTCCGGAACTCGTCCGACGGGCACAAGCACTGAAGGAACATCACACGCATTAATCTAGCTAGTAAGCTGGTAGTGGACATAATGCGAGAATTGCCGAGAGTCAATTGCGGCTAGCGGAACTACACAAATAAATTCGCAACATCTGATTTACGAGAGCAACTAGGCATTAACCGCCCATTCAAGCGGCTCGTTTTGTAGGTAGGGACGTAAGAGGGTTTGAAGGCGGCGGTGCGCGTGATGAAGATGTGCCTTGATTGTTCCTTCGGATCTATCCAACCGAGCGGCAATCTCTTTTAGTTGAAGCCCCTCATGATATCGAAGATTAAAGACCCGTTGCTGCCCGGGAGGAAGCTGACGGACCGCCTTGCCAATGATTTGACCGAGTTCGCTAGATTCTGCTTGGTCCGGCGGGCGTGGTCTTAAATCGTTGAAAATGAGTTCGTTTTCGGGGATTGCGGGGTTCAATTCATCAAACGATATGGTGCGTTTCCGGTTTTGTTGACGAATGAAGTCAATACAGCGATTGATCGCGATTCGGTAGATCCAGCTATAGAATGCCGATTCCTGCTTAAAGCTGGGTAGAGCCTGGTACGCTTTGATGAATATCTCTTGGCAAAGGTCTTTGGCGGTTTCGGGATTGGGCACGTGTTTGTATACCAAACTGTAGATTCTGCCTTGATATCGGACGATCAGCTCATTGAAGACATCCCGCTCGCCGCACTGGAATCGGTCAATGAGTGCATACTCGTCGATAGTATTTGGATCGAACGGTAAATCGACCACGGAAATACGATTGGATTTAGCCATTGTTCTTGCTCCCAATTACCGGTCAGATCCCCTGATTGTCGAGTTTGCGAACACGTTCGTTAGTTAACTAGTGCCCCATATTTGAACACCTAGACCGAACAATCGTTCCACATTTCGTAACAATTATAGACACTCAGGGGTGGGTTTGAGTTCACGAGTTCCCATCGTGAAGTAACTTTGCGTCTCTCCTATAAGTTTCCCCTCGGTTCGATTTCCTTCCTGCACGAATCTTGCCATTTAAATTGTTTTGATGTGTCCGATGCCTCGATATAGCATTCAGAACAAAATCGTTTTGCCATTTCTGTTGCTTTTCATTGCCGTGCTTGTAGCGGTTCCGCTCATTACCATCGCGCTCTTTGATCGAACATACAACAGGCAGTTCAGCCGTGAAACCGAGGGATGGTTGAAGGTCATTAAAGACACAGGCTATATCGAACAGCCGGAGCAGGTTCAACATGCGTACGGCGTGGAAGTTATGGTCTTCGGCGCGAGCAACGCTCTGAACTTCACCACGCTCGACGATTTGTCGGATGACGGAATGGTCAATTTGACCGCTGACATGAAGGTGCAAGAAGCGCGACAGAAGATAACAGAATCGGGCGGCGCATTGGTGTCGCAGAGCGTCATGCTTGACGGCAAACCATATAAGGCAATCTATGACTCCTTGCCGCAGGGACGACTGTACTGCTTGCTCCGACCGATGGATGACGTTGCGGAAGGAAAGCGCACACTGACGTGGTGGATATCGGGAATTGCCGTCGTCGTTATTTCGTTAGTTGCACTTACTAGCCATTTAATTGGACGAAATCTTTCAAATCCGATCAAAAATTTGGTGCAATTTACTCGGCAGGTCTCGGAGGGGAGGCTGAATGGGCAGTGCGACGTAAAGAGCGACGATGAGATTGGAGATTTAACCGCCGCCTTCAATCAGATGACTAGCGACCTTCGAGATTCGCGGAACGAGCTTATCCGTGCGGAACGGCTTGCCACTGCGGGACGGATGGCGGCGTCATTTGCTCACGAGATACGGAATCCGCTTTCCTCTATGCGGATGTTAGCCCAAATGTTGATGCAGCGGAAGGATTTGCCGGTCTCAAAGCGCGAACAGTCGGTAGGCTATATTCTTGAAGAGATAGAACGGATTGATGACATCGTCAAAGGATTTATGGATTTTGCCCGCCCGGCGGCGCTTGAACTTGAAACGCACGATCTCAATCGGGCGCTTGAAGAGGTGCTCAATGTGATGGAGGCAAACTTAGTTCATCATCAGCTTAAACTTGTCAAGAAGTTTGACCGGGAGCTGCCTTCAATTCAGTTTGATCGGGGCAAGGTGAAACAGGGGTTCATGAACATCGTGCTCAATGCGATGGAGGCAATGTCAGAGGGGGGAACTGTGGAGGTGGAGACCTCACGGCATGAGGACCGCGTTCAAGTTGAGGTTCTTGACACCGGAGTCGGCATCCCTTCGACGGATCTCGATCAACTGTTTGAACCGTTTTTCACGACCAAGGTGCAGGGCACGGGACTCGGGCTGGTAAATACGAAGCGAATTATGGAGCAACACGGCGGAGACGTAACCATCCGGAGCGACGAGGGAAAGGGGACAAGAGTGTCTTTTTGGCTGCCTTTAACGTAACGAAAATCTCGGGTTGGTTACAGTCATCGCTACTAAGAATTATGCGTGTAGGACTTAGTGGTTTTCTCGATACGTATTTAACGCAAGTTCCATCCTTTCTCGTAGGTCGGGCTTTTAGCTCGACCCTGTCAAAGGATATGTCACAAGCGGGGGCAATGTAAGCTAAATCTACCGAATGTGCTCGCAATGGATTGGCACATCTCCTGTGCACATGCGGATACGGCTTGGATATGTCTATCCAAGCCGAGCGGGGCTGCAATATAACACGCGGAAAAATGCAAATCCAACTTAATGATAGGTAGCAACTTGGGTTAATTATCGTAAATAAAGAGGTCGCGATTCGGAGATCGCTCCGACCTGCAGTGCGTTCATCGTGACAAGCTCCAATCATCAAATCACCCCGTATGTGAGAATATGCATACGATTGATTATATTCCTAATTCTTCCGGTTGTGTTGACTGATTCCTGGCCTTTGCGAAATTCAGCGGCAGCACGGAGAGGACGCAAGACGCGCCAATCCACTGCCACTCCCTCAACATGAGTGGGGTAGTCCCAAATGTCTTGGATGCCGGTTCCCAGTACACAACCACCGCATGCAGCCCCATACACAGTAGAAAGATGATAAGCAATGGGAAGTTAGCCGCTATCCTTTGGGGGAGCGATTCCCAAGTATATCGGCGACACTGAAAGTTGGAAAATAATTGCGTGAAAATGAGAATAGTGCACGCCGTGGTTTGCGCTAGTGCCTCAGTTTTTGTCCAGTCCCCGGAAGTAACCCCGATCGTTACAAGAAAACCGACAATTGCGAGACTGCTGATGAGAAGACTGCGAAAAAGATCAACGCCGCGAGGTGAATACAGGAACGGCGGAACTTTCCGGGATCTACTATATCTGAATCGCTCTTGGATCCGGTCGCTGCCCAAGAAGATAAGCGGCACGAGGTTTACGAGGAAGTGAATCCAGATAATCTGGTGCAGAGTTAGAGGCATCGGCAATCCGTATAACTGATGCAGCACGAATCCCACGACGAGCGTGATCAGTTGGGCAAGGGTACATGAGAGCAGCCACCGCATCGAGTTTCTGAGGTTGTCATACGCTTCTCGGGTATGGTGAAGCAAAGCCTCGATTACGGCAAACCCATCCTTAAGCATTAAACATTCCGCATGTTTTTGTACCACGTGGCAGGCATGCGATGCCGAAGCGAAACCCACATCGGCGGCTTTCATGGCGTGCGCGTCCAGAGGTCTCCGCCCCAAAAACCCCAGCGTATAACCATGACGTCCGAGATATTGTACAACTCTGAGCCGCTGCGCGGCGGAAAGCTTGCAATAGACCACGCAACGACTGACAACAAAATCGTAATCTTCCCCATGAAGATCAAAATCGGCTCTTTCCACGACTGCGTTTCGGTCATGAGTTATCCCGGTTTCCTTGGCGAGTTCGACAGCCATCTGCGGATTCTTGTCCGTAAGCATTACTATCTTCGTTCCTGTGTCCATACAGAATTCAATGGACTCCCTCGCTCCCTCGTGAGCGGATGTTGAAAGCGCCACTAACCCTAAAAACGTAGCGCTACGTTCCATCCCGCGTTGCGTGTCGGCGATGCCTGAAATCCTATGTGCAACAGCCAGGACGTGAACACCTCTATTGTACAAATGCTCGGCGACCTGCCGAATCAATTCAGCCTGATCCGGAACAATCTCATATGCGATTCCCCGGTTTTGCATGGATCGGCAGTCTTGCAACACGATTGACGGCTTACCAAGTATTATTTCCAGATGATTCCCTCGTCCGGTTTCGAATACGAATCCTCTATACGGATGATTCGGTGTTTCGGGTACTTCATCAACCAAAGGCAGTTCCGTGTCATAGCGGTCGAGATCATAACCGATACGGAAGGCAACGGCTTTGAGCGCGGTGTACACATCTTTGCCAACCGAATTTCCGTGTTGATACTGTCTGCCGCTCGCGCATCGGCTCGCCGCCAATATCAGCAGCGGAAATCCGTACGGTACTTGAGATTCCGGCGGCGGTACAGGAAGCGTATCTCCCTCCACCTCGCTAGATGTTGCGTCTAGCCTTGCGAGCCACCCTTCCCAAGAAGCTTTCTCGACCAATTGATCGTCAACAAACACATGAGAGAGAGACATTTCCGCTCTTGTGACAGTGCCAATTTCATCTATACAGACGGCAGTAAGGTTATTCAGCGACTCCAGCGTGCCCAGACGGTGAATCGCAACTCCTTTTTTCAACATTTTCTTTGCGTGGTCGGCAAGAATCGATCGGGCGGTCAAAGCAACACCGTCCGGAACTGAAGCGATAGCAAACCCCAATCCGAGGATAAGCAGTTCGGGCCATTGCGTCAGGACACCGGCGGTTCTATCGTGCCACCAAGTAATCGCGATAGCAAGAGCGGCAATGATAAGACCGGCAAGACGGAGACAGTTGTAAAAGAAGCGCATCTGTCTCTCAGCTTCTGTCGGAGGATCCAACGGCGGACGTGCTCGTTTGCCAACCTTATGGAGTTCAAGATTTTTTCCCGTCTTTACTACGATTGCCCGTCCGCTGCCCGCGGTCACGAACGTCCCTCCGAATACCATATTCCTTTGTTCCCGAGACGGTACGGCAACAGCTTCCAGCATGTCTTCGGCACGTTTCTGGACCGATGCGGCTCCATCGAACAACGATGCTTCATCAACAATCAGCGAATCCGCTTCGACGATGCGTGCATCGGCGGCGATATAGTCTCCTTCATCAAGGACGAGCAAATCTCCCGGTACGACATCTTTGGAGACAATTTTGCTAAGAAAGCCGCTGCGAATGACGGAAATGCGTATGTCGGATTGATTGCGGATGGATTGAAGCTGACTTCGGATCTTGGCTGCTTGGGCAAATCTCCAGAGGACATGGAATACCAAGATAGCAGCGATTACCATCACCTCTCGGGTTTCCGATTGAGTATACCATAGCACGGCTATGGAGACTGCCAGAAGCAACACTGAGATATTCGTAAATTGGTTAAGGAAGAGTAGAAACAGGTTAGATTCAGATGCCGCGTCTATTTCGTTGGCGCCACCGTTCTGGCGATGGGATCTTGCCGCATCGTTGGAGAGTCCACGTTCGAGATGTGTCCCAAACTCGTGTAGAATGTATGGAATGGTTTGAGTGTGCCAGTCCGGCATAATTGACTCAGCGATATATTTAGGTGGGAATTATTTAAGATTGTGTTGGATTCGGGGCTTAGCGGCAGAAATTGCCGGGTTAAAGTGCGTCTGAATTCTTGGCGGTACATCAAATCATGGCCATCTGAGTTGCCGCACACTTCTGGATACAAGGGAAGAAGGAAAATCGGGGGTTTGACGATCCAGATTGGTTTCAGAGCAAACGGGGGCCACTGCCAAATAGATTTTCAAACAGGCTCTCGATTCGTTGAATGGATGAATTGTACCGTAGCCCCGTTTGCGTCAATAGGCAAGATTTTGACATCACAGGCAACTTGATGGCGGGCGAAAGCCTGAGACATCTTTTCGGCAACCTCGTGCATCGCGGTTGTGCAATAGGCGGCGATGGTCGGTCCTGCTCCACTCAACGCAACGCTTAACGCGCCAGCCTTTGTTGCCGCTTCTGCAATTTCATCGTAACCGGGAATTAATGAAATGCGGTAGGGCTGGTGTAGGCGATCTGCCATCGCATGGGATAACATTTCTAAATTACCGGTAGCAACGGCGGCAACGAGCAAAGAACTGCGACTCACATTATGAACGGCATCCTTGAATTCGACGAATCCGGGCAAAACCTTGCGCGCCTCTTTGGTCGACAGTGGGAAGTCCGGAATTGCCACGACAACGTGCAGATCCGTATCGCAATTCAACTTCAGCGTGTGAACAACATTGGAATCCGTCACGGAAACAACCAAACTTCCTAGTAACGATGCCGCCACATTGTCCGGGTGTCCGTCGATTTCACACGCGAAGTTTAGGATTTCGGATCGCGAAAATGGCTCTCCGCAGAGCAGATTTGCGGTCAGCATACCACCCAAGATGGCGGTGCCGCTACCCCCTAGTCCGCGGAGCGCGGGGATTCCGTTTGTCAGGGCTAATCTGAGACCCTTCGGTTGATTGCCGCTTCGCTCAAAGATTAGTTCCGCCGCTTGGAGACCGACGTTCTCAGTGGTGACGGGAATCTTGTCGGCATCAATGCCGGTTACAATAACCTCCTTGCCGCTCTCCGTCTCCTCCAGCTCAACGGTGCTATACAATTGGAGTGCGAGCCCGAGGACATCAAAGCCGGGGCCAAGGTTGGTCGTACTTGCAGGGATACGCGCTATCGCTTTCCGAGACATTTACCTACGCTATTCTTGCAATCCCTGCTTCCATACGGCTTAGGGCTTCATTTATATTTTCCAATGAATTCGCGTACGAGAGCCTCAAATACCCGTCGCCATATTTTCCGAACGCTGTCCCCGGCAAAAGCGCAACGTTGGCTTCATTCAACAGGTAATCGGCGAGGTCCCGACAGGAAAGGGGAAGCTGCGTCACATTGGGGAAAACATAAAATGCCCCTAGCGGATTGAGACAACTGATTCCTTCAATCGCGTTCAGGCCTTCGACTATGGCGTCACGACGCGTCTTGAATTCGGCCGCCATATTCGCCACGAAATCTTGCGGACCTTTGAGAGCCTCAATGCCGGCTATCTGAATGAACGTCGTTGTACAGGAATTGGAGTTGATTGTCAGTTGTGTAATTTTGTCCGCCATCGGCTTGGGCGCTATGCCGTAGCCTAGTCTCCATCCTGTCATTGCGTAGGTCTTTGAGTGACCTTCAATCATTATTGTCCGTTCTTTCATCCCGGGCCGATTTATAACACTGTCGTGAGTTCCTTCATAGAGTAGACGAGAGTAAACTTCATCGGTGAGGACGTAGAAATCGTGCTTGACTGCCAATTCCGAAATCGCGTCAAGATCTTCCTCTAAAAGGATCCCGCCCGTCGGATTTTGGGGTGAATTGATTATCAGCAGTTTTGTCTTGTCCGAAATAGAGCTAACAAGGTCATCAATACGAAAACGGAAATCAACGTCCTCTCTGAGCGGGAGCGGAACGGGGGTGGCGCCAATGAAATTGATAACGGATTCATAGATTGGAAATCCCGGCTCCGGATAGATGACTTCGTCTCCTTCATCAGCAAGAGCCAAGATGGTGAAGAACATAATCGGTTTTGCACCGGGTGTTACCGTGACCTCGTCCGGATGAATCTCGACGCCTCGGGTCTCCGAGATGTGTTCAGCCACGACTTCGCGAAACTCCAGCAATCCCGCAGACGGACCGTAGCCCGTATGCCCATCTTTCATTGCCTTAAAGGCAGCCTCACAGATATTCATTGGTGTTATGAAGTCGGGCTGCCCGATTTCAAGATGGATAATATCTCGTCCTTGGGCTTCGAGGGATTTCGCCTTCGCGAGTACCTCGAACGCCGATTCCGTACCCAGACGGTCCATACGAGCCGCAAAATTCATTCGATTGTCTTCCCCCTAACGCAATGCATGAATGTGTGTTGAATTCGAAATGACTCAGGAAACTCTAACAGACTCGATCTCTCGCGATGCGGAAAACACGGGACCGATCCGGTGGGCGGGTTTTCGCGGCGATCAAGTTTCGACAAATCTACCTGTATTGCATGACAAGACCGTTGTTACCGGTGACCCAAGCTCTGTCGCCTCTCACGAATATGTCCTTGACGGGGACCTTGGCAGCACCGGGATCACTCAATTCCTGTTGCTGCCACGTTTTACCGCCATCGGTCGTATGGATAATCGCAGTCACGCCGAAGTCTCCGCCGACTGCCCACCCCACGGTGTCGCTGGCAAACTGGACGCTCAAGAGATGCTCCTGCGTGCCGCTGTTCTGGCTCTCCCATGAATCTCCGCCATTGGTAGTGTGCAGAATGACGCCATTTTCCCCGACGGCCCAGCCTGTTGACGCATTAACAAAGAAAACATCTTTCAAGATGTCCTCGATGTGCGTCGGCTGATCGATCCAATTCGCGCCGCCGTCAACGGTTTTCTGGATCAAACCGTCTTGACCTCCAGTGCGTGGACTGAGACGGACACCAACCACCCATCCCGTGGACTCATCGACAAACTGAACCCCATTGAAGACGCTCGTGTCGTCTTCGCCGACTCCACTGCCGGCTTGGCCGCCTCGCAGAATCTTCCAAGTGTTGCCACCATTCGTCGTTTGGAGAATGGTTTCGCCCATGCCGACTGCGAAACCGTTCGTCGGGCTCACAAAAAAGACGCTGTAAAGGTCGTTGCCGACCTTGCTAGTTTGAATGTCCCAACGCTTGCCGCCGTCTTTGGTGGCGACAATGGTGCCCTCGGCACCGATTGCCCAACCGTGTTTCTTGTCGTAAAAGTAAACAGCCGACAAATTCTTGTTGACATCGACCTCGGCTTTCGACCATGTTCTACCCCCGTCTTTCGTGTGACCGATAAACCCCGGGTAGTCCATGTCAAAGACAGAACTTCCAACCACCCATCCCTCTTTCGAACCAATGAACGCGATCGAGAAGTAATCCCTTATTTCAGGGTCCTGCTTCTGCATCACGCCCCACTCTCCGTGCGCATAGCCAATGCCGCCACTGATTACGAGCACTATAATGACTCCGATTTGAAGCCATCCTCGTTGGTATATCATTAGAGTTTACCCCTTCCCTGATTTTTGCCTTAGTATAGCACCCAGCCAAAAATAGTGTCAACGCAAAAAACTTAGAAATTAGGCAAGCGTATGTGATTTTGGGTGGAAGGATTGAAGCTGAGGAACAGGGACAGTATGTAGGCAAAAATCGACGCGAGTTACACAGCGGTTGGCTGCGCACCAGCCTGTTCCCTTCTGATGGAGAGATTCAATCAATCTAGTAAATCCAATAATGATTTATACACCGGAGTAGGTTCGGTTTCCCGTCCGAACCGGTATTCATACTGTCTCGAAGATGCGGTTGGAAATGGATCTCCATGAGATTTGTATGGGAACACTATCGCAGTCATTGTCCATTCCTTTGATCGCGCCTACCGAAAGATGTGTAGACATTAATGGAAATGACTATAAATCGCAGAGAGGAGTTTCGGCAGTCGGGTGAAAGGGCGAAAGAGAATTTGGCTATTGCCAATCTGTGTCCATTAACGCTATTTGGCGACGATTATCGTTCCGGTTTTGAAGCTGTCACCAATCTGCATCTGGTAGACGTACACGCCGCTCTCGACGACCTCGCCACCTTCATCTTTGCCATCCCACCCCAATTCGTTGTCGTCGGGACCTCCTCTCAATTCCTTGACCATTGCTCCGTCAATATCGAAGATCAGTACGAAGAACTGACCCTCGGCCCCTTCAATCGCACGGGCGGGGAACACGATGCGGTTAAAAGCGGCATTATCCGATAACGGCAGGAACGGATTCGGAGCGGGGGAATCAAGGATGCGATGTTGCTCAGTGGATGGCGGAGATTCATTTCCGGCCTCGTCAATTGCTATGACTGCATAGAAAAAGATACCGACTCCGAGTGCGCGGTTGTCGGAAATCTCGTAATCTCCCTTGTTCGGGTCGGAAAGAATTTCGCCGTTGATTAGGGGGCGCAGTTGATTTATCGAGGTACCAAAGGATACGCGATATCTTGTCACGTCAAGGCTTGGACTGCGCGTCCATTTCACTTTAATTGCAGTGCCGGCGCTAACAAGCGTTAATGCTCCAGGCGGTTGAGGTGCCGCAGTGTCGGAGGGAACAGAGACGCGCCAGTTCCTTGAGCGTTCAGATCGCAAAAGCGGGGTCTTATATGCCTCGATTGCATACGCGCGGACACCGGGTGAAACATCAATATCGCGGAACACTGTCGACGCCCGATCATCAATGTTGAACAACAGTTCGTTGTCACGATAAATATAGTATCCAATCACATCGGGGTCTTCCGATTCTCTCCAGCTGACAATAATGTCATTTTCTCCTGACGCATCTCTTTTGACGGTAAGTCCCTGGACGGCAGCTGGCGGTACGTTGGGGATGACTTCGAGGGTGAAATCATCATTATTCACCTTTCCGTCAGCTTGGCCCGGCTTAATGAATTCACCAATTGGGCTATCCTCCGGGTTCCTTAGCCGCGCTCTGAACGTTACGATTTGAGCGATCGGACTGGGGGTCTGGCAATCAAAGGTTATTTGATATACGGAGTTGCTAAAATCGGAAATCGGCGTACCGAATACGATACGCAAGGAACTACCGCTGAGTTCGGCCGTTATAGGTTGTCTGTCGCCATCACGCAGTATCCACCGTATATCGGCGGTTTCAGCAATAAATTCGTTCGGCAGTATGATTTCGATGGTGCGAATGTCCTCACCCGGCTCCGCCTGAGATCGATCAATGATTAACGTCACTATCAGTGCAGCGGTTGAATTTGCAACTACAACTCCTTGATCGTCGCCCTCGACGTTAATTTCACCAACGGAGGTAACTGCGGCATTGCCGCTCGTCACGGACATGAGGATTAGTATTGGGATGAGGACGGTGAAGAATCCTCGCTGCGTCTTCGTCATTTATTTCCCCTTGATAGCTATACAGGTTGAGAGATTGCCGAACAGCCAAACCGAAAAATCGTGAACCTCTGATGATCGCGCATTCTTCTCCGTCAAAATATCAGGTTGAAGGAGACGCGCTGTGTCGTATTGTCCTCGAGATGACCCGTGAGAAGTTGAAATGCATAGTCGAATTGCATGAAAGTTGAAATTTTCGCGCTTCCCCCCAGAGCTAGAGTCGTCGCACTGTTGATGGTGTTCTTGATGCCGTAGCCGGCGCGAACGGCAACTGATTTGTTTAACCACACTTCCGCGCCGGCGCGAACGTGATTTTCGCCGTTCCGAATCTCTATTTCAACAAGCCCTATCCCCGACCTCAAAATCTCGCGCAGAGCTTCCTGCTGCGTGTTTTCGGCTATCCCCGCAAGGTTGTACGCGAGCCCTGCGCGGACACTGACGGGAACACTATCCGCGTTGGCGGAGTCAAAAACGCTCACATCCGCGGGCACGAGGTTCTCGGCTGACAAACCGAGGCTTAAACCTGCCGCCGATTTCAGGAGGACACCCACATCGGCGGTGAAAGCGGAGGCAGACGTGGTGCCTTCTGCGGACAGTTGTCTTACGTATTCTTCGTACTCGTCATGGTTGATTCCAAAAGACTTTAAATTCAACCCGAAGGAAATCTTCTCGGAAAAAGCCTTCCCGTAAGAAAATTGAAGCGTCCGTTCAGTATAAATGTCCGAGCTTTCGCTCAGAATTCCGATACTCGCGCCCAGCGTACCCGCGCCGCCGATTGGCAGTACACTACCGAAGTATTGGTAATTTATCAGCCCTCGGAACCGTTGGGCTAACGTTGCGTTGACGTATGTTTTGTCAATGAAACCCAACCCTGCAGCGTTATAATTCGCCGCACTGCCATCATCCGCAAGTGCAACGAACGCTCCTCCCATTCCGAGAGGACGGGCACCCACTCCGATGTCTCGGAATGCTCCAAGCGCAGTGGACGTATAGGTGCAGGCGATAAAGCCAACTGCACAGACGACAACTTTAAAATTCGCCATGTATTGCTCCTTAACTGAGGTTCAACGTATTTCTATACGCGACTATGTTGCGTCGGCGTCCAATATTCTTCACAGATTGTGACGCGGCGTCTCCGACACTCTCGTGCTAAAATCGAAACTGATATCATGCGTCCGCTCCGGTCATCGGAACAAAACGGACTCCGGTGATTGCCGTCTGCTCGATCCCTTGTTCCGTCTTTCGAATCAGGACAAGCTCTTGATTTGAAGTACCAATCGGGAGCACCAACCTACCGCCGCTTACAAGTTGATTAATAAGCCGTGTCGGAACTTCCTTTGGCGCCGCTGCCACGATAATCCCGTCGTAGGGAGCGTGCTCTTGCCATCCATGGTAGCCGTTGCCAATCTTCAGGTGAATATTCCGATAACCAAACGTGTTGAGACGCTGTTGCGCATCTCTGGCAAGATTTTCTATGATTTCTACGGTGTAAACCTTCTCGACAATCTCCGCCAATACAGCAGTTTGATAACCGCAACCGGTGCCGATTTCGAGCACTTTGAAAGCCGGCTGCAGTTCGAGCAGTTCTGTCATCAGAGCAACGATGTAAGGTTGAGAAATGGTCTGGTTGTCGGCAATCGGCAAAGCATGATCGGCATAAGCTTCGCTCAAATACGATGGCTCTACAAACCGGTGACGAGGAACCTTGCTCATCACTTTCAGCACGCGCGGATTGGCAATTCCACGGTTGCGAATCTGTTTGCGAACCATCTTGTGCCTTAATGCGGCATAGTTGTCCTCTACTGAGAGCGTTTTTTTGCGGGACTTTCGGACACGGAAGCGCATTATGCAAGTGTTTAGTGGCTAGTGATTTGTGGTCAGTGAAATCGCTGAAACCACAAGAGCCTGTTTATGATCATCGCCGGCAAAGCCGCTCTTGGTCACTTGAATTGCTATGTGCCTGTGCAATCTCAATAAAACCGCCATTTCGATTACTATGGTTACATTGTCAGGATTTTCAATCGCCTTCACTTGGGATCTCAACGGGAGCGCTATCCGGAGTTTCTATGGGAACTCTATCGCGCTCGTTGAAGACTCACTTAATCCCTGCAAACATACAAAGTCGAGCTAGTCGTTCACCTCTATTGCGTAAGGTGTCAAAAGAAAGGTTCGGTGTCTTCGCAGAAGGTCCAATAGAGATCTCCGCTTCGCGCCATCGGAACTGGTAACCAACGTCTTTGCGGAGTGGTAAGCCGTGACCCATCGGGCAAGCCAATTTTCCCGCGGTAATCGGATGAGTTCAACCTCCCGATTTTCTAATCCGGCTTTCTTCCGTGCGATCGAGAGTGCGAGATCCAGTCCGCCGAGTTCATCGACGAGTCCGTTTTCCAGCGCTTGTTTGCCTGTCCAAATACGACCTCTGGCAATACCATCGACCTCCTCCTTCGTCATGTCTCGAGCCTCTGCCACCTTCTCTACGAAGTCATCGTAAATCTCTGCAATCTGCTGCCGAACAATGGCGCGTTCCTCCGGTGGATAGCCTCCGTAGTCCGTGTAGAAATCGGCGTGCTTTCCGCGCTTGATGATTTCCTTGTGAACACCAATCTTGTCGTATAAACCCTTGAGGCTGTATTTCCCGCCAATGACGCCGATTGAGCCGGTAATGGTTCCCGGCTCGGCAATGATAATATGCGCCGGGACGGCGATGTAGTAGCCGCCGGATCCTGCCACATCACCCATCGACACAATTAACGGTTTAGCTTCTTTCAAACGCATCAGTTCCCGCCAGATAGTGTCTGCGGCGATAACCAGTCCCCCGCCGCTGTCAATCCGCAATACAGCTGCCTTAATTGAGTCGTTTTCACGTACAGATCGAACTGCCCGGGCTATGGTGGCTGAACCCATCGTGCGGGTCCCGGTGAACGGATCCGAAAAACTTTCCCCCGTGACCATTGTTCCGGTGGCTTCAATGATTGCGATTTTGGGCAATGGGACTTCCCAGTCGGGTTCAAACATCTCCGTATTCAAATATGCCTTCGCTTTCACCAGTGAATACATTTCGCCAGTCGATTCTTCAGTTATAACTTCCAACTCATCGCTATAAGCAAGCCGATCGACGACACCATACTCAACCGCCCTCTTTGCCGTAAACGGCCCCTTATCAATACGTTCTTTTATTTGATCTTGCGTCAGATTTCGATCGGCAGCGATCGAGTCGCACACTTGACTGTAGAGATCGTCCAGAATGGAGTTTTGGACTTCCCGGTGGGCATCAGACATGCCCTCGCGAGTGAAAAGGTCCGATGCCGATTTGTAGTCGCCGATGTGTTCCAAATCCGCGCGAATGCCGAGTTTGTCCAGGGTTTTCTTGTAGAACGAACTCTCGGATCTCAGCCCAATTAACCGTACTTCTCCGGACGGGTGAAGGATGATTTGGTCACACGCCGAGGCGACGATGTAACTGCCGGTGGTATAGTTGTGCGCATAACAAATTGCCCGTTTACCAGCGGATTTGAATTCCACGATCGCATTGCGTACCTCCTGCAACCGCCCAACGCCGAAGTCGCTGCTCCCAATCCTAATCAACGCTCCCGCGACATCAGAATCGCGTTTTGCAAACCTCAGTGTTCTTGTGACATCCCCCATCGGAGTCTCAAGGAAGATTCTACTTCGCAGCCGAGGTTTGTTTTGATTTACGTTGGAGAAGTGAATGTAGCCGAGACCATCTTGATGTTCCCGATTGTCATCGAAGCGGTTATAGGATCCCAAGCCTGCCTGACCTAACGTCAAAGCGAAACGGATATCGAAGGCGCCATACCTGTTTAGACTCGCCCGCACTAGCGCGGCTTGCACCGGACGGAGTTCAACAGCGTAGTCAAGATCTACACCTTTGGCATTTTCCGTCTTGCGAGCATCAAAGGAGAGGGTTACGCGCCAGGTCCTTGGTCGGATTGCCAATCCGAAATCATACGTCCGATTCTTGTCGAGGAGTTTCGGTCGATTCAAATCTCTCGCGACGAAACCAAGCGAAAGGTATCGGTGGCGCAACATCAGTCCGAGCGACAAGGAAGAGAACTTATCATAGCTTTCTTTATCGGAATTGATCCAGCTAAAACCTGTACCCCAATAAAGAGAGCCCTGAAGACGGCTCCCGCTGGATAAGGTATATCGGGTAAAATCAATATTGCCCGGGGCACCAGCGAACTCCATGCCGAACCCCATATTTGGACTGGAGATGAAGAATGCATCATCCCCGGTCGAGGCGCCGCTGTACGTACGTAAGTAATGGACATTGAAACCGCTGCTGACGGCAAGCCCCGCAGGATTGAGAACGGTTGCCAGCGAATCGTCACTCACGGCGACAGAATTGGAGGGAAGTGGTGTCTGGGACTTGGGTGCGGCAATTGCGGGGCGGGAGATAACTAACGTGAGGAGTGCAGCGATAATGATAACTTTCGGGCGACTCAAATTTTCTCTTTCCTAATTATGTCAGTTGCTCTACAGAACGGCTTCGTACAATATCGCCTAATGCGTGACAAAATCCACTTCTCGAACATGCCATCCTGCGCATCTATTTGGGACAGAGATCGCGCAGGCGAAATTCTCGGTGCCGTCAGCCTCAGTCCATCATTGTGTTCCCACGCGTATTAATCAGATTCCGTCGATTTATGTATTGCGTAGTTACTGATATGAGCGTCCAACTTCCGGTCGACAGCATCAACTTTCCGAGCCAAGTTATCGTGCTCCCGGCTCATCTGCGAGCGGAGATCGTTGAATCGCTGGTCAATTTGCTCGAATCGCTGGTCAATTTGCTCGAATCGTTGGTCGATGTACTCGAATCGTTGGTCGATGTGCTCGAATCGTTGGTCGATGTGCTTGCCGAAGTGCTCGAATCGTTGGTCAATGTTCTTGGAAAAATCATCGAATCGTTGGTCGATGTGCTTGCCGAAATGCTCGAATCGTTGGTTAATGTTCTTGGAAAAATCATCGAATCGATTACTCATGTTCTTACTCAAATCGTCCACACGCTTGCCTACGATGTGCGCGACCGAGAAGATGCCTCCAACGTACAGAGCGATTAGCGCGGCAATCTGTCCCATTAGAATCCAACTCATGGTTGTGAACCCACTTGATAGAATTGCATGCAACCGTTAATCGTCTAACAGAAAATTCTTCGTCAATATCTTCCTGTTATAGTAGTTATCCATTTTCAAACATACTTCATTAGTTGGTCCACGCCCTCTCTCACTCCTATATCTTCAGCCAACGCGAAAATTAACACTCCCAGTTCATTGTGTTTGCGCAATGGCTTCATGCACGAAAAGAAACCTGTCACGCGAAAACACCAAACTGTGCGGGGCACAATTCGCATCTCCGCATTATACCACCAAAGCTAAGTGTTAGCAATTCAAATTGACCTGCACCCGAGGGAAATCGTGCTCGGTTGCGGTTCATGAATTGCCGCCGCAACTTGCGGAACAGCATCTCCATGTGCTAGAATGCAGTAAGCATGGGGAAAGGCACAACTGGGAATGACTCGCGAATCTACCCCGGCTATACACCTTCGACGGAATGAGGCCTAGACTTGAGCATTGATAAGAGTTTTAACTCCTCTCTGGCAATTTGCCTGCTTCTATTGTTCGGATGCATCCCAGGGGAAAACATGACACATACAGCCACAGCAGAAGAGGATTATTCGGGTGATACCATCCGGACGCTGCTGCCATTTGACGGGATTCCGGCAATTAGAAATCCGCAGTTTGTAGCCGCGGATGAGGCGAAATTGGGCGATAACGCTCCGGTTATCGGTGTGAATTTCAACGGTGAACAGCACGCCTACTCGATTTATCTGCTGAACGGACATGAAATCGTTAACGATGTCGTAGGCGGAATTAAGATTGCGACCACGTGGTGACCACTGTGCAATTCGGCTATCGTGTATAGCCGTGAACTTGACGGGGGTACCTATACATTCGGTGTCTCCGGCAAACTCTGGCGCGACGCTCTTGTCATGTATGACCATCAAACTCGATCACTTTGGTCTCACATCACGGGCGAAGCCATACAGGGAATGCTCAAAGGGAAAAACCTGAAAATATTAGCAGCGATGCCGCAGATTGACTGGCGAACGTGGCGCTTGAATTTTCCAAGAACAAAAGTACTCTCTGTGCCGATTGATCTTTTTGATAAGACTGTCACCATCGAGGAGCAGCGACGTGATAGCTACGCGCGATATCACGCCGGTCCGGAGACAGGCGTGAGCGGGATGTGGTATTCCGACGCCCGCTTAAACAATAAGGCGCTGGTGGTAGGCGTTAAACATCAGGACCAACACCGGGCTTACCCGTTTTCGGCGTTTGGACGCCAGCCAGTCATTAACGATCGCGTCAGTAATGTTCCAATACTCGTATTTCACGAGAAACGTTCCCGCGCTACTGCTGTGTACAATCGCACGGTTGATGGAACGCCGTTAGAGTTTGCATGGTCGAGAGACTATTTTGCCGTGGATAGCTCGGGCACGATATGGAATCTTATCACCGGTCTTGCGACGGAGGGTAAGTACAAAGGAAAACGGCTTGAGCGTTTGCCTTCGATTAACCTCTACTGGTTCGCTTGGGCGCGTTACCATCCCGACACGACAATCTACAAGCAATAAGACCGACAATCCGTGGTTTGGTACATACCGTAGATCGGTCTGTTCCCAGTGGAAATCGGCTGTTGTCTGCCGAGTATGCAACTGCAATCTTATTGTAACTTACCATCGGATGCGGATTACAGATTTCAGAGGATTTTGAGGCGAGACTGAATTGATGAATGCTTTTGAAGGGGAAATCGCACGCTACAACGGGGCGGGACTCAACGCCTTAGACATCGACACAATTCAGGTTAACATCGGTCTCAGATGCAACTTGGAGTGCGCTCATTGCCACGTCGTGTCCTCTCCGCGTCGAAAAGAGGCGATGGACTGGACTACGATGGAATACGTGATTGCGGCTGCGGAAAAGGTGCGCGCCAAACTCGTTGACATCACCGGAGGCGCCCCCGAAATGCATCCTCATTTCCGGCGATTTGTCTCCGCGTTGCACAAAAAACGACTGCCCGTGATGGTGAGGACGAACCTGACGATCTTGCTTGAAAGCGGATTTGAGTCCTTGCCGGAGTTTTTCCGCGATCATCAGGTTGAGCTTTGCGCATCGTTGCCCTGCTACCTAAAGGAGAACGTGGATTCACAGCGCGGTACGGGAGTTTACGAAAACAGCATTCAAGCGCTAAGGGTACTCAATAGGTGCGGATATGGGGTAGAACAGCATCTACCATTGAATCTGGTCTACAACCCGGTAGATGCTACGCTCCCGCCAAATTCCGTCGAGCTTGAAGCGGATTACAAGCGCGAACTGCGGGAGAGGTTCGGGATCGAATTTACGCGTCTCATAACCATCGCGAACATGCCGATTGGCCAATTTCGCAGCGATCTGATGCGGGATGGGAAACTTGAAGCATACAATCAACTGCTCCAAGAATCCTTCAATCCGGGGACGTTGAATGGATTAATGTGCCGCCATCAGATTCATGTGGGTTGGGATGGGCGATTGTATGATTGTGATTTCAATTACGCGCTGAAGCTACCTGTCGGCGAGACGTTCCCTCAATTTATTAAGGATTTTGATCCCGACCTGCTGATGAATCGAACGATTCAAACGGAGTTTCACTGTTTCGGATGCACGGCAGGTTGCGGATCATCGTGCGGCGGTGCACTGGTCGAATAAACCGCGCCTAGAGATCATTCGTAGATATTCTTCATCTGCCACGCATCAAGCGAGCTAAGCATTATATCCTGACTTTGGGCGCGTAGCGAGACGCCGGTGCTGTCCTCGCGATCGGGATATACGCGCACTGCTACACACTGTTTGCCGTTGGCAAATACCTCAACGACGCTTCTGTCAACGAATACGCGCAACTTGAGCGGCTCCTCCGTTCCAATTGACACGGGCGCCGTCTCGGGAGGTCGAGGACGCGCGTCTGGGAGCGTGGATGAATAGGACGTATCAACCGTAACCATGCTGTATTGTCCGTCTCCTGCAATGTCCCGTCTCCTGAAGCCCCGGTTCCTAAAGAACACGATTCGCGTGAACTCCTCCGCCCCCGGCGACCGGAACACGTTGAGTTCAACCATGCCGGAGGTAGGCGCATCCGTCGGCTCGATTTCGGCGATCAGTTCCATTGAGTTTCCGCGGATCCCGTCTAAGACCACCTCCTGATTGGCGGGAAGATTCGTCCTGCCAACATGCTGATGGTTGTATCGCAGAGATTCAATGTCGCCGGCAGGTTCCATCCCCAACTCGTCCTCTCCGATCAACGTCAAACGCCTCGGCAGCGTCATAATCTGATTCCAGCCTACGGTGTCCCTCCCCGGATTCATGTTGAAGATAATAATCAGCCCGCCATTGCCGTCCGGAGTAGCCGACGGTGCGTGCGAGGCGGAAGGGGATGCTGCCCCGAAGGTGAATCTGCCGGCCGCCGTAACGACGAATTTATCTCGATCCTTATCGTAATCTCCCAGAAGATACTGCCCTCCGCTCATGTGGCTGAAGAACGGAAGGATATGGCGATCCCCGATCGGCCAGAAGTACGGACAAGCGCCGTCGTCGCCTACCAACGTGAAGCGGTCGTCTTCGACGAATGGATGCAGATATTCCCAGGATGCCAGGTCTTTTGACCGGAACAGGAAATTCGCACGCACGGGTTTGCCGCCGGGCCCGTTCGGCAGCGTCCCGCCCGAGAGAGAGTAATACATGCCGTCTTTCTTCCAAATGCACGGATCGAAAACCCGATACGGCAGAGGCGACCCGTCGGAGCTTTTCATCGGAATTACAGCCTTGCCGGACACCTTTTCCCAGTTCAACAGAAGGGGATCGCTCGACACGGCGACCATGTTACCCACCTCGGTGCCGTGATACATGGCGATAACTCGATCTTCCTCTACAAACGCGGAGCCGGAGTAGCAGCATCTTTCCGGGTTGGGATAGATTGCATAGGGTAGATCGCGCCAGTGGATCAAGTCGTCGCTAATGGCATGTCCCCAATGTTGACGTGAATCCTCGGGAGGATATGCTTGATAGAAAAGGTGCCAGCGTCCCTGCCAGAAACAGATGCCGTTCGGATCGTTCAGCGTGTGCTCCGGGTTGACGTAGTGATAAATTGGTCGGTGTTTGTCCCCGGAGATCGCTTTGCGCGCCTCGAGCAGCCTCAGCATCAGCGGATTGGTTTTAAGTTGTGCTTCCTGCTCTTCAATCGTGTTGGCAAACGTATATTTCGGAACCTTTGATGTATAGTCGGGTTGTGTTTCCGTTTCAGCTTGTTTCATTTGACGCTCTCCCTCTCGCAAGATAAAGGTTATCATGAGTTCTCATTCTAAGGTGGACAGCTCACAGCCTAGATATTATGTTCCAGAATATGGCAGATGGCAATCACAAAATGAAAAACCGGCACGTTATAAACATGGACACCAATCCCGCCGGTTGGGTTAAACAGCGTTAAATCCTGCAATTTAACTTGCCATTTTTGCTTGGTAAAGAATCCGCCGAATGAGGTAGAATATGCTGAAACAGCAACCTACCGAATTATGGCGGTTAAACTTTCACTCGGAGAATCCGATGATTGAAGTTGAAAATCTCACGAAGAATTACGGTGCGTTCCGCGCGCTAGAGGACATCTCGTTTCGTATAGAGAAGGGAGAAGTCGTCGGTTTTCTCGGTCCCAACGGTGCCGGCAAGACCACCACCATGCGCATCTTGACGTGTTTCATGCCAGCTAGCAGCGGGAGGGCGACGGTTGCCGGATACGATATCTTCAAGGAATCTCTTGACGTGCGAAAGCGTATCGGCTATCTGCCCGAGAACATACCCCTCTATCCCGAAATGACTGTTTCCAAGTATCTCAAATACATATCGAAGATTAAGGGGTTGCCGCGCAGCCGACGCGCCGAGCGACTGGACGCAGCTATTGAGGCCTGCGGTTTGACGGAACGCCGAGATCAGATTATTGGGCAGTTGTCCAAGGGATACCGACAGCGCGTCGGCTTGGCACAAGCCGTAATTCACGATCCTGATGTAATGATATTCGATGAACCGACTTCCGGTTTGGACCCCCGTCAAATCATTGAAATCAGAGAGCTCATCAAGGAACTGGGTAAGGAACACACAATTATCCTTAGCACGCACATACTTCCGGAAGCAAGCATGACGTGCGAACGTTTGATTGTGATTAACGAGGGGCGCATCGCGGGCGATGTCAAACTGGCGGAGGGTAAAGCTGTCTCCATTGCTACAGGTGCGGGCGACGAATCGGAACTTGGAGATGGGAAGACACTCTACCTTGAGGTGAGAGGACCGGCAGAAGAAGTCGGGACTGTCCTTGAATCTGTGCCGAGTGTGGAACGAATACAGAACATGGAAACGAGCGAAAGCGACAATCCCGTTTTTCATGTGAGTTACAGAGTAGAGACGGATCTCCGCCCGGAAATCGCAGCTACCATTGTTCGGAACGGGTGGAGTTTGCTGGAGATGCGCACCGTCGAATTGACGCTTGAAGAGGTCTTTCTGCGATTGACAACGGCTACCGACAATGAAGCGGAGCAATTTAGCGATAATGCGGGCTTTTCGGAGAGCGACCGGGATGACACACCGCATGTAGACGCAGCAGATTAGATGTAGTAAAATACAGCCTGTTAGAGTGTATTCAAGTCATAGCTGGCAAAGCCATTTTTGGGAATCTCTATTGCGCTTTTCTGTCGAAATTTTAGTGTTCTCACTACGAATATACTATTGCCTTGGATCCTCTGTCGCATTGGGATCCTTATAGCGATCACTGTTCGTTCCTATAATATATGTACGGGCAAAACTGAGAGAAACGGTTCTCATCTGTGGTAAACTTATTTTCAAAGCGGCATGGCTGGTTCATTCTGCGCATTATCGCCATCAAGGGACTGCCACCGCTTTGGGAATACCAAATGACA
>JAJDTR010000112.1 GCA_022827055.1 Candidatus Poribacteria bacterium | reverse complement strand
ATAACGATCGTTATTCCCTACTGCCGAAACTAGGCGGATTTGAGCACTCGACTGCGAAAGTCCTTTGTTGATGTCATTTTCCACACTTAACTCTGAAGAGCCTAAAAATTACCGTGTTTGATAAGCGGCCACCACTCATCGCTAATTGCCTTTCACTTTTATCTCCGCCAATTTACCTTCGGCAACAATCTTGTCGAAGAATTGAATGTGCCATTCAACATCGGTCGGCTCTATCTCAAGGCTCAGATAAATTGGGTAGGTGTAGATTGAACCGTCATGCACGGGCGTCATCGGTCCATCGGACACAATTACCGTTTTCCCGGCGGACACCGTAACGAGGGGCGTGTTGACGCCGACGAAGCTACTGGGCACCGCAATAATGTCCCAATACCGGGAGTGAACGGGGTTCGGCAAAACGGACGCATTAAACGTGATTTCAGCGCCCAATTCCGCGTGATACTCGTAAGTCGACGGTTCATCGGGTAAGGCGGCGCCGTGAGGCTGCACACTCGGCACGAAGGTGACCTGTCCAACGCTCAATCCAAAGTTCGGATTAATCATACTCCCTTTACCGTCCGCAGTCAACGGTACATCAATCACCTGAAGAGGGCGCCCATCTTGAAACTCTATAGCCTTCAGGTCGTAGATTCGACTCCCGTCGACAATACCCGATCTCGCAAGCGGAGATTGAATCTCGAAGACGACGTTCAGCCCTTGCCATCCGCCGCTCGACAACAGGGTAACATAGTCGGCGGCATAATTGGACAATGCATCGCCCCTCGCCGTAATCGGGTATGAAGTGTGCGTTCGCGGTACGCGAATCGCCACGTCTTCGTTTTGGTATCCGTACCGCCCCTCTGCAAAGTGAGTGTTGTCCAGAAGGTTTGCCACCTTCCAGTCGGCAAAAATGGATGAAAAGGTTCGGGTTAAACCTTGCGACAGCAGCGCGTTATTTACGCCGGCAATCCCATCCGCTCGTTCCCGCACTATCGCGGCGATCGTTTCCTGACCGCCGAGCTGTTCGTAAAGATACAGCATCCAGAGGTAGGCGGCGCCGTAATGAGCGAGATGACTACCGCCGCCGAGCGGCCAGTTGGTCAGCGATGTTGACGGGTGCTTTTCGAAACTCTCCGTATGCTCTTCGGGGCGGTACCCGCAGAGGAACATGGCGACATCGGCGCACCCCTCATTAACCCATATCGCCTCGCTGCGGTCGAGGCGCCAATGGATTAAGTGATGGAATTCGTGCGCGATTACGCCAAGCCCTTCCGCGCCGCCCGTGTCGAGTGGATGGGTGTCAATGTATAGCAGGTCGCGCTCATTGCTGCGCATTGGGGTTCCCAATTCCGGGTGCCGTAATACACCGCGCTGTTGATCGACTGGGTTAAAAAACCCGGCTATAAACCCGCCGCCCCTCACCGCTCCGTCACGAATGTCGAGCAGGAGCAGATATATTTTGGGGTCTCCGTCAACGTTCGGGGGAGCCCCAAAGAGATCCGTCTGTATCCGGTATATCCCGCGCTGCGGGTCGGCTGGAGTCGAGTCGTCGAAGGCGCGGCGCACCACTTCGAGCGTTTCCCGTTTGACGGTGCGTTCCCATTGAGAATCCTCGACATACAGGTAGCAGAACTCACCGATAGCCCGCAATGTCGCCGAAACAATATACTGTTCTTGGGTTCGCACATCAACCGAAAAGAAGGAATGGCGGTCTCCGACCGCAGGGGGTGCCGGTTGCGCTGGGGCGGCGGGGGAAACGGGTGCTTCCGTCAGGGAAGGGAATTGTTCAATAAGGTAGGGAGTGCCGTCAATCCACGCATAGGCAAGGGAGTGAATGTGGAAGAGCGCAAGGATGACGAGAATGTACCGAACATGTCGGGGGCGGCGAATGGAAGAGAGAGGAGAGGAGAGTCTTTTTCTGTTCACCATTAACCGCACACTCCCAAAATAGAAAATCCCGCACGGCGGCAATAAAGATGAACGCGGAAAATTACGGTAGGAACCATCTCTCGATCGCGATTTCTTGCAACAGGTGCTCGCAAGATGATGAGAGAAACCGAGTCTTGCGGAAAGACCCTGTTTCGTTTAATCGCTGACCTCTGTTTTTAACTTCTCTCGAATGGCGGAATTGTTTGGCTCCAGTTGAATGGCTCTTTGCCATGCTGCAATCGCTTTGTCTTTTAACCCCTTCTTCATGTAGGCATCACCCAAATGGTCCTGAATCTCCGCGCTTTGGGGCATGAGGCGGATTGCCGTTTCCAGTTGCTCCAAGGCTTCATCGAGTTTGCCCTGTTTGAAGTATGCCCAGCCGAGGCTATCAATATAACCGGCTTGCCTCGGTGATTTCTTCAACGCTTTCTTGATAAGGTCGACAGCTTCGTCCAGATTGGTACCATTCTCGGCGAAGAAATATCCCAAAGCGTTAAGCGCGTCCGAGTACTCCGGATTAACGGAGATGGCTTTTCTCAGGAAGAACTCTGTTTTTTGGAGATCGCCAAGCCCTTCATACGCGAGCCCTGTCCAATAGATTGCTTCCACATTATCGGAGTCATCTCTTAAAACGCTTTGTAAGATGTCTACCGCCTCTTCATATTGCTCGAGATCGAAATACCGCCTCACCACATCTCCGGGCTCAAGGGTAGCAGCTTTCTTTAGGTACGGGTATGCCACTTCAAAATCACCCTGTGCCTGATAGGCAATCCCGAGCCAATAATTTGCATCCGCATTTTCGGGGTACTCAAGAACCACTTGCCGCAAGATTTCAATTCCCTCCTCCACGCCGCCAAGTTCGGAACACAGGCTACCTAGACGCGTACGCAAGTTCGGGAGCAGGACGTCATAACGAGAAAGGTTTTCGGGACTATCAAGACGCTTTAGTTCTTGGTACGCGGCGATCGCTTTCTCGAGACTTGCTTTCGCGGTCTTCAACTGCTCGGCGGGCGCATCGGGTTGATTCATGATCTGTTCATACTGCTCGACGTAATATCTCCCCAATGCATTATGACCCTTTAATAGATTTCGATCAATTTTCACCGCCCGCTCGTAGGCGGCAATGGCGTCTTCCCTTCGTTCAGACTCTTCGTATAATTCCGCAAGATCGAGATGAAACCTCGCGTGGTAGGGCATAATCCGTGTCAACTCTTTGAACGAATGAATCGCCAACTTATAATCTTTCCTAAACTTCCCGATCAACGCCAGATGACGGTGCGCCTCCACATGGTCGGGTTGCAATTCAGTCACCTTCCGGAACTCGTCTATCATCTCCGCCCAAATTTTCTCTTCCCTGGCACGCGTTGACCGGCGTCTTTGCTGGAGGCGTCGGAAAAGAATCTCTCCCAGCAGAAAATGTGGAGCGGCTTTGTCTGGTTGAAGTTCAATGGCTCGCCGGCATTCCCTTTCCGCGCCCTTGATGTCTTGCATTTCGCGACTGAGTTCTGCTAGTTTTGTATGGATGAAAGCAGAAGGTTCGTGATTCTCAAGCACACGGAGATACATCTCTTTCGCATCGGAAAGCCGTCGCATGGTGTGGAGATAGGTCGCCCACATCAGTTGTGTATAGACCGGTTTGGCATTCTCATATTCGCCGCTTAAAGGCAGGGGAGAAAATTCCACGGAGTTCTGTATGTCGAGATTTCCGGATGGGTCCGGCACCTGCAGCATTTCGGTGTCCATGGTGTCTTCCGCAGCTACCATGGCGCAGTTAAGGAAAACGGCAATGACAAAGAGTGGTATCGCTGTGAGACGACGCATGAATGCCCCGTGGTCTGTGGATTTCGGCTTGTGGTTAGTTGAAGTTTCTTGACGCGTCATGGGAAATTGAGAGGAATAGGTTCCGCAATCTTGATTCTTCCGAGATTGTGTAAAAAATGCACGGATGTGGCGAGTGAATAATCTGTTTGGGCGCGATGACTCTGAATCGGCCATGTCGGACGCTGAATTATTTTTGCGACCGTGAACTCGCAGTCTCGGCCGCGCTACTCTCCTCGCCCTCACCGTTTTCCGGGAGTTGTGTCTCGGAAATCTTTCCGACATCAACGACATGCTCGTCGTCTCGCAACGACATGAGACGGACCCCTTGGGTATTACGTCCGATGACACGAATGTCGTTGACCGCCATCCGAGTTATCATTCCTTTGGAGCTAATGATAATCAGTTCATCGCCGTCTGAAACGGGTTTGGCGCCGACTACAAGCCCGTTGCGGGCGCTTGTCTTGATAGCGATAACCCCTTTCCCGCCCCGCGATTGGTACCGGTACGCTTTTACGGAGGTACGTTTGCCGTAGCCGTTGGCTGTCACCACAAGCAGGGAGGTGTTCTCATCGGGGGTAACCACCATTCCAACGACGGCGTCATCGTCACTGAGCCGAATGCCGCGCACACCTCTCGCGGTTCGGCCCATGCAACGTACTTCGGTCTCGTTAAAGTGAACGGACATTCCTTGCCGCGTCACTAGGATGGTGTGGTCGTTTTCCTCCGCCAATTGAACGCCGATTAGCTGATCTTCCTCGTCAAGGTTAATGGCGATGATGCCGGCGGAATACGGATTACTGAAATCGGAGAGACGGCATTTTTTGACGATTCCCTTCCGGGTCGTCATAAAGAGGCATCGATTGTCATCAAACTGGCGTACGGTGACAAACGCTGTCGTTTTTTCGCCCTCCTGCAGCCTTAAGAGGTTTACGACGGCTCGCCCGGCTGACGTTCGGCCACCTTCGGGTATCTCGAAAACTTTTAGCCAATAGCACTTCCCGCGATTCGAAAAGAATAAGATATACTGATGCGCGGACGCTACGAAAGTGTGCTCCACGAAGTCGCCGTCTTTCGTACCCATACCTATTACCCCGACACCGCCGCGGTTCTGACGTCGGTAGGTTGAAATGGGAATCCGCTTGATATAACCGGCGTGGGAAATCGTCACGACCATCTCTTCGTCGGCGATTAGGTCTTCAATCTCGAAACTCCCTACCTCGTCGGCGATCTCGGTACGGCGTTCGTCACCGTACTCCTTTTTAAGCTCCAACAGTTCGTTTTTGATGATGTCGGTCACTAGTGCCTCGCTCGCCAAAATTGCACGCAACTCTTCAATCCGCTCCAGGACGTTAGCGTATTCATCATTTATCTTCTGGCGCTCAAGACCGGTAAGTTGACGCAGCGTCATCGTCAGAATCTCGCCGGCTTGAATCTCCGACAGTTCGTAATTTGCCATCAAGCGCTCTTGCGCCTCTTGAGGAGATTCGGCGGTTTGGACAATGTCAATGACCTCTTCAAGATTATTCAACGCGATGCGGTAGCCTTCAAGAACGTGCGCCCGGGCCTCGCTACGGTCCAGATCGAACTGCGTCCGACGGCGAATGACTTCCCGGCGGTGCGTAAGGTAGTGTACCAGGATGGATTTCAGCGTCAGCACTTGCGGCAAACCGTTGACCAAGCATAACATGATCGCGCCGTAATTGGTTTGCATCTGCGTGTGCTTGTAGAGTTGGTTTAGCACGACCTGCGCGATAACACCGCGTTTGAGTTCAATCACCACCCGAATTTCCTTGTCGGATTCATCGCGAATATCGGAAATGCCGGTTATCGTCTTGTCCGTAACCAGATTGTACATCTTGGAGAGCAGCTGATCTTTCTTCACCTGATACGGGATTTCCGTGACGATAATCTGCTCTTTCCCACCCGATGACTCCTCTATGATTGCTCTGGCCCGCACTGTTATACTTCCCCTCCCTGTGGCGTACATGTCCCTAATACCGGATCTACCGACAATAATCCCGGCCGTAGGGAAGTCGGGCCCCGGCATGTGCTGCATCAGTTCAGCCAGCGTGACCTGCGGGTTGTCAAGCATCGACACTAACGCATCAACCACTTCTCCCAGATTGTGCGGCGGGATTCGCGTCAGATAGCCGACGCCGATGCCGGTCGTGCCGTTGACAAGGAGGTTGGGCAAAAGTGCCGGAAGAACGATTGGTTCATTCGTCGATTCCTTGTAGTTCGGCTGAAAATCCACAGTGTTTTTATGGATGTCCACCAACATACTGTCGGCGATCGAAGCGAGGCGGCACTCCGTGTAACGCATCGCCCCCGGCGGATCGCTGTCGATCGATCCGAAATTCCCTTGCCCGTCAACAAGCGGATAGCGAATCGAAAATTCCTGCGTCAATCCCACAAGAGTATCGTAGATAGGTCCGTTGCCGTGCGGGTGGAAGTTCTTCATGACCTCGCCAATGACGGCAGCGCATTTGTCGTAGGGGCGGTTGGAGGTCAGGTTTATCTCCCCCATGGCGTAGAGAATTCGGCGCGTGCTAGGCTTTAATCCGTCACGCACATCCGGGATAGCGCGATTCGTGTTGACACTCATCGCGTAGGTCAGATACGAGTCTTTTAACTCGTCTTCGATATATCTAGTTACGATACTTGGGGATTCGTTTCTCTCTGTTTGCACGCTTCTCCTTGAAAAGCAGTGACTACTGGACAGTGACCTGTAAAGACGCTGTTTTGCTGACCATTAGGTTTTGTCGATATTTATGTCAGGTGTGTGTGTAATCGTAGGGGGAAGGAAAGATCTCTATCGCCTTCCTTATCCAGTCAGTTGATCCTCGCCCAACGGGTTGGGAGACCCAACCCCTACGGATCCCGGCGCATGTATAGTTTGATGTATCTGGTAACGATGTTTGAGGGTTCGTTTCTCTCTGTTTGCACGCTGATCCTCTAAAACAGTAGCTAGTGCTCAGTGGTCGGTAGAGACTCGGCTTTTCCGGGCACTAGTCAGAGGTCACTGACCACTATTACGCTCCGTATACGTCCAGGTTCACCTCATTGGCATACTTTTCTATAAATTCTCGGCGGGGGTCAACGGCGTCTCCCATCAGCAATGTAAACACTTGGTCGGCTTCGACTGCATCTTCCAATTTGACTTGCAGCAGTACCCGGGAGTCCATGTCCATTGTCGTTTCACGCAACTGCTCGGCATTCATCTCGGCAAGCCCCTTGTAGCGCGTAATCGCCAAACCGCGGCGGCCAACGTCCAATACTTCTTTCATCACGTCCCAAACCGTCTCGGCCCTGCGCGAACGCCCACTCCCCTCCTGCACCGTAAAGAGGGCATCACCGTTCTGACTCACGTGTTCGTTCGCTTGATCGAAGTCTCTGGGCAGAATATCAAACGAACCGAGTTTCTTGATTTCGTCATCCAGTTCGCGGATTTCGGACATATCTGAAACGTCTTCCACGACCGTCTCGCTCGTATCGACCCCATCGCCCAGATCATCATCCGGTTGCTGCGATTCCAGCGTACGGCTGATTAGCTCTTCAATATCATCTTCCTCATCCTGATAACGATAGAACTCTCCCTGGTCCGTTTGGATGAGTAATAGAGGTACCCGCTCACCGCCGCGGAAGTGTTGATTGAAAAGACGCTCGGAGTCAATAGATTTTCGCCGCAACTCGCTTAGCACGTCTTCAACCCCGCGCACCGATTCCACAATTTCGCGGCACTGAATTGGCGTGTATGGCGTATCCCTGCGAGCATTTTTTACTTCCACGCTCTCCATGGCGAGTTCAAGGAGATAGTCGTCCATCTGTTTGTCGTCCTGCAGGTACTGCGACCGTCTTCCCTTGCGTACCTGATAAAGCGGAGGCTGAGCAATATACAGATGCCCTTCCGCCACCAACTGGGGCATCTGGCGGTAAAAGAAGGTGAGAAGGAGTGTACGGATATGCGCGCCGTCAACATCGGCGTCTGCCATGATGATAACCTTCGAGTAACGAAGTTTATCAAGCGTGAAATCCTCCTGTCCAATCCCGGTTCCGAGCGCCGTAACAATGTCAATTATCTGGTCGTTTTTGAGAATCTTATCCAGCCTCGCTTTGGCGACGTTAATTCCCTTCCCTTTTAACGGTAACACGGCTTGTACACGCCGATCACGACCCTGCTTCGCCGTACCGCCGGCAGAATCTCCCTCAACGAGAAAGCACTCGCATTTCGCCGGATCGCGCTCCGAACAATCGGCGAGTTTTCCGGGCATCGACGCGGAATCGAGAACTCCCTTTCGGCGGATCATCTCTCGTGCTCTGCGGGCGGCATCCCGCGCTTCGGCAGCTTGGATGCTTTTCTGAACCACGCGTTTTGAGACCGCCGGATTTTCCTCAAGATACGCTTTCAATTTCTCATTAACGAGCGTTTGCACGATGCCTTCAACTTCGGTATTTCCCAGCTTTCCTTTCGTTTGTCCCTCAAATTGCGGCTCAGGCACTTTGACGCTGATTACTGCCGTCAATCCCTCGCGAATATCGTCGCCGGACAGTGTGATTTTAGCGTTTTTTAGGAGGTTGTTGTCCTTGGCGTATGCGTTGAATGTCCGCGTCAACGCGCTTTTGAATCCGCTCTCGTGGAATCCGCCCTCGTTTGTGCGGGCGTTGTTGGCGTAAGAAAAGATGTTCTCCGAGTAGGTTGTGTTGAATTGCAATGCGACCTCCGTCAGCACGCCGTCCCGCTCTCCCTCGATATAAATGGGTTCCCTATGGAGTACCTCTTTGTTCTGGTTGTGAAACTGAACAAACATGGCGATGCCGCCTTCGTATTGGAACTCCCGGGGCTCTCTCTTTTTACCATCCTCCGTGGAGCGCTCATCTTTGAAGGTAATCTTGATACCTCGATTGAGAAACGCGAATTCACGAAGTCGTTCCGCCAACAGATCGTACGAAAAGTCAATCGTCTCGAATATCCCCGTATCCGGCATGAAGGTCGTCGTTGTTCCCGTCTTTCGGGTATTCCCGATTACCTCCACGTCGGATACAGGCAACCCGTGCTCATACTTTTGCTGATAAACTTTGCCGCCTTGTCTGACCTGGACGCTCTGCCATTCCGACAATCCGTTCACTACGGAAGCGCCAACTCCGTGCAGCCCACTAGCGGTCTTGTATCCGACGTTGGCGCGACCGTCAAATTTGCCACCGGCGTGCAGCGTCGTCATGACCACTTGCAGCGCCGGAACACCGCTGGAGTGCAACTCCACAGGAATTCCCCGTCCATCATCTCGGACGGTCACACTTCCGTTGGAGTGTATGGTTACTTCAATTTCGGATCCAAAACCGGCAGCGAATTCATCGATTGAATTTTCAACTAACTCGCGGATCAGATGATGAAGCCCCGCCGGACCGGTACTACCAATGTACATACCGGGACGCTTGCGGACTGCTTCCAATCCTTCCAAAACCTGTATATCATCCGCTCCGTAAGACATTTTCGTCTGCATATAATGAATTCTACTCCTTTGAATTTGCCGTTAATGAAGCACCCCTGTGGCATCGCTGCAAGAAATGGTGCGCAGGGGATTTTTACCTCACGGGATTAACTATCGCGCACATCGTCCATTGGATTGATCCCACCCTACAAACTACCTGAGAAGCATCAAATCAGCAATCGCGGAAAATTTCATACTTTTCATACCAAATTGGGGTTACCCACAGCGAATGAAAACGGGGACAATCCTTGCTATGACTGTATTTTTCGCCGTTCCACATTAAAGTCGCCAAATCATTGTTATGAAATTTTTGGTACGAAATTCCGATTGCTTCTCAATACAGGCTTCGATCGAAGTTTAGAGATTTCACGGCGATTTAGCGATCGGGGCTTTCAAAGTTTGAGCGCCGGCATTGACTGATGAATAAGTGCCGTAAATTTGTTTTCAACTCCGGATCGGCGACATCTTCGATTGTGCGATCAACCTTTTTCAAGACACCGGCGGAAATCTCTCCTTCTCGGAGATTATCCACCAACTCATTATGACGATGAGAACGACGGGCGCGTTGAGACGTTGGGCGTAGCGAGGACCGCTGCGGCTTCATCTGAAAGCGCAGCTCTCTAACAGCGGCTCGACCAATTTCGGCGTTGAGTTTTCGAATAATGTCCCGTCGCAGGAGTGTTAACTCCGTTACCAACGGGTGCGACAAGGCGTGAACAGTCAACTTTGACTTTACAAGCGACACCGGCTGGGTGTTACGAGCAATTAGTTTACCGACGGCTCGTTCCCAAGCAGAAAAGACTTTCTGTTCAACCATCTTGTGCTCGAAACCCTGTTCTTTGAGTAACGCTCCAAGCACGGTATCAAGTTCGTGAGTTTTTCCCGACGAGTCAGATTTCATCTCATGCCCACCCGCCTTACACTTACGACTCACACTGTTAAGTTTGTAACACCGACTTCGGTGCCTAAATCACTGTTTTGCCCGAGAAAGCCGTGCCGCATGGCACGCCAGCCGAGTCCCATGCCGTTTGACAAGAGCTAATCGTGTCTCCGCTTTTCTCCGTGGCGGGAAGTCACGCCGCCGAGAGAGGATTCTATCGTACTCGCCAGTACATTGCGTGATTAACCGCGTACTTCGGAATAATTCAGCGAATCTCTTGCTGGAGGATCGATCCGCTGTCAATCGTCAAAACCGTGCAGTCCTCCACCTGGCCATCCAGCACCTCACGTTGCGTCGAGGTGATGAATGTCTGGGCGTTTAAACGCCCTAACAAGTCCATCAGAAACGCCCTGCGTTTATCATCCAGCTCGGAAACCACATCGTCGAGCAGCACAATCGGTGTCTTGCCCGTAGTGTGGCGAATCACTTCCAATTCGCTCAATTTTAGCGTCAGCGCGATGGTTCGCTGTTGGCCCTGGGAGGCGTACGGTCGCGCATCCTCACGCAATGTTACCCCCTGTTTCCGAGTTTCCAGCACTAAACTAAAGTTATCGCGGTGGGGCCCAACCGATGTTGTACCATACAAAATATCAACCCGTCGGGAGGCATCCAAAGCGGTCCTGAATCGAACAAGGGCGTCGGATTTGTCGAGTAACTCTCCCGCCGCTATGGACGAACCCTGATCCGCTGTTACTAGGCCTTTCAAGGGGGGAGACGCTTGGTATCTTATTTCGATTCGCTCGTGGTCACCCGTCAACTCGGCATGCTTCTCTTCCGCATAAAACTGCAACTGCTTGAGTACACGTGAGCGGGTTTGTATGATAAACAGCCCGTGGTCGACCAGCAAACTGTCCCATGCATCCAACTGCTCGGGATTTGCCTGCTTACCGCGAATCTGCTTGAGCAGTTCGTTCCGCTGCTTGAGAACGAGTTGGTAGTCTTGAAGTTGCTTTAGATAGGCGGCATCGATTTGGCATAGCAGGAGGTCAATAAATCGACGACGGTCTGATGGCGCGCCTTTGACAAGCGCAAGAGATTCGGGCGAAAAGAAAACCACCTTAAACTGTCCCAACCACTGCGACAGCCGCGGTTGGACATCGCCATTCAATTTGAATCGTCTCTGCCCTTGCAGTTGATTCGAGACCTCGAGCGTAGTCTCAGCGGGAGCGGCCCCATCGTTATCCACATCCGAATTTGCCGCGATTATGCCCTTGAGATAAAACCAACTCTCGTCATGGCGGACGAGTTCATCATTCGGATAGGCGCGGTGAGACTTTGCCGTGCTTAGGAAATAGATTGCCTCTAACAGGCTGGTCTTGCCCTGGGCATTCCCGCCAGTGATCAGGTTGACTCGACCCGGAAAGTCAATTTCGCAATCAACATAATTCCGGAAATTACGTAAAACAAGCTGACTCAGGTGCATGGAGGAAATTCCGAAAGCGGATACTCGAACCTACAATTACGATTCCAACCGCATCGGCATGATTAGACAAAGGTGATCGTCTTTGCCAACGGGCTTCAGTACGGCTGCGCTGAGCGCATCCTTGAATTCTATCAAGACCTCTTCCGCACCGATGTGGCTCAACGCGTCAATAAGAAAACGCGCGTCAAACGCAACCTCCAAGCTGCCGTTACCGCTGTTGACGGGGACTGTTTCGTACGCTTCGCCGAGGTCCGGCGCTTTTGCCGACACACCAATCTCATCTGCCTCTATATTAAAACGAATAGAAAAGGTTTTTGGATTCGCTAACAAAGCCACACGTCGGGTCGCACTAAGCAGGTTCTCCACATTGACAGTTATCCGGTGTTCGTGATCTTTGGGAATAATCTGTTCGTATTTCGGGTACTCCCCATCAACCAACCGAGAAGCCAGCGTGGACTCATCATCCGAGAAGACAATTTGATTTTCGAGCAAGCAAATTTTCACTTCGGTAGATTCTTCAAACGTCCTCATAATCTCGCGTACAGCCTTCAATGGCACAATAACGCCGACCGGTTCCTCGGGAACGGGAGCCAAGGGCCCGCTTGTTGCCACCGCGAGACGGCGCCCATCCGTTGCCACAACCTCTGATCTCTCCGGTGTCAGATGTAAATAAAGCCCATTTAGAAAATACCGAGTTTCCTCCGTTGAAGCGGCGAATTCGGTTTTTTCAATCATCGATCGGATCACCCCCGCTTCGACCGTAAAGAAACCGCCTCGGATAGACTCCGTCTCCGGAAATTCGTCATCGGACAGTCCGATGATTTTATAGACGCCGGCGCCGCACGACAATTCAACGCGGTGATTTTCTGTCGTCGTAAATTTAATCTCCTCCGGAGGAAGTTCACGCACAACTTCACCGAGTTTCCTCGCAGAAACGGTAATTGCCCCCTCTTGAAAGACAGTGCCGGGAACAACGAGCTTTATAGCTACCTCAAGGTCGGTTGCCGACATCTCAATCCGATTCTCGGCGGCGCGAACCAGCACGTTTGAGAGAATTGGTAGGGTGTTTCTGCCGGCGGCAACACCTTGCAGTATTTGAATGGACCTTAATAGTTCATCTTTCGTAAAGGCTAATTCCATGGTCTCCTCCTAGGAAACTGCGATATTCTGATGCACGGGAAAGTGACCCGCTTGCATAGCATTCCATACACCTACAAATGGGATAATTGCAGAGTTGTACAACGGTATTCCTCGCTAGGTTTTAAGACATTTTTGGAATTGCTTTGCTGCTGGATTGTATGCTGATTTGCAGTTAACTCCTAATATAGGGACTAAAATATAAACAGATTAGTAATAGTAGTAGGGAATGTGGATATGTGGACAACCGTCGGAATCCTTTATGGGATTTGGGATAGAAGTCGTGGATTGGATGTGGATTAAATTTCTAATTGTCCACAGCTCATCCACTGGGTGAAACTTATCCACATTTACCCACAGGTAAACCACAAGTTATCCACATATTTGTCCACAAGTTATCCACAGTAACAATGAGCCCAGATTGAGCAATCTCAACGTTTATGACCGAGAAGATTGGAAGGATGGAAAATCCAATTCCTTTCCCGTCAGGTCCCATATACTCAACTATCCAACTCGCCGATTGCCATATAACACGCGAAAACACGCAAACCCAACTATTGGTAGCAAATTGGGTTAGTCATCTCCAGGTTTTCGCATATATTATTTCAAATCTTCAATCAAGAAGTTGACAGTCTGCTTTAGCTCTGAATCTCGTTGAATTGCATCTGCAATTTGATTACAAGCGTGCATAACTGTCGTGTGGTCCCTCCTGCCACAAGCGGCGGCAATTTCGGCAAAGGAGAGACCGGTCAACGTGCGGCAGAGATACATACCAATTTGTCTGGGGAAAGCCAACTGTTTGGTTCGTTTGGCAGATTTTAGGTCCGAGACTTTGACGCGGTAATAGGATGCCACCGCTTTTAAGATATCCTCCGCCGTGATTGCGGAGTGGCCAGGTTTGGACGGCGGCCCCGTGTGATTGCCGAGTACCCTATAGGCGAACTCATCGGTTAATTCTTCATTGAAGATCCCGGCTTCGGTGACCAGCCTGAGCAAGGCGCCCTCAAGTTCGCGTATGTTGGTTTGCCCGATGTCAGCGATGGCGTTCAACACCGGATCAGGAACGGAATCGAATCCGTGATCCTCGCATTTTTGGCGAAGTATGGCAACACGCGTTTCAAATTGCGGAGTACTGATTTCGGCCACCATGCCCCACTCGAAGCGGGAACGCAGTCTTTCCTCGACCGCTTCGAGGTTCTTAGGCGGCCGATCACTCGTCATCACAACCTGATTGGAGTTTTGGTGCAATTCATTGAAGGTGTGAAAGAATTCCTCCTGTGTCCCGTCTTTTCGCTGCAGGAATTGAATGTCGTCAATGAGGAGTACATCGGCAGTCCGGTATTTGCCTCGAAAATCTTGGGAGGTGGTACGAACGATGATAGAATCGATATACTCGTTCATGAAGGTTTCGGAGGTCACGTAGAGCACTTTGAGTTCCGGATGAATTTCGTGAACCCGATTCCCGATGGCATGAAGCAGATGGGTTTTTCCAAGTCCTACACCGCCGCAGAAGAATAAAGGGTTGTAAACTTCCCCCGGATTCTCCGAGGCTGCCACCGCGGCAGCATGGCTCAAGCGGTTATTGGTTCCAATGACAAACCGGTCAAAGGTGTATCGCGAATTTAAGGTTGCGCCGCCGGATGAATCTGGGGAATCCGCAGGTAATGCCGCGCTGTCGGAACCCGTTGAACTCGCTGAGCTGGTGCTTGGACGCGGTTGAGGATCGGGTTCGGTAACCTGTATATTAAGGCTACCGCTTTGACCAACCGATTTTTTTAGAGCGCTGTTAATATCCGTCGAAAATCGAGATTCTATCTGGTCTTTTGCCAAAGTTGCAGGAACGGTGACAGTTAGTATGCTATCGGTCAAATCCGTCGGTTTAGCTTGACGCAGGTAAACATCGTCACGTGCCGTGTCGCTGAGGTCAGACAGTATTTCTGTCCAGATTTTATCGGGAGTATGCCGCATAATGATTATTCCTAAAGCAGAGTGGTGATAGGGTTCGTGCGGATACTGTCACGCGGAAGTGCAAAGGGGTACAGCGTGCCGCAAAACTTATGTCAAGTTAGGTATTCTGTCGGCTGGTGAATCGAGGAGAAATCGACGCGATATCCACAAGTTATCCACAACCCATCCACAATTATCTGCCGTCGAGATTTAGGAATTCAAGATGCCGTGAAACCTGAATGGAGGGGATGTGTAGCGACTGTAGAAATTCGGGCAGAGGTAGGCAAAATAGGCTCAGAATCTAGGTTTTCCACAAGTTATCCACAACCTATCCACGAATTCGTCACCGTATCCAAATCCTCTAAATGTAAACAACTAAGTATAGCACGAAACGAGATTTTGGGCAACATCAAAATTGGAAAAAAGTGGTCGGGACTGCCCAGGTCGAATGTTCTGTCAATGTAACGTAGATTCAGTCGCCGCTTCGGTAAATTGGGCTGATTCACAAGTTGACAAATCCACGCTAGGCGGGCATTGTAGGAGCGATCTCCGAATCGCGACAATCGCCAATTGCTGAAAAATCGGGAATCGGAATTCCCTCCTACCAGTAGGTTTGTAGAGCGGCTGTTGGTAAAAGACTTGACAAACTCGCCGTGAATAGACTATCATTCGTTGGCTTTTTGCAGGCACATTTTTCGAAAGGAGCCCCTCGTGAAACGTACATTTCAGCCTCATAATCGCAAGAGAAAAAACAAAATGGGATTTCGGATACGCATGTCCAATAGGAACGGCCGAAAAATCCTCGCGCGGCGAAGACAAAAGGGCCGCCGCATCCTTAGCGCATAGACCTCTATCCGAACACATCCATCCTCTCCGGCGACCCTCTTGAGAGCCGTCAACCACCACTCAATCAACTTCGACGTATGCTTCCGGTTGGAAAGCTAAAACTCGATTTCCTGGAAAGCATCCTTCCCGACTCCGAACGTGATTCCCGTGTCATCGTAGGCGCACGGGTCGGAGAGGATGCGGCTGTCATCGACTTCGGCGAAACCTGCCTCGTAGCCAAGACCGACCCAATCACGTTTGCGACCGATGAAATCGGTTGGTACCTTGTCTGCGTCAATAGCAATGATATCGCGGCGATGGGAGCGGTTCCGAAATGGCTGTTGGTGACGATTCTATTACCGGAGCGTTATGCCACCGAGGATCTCGTTTCGAACATTATGGCGCAGATTGCCAGCGCTTGCGAACACTTCGACATCGCGTTGTGCGGCGGGCATACGGAGGTTACGCATGGCTTGGATCGGCCGATTGTCGTCGGACAGATGCTCGGCGAGGTGATGAAGGCGAAATTAATTTTGTCCTCGGGGGCTCAAGAAGGGGATGACCTTATCCTTACAAAAGGGCTCGGGATTGAGGCAACCTCGATCATCGCTCGCGAGCGCGAATCGGAACTGGCGGGCAAGTATTCCGGCGCCTTTCTCGCGCGGGCGAAGGAGCACCTCACCTCTCCCGGAATCTCGGTTCTGAAGGATGCGCTGGCAGCGGCGGGTTCCGGGGCCGTCCATGCCATGCACGATCCGACGGAGGGCGGGGTTGCAACGGCAGTTCATGAGCTGTGCCGAGCCGCACGACTCGGAGCGGTTGTCCGGGAGAAGCAACTATTTCTCTCCGAAGAGGCGCGGGCGCTTTGTACGGAATTTGAGTTGAATCCGTTGGGTGTCATCTCTTCGGGTGCGTTGCTGATTGCCGCGGCGCCCACAGGGACACGCGAGATTGTGGATGCGCTCGGCAAAGAGGGGATTGACTCGGATGTAATCGGCGAGTTCCAGGCTCCTGACGAAGGTGTTTGGCTTGAGAAGGAAAATGGGGAGCGTCAGCCGCTTCCAATCTTCGAGAGTGACGAGATTACGAAGATTTTCGATACTACGGAATGAAGGATTCATGCCGGCGGGAACTATGGCATCTCGAAGGCAGCACGTCGGGGCAAGATGCCCGTCCCACATAAGAAAATAAGGCGGTATCCACCCTCCTAGAGTTTGTTGATTATGCCAAGGATATTTGATGTTCCAATTTACTATCGCAGCCCGGTAATCTCCGTGGTAAAGAAGGCACGGCAAATTACGGATCCGCGCAAGCGGGATCTATCCCCGTCGGTGCTGGATTTCGGACCGGTTCGGTTCAAGATTTCGCGGCACTTCGGGTTCTGCTACGGCGTCGAAAATGCGATCGAAATCGCTTACCGGGCATTGGAGGATAATCCGGAAAAGCAGATATTCTTGCTATCGGAGATGATACATAATCCTCGCGTGAACGAAGATTTGCGTCGGCGGGGGATACAGTTCCTCTGTGATACCTCGGGGCAGCAGCTTATTCCTTTCGACCATCTGACCCCGGACGACATCGTTATTGTGCCGGCATTCGGTACCACGTTGGAGATTCAGGAGGAGTTGGCGCAGCGAGGAATCGACCCTTACGCCTTCAACACCACCTGCCCGTTTGTCGAGAAGGTTTGGAAGAAGAGTTACGATATCGGCAGCCTGAATTATACGGTTGTCGTGCATGGCAAGCGCCACCATGAGGAGACGCGCGCGACATTTTCTCACGCAAAGGCGGAGGCACCCGTCGTGATCGTCCGCGATTTGGAGGAGGCGAAACAGCTTGCGCGTGTGATACGCCAAGAGGCGTCAACAGAATATTTCTACGAATATTTTGCTGATCGGCACTCTCCGGATTTTGATCCGGACAGACATCTCCAACGCGTCGGCGTCGTAAACCAGACAACGATGCTCGCCACGGAGACTCAGGCAATCGCCGAACTGCTCCGGCAGGCAATGATAGCACGGTACGGCGAACGAGACATCGACGAACACTTTGCCGACACAAACGACACGCTCTGCTACGCAACAAAGGAGAATCAGGACGCCACGGTGGCGCTGATCGAAGACGGGGGCGATGTCGCAGTCGTCGTCGGCGGCTACAATTCCTCGAATACCAGTCACCTCGTGGAACTATGCGAGGAGCGAATGCCGACGTACTTCATCTGCGATGCGGACGAGATGAGTTCGGCGAAGCGCATCCGTCACCTGAACATTCACACTAGGTCCGTTAGTGTGACAACCGATTGGCTTCCGTTGGATTCCAGAGACGGATCGCCGATTGATGTTGTACTGACGGCGGGCGCGTCCTGCCCAGACTCCCTCCTTGATGAAACCCTCCACAAGATTGTGTCTTGGTTTCCGGCGGCGCGCTCGGTAGACTTCGTCATGGCGGCTTATCAGGAGGAGTTGCCTGCGTGAGTCGTTTGTAGGAGGGAATTGCGATTCCCGACGATAGGTCGCGATTCGGAGATCGCTCCTACGCACTCATCGCAACTCGCTGAAGGCGGCTAGGAGCACGTCCGTTTGATCGGGGCGACCAATGCTGATGCGGATATGGTCGGTCAAACCGGGTTTGCTGAAATAGCGTACTAGGATACCCTTCCCTTCGAGGTCCAGCTTGAGTTGACGGGCATCCCGATTGACCACGCGGCACAAAATGAAATTCGCCCGGCTCGGATAGGGCCGCAGGAAATCAAGTTGATTTAATTCCCGGTACAACCGCTCGCGTTCCTCGACAATCTTTCCCACCGTTCCCATCAAATGCTCGGCGTCGTTCAGAGATTCCAACGCCGCCACGGTGCCAGCCACGTTGACATTATACGGCTGTTTGATTTTCCATAGTTGCGGCATGACCGCTTCGGGGAAAACGCCGTATCCTACGCGCAATCCCGCCAACCCCGCCCATTTGCTGAAGGTGCGCAAAACGATGAGATTCTCATGTTCCGTCACCCAGTTGACGCGGCTGATTCCGTGAAACTCGACGTATGCTTCGTCAAGGATCACGGCGATGGGCAGGTCAAGCAACCGCCTCAGATCATCGTCGCTCAAGACGCCCCCGTCGGGGTTGTTGGGACAAGTCAGAAAAATCAGCTTGGCGTTTGGCGATTTCGCGATTGTTGACGTGATGGCGTTGACGTCAACAGAGAAGTCTGGCCTGCGGGAAATGTTCGTCAGAACCCCGCCGTTGAGACCGGTATCGAAGCTGTACATGCCGAAAGTGGGTGGACAATCAATGACGACATCACCTGGTTGGATAAGAAGGCGCATGATAAGATCAATCAGCTCGTCGGCGCCGTGTCCTACCATGATGCGCGATTTGTCTATGCTCAAATATCGACTCAGCGCCTCCCGGAGCACATTGTTGCCGGGGTCGGGGTAGATGTGATAGTAGCGTTCGTTTGCCAGCGCTTCGTAGATGCGCGGCGATGGGCCGTAGGGGTTCTCGTTGGCGTCGAGTTTGATTATCTCGTCGGCCGATCTGCCAAGCCGCTTGCTCAGGACATCGAATGGCAGGATTGGGGTATAGGCGTCCATCTCGGCGATCTCTGGGCGGACAAGTTTGGTTAGGTCGAATGGCATAGTTATAAGTCCATGGAACGACACTTTCACGCTCCTGAATTACAAGATATAGCGTCGCCAGGGCAGATTTCTTGGGGTGAAACCATTGCCAATGGAAAAGTGCAACGCTTTGAAAAACATAAAGGAGCGGAATCGAAAGAGGGGAGTTCGGGAAGGTATTTGCACGAATTTCCGCTTTTACGATCAAATAAACCGAGCAAGTGCGATGATTAGTATGCCAATCCAACGAGACTCAACAGTGTTGAGACGAACATCTAGCTCGTCCATACGGGCATTGAAGCGAGCTTCCACTTCGTCGATTCGTTGAATGAGTTCGGATTTTACCTTAGACATCTTTCCAAAATAATTTCAGTCGTTTCAGGATTTTTCCACAGCGTTGATTGACCAAAGGACCGAGTACGCAGCCAAGAGATTGAGGATATGTGCCTGTATGTATACCCTACACTCCGCACCTATAAGTGCTAATTTGGGTATTTTTTGGTATCGTTCCAGCGACTAACGGTGATAGCATATACTGTATTCTAATTAAATATAACGTACTATATATTGAAATTACAATGCAAGACTGATACGAACATCACCCATCAAGTAACACCCGCCAAAAGCAAGTCATAGGGCGAAAAACGAGGATTTATTGACAAAAGAATTGTACCGCCAGGAATAATGGTGTAATATCCACATTGCGCTCCGCTGGAGCGCGGGAATATGGACATATCGCATTCTATTGACATTGCGCTCCTCTGGAGCGAGTCACTTGCGGAAAGAATTATTTCACCAAGGATAATAGGGTTGCTACCAATAAATTCTGTAAACCCGAAAAATAGGTGCGGAGAGTAGGGTATACCCGCTTACCTGCTTACTTTTCTACTTTAAACCCCTGTATCTCCGTGATTCAATAAACGCAAGTTGCCACCTGTCGTCCCGCTGGGGCTTTGGCGAGTGTGTATTCGGTGTTACTATACACCTGCCGCCCCGCTGGGGCTATGTGAGCTAATTTGATAAAGTTTCAAACACACCGTGGCGCTATTCCTTCCCTTGATCTCATCCTAACATAAAGAAAAAAGTCGAGCTAACGGTCTCCTGGTGGTTTATTTTTTAAAAAACATATGGTAAGTGTTGGGTGCCGGTAGTTCGCATTGTCTGAACTGTGATTTATGTGATGAAGTGATTGCCATGATTATCAATCCTTAGTTACCCGTGATGCGTGGATTCAACCATTACCTTGAAGCCACATTGACTCCGGGAAGAAACCGAGTTTTGAAGAAAAAAGGGATCTCTATGGCACTCACAACCCGTTCGCACGATCCCCGTTAGCGTTCTCAAAGGCTAGTGCGCGGTGCGCACCCTACAGGATTGTCCAAGACTGGTGGGCTGGGGATTTCTATCGCAGGCGCTATTCCCTCCCTTGATCTCATCCTAACATAAAGAAAAAAGTCGAGCTAACGGTCTCCTAGCGGACTGCATCGTAAACTTTGGTACATTGCCAAGAGATAAGCGCAATCATCAGGCGAACAGCTCGTTTACCACGCTGCCGTTGTTGACGACGCGGATTGGCCGTCCGGCGCGCGAGTAGTTCTGGTTGTTGTAATCGATGCCTAGGGCGAAGCAAAGCGAGGCAAATAGGTCCGGGACGGACACCGGTCGCTCCAGTACCACGGTGCCGTCTTCGCTGGTAGCGCCGATTGCGCGTCCGCCTCGCACACCGCCGCCGGCGATCACGGCAGACCAACCGTTAGGGAAGTGGTCCCTCCCTTCGTTCTCATTGATTTTGGGCGTTCGTCCAAATTCACCGAGCCAAAGCACGATTGTCTCGTCAAGGAGGCTGCGGTCGTCGAGATCTTTCACCAGCGCCGCGAACGCCGGGTCAACCACCTTCAACAACTCTTGTGTCCGCATAAAGTTATCTGAGTGGGTATCCCACCCATCAAGTGAGACCTCGACGAACTTCACCCCCGACTCGATTAGGCGTCTCGCCATTAAACACCCCTGACCGAACCGGTTGTCACCATAGGCATTTCTGAGGGCGATCGGTTCGTCGGAAAGGTCGAAAGCCTTCGCGCTTGGAGAGTTGATTAGCTTGTCCGCCTTTTTGTAGACGGCTTGATGCGCTTCCGTACTCCTGCCGGATCGATTCTTAAGAAAATCCTTCTCGATGTTCCTTAGTATTTTGAGCCGTTCCTCGAAGCGCCGCCTGTCCATCTGTTCAGGATACTTCAGGTCGTCGATCGGTTTTCGCGGGTCATTCACCACAAAGGGATCGTGCTTAGCCCCGAGAATCCCTGCGGTAAACGATGGCGAATTGATATTGACACAGTTCGGCAACTCCGAATCCTCGTCATCCAGGTAATGAGACGCCACTGATCCGAATGTCGGATGCCGGACAGACCCCGTCGGCGCGTATCCGGTATGCATCAAGTATCGCGCCCTCTCATGATTTCCCTCGCGGGACACCATGGATCGAATCACCGCGAGATGGTGTGCCTGTTCCGCGACCTGCGGTAGGTGCTGTGAGAATTGGATTCCTTCGGCGGTGGTTGGAATTGCGCCAAAGGGACCGGCGTTTAGCGTCCCCGGCTTGGGATCGAAGGTGTCCAGTTGGCTTGCTCCCCCGTTCATGAACAGCACGATACACCGTTTCGCACGCGGCACGATGTTTTCCATCTGAGCGAAAGCCGTGGATCGAAGATGCTGCATGGCGACAAGTCCAAGGAAACTGCTCATTCCGAATTGGAGGAAGTTGCGTCGTGACATCTCGCTATTCAACGTGTCAGGAGGTTGGTACTCCGGAACCCAAATTTGTGTCTTCATTTTCTTTTCCGTGCAGATTGGGCATGAGCAAACCTTAAGCGCCCTTGCCTATGAATGTTGTTAAGAAGCGGTTACTTCAACCTGGCTAATGATTCAGCGCAAACTCCGCAGAGTTGAGCAAAGCCCAATAAAAATCGCCGTAAGCTAGTTCCTTGTTGCGGTACAAACTCCGATTCAAATAACGTTTGAAATATACTTTTTCCTTTTTCGTCGGAAGCCGTGAAAGCGTCGTGAGATAGATGTGTTCAAGCCGCTCATCCGGCGTACGACCTCTATCTAAAATGTAACCGAGCATACTGCCGCGCCGCTTTGAATCCGCACCGTCATTGACCATCGAACCATTAATCATCATCAAAGCTTGGGGCACGGTGCCGTTGAACGCCTCAATCTCCTCGTTTTCCCCGTTATCAAGTAAATAGATAAAGCGCTCGAGATATTCGCGTTTCATTTGCTCGAAGCGATCCGGAGCCCAACGTTTTTGAAGCCTTTCAAAACCGGTAGCTTGCAGCATCGAGTAGAAAAATTGCTCTGCATCCAGCGGTTTGATATAGGCGTGTGAATAGTATGTGTCGTCGTCCTTGTTGCTCTTGTTCGTTTCCGATGATCGCTGGTAAGCCTCCGTGTTCAAAATAATGCGTATCAAATACTGCAAATCATAGTCGTAGATGACGAAGAAATCAGCTAGAGTATTGAGCAATTCGGGATCGGAAGGCGGATACTCGTCACCGAATCCATCAAGTGGTTCAACGAATGCCTTCCCCATGAAATGTGCCCAAATACGGTTCACAATAGCGTTCGCAAAGTACGGGTTCTTTTCTGCGGTTACCCACTCCGCCAATGCCTGTCGTTTTAGGTCTGACGTACCTTGATAGGATGTTCCATCCGGAAAGCGTGGCGACATCGCCGTTTCCGTACCCGGAATCCGAATCGGATCGCCGTTGGTTTTTGTTACAATTCGACTAATTTCTTGCCTCGATCCATCGGGTTCGGGCTCGCTGTACACATTGACGCGCCGGCTGCCAGCGAAAAAGGCGGCGATACCGTAGAAGTCTTCCTGATACCAATCCTCGGTTTTGTGATCGTGGCACTGAGCACACTGCATCGGTAGGCCGAGAAACAAGCGAGAGATGCTTGAGGTTAAGGCAATCGGATCGACATTCGAACTCGATTGATACTCAATCGCCCCATTGTCGCGAGCATCTCCTTCCGCCGATACAAGCCCTGTTACAAACTGGTTGTAGGGCATATTTACAGCCAATGCTTCCGCTACCCAGTTTCTCAAATTATCTACAGATATTGCCCCTCTACCGACCAGCCAATTCATCCAGAGACGGGTCCAATAGTCGACGTAGGGCTCGCTGCCAATCAAGCTGTCAATCTTCTTCTCCCTCTTATTCTTGGATCTATCCTGAAGGAATTCCAGCACCTCGTCTGCGGTGGGGATTTTGCCAGTTAAGTCGAGATGGACGCGCCGAAGAAATTCAGCGTCGGACGATCGCTTGGAGGGCTCGAGGTTCTGCTCCTTCAACTTTGCCTTGATGTGAACGTTCACGAGTTCCGTGCTGGTAGGGATGCGGCTTTCCGACAAGTTGCAGATGCAGAATGACAGGAGGAGGGCAAGCCAAGTAAGATGTATTTGATTTCGGGGGAATCGGAATGGGAATTTCATGGTTCTATTCTCCACAGGTATACTTTGCGTTGGGTATTATAGCGCTTTCTTTTCCCGTGATAATTGTTTCTAATAGGACTTACGTAGCACCAGCAGGTCGGGAATCGGAGTTCCCTCGTACAGGGGTCGCGACCTGGAGATCGCAGGATCTCTATCGCACTCGCTATTCACTCGCTTGATCCTACAGAAGACGCAATTTCTGACAGCGCGGAGTATATGTTACGGCACACGGAGTGTGCCTACTACTTTTTCACTTCCTAATCAGCATCTTGCGCGTCGCCGTGAACTCGCCTGCCTTCAACGTGTAAAAGTATATACCACTGGCGACGAATTCGCCACGCCCATTGCGGCCATCCCAATACGCCGCACGGTTGCGGCTCTGATACAGCCCCGCCGCTTGATGCCCCATTTCAAATCTCCGAACTGCTCCGCCGTTCATGCCGTAAATCGTCAGTGTGACCTCTGCGGAGGTTGCCAATTGGTACGGTATCCAGGTTTCAGGGTTGAAGGGGTTCGGGTAGTTGGCGTGCAGAGCGGTTTCCTCGGGAATAATCAGCGCGGTTAACAGGTTCTGGAGATTCGCAATGCCCTGTCGAAATGCGATCGAGCCGTCGTCTGCGAGGCGTGCTAGTGAAATCCAGGCTTCTATCAAATCTCTATCGCGCTCGCTATTCACTCGCTTGATCGGAGCGGCGGCGCCCCCGATACCCCGTGCGACGAGCGTAAGGTCGAAGATGTTGACAATCCCATCCCCGTTGACATCCACCGGCGAATCGGCAGATACGCGTTTCCCCAACTGCTGTGCGACGAAGATCAGATCCAGAATATTGATAATCCCGTCACGATTCACGTCTTCAGTTGCCAATCGCGCCTCAACGGTGAATTGGATTTCCTGTGGACCCGCGGGAATACTGTCCCCAGTGCTTGAGCCAAAGAGAAAGTTCTGCAATGCAACCCGCGTGTCACCTTGGGATTTCGCCTTGAACTTGACCCGAACCAAGGAGCCGCTGCCGCTCAAACCGTCTTCGCTGAGCCGTCCCGCAATCAGTCCCGTAATCTTACCGGCTGCGTTTTCAATGCGCCCGCCCTGAAAGAAGGTCGATACGCCATCGGTCTTCATGAAGCCGCCTTCGCTTACGTCAATCGCTTCAAGTCGGGCGGGGTCGAAGACCATGCCGAACTGCCACCCCGCCAAGTCAATGATGTTTACTGCTCGAACATCAAGGATAAAGGTGTCGCCGGTATGAATCGACGACTCGGAAAGGACGTAATCGATGCCTGCCCCGGTGGTATATTCGGCGTCGGCTGCAAGACCGATAAATAGGTTAGACCAGTCATCGGGACGAGTGCCAACGGCAACTAATAGGACGTTTTTACCTTGCAGGAGCGTGACGGCAAACGCCTCGATAAAATCTTCGGCGTGCCCCGAACGTGAACGCTGGTACATCACCTCCCCGTTGAGCCACACCTTTACCTCCTGATCCGTGCCTAAATGCAAGACTGTTTCCTGTTCGATCGGCGAATAGAGGAAGACTGCACCGTACATAACGCCGTCGGGGAGCTTGCTTCCCACCATATCGACAAGGTTGTCCCTGCCCGTAGGCGGGAGTATGTCGAATGTCCACATCTCGTCTCCTACGGCTTTTCCCTCGGTCGCGCCTGCGGTGGCGATTTTCAACTCGGTCACGTCCCCTCCGCTCGCTTGCGCCAGTAGATCCACGTTTTCGTTGAGCTTATGTCGTGTGGTTGGGAAAAACACCCATAACCAGGGACCCTCTATTTTCGGGCCTGCGTTTAATCCCGGTTCGTGCACCCTCCAGGTTTTTAGGGTGGCGCGGATTCCATCCAGAACAGAAAGGTCGGAGATTTCGTTCTTGGTGATGTCCAGCCATGTCAAATTCGTCAATCGCGCCAGCGGCGATACATCCGAGATTCTGTTGTCGTGGATATCCAGCCATGTCAAATTCATTAATCGTGCCAGCGGCGATACGTCCGAGATTCCGTTGTCATGGATGTCCAACCATGTCAAATTGGTGAACCCCGAAACTATCGAAATATCCGAGAGCTGGTTTCCGGCTAAACTCAAACGATTTAGACCGGTTAGCCCTGCAAGCGGTGATACATCCGGTATACTATTGCTTCTAAGATACAGTTCTTTCAAACCTGTCAACTTTGCCAAGGGGGAAAGGTCCGATAACTCCGCTCCGCAAATATCTAACCTTTCCAGATTCCTCAATCTCGCCAAGGGCGATAGATCGGAGAAACGGTTGCCCCAAGTGCCAATGCTCTTCAGCTTCGTTAATCCTGCAAACGGCGATATGTCCGTTATGAAGTTATTGGTAAAACTTATGTGCTCTAGATTGATTAGTCCTGCAATTGGAGACGCGTCGGATACGTTCGCACCTGAAAAATGTAGATGCTTCAGCTTGGTCAATCCTTGAATCGGAGATAAGTCGGACACTCCACTGTCCCCGAATTCCAAGGTCTCAAGATTGATTAATCCTCTAACCGGTGATAGGTCGGATACCAGAGTGTTGTGAAATACTAGGCGTGTCAGGCTTGTTAAGTTTCTCACGGGGGATATATCAGATACTGGGGTTCTATACAACCATAGATGAGTGAGATTTTTCAAGTTCCTCACGGGGGATATATCGGATACTTGGGTTTCATACAACGCTAGATGAGTAAGGTTTGTCAAGCCTCTCACGGGCGATATATCCGACACAGGGTTGAAGGCAATCCCGAGCTCGCGCAACGCGATTAACCCCGCTATGGGTGAGAGGTCAGTGACCTGATTATGCTGGATATCTAATCGTCTTAGATTTGTCGCAAACTCTAATCCCTTCAAATTTCGGATACCCCACCTACCGCACCCACCTCCTCTGCACACATCAAGGTCGTTCAAACGTTTCATCTCCGCCACGGTAATCGGTGCATTGACGCTTTTGCCAAGCGCCTCCGCAATAAGAGCACGCAGGTTGGAATCAGGGAAATGAACCTGCCCTCCCGGCAACACATCCGGCTGTGTTATGACCGGAGGTTCTCCAACCCGATCCGGGTAGTCCAGCGCAGAAATTATATCTCGAAAACTAGATGTCCACGTGTCTCGCTTCACACTCCCGTTTGGGTTGTCTAGCGCCAGCAGTCCGACGTTCTGCAGTCCTGTATTCTCTCGTACTCTTTCGAGGAAGGTTTCGGTCTGCAACCCGACTACGGCAGCAGCGTATGCCGCGTCTACCGGTGCCTGAAACGCCTCATGAAAACGGGAAACCGGTTCAACACCGTCAAACGTACCCCCCGTGGCTTCAAGCGCTACTCTATATGTTTCCATGTCTTCACTCACACGGGCATCCATGACTGATTGTTCTACGTAGAGCCGCAGCGCCTGCGCTTTGTCGTAAGGCGGGTTGGCGTTGCTCTCAATCACGGAGCGTACCTCGTCTTCAAAGGTTTTCATGCCTTCGGTATGGCAGCCGATGCAGGAGATTCCGTTGCGTACCGTGGGGTCACTTGCGGCAGGATTGGAAACGATGTTTATCGGGGCATCATCCAATCGGAAACCGGACGAATTGACAAGGTAGTATCCCTGCAATCCATTTGGTAGATTAAAGATGACCTCTCCGCCATCGTGCGTGAAGTTAAGCGGGTGGGTTAAGATGTTCTGTGCCCCGACACTGCCTGCAAAGTCGTAGCTTTTCCAATACGCTCCATAGCGAGAGGTATGGCGTTCCACCACCCGGTTGTGATTTGAGACACCGGAATTGTTGAACCCCGCCCGCCACACACGAACTCCGGGTGCGTTGATAAGGTTTCGAGCGACATCTACCTCCAATCGGGTTTCCAAGTCCCTATCCGTCAACGGCAGCGAAAGCAAGTCGTGGTATAGAGCAGGGGTAGAAGCGTTCGCAATAAACCAGTCGATATGGACTGACGGCACATCGGTCTTCATCTGTGTCTGCAAGCGTCCTAGTTGATTACGCAGCCCAAGATGTTCGGGTGCGTCAAACGAGATGTGATAGGGATATACTTCCTCTATCTTCGACCAGCCCTCATTGACATCCCATTCGTAGTGCCGCAGGTCGATGTAGTAGATGGTCGCTTGCGGGTCGATGGGTTGTGGATTGGTGATAGTACTTTCCCATGAAAGGCTGTTGACCAGTTTGTTGAGCGCTTTGCGGTATTCGGCAAGTTTCTCAGGTGTTTCGGCAGCGTTATAGAGATGCGTCATGGTAAAGTATCGTGCGAAGGAGCGGTCAAAGGACGAGAGTGAATTGAGGTGCGACTCAATGCTCGTGAGCACTTCGCGGGGAGTAATGAAAGGGAGGAGGGTTGCGGTGGTTGGTGTCCAATCGGGTGCGCCTGCTAGAATCCAGCGTCGGACGGTGTCAATGGATTGGGCGGGCAGTTGAGGCAGTCCGAACGGCATCTGTGCACCGTTCTCGGTGGGACCGAGGAGGCGCTTATACAACTCGGAGGCATCGGGGTTTGCCGGTACAACAGTGCCGCCATTGATGAGTTCGCTGTGTTCCATGAGGAGTGTTTCTCGAAAGGCGCCGTCGGGGCCGTGGCAGTTCAGGCAGCTCGCTTCAAAGATGGCGTAGGTGTCTTGGGCTAGTTGCGATTGGGCGGACACATGTTGAGAGCCTACAGTGAGGAACAGTAGCCAAATCAAGGCAGAAATGAAAAGCCGTTTATATCGTTTATACATAGAAAACCCCCGGCGGACAATCGAAGTGCTTTACTCGAAAATTAAAGCGGTTTACGGCTACAACTTGGATAAGGGTTACGGCACACGGAGTGTGTCTACTACTTTTTCACTTCCTAATCAACATCTTGCGTGTTGCCGTGAACTCGCCTGCCTTCAACGTGTAAAAGTATATACCACTGGCGACAGATTCGCCACGCCCATTGCGGCCATCCCAGTACGCCGCACGGTTACGGCTCTGATACAGTCCCGCCGATTGATGCCCCAATTCAAATCTCCGAACTGCACCGCCGTTCATGTTGTAAATCGTCAGTGTGACTTCTGCGGGGGTTGCCAACTGGTACGGTATCCAGGTTTCAGGGTTGAACGGGTTAGGGTAGTTGGCGTGCAGAGCGGTTTCCTCGGGAATAATCAACGCGGTTAACAGGTTTTGAAGATTCGCAATCCCCTGTCGAAAGGCAATCGAACCGTCATCTGCCAGACGTGCCTCCGCAATCCACGATTCGATGGTCGACGAGTCAATGCCCCGAGCTGGCGGAGCGGCGGCGCCCCCGATACCCCGTGCGACGAGGGTGAGGTCGAAGATGTTGACAATCCCATCACCGTTGACATCCACCGGCGAGTCGGCGGATACGCGTTTCCCCAACTGCTGTGCAACGCGAATCAGATCCAGGATATTGACAACACCGTCACGGTTCACATCCCCGGGCAGCAACCGCTCCTCTACAGTGATTTGAATTTCAAGAGGACCTGCGGAGATACTTTCCTCTGCTACGGAACCGAACAGGAAGTTCTGGAGGGCTAATTTTGATTCACCTTCGGTTTTTGCTTTGAACTTCACTTGAAGCACGGATCCGCTGCCGCTCACACCGCCTTCGCTAATTCGTCCCGCAATCAGTGCCGTAATCTCACCGGCTGCATTATCAATGCGCCCGCTCTGGAAGAAGGTCGATCCGCCATCGGTCTTCAGGAAGTCGCCTTCGCTGACATCTACTGCTTCAAGCCGGGTGCGGTCGAAAACGATATCAAACTGCCACCCCGCCAAGTCGATGACATTTTCTGCTCTGATATCAATGGTAAAGGTGTCTCCGATATGGATTGAAGACTCGGAAAAGAGGTAACCGATACCGGTCGCCTCGGAATATTCGGTGCCGGGTTCAAATCCGAAAAAGGCGTTGGAATGGCCGCCGTCACCACGGTCACGCGTGCCGACCGCAACGAACAGAACATTTTTCCCCTGCCGGAGCGTGGCGGGGAAGTTGTCTGTGTAATCACCACCGCGCTCTATCCGTTCTCGCTTGTAAATCACCTCCCCATTGAGCCAGACCTTTACCTCCTGATCGCTGCCAAGAAACATGTTGGTTTTTTGCTCGCGCGGTGAATAGAGAAAGACCGTGCCGTAGATAACGCCGTCAGGCAGGTTGTGCCCCACCATGTCGTCAAGGTTATCCCTGCCCGTAGGCGGGAGTTTGTCGGATTCCCATACCTCGCTGCCGACAGCTTTACCCTCCGTCGCCCCCTGGGTAGCGATTTTCAGTTCGGTCACGCTGCCTCCGCTGGCTTCCGCTAGTAAATCTATGTCGAGATTCCGTCTTGTGCTTGGCAGAAACACCCACAACCAGGGGCCTTCGATTTTCGATCCTCCAATCGGGAATGCGGGATTGCTGAAAAATGTTAAGAAATTTAGGTTTTCGCGCAACGCATCCAGAGGTGAAAGGTCGGAGATACTGTTGTCGTGCAGGTCCAGCCATGTCAAATTTGTTAATCCCGCAAGCGGCGATATGTCCGAAATTCTGTTGCCGTGGAGGTTCAGCCATTTTAGATTTGTTAACCCCGCAACTGGCGATATATCTGAGACATTGTTGCGGTGAAGATCTAGGCGAGTTAAACCGGTTAGTCTGGCAAGCAGCGATACATCCGATATTCCGTTACCGACAAGATACAGTTCTTTCAGACCTGTCAAGCCCACCAACGGTGCAAGTGCGGTTTCCTCCTCTAATCTTGCTCCGCAGATATTTAATACCTCCAGCTTTGTCAATCGCGCCAGGGGCGATAGATCTGAGAAGGGGTTGCCCCACGTGTGAATGATTTTCAGGTTAGCCAAAGCCTTAAACGCCGAGATGTCAGTTACGTCGTTGCCGGTGAAACTTATGATCTCCAGGTTTTTTAGTCCTGCAATGGGCGATAGGTCAGATATGTGATTGCCACCACAATTTAAATGCCTTAGACTGACCAAACCTGCGATGGGTGAAAGGTCGGATATGTTGGCATCATGACAATATATCACCTCCAAATTCGTTAAACCTGCAATCGGCGACAGATCGGATACCAATGTGCGATGGATCTCCAATTGTCTGAGATTTGTTAGTCCTCTTACTGGCGATATATCGGATACCGGAGTTTGATCGAACTCCAGGTGAGTGAGGTTCGTTAATCCTCTCACAGGCGATATATCCGACACCTCACTCCGATCGAATACCAGCTCCGTGAGATTTGTCAAGCCTCTCACCGGAGATATATCGGATAAACGGTTGTCGTGAGCATAAATCACACGCAAATTGATTAAGCCGGCAATCGGCGAGAGGTCGGAAATCTGATTGTGCCAGACCACTAACTCGGTGAGATTCGTCGCAAACTGCAAACCTGTTAAATCTCGGATACCCCTGAACGATTGTGCCTGTCCATGGCCCCCTACCTTAAGCTCTTTCAGTCGTTTCATCTCCTCCACGGCTATCGGAGCATTCGGGCTTTTGCCAAGTTCTTCGGCTATGAGGGCACGCAGGTTCGGATCCGGAATCTGAACAACCGTGCCCGGTACGACCTCCGGCTGTGTTATGACTGATGGTTCTCCAACCTGCTGCGGGTAATCCAACGCATACATCACATCTCGGAAACTTGATGTCCAGGTGTCACGCTTTACGCTCCCGTTCTCATTATCTAGCGCCAGCAATCCAACGTTCTGAAGTCCGGTGTTTTCGCGAATCCTTTCGAGGAAGGTTTCGGTCTGCAACCCAACCACGGCAGCGGCGTATGCCGCATCCACCGGCCCCTGATACGCCTCATGAAATCGTGAAACCGGTTCAACTCCGCCAAACACACCGCCCGTCGCTGCAAGCGCTGCTCCGTATTTCTCCATATCTTTTCCCACAAGCGCGTCCATGTCTGATTTCTCAACGTAGAGTCGCAGCGCCTGTGCTTTGTTGTATGGCGGATTGGGGTTGCTCTCAATCACGGAGCGTACCTCGTCTTCAAAGGTTTTCATGCCCTCCGTATGGCAGCCGATACAGGAGATGCCGTTGCGTACCGTCGGATCGCTGGCAGCCGGATTTGAAACGATGTTTATCGGCGCTTCATCCAACCGGAAACCGGAGGCGTTAACAAGGTAGTAGCCTTGCAAGCCGTTTGGGAGATTGAAGATAACTTCACCCCCATCATGCGTGAAATTAAGCGGGTGGGTTAAGATGTTCTGTGTCCCGACACTGCCTGCAAAGTCGTAGCTCTTCCAATAGGCTCCATAGCGGGAGGTATGGCGTTCCAGCACTCGGTTGTGGTTTGAAACACCAGAATTTTTTAACCCCGCGCGCCAGACACGAACTCCGGGGGCATTGATGAGGTTTCGGGCAACATCGACCTCCAATCGAGTTTCCAAGTCCCTATCCGTCAACGGCAGCGAAAGCAGGTCGTGGTATAGTGGTGGCGTAGACGCGTTTGCAATAAACCAGTCGACATGAACGGATGGAACATCGGTCTTCATCTGTGTCTGTAACCGTCCCAGTTGATTCCTCAGTGCGAGATGTTCGGGTGCATCAAACGAGATGTGGTAGGGATAGGCATCTTCTATCTTCGTCCAGCCGTCGTTGACATCCCATTCGTAGTGACGCAGGTCGATGTAGAAGATGGTGCCTTGGGTGTCGATGGGTTGGGGGTTGGTAATCCCACTTCCCCATGAGAGGCTGTTGACCAATTTATAGAGCGCAGTGCGGTACTCGGCACGTATCTCCGGTGTCTCGGAAGCATTGTAGAGATGCGTCATCGTGAAGTATCGTGCGAAGGAGCGGTCGAAGGGCGAGAGTGAGTTGAGGTGCGACTCAATGCTCGTGAGCACTTCGCGGGGGGTAATGAAACGACGGAGGGTCGTGGTGGTTGGTGTCCAATCGGGTGCGCCGGCTAGAATCCAACGCCGAACTATCTCGATGGATTGAACAGGCAGTTGAGGCAGGTTGAACGGCATCTGTACGCCGTTTTCGGTGGGACCAAGGAGGCGTTTATACAACTCGGAGGCATTGGGATTTCCGGGAATAACGATGCCACCATCAATAAGTTCGCTGTGTTCCATGAGGAGTGTTTCTCGAAAGGCGCCGTCGGGCCCGTGGCAATTGAGGCAACTCGCTTCAAAGACAGCGTAGGCATCTTGAGCTATTTGCGGCTGGGCGGTTACGTGTTGCGTACATACAATGAAGCACAATAGAGCAATGAGTGCAACGCAATGCTGAATCCCAATCGGCGTAGATATTAGATGACGTTTATACATAAGAGGATGCCTCCTTATTGATATACAGTTTTCATCACCGTACGGCACGAAAGCCGTTCCCTACTGGCGGTTGATAGAATAGCACAGCGGAGCGAGGCGTGTCAATCCTGATAGCAACGCAACCCAGGGGAAACGCATCTAGTTATGGAGGCTGTCTCATGGCGGTAGAATGTACGATTAATGTTGGGTTTCACTCAAACTTTGGCAGGTTCAGATAAAGTGAGCACTCGAAAACTCCTCTAAGATTAGCGATCACTAACGAATTCCGTTCAACCCAACCTACGACCCCCAAAAAACTATCACAAACTTGCCCCAACCCTCTTTTTTGTTGAGTAGAAAATTTAGATGCGTTTCCCCTGCGACGCAACCACGTCAAATTGTTGGATTGTGAAAACAGCCTCTGCCCTGCTCTAGGCAAGACTTGCAATGATGTTGAATGGAAGATGGGAAGAATGGAAGGGACGCAACACGTCACTGTGTTCCACACAACCTAACGGATGTGCCTACAGCGCCATTAGATCGGGCTTGACTTTTCGGTAGTGATGCATTATGCTTTTTCCACTTGTAAACGTTGGGGTGAGGGCGCATGAAGGAGAATCGCGTGTCGCTTGAAGTGAATGTGGCGGGTATCCGCATGAGGACGCCGGTCATGGTCGCATCGGGGACATTTGGCTATGGGAGCGAGTACGTTGATTTCGTCGACCTCAATCAACTAGGCGCCATTGTTGTCAAGGGCATTACAAGCGAGCCGTGGCCGGGCAACCCGATGCAGCGGATTATCGAGACGCCATCGGGGATGCTCAACGCCATCGGGCTGCAGAACGTCGGAGTCGATGGCTTTATCTCGGAGAAGTTGCCTTACCTGCGCGAATTCGATGTGCCCGTTGTGGTCAACGTGTGCGGCGAGACGCTGGAGGAGTATTGCGAGGTTACGGAGAAACTTGACGCGGCGGAGGGGGTTGCCGCGATAGAGTTGAATATTTCGTGCCCGAATCTCGATTGCGGCGGGATGAGTTTCGGCGTCGATTCCCAATTGGCTGGCGAACTCGTCAATAATGTGAGGGCAAGAACCGGTTTGCCGTTGCTGGTCAAATTATCGCCGAATGTCACGGACATCGCCGAGATTGCCCGTGCTATCGAAGACGCCGGCGCAGACGGGCTTTCCGTGATTAACACGCTGCTCGGCATGGCAATTGACGCGGAGACACGTCGTCCACAACTCGCCAACCTGACCGGCGGGCTGTCAGGACCGGCAATCAAGCCTATCGCGTTGCGTATGGTGTGGCAGGTCTACAACGCGGTTAAGATTCCCATCGTCGGCATGGGCGGAATCATGACAGGCGAAGATGCGGTAGAGTTTTTCATCGCGGGCGCGTCGGCGGTGGCGGTCGGCACGGCGAATTTTGTCAATCCGCGTGCGTCTTTGGATGTGACCGACGGGATACGGGAGTATTTGGAGAGTCAGGGATTTGATTCGGTCAAGGAGTTGGTTGGGAGTTTGGAGCAGTAAACAGGGAGGATGGGGTTGGAAGGATGGAAGAGAGGAAGGTTGGAAGATTACCATCCGTGCCCTCCTCAATTCTCCGGAACGGTTTGACGTAGTGGTTGCGGACGCAGATCTGCGTCCCCAACGAAAAGCGAAATTGCCTAGTGGCTGAATGAGGCAATTTTGATTTTGCTGATTTACGCGCAGGCGTTTGCCCTACATTTGCTCGCAACACGAAGTCGCGATTCGGAGATCGCTCCTACGGAAGATGCGCAAGTTCAATGTGTATAATTGTTAGTTGCAGAGACTAAATGGTTTATTTTCCTAAACAATATGGTTAGTGTTGGGCGCCGGTGCGGTTAGAAACCGCACCTACCGGGGTGGTAGAACGGGTTTATTTTGCCAGTCTCGTAAGCATTAAACACTTAGCGAATGGACCACTAAAGTAGACTGAGGTGGTTATACCATTTCTATATATTGACAGTGCATTAATGGCGTTAATCAAGTCTTTCCAAAGCGGGGCAAGATGCCCCGCCTACGAGGATTGGTATGAAGGGCAACGGTGGGTATGGCCCGTGTCATAATAGTATAATGAAAAACATTATATGCACTATTATTCAAGCGAAATGGTATTACAACCACGAGAACGCATCTCATTTTTGAAGATTTGAGACAACGATCATGAGACATCTCATTACGCTTGATGACTTGTCGAATTTTGAGATTCGCCAGATTTTTCGACTCGCGGATCAGATGCGGACGAATTTGGCGACATGGTCGGGCTTTTGTCAGGGCAAGCTGTTGGCGACGCTGTTTTACGAGCCGAGTACGCGAACGCGGCTGTCGTTTGAGAGCGCGATGGAGCGGCTGAACGGACGGACGTTGGGGTTTGCCGATCCGCACGCGGCATCGGTAGCAAAGGGCGAGACCATCGCCGATACCGCGCGAATGGTGACGAATTACGCGGACCTCATCGTGGTACGCCATAGTTTCGCGGGAGCGGCGCGGGTTATGGCGCGTTACGCCAATATACCGGTTATCAACGGCGGCGATGGCAGTCATGCGCATCCGACACAGGCGCTCACAGACCTGTACACCGTAATGGCGCGGAAAGGCGACGTGAAGGGGCTGACGGTGGGTATTTGCGGCGATCTGCTTTATGGGCGGGCGGCTCACTCCTTTGCACTCGCTGTCGCGCGGTTCGGGGGAAATTTGGTTCATATTGCGCCGCAGGTTTTCCAGATGCCGGACTGGGTTCTCACGCAAATCAAGCATCTGTACCGGCAAGTGCCGCAGGAGACCTCCCACCTCGCGCACGTGATTGGGGAACTGGATGTCATCTATGTGAATCGGCTTCAGGAGGAGCGTTTGCCGGCAGATGTTGATCCGGAGACGGCGCGTTCGAGTTACCTTGTCAACGCCGATGTGATGCGGGACGCCAAATCGGATGCGATGATAATGCACCCCCTGCCGCGTGTCAACGAGCTTTCTTATGAGTTGGACGAGGACCCGCGAGCCGCCTATTTCGAGCAGTCCGCAAACGCGATTCCGATGCGCATGGCGTTAATCGCGAGTTTGACGGGACTTGAAGAGCTTATCTTGACACAGCCGCCTGCGCGTGAAGTTTCAGTTGGCGGCACACAATGCGGTAACCCGAACTGCGTTACAACATTCGAAAGCTATCTGGAGCCTGAAATTGAGACACACGTAGGCGAAGAATCCATAGATTCGTGTGCGTATTGCGGACAATCGTATCCCAATACCACTTCGTTTGAAGAATAGTGCATATGATGTTTTAATTATATCATTCGCTTTTTCGATGGGAGGGGATCAAATGAGCGAATAGCGAATGCAATAGAGATCCCCTTGTCCGGCTTTGGAATAACTTATACCATTTCTCTACATTCACAGTGCATTAATAGCGTCAACCAAGTCTTTCTCATGCGGGGCAAGATGCCCCGCCTACGTAGAAGGTGAACGGTATATTTCGGACATCATATGCACTGTTATTCACGAGAAATGGTATAATTTGGGAGCAAGTGAACTACAATGGATTTCTACAAGTATCATGCACTAGGTAACGACTACATCGTCATCGATCCGAGCAGAAACAAGGTCAGTTTGACGGAGGCGAATATCCAGCGAATCTGCCACCGAAACTTCGGGATTGGATCGGACGGGATTCTTTATGGGCCGCAGTTTAATGGCGGCGAGATCTCGTTGAAGATTCTGAATCCCGATGGCAGCGAGGCGGAAAAGAGCGGTAATGGCATCCGAATTTTTTCAAAGTATCTCTATGACGAATCCTACGTCGAAGACAATCGGTTCAACCTCCAAACCCTCGGGGGAGAGGTCGCTGTCGAAATTCTGGACAATCAGGCGCGGCGAATCAAGGTTGATATGGGGACGGTGACTTTCGTCAGCGATGAGATTCCGGTTAGCGGTGCGAAACGCGAAGTGGTCGACGAAACGCTAACAGTAGGCGATGAGGAGTTCAAGGTGACATGCGCATCTGTCGGCAACCCGCATTGCGTCATTCCGATGCCCGAAGTTTCGAAGGAGTTGGCGCTCAAGCTTGGACCGCGTGTGGAAACGCATCCGCTGTTTCCGAACAAGATTAACGTCCAACTGCTGAAGGTCGTCGATCGCCGGAACATCCAGATTGAGATTTGGGAACGAGGCGCGGGATACACGTTGGCGTCGGGGAGCAGCAGTTGCGCCGCGGCTAGCGCCGCACACAAGTTGGGGCATGTGGAGCGTGAGCTCACGGTGCATAGCCCCGGCGGTCAGATTGAAATCGAGATTAAATCGGACGGGCACATCTTCATGACGGGTGGCGTCACCGGAGTTATGACCGGCAACTTTAAACCGGATTTGCGAGAGGAATTAGGTATGAACACTTAAGGGAAGAATCCAGTAGTTGTATGTTCTCGGTGTAAGCTAACACTCCAAGCGTTTTCCTGCAGCATGCCAAAACTAAGGTGTGAACGTACTTATGGCTTCAATACGAAGGAATCGCTTTCCCACCTCGCTATTAATATCCATACTCCTGCACCTTGTATTAACAATTCTTCTATTCCGGACGATAGCGCCTGAGTATAAAGAGGAAGGCTTCATCACTTTAGATTGGGTGAAACTGCCCCCGGCAAAACGTACCGTGAAGACTGAAGTCATCAAGCGTCCACAGCCAAAAACGGAACAACCGAAGACGCTCAGTATTCGGAGAAATCGGATTAATCCTAACCCAAAACCGGTGGAGGTGAAAGTAGCGTCCCGTGATTCACTGAAGTTCGTTCAAGAAAAACTGGACATATCCGTAACTACGCCGGAATCGCGCGCGGCAAATCTGAAGACTGACGCGAATATACCAGTGAAGTCTCACGCTATTAAAATTAGCGAGGCACACGGCGAATCAGGTACGGGGGATGAAGGACTACTCATAGGCAATGTGCAAAAGCCGAGTAGCGGCAAAGGTAAGTCAAATAGCTTATCGTCATCGATAATTGACTCAACGGGCGCGGTCGATTCGCCAGATACTGAGAATTCAGATTTTTCGGGGCGTGAATTTGTGCCAAAAAACAAGTTGGGCGCCGTAATAGTAGGAGAAGGTCCCGATTTCCGGGGACACATTCGACTCGTTAGACTGAAGCATTCACTCTCGGATTGGTGGCAGGATCCGACCGCTCTCCCCAGTTTTATGAAATGGCTCGCCGAGAACACTAGTCTCCGCGCCGATATGAACTTTAAGGGCGGCTCACTTCGGATGACCGATCCGGACATTCTGGACGCACCGATTATCGTCATGACGGGTCACGACAAGGACATCACCGTCTCGCGCGGTATGGCAAAGGATGGGCCGTTGACCGGTGAATTTACTGCGGCGGAGCGTACCGCCCTTCGGCAGTATGTCGTCGAGCGCGGCGGATTGCTCTTTTTCGACGATTGCGGGTTTAACGGTCTGTTTGCCCAACAGGTGGCGCTCGAACTCGACAGAATTTTCCCGGAATATCCGCTGGAAAATATCCCTCACAACCACGAACTCTACAGGATGTATTATCAGCTTTCGGTACCTCCCACCGGCGGCGATGTTTATTGGGGATCCGAGAACAATCCGAAGACGTCCAAATTCAAATATCAGAAGGGCATTAGCATCGGGCGTCGGCTAGGGGTGGTTTATAATCGCAAAGACTATATGTGCTCCATGGAAACAGCCGAGATTGAAAGCCGCACCATGCTTCGTATGCGCCGCTCCCCGGATGTCCACCGATTCATGACCAATCTCTTGGTCTACACCATGAAGTACGGCGGCAATACAGACAGGTCAAATTATAAAAAGTAGCCACCGCATTCCGCCGCGTTCTGCCGTTACCCACCGACTCGCCTCCATGGACAATATTCTTAATCTCCCGATTACGACGCTTTCAAATCTCATTCGCACGTGCGAAGTCTCCCCTGTGGAACTGATTGAGTCCACATTCGCAGAAATTGACAGACACAATCCCCGTTTAAATGCTTTCACTGCGCTGTGTCGAGAAGAGAGTTTCGAGGCGGCGAAACAGGCGGAACGGGAGATTGACGACGGGCAGATTCGGGGAGCTCTGCACGGCATCCCGGTTGCGATAAAGGATATTATCCACGTTGCGGGCACGCCTACCACATGCGGATCAAAATTTTTTTCAGTGAATCCTTCTCAGCCGGACGCAACCGTTACCGCGAGACTGAAAGCCGCGGGCGCAATAATCGTTGGCAAAACCAATTTGCACGAGTTTGCCTACGGTGTGACGTCAGAGAACCCGCACTTTGGCGCAACGCCCAATCCATGGGACACGTCACGCGTGGCGGGGGGATCGAGCGGCGGATCGGCGGCGGCGGTCGCCGCCCGCTTATGTGCCGGCGCACTCGGCACCGACACCGGCGGATCGGTTCGCATTCCGGCAGCGATGTGCGGGGTTGTCGGGCTGAAGCCCACCTACGGACGGGTCAGTGTCCAGGGCGTCCTCGAGCTCGCGCAATCGCTGGACTGCGTAGGTCCACTATGCCGCCGTGTCGCGGATGCCGCGGTGATGATGAATGCGCTTGCGGGATATGACGGCGGCGATGTACATAGCGAGAATCGCCCCGTTCCCGACTACACCGTAGCGTTGGGAGATTCAATCAGTGGAATGAAAGTTGGTGTGCCCCGGCAGCATTGCTTTGAAGGTCTCCATCCGGACGTGGAAAACTGCGTCGCCGAAGCGATCGGGGTTCTGGAGAAGTTGGGTGTGGAGGCGATTGAAATCGACCTGCCCTCCGTCCCGGATGCCCACCAAGCAACGTTGACCATCTTGATGGCAGAGGCAAGCCATTTTCATCAAAGGCGTCTTGCCGAGCACCGGGAGGATTTCGGTCTTGATGTGCGCGAGATACTTGAGGACGGTCAGAAACTCTCCGCGGCGGACTACGTTGGGGCAACTCGGTCACGCAAACTCGCGCGGCATGAATTTGCTCAAGCCTTTGAGACGGTGGATTTCGTTCTCGCGCCGACGGCGCCTGTACCCGCTCCTCTTCGTTCCATGATGGATACTTCCGACGGGAGCGATTCCAACCTGATTCGCCCGCGTTTGACTCAGAACACGCGAATCTTTAATCTGCTTGGATTGCCCGCGATATCCGTGCCGTGCGGATTCACGAGGGAGGGCTTGCCGGTCGGACTTCAGATTGCGGGACGATGGTGGGGTGAGAGGGAGTTGCTGCAAATTGCGCACGCCTACGAACAGGTGACGCCGTGGCATAAGATGAGCCCTTGAGGGCTTAAATTCTTAGGAGGTGTGTCCTTGGTTGCACCCAAGGACACACCACTTGGAGGATCTCCATCGCCCTCCCTTTTCGCTCGGTTGATCCTAATCGGTCACTTAATCTCCAAAATTGGAGTTCGACTTTTTGGTTAGATAGTTATTATTTCCAATAAAGCGTGACTTTTGCCATTGGAAGGTCGGTAAGGGTAACTTGACAGAGGCGTTATAGTCGTGTATTCTGAAGATTAGCGGAACATCACGGTGGAGACCGTGACTCAGGCAAATAGAGATGGGGAGCCAACCCAAAATAGAAGAGTTTTATCTCAGTGTCCTGCTTCGATAAGAATTGATTGAAGGTCAACTATCTGATACAATCTCGCAGAATTCGTGCTATTGGCATTCTATCTTTACGGCTCAATAAATGGGAGGAGAACATGGAAATTCCAAAAGAGAAACTGCTTGAAATCTACGAGCGGATGGCGACTATCCGCCAATTTGAAGAACGGGTGCGGGAGGAGTTCGCCGCGAATCGCATTCCGGGGTTCGTGCACCTGTATGCGGGCGAGGAGGCGGTCGCCGTCGGTGTCTGCGCCCATCTCACTGACGAAGACATGATCACCAGTACTCACCGCGGTCACGGTCACTGCATTGCCAAAGGGGTCGATGTGAAGTCGATGATGGCTGAACTGTACGGCCGCGCCACCGGCGCTTGCAAGGGAAAGGGCGGCTCGATGCACATTGCCGATCTTGACCGAGGCATGCTAGGCGCCAACGGCATTGTCGGCGGAGGTATTCCGCTCGCGTGCGGCGCTGCACTGAGTGCCCAAGTGCTCGGAAAAGACAACGTGGCTGTCAGCTTTTTTGGTGACGGCGGTGCCAACGAGGGCAGCTTTCACGAAGGTCTGAATCTCGCCGGTGTTTGGCAACTTCCCGCTATCTTTGTGGCTGAAAACAACGGCTGGGCGGAATCGACAAGCAGCGACTATTCCGTGGCGGGCGCCGATATCGCCGGACGCGCGCGAGCCTACGGCATGAGGGGTGAGGTTGTTGACGGATTGGACTTGTTCGATGTCTATGAGAAAGCGGGTAAAGCGATTGCCGCGGCACGCGCCGGGGAGGGACCAACGCTTTTGGAGTGTAAGACGTATCGCTTTTACGGTCATCACGAAGGCGATAAGCAGGGTTACCGGTCCCAGGAAGAGGTCCAGGAGTATCGCAAGAACCATTGCGTCATCAAGAACTTCCGCGCTCGCACGACCGATGAGAACGTATTGACCGACGGGGAGCTGGATGAGATTGAGGAACGGGTTGCGGAATCCATAGAATCCGCTGTTGCGTACGCGGCTGATAGCCCGTGGCCCGAACCGAGCGATGTGACGGAAGATGTCTACGTGAACTACAAGGAGGTGCTGTGATGAGCGAAGAACGCGAATTGACCATGGGAGCGGCTATCCGAGAGGCGCTGCATTCGGAAATGGAGCGTGACTCCACAGTTATCGTTATGGGCGAAGATGTCGTCGGCGGTGCCGGGTCGAAATTGCCGGACGCCGAAGACTGCTGGGGCGGTCCGTTCGGAATTACGGGCGGACTGGCGGGCAAATTCGGCCGGAACCGCATCCGCGACACGCCGATTAGCGAGGCGGGTTTTATCGGCGCCGCCATTGGCGCGGCGGCGACGGGGCTCCGACCGGTAGCCGCGCTCATGTTCGTCGATTTCTTCGGCATTCCGATGGACCAGATTTTCAATCAGGGCGCCAAGATTCGCTACATGTTTGGCGGCAAGGCGAAAGTGCCCGTGGTCATCCGCGCGGCAATCGGCGGTGGGATCAACGCCGCGGCGCAGCACTCTCAGTGCCTGTACTCCGTCTTCGCGCATATCCCCGGATTGAAGGTTGTGGTTCCCTCCACACCGTACGATGCCAAAGGTTTGATGACGGCAGCCATCCGCGACGACGACCTTGTTTTCTTTCTTGAGCACAAGCGGTTGATGGGATCCAAAGGACACGTCCCCGAAGAATCTTATGTCGTCCCGTTGGGTGAAGCATTGGTGCGGCGTGAAGGGGACGACGTTACCGTGGTTGCGATCGCGAAAATGATTGACTTGGCGCTAAGCGCGGCGGAGGGGCTTGAAGCCGAGGGGGTGAACGTCGAGGTGATAGACCCCCGCTCCCTAAGCCCGCTTGATGGCAGGACGATTGTGGATTCGGTCGAGAAGACGGGTCGGCTCGTCATTGTGGATGAAGACACGCCAAGGTGCAACCTCGCTACCGATATCGCCGCGCTGGCGGCGGACGAGGCGTTCTATAGCCTTGAAGCACCGATTAAACGTGTCACTCCTCCGCACACGCCTGTCCCCTTCAGCCCGGCGCTGGAAAATGCCTATATCCCGTCGGAAGACCGGGTTGTGACCGCGATACGGGAGGTGATGGCTGCATGAAAGCAGTTGTCTTTCCCAAATCCGGCTTAATCACCGAACAAGGAACTCTCCTTCAGTGGACCGCCTCGGAGGGCGACCGTGTCGAGGAAGGGCAGCTTCTGTGCGAGGTCGAGACCGAAAAGACCACCATCGAGGTTACCGCACCCGTGTCAGGTCTTCTTCGGAAAATACTTGTCGAGGAGGGCGGCAAGGGGCCCGTGGGCATGACGCTTGGGTGGATTGGCGAGGCAGACGAGGAAATTCCGGAAGTCAAGGAGGTTCCAACGCTGCCGGGTGCACCCGTGGCGAAACCCACCCCTGCGACAGACGCCAGGCCTCGCCCACAACGTGCGGCGGGTGGCGGTCGGCTGCGTGCCTCGCCGGCGGCGCGAAAACTTGCGGCGGATAGCGGCATCGATTTGGCTGAAATCACCGGCAGCGGTCCCGGCGGCGCGATCACGACCGGGGACGTGGAGCGGGCGATTGAGGCGGCGGTGGTAGATGTAGACGCTGAACGTGTACCAATGAGTTCGATGCGTCGCGCCATCGCCAATCAGACGCAGGAGAGTTTTCAGCAGGCGCCGCACTTCTACCTCACATTGGAGGCTGACGCGGAGTTGCTCTCGGAGGGGCGTCCGGAGGGCGTTTCGATTACGCACTGCCTGATTAGAGCGGCGGGATTGTCGCTCCGCGAGTTTCCCCAAATGCGCGCGCAACTTCAGGGTCAGGAGTTTCTCATACCGCACGCGGTGCACGTCGGGTTAATCACGGCGGTGGAGGGCGGTTTGGTGGTACCGGTGATTCGCGATGCTGATCAGCTCTCGCTCGCTGAGATTGCCGATAAAGTGCGTGCCCTCGTCGAGAATGCTCGCGCGGGAAAGCTTTCCGCCGGTGACGCCTCGGGCGCGGCGTTCAGTATAACCAACTTGGGCATGTACGATGTGGAGACCTTTCACGCCATCATTCACACGCCCGAATCCGCCATCCTCGCCGTCGGTACGGTCATGGAGAAGCCGGTGGTGAAGGATGGGAGTGTGGTTCCCGGAAAGCGGATGGCGCTTACGCTGTCGTGCGATCATCGTGTGGTCGATGGCGTCATCGCGGCGCAGTTTCTGGGGCGTCTCAAGGGGCTCTTGGAGGATGGGTCGGAATTGGGGTTGAAGTAGAGTGTGTGTGCAGCACATCAGAAGTTGGAAGAAACAGCCTCTTAAACCCTAATCAATGGTGCTGGTAGGTATTGTGACGAGGTCATCAATCCCATACAATCTTAGGAGTGAGTCATGATCGATATTGGTGAAGCATTGGTTGACTTCAGCCGTGAAATGGTTTCCTTAATCGATAAACCGACCGACCTACGTCCATTTGTGTGTGACGGATCGCCTCTTGAATGCGACACCTTCATCGTAGGCACCAATCCTGCGAGTGAAATGTCTGATGATTTCTGGCATTTTTGGTCGGACAGCCACGGATTCGACAAACGCGCGTGGTTCAATAAGTATAAAGAAGAACGTATGAATCGCCCACTAAAGCCCGGAAAGAAGAGAAGAAATGAAATAAGTAACACGCGGCGTGTTATTGAATGGGTAATTGAAGAAGCCTGCCCGACAAAATGTCTCGAAACGAATATATATGCCAAGGCTACGGAAGAGGCATTGGATTTACAAGAGCGGAATCGAATCACTGCCCCTTTTGATTATCTCTTGGAGCGGATAACCCCTAAGTTGGTAGTGGCTCACGGTAAGGACGCAGCAGAACATCTCCATGCGCAAAACCTTAAATGCGAACTTATGTGTGTTCCGCATTTCGCCCGAGGATGGTCTGAGAAAAAGGCTCGAGAACTGGGGTTATCCGTTCGCGAAGCATGTATAGAGTGAGAAAGACCATTTAGTTCTAACCGTAATTTAGTCAAGTACAAGGAAGCGTGAAGCATGCAGGCGAAGCCCTATACTATAGAGAAATCCAGAGCCTGTCTGACACGCTCGAATGAACTCATGGTGCGTGGGTGCCAAGGGCACAAACGCAGCCATGCCATGTTAGAGATGGGCTATCCCGTCTTCACGCAGCGCGCCGACGGCGCGCGTTTCTGGGATGTTGACGGCAACGAATACCTCGATTTTCTCCTGGGCTTTGGGCCTATCCTTCTCGGGTACAACGATCCCGCCATCAATACGGCGCTCGGAAAGCAGATAACAGAGGGAACGGTCTTCAGCACCGCCCATCCCAAAGAGTTGGAAATCGCCCGGACGCTGATTGATCGTATCCCGGTTGCGGAGATGGTGGGTTTCCTTATCGGCGGAAGCGCGGTTACCAGCGCCGCGATACGTCTTGCGCGAGCGTATACCGGCAGAGAAAAGGTGATTCGGTGCGGCTACCACGGCTGGCACTCCTGGACGCGGCCGGGAGAACCCGGCGTACCGGCGGGCATCACCGAGTTGACGCTGGATTTTCCTTACGGCGACCTCAATGCACTGGAGGATCGGTTCAGGGAGCACGACAACCAAGTAGCCTGCGTCATCATGGAATCTGTGCTGGACGATGGACCCCCTGAAGGATTCCTGCAAGGCGTCGTTGACATGGCGCATCGCTACGGCGCGCTTGCCGTGTTTGATGAGATCAAAGTCGGTTTTCGCGTGGCAATCGGCGGCGGCAGCGAGTATTACGACGTAACGCCGGACTTGGCGACGTACGGCAAAGCGTGCTGCAACGGCTTTCCGGGCGGTTTCGTCGCAGGCAGGAGGGAGATTCTCGGCAGCGAGAAGTGCCAAGCCGTGTGGCTGGCGGCGACGTTTCACTGCGACCTGCCCAGTTTAGTGGCATTGGAGGTGGTGGTCAACGAGTTGGAACGCCGTGACGGAATCGCATACCAGTGGGAGATTGGCAACCGCCTAATCGAGGGTGTCAACAAGGCGTGCGAGGAGGGCGGATTGGGCTATAAATTAATAGGCACAGGTCCCATGCCCACCCCCAAAATAGAGGAGGAGGACAGAGAGCGATGCATCGCCATGCTTCAGGGATGTTTGGCGCGCGGTTTCTATCTGCATCCGAGCCATCCCATGTTCTTGAGTTTGGCGCATAGCGAGCAGGATATTGAGGACACCATCGTGGCGGTACAAGAGTCTATCGCCGATCTCGATTCTTAAGAGAGCAGTATCGTAACGAGAAAACAATTACCAATAAGGAGGGCATAAAATATGTCGTATAGCAATCCATCGTGGGAGCAGTTGTCCAAATTGAGGGAACGCATGCGAAATGGCGAGGAACTCAATATTGCAAATGGAAGACTTGGGATGTCCAAGACCGAGATCGAAGGCATTCTCGGCGGCGATTCCTATGATATGATCGGTGTCGATAGCCAGCATGCTCCGTTCAATGAAGAGAAACTGGTAGAGTTCTGCAGGAGCGCCAGGGAACTCGACATGCCGGTTCAGTTCCGTATCAAGAACACTCGACACACGTATCTGCTCGGAAATCTTCTCGATCTCGGGCCGGCGGCGATTGTCGTTCCGCAGGTCGAGACCGAGGCAACCGTTGACGAAGCCATTTGCAACTTCTACTATCCGCCGGTGGGTAAGCGGAGTTGGCCGCCCCCCAACGGATGGGGATGGTCGGGCGACGTTGACCGGTCGGAGTACATCGAATGGTGGAACGAGAACGGGATTCTCTCGTTTCAGATTGAATCCGTCGAGGCGGTGCTCAACGCGCGAAAACTCGCCAAGCCCGGCATTTCCATGATTCACTGGGGCAAGAACGATCTGAATTTCAGCTTGGAGTTGTATCCCGATCCGCCGTTCGCGTCGTTCGAGGAATGCGTGGCGCATGTGCAGAAGCAGATGGAGGGGACTGGAGTAAAGGTTGCAAACGCCATCGCGCCATCAGGAAGGCTGTAGTTTTCGGTTCATGTTCGGTGGGATGACATTCGCTGGATTCCCCGTCGCATGGTGGGCGGTGCCCACCCTACAAACTATCACCCTGCCGGGTTTTCAGAGACTGGTGAGATCTCTATCGATCCACCGAGATAACACGTGTGGGCAACAATCAAGTGACCGGAAAGCGATAGCAAATCCCGTGCGATAGGATCTTTGAAAGCGGCAGCGATAGGTTCGGAGATTGGCGATTTGACGATCGCCCATCCTACCCTACACGGATACTTCCAAAGGGTAAACATTCCAATGTTGAAAATCGTTTTGTCCTGCCCTAGCAGTAGATTATTCTCAACTCTCTCGAATATATGGAGGATTTCATGAAACAACTAGCCATGTCGGTCGGCTGCATTCTCTTGGTCATTCTAGCAAGTTGCGGCGCACCGAAAACCGTCGAACGCATTGAAGCCGACACGACTATTGACCTTTCCGGGGAATGGAATGACACTGATTCTCGTCAAGTATCCGAAGCCATGATCACGGATTGTCTAAATCACCCGTGGATAACCCGGCACACCACCACCTCCGAAGGGAAAAAACCTGTTGTCATCGTCGGCGCCATCCGCAACCGCAGTTCCGAACATATCGCCATTCCGACATTTGTGAGCGATATTGAACGGGCATTCATCAACTCCGGCTTGGTGTCCGTCGTCGCGAGCGCCAACGAACGCGGCAATCTGCGCGATGAGAAGGACGACCAGAGTATGTTCGCGACTCCCGAATCGGCGAAACAGATGGGACTTGAGCGCGGTGCGGACTATATGTTGATGGGGCAACTCAACACCATCAAAGATCGTGAGGGCGGGAAGCAGGTCACCTTCTATCAAGTTGATTTGACCTTGACCAACATTGAGAACAATCAGAAAGTGTGGCTTGGGCAAAAGAAAATCAAGAAGTTCATCCAACGGAAACGTGCTGCTTTCTAGCCGATTGATGCATACTGCGAAACTCTTGCCTTTCTTGACGCTGCTATGCCTAAGTATTGGATGCGGCGGCTATAAAATGGTGGAGGTATATAGTTCGTTAGAAGCGGGTAACCCCGAGGCTGCCCTCGCCTACCTTGATAAGAAGGCTCCGGACAAAGAGAACCTACCTTTCCTTTTTGAACGGGGACTGGTTGCACATTACGCGGATCGATACCGGGAAAGCAACGCGGCGCTGTCGCGGGCGGAATCTATATCGGAAGACCTCTATACCCGCAGTATTTCCAAGGAGGCAGCCGCGCTCATCACGACCGATCTGGTGCGGCCCTACCCCGGCGCCCGGTATGAGCGGCTCTTGAGCCACTACTATCGGATTCTCAATTATCTTTATTTGAATGAAATTGAGGACGCACTCGTAGAATGCCGGCGTGCGACGGATCTTATCCGGTACTACATAAACGAGGATGAGGATTACGACTTTTTCGGCGCGCCGTTTTTGGCTTATTTGTCGGGTATACTCTTCGAATCTGCCGGCGAGTTAAACGATGCCTTCATCTCCTACCAACAAGCCGAAGATTACTATGAGCGCACATCGTCCAAGTCGGGAGCGAATCCTTCCCAAGATATAGGCGTTTCGCTGGTGCGATTGGCGCGGCAACTGGGGTTTGACGAAGAGGAGGCGCTTTACCGGCGGAAGTATGGCGACCCGCATGAACGGACAGAAGGTTACGGCGAACTCATCCTCTTTCACGAAAGCGGATACGTGCCTTCCAAGTATGAAGAAACGCTTACTTTCCCTATCCTGAAAACCGATTCGTTTGAAGACGAACCCGAAAAGGGGCGTGGGAAGCGGAAGAATTCGGACTTTGCCAGAACACTCGTGTCGCGCCGCGGCAAATCCTATTCGGAAACCAAGTTGGAGTATCTTCTGCACGTCGCAATACCCGCTATTCGTTCCAATCGCCCCCGGCTCACAGGGGTTTCGGTGGAAGTTGGGGACGCCGAGGGGAGAGGGATTCTGGTGTCCGATGTCGAAACTATGGCAATAGAAACACTGAAGTCTCAGGAGGGGGTCATTCTCCTCCGGACGGTGACGCGCGCTCTGTTGAAGTACCTCGCCTATCGGGAAGTAATGAAAAAATCAGAGGACGAAAGCGAATCGGAGGAGCAAGCAGATCATACAAAGGAAATTCTCTTCGATTTGCTGGGGCGGGCGGTGAACGTCGTGAACATTGCCACCGAACGTGCCGACACCCGGTCATGGCAAACCTTGCCGAATCAGATTTTTCTCCTACGGATGCGCTTGCCGGCGGGCAGCCATACTGTCAGGCTTGCGTTTTCCGATGGAGTTGGCCGGGGACGAGGGGTTGAGTCGTTGGAGGATGTTGTCATTCGGGAGAATGAAACGACTTTTCTGAATTACCGGACATTTGAGTAGGCGTAGCGTGCAATCGATGGAGATTAAACGAACGATACAAATTCTGGTGCGATCCACTATTACACGGGAGTAGAACAGATAAGAACGAATTAGATTCTAGAGCGATTATGGAACAGACGGGAACGAGGTTAGCAGGAAAAGTTGCTATTGTAACGGGTGCAGGCACCGTCACCGATGTCGACGGTACGGGAAATGCCATGGCGATTCTGTTCGCCAGACACGGCGCGAAGGTGATGGTGGCGGACATGTCGGAGGAGAACGCCCGGAAGACGCTTGGCACGATTGAGGCCGAGGGTGGCACGGCGTCTGTGTTCACCGTTGACGTGACCAAGAACGCGGAGTGCAAAGCGATGGTGGACGCGGCGGTCGAACGCTATGGTCGGCTGGACATTCTGATCAATAATGTGGGAATCGGCCGCGGCGGGACGGTGCTCGACGTCTCCGAAGAGGAGTGGGATCTCGTGATGAATGTCAATCTCAAGAGCATGATGCTCACCAGCAAGCACGCTATCCCAACGATGATCGAGGGGGGTGGCGGCGCAATTATAAACCTGTCCTCGATCGACGGTCTGCGAGCAGGTTGGACAGCCGATATCCATTACAGCGCGGCTAAAGGCGGCGTAGTCGCCCTGACCAAGAACATGGCGGTGCATCACGGGCGGGACAACATCCGCGTCAATGCCATTGCGCCCGGGCACCTTTACGCATCGCTTGTCAACAGGATTTCCGACGAACAGCGAGATCTACGCCGGCGCGCCGCGCCGTTGGGGACGGAGGGCACGGCGTGGGATGTCGCGTGGGCGGCGTTGTTCTTGGCGAGCGACGAAGCGCGCTGGATTTCCGGTATCGTGCTGCCGGTTGACGCCGGGCTTATTGCGGCGACGCCGCTTGCGATGCTGCCTCATCTAAGATAAGATGTTACCCGCCGATAACGGGATTCCCGCGTGCATTCATTGTAATGCGAATTGAGGCGGCTTTCAGCGACATTCGTAAAGCCCAAATCACTAAGGAAAGCAGATCTGCGTTCACTACTTGAGCAATACCTGCCATCTTTTTGCTACCTGTTCTCGTCAATTCTGCCACGAGTTCCTTCTAGAAACTTGGAATTCCCAATTCAACTAGGTTTTAAACCTGTATCCAGTTAATTTACATGAAGGACGGACGCAAACAGCTTCTCATTAGAAAGCATAATGGAGGTCCATCCCCGCTTGTGGTTTCGAGTTGCGTAAGGAATCAGGAAATTGTACAATGTTCAACCAAGAATACTACAAGTATATATAGATCCAAATGGACGTTCCCCGTTTACGAAATGGTTTGAATCTCTCGATAGAGTAGTGCGATCTATTATTGATAACCGTCTCATCCGTGTGCAAAAGGAAATTTGGGCGATTACAAATCACTTAAGGACGGAGTGTTTGAATTACGTATTCAGATAGGTTACCGCGTTTACTTTGCAATGATTGGTACTACTATTCTGTTACTTTGTGGGGGCACGAAGTCTACGCAGTCTCGGGATATTATAAGAGCAAAAACATATTGGAAAGAATATCAGGGGGCCTCAAAATGAGAGAGATGTTAGACTATCAAAAATGGCTAATTGAAAGACTGACCGATTACGAGGAAGCATACACCTTTTATGTGGTTGCAAGGAAAACTTTTGAAGCAGACGGAGATATTGACGCATTTAAAACAGCTCTAGATAACATTATTGAGGCTCAGGACAAGGGCAGTAAACTGGCGACTGTGGTATATTTCGCAAGGGCAACAATCTATTTTTATCTCAAGCAGTATGACGATGCAATTCGGGATTATAGCACGGTATTGGAAATGGATCCCAACGATAAAATGGCTTCGTTTGGCCGTAACCTAGCAGAGTCCTACAATAATGAAGGCGAAAACCCCCAATCTTCCTTAAGCCAATGCCTAAAACCAATTCCCGACAATGTCAACGCCGACAGGTTGTCTGATTCACCCCTCGTGTGAATCACCCAAATACTTTATTTCGGCCTCTTGCGCTCCCTCTAACACCGTGCAAGTGCGCTCTCTTTCATTGCGCAGTACCCACCCTCCTTTTCTCCCACTCGCACCGTTCAATCCAATCCACCGCGATGAGGATGGAACCGAGCGGCAAGTCATTATCTGCTGATAACCGTCGAAACTGCGCGATTGCGACGTCGTATTGCCGCAGATGATATAGATTGATGGCAAAAAGCCGCGTATTCTCAATCTTCAAAACTCTCTGCGGCAAACCGAACGCCGCCGCTTTCACTAGGTAATCGTTCGATGCCGTGTACTCCTGATTGAGATGTAGTTGGCGCCCGATTAGGTAATGAGCAAGCCCCCACTCCGGTTTCTCGTCAACCACCTCGTGGAGTAGATTCATCCTTGATGTGTTCGACTCCTCCCCGATCAGCACTTGTTTCATGTGTGACCGCACTCTTGGCGATTCAAGCGAGAGCGTCTCCAGTTTGGCATACGCTTCTCGGTTGAGCGCGTCCGATGCGTTGAGCGTGAACACCTCCGTATACAGCGCATGAGCGGATTCGTGTTTTCCGTCACCCCAGTTCAGATTACCTTGCACGTTTTTTGCTTCGGCGACTTGCCGCGTTGTCGCGGCGGTGTGTGCCATGATTTTCTTCGCCCAATCGCTTGCTTGCGCGTAATCTCCCGCCCGATAATGAGCGTACATTAGCCCGCGCAGATGGCGCGGATTATCTGGGTCAAATTCGTGAATTCGATTGAATAACCGAATCGCCCCCGCAAAATCCGACCGGCGATACGACCTCCACGCATCCGCCGAAAGTTCGGCGATCTCGTGCGCACACCTCTTCTGAAAAATGCTCCTGCGCTTCAAACGGTGTTCCGCGGTTGTCAAATCCGCGGAGGTCAGAGGAACGGTGTCCAGAAACGTCCCCCACTCGTTACCCAATTCTGCCAAGGATTTGCCGTAAACGTCCCTAAAATTCCCCGTCGGGAAAACGCGTTTGAACACCTCTACCCCGTATGCCTCCACCAGGTATCGGACAAACGATCCGGCAAGCATATAACTGCGCGAAGATGCCTGTGCCCAGAAACCGAGTCCCATAATTTGCTCAATCGTGGGGGCGACGCCCAGCACTCGCATCGCCTTGCTCCATTGATGGGGTGTCAATTTCCCTTCGTTCCAATCCGCGGCGACAGCGATGCCTTCGTGCAACCCCAACTTAAGGCTGACCTTTAAGAACGGATGCCAATCTGATGTCAATGCGTGGATTAATTCGTGTTTGATGATTGGGTGGGGAAACGGCTCATGATTGACGTGAAAGCCGTAGCCGAGAGGATCTTCAACCAAGGTGTGCCTGGCGCCAATCAGGCGTTTCTTCTGCTCGGGCGATGTGTAGATATAAGCGTTCACCTTCCTCGTGGACTGCGTCCGGAGGTAGTCGGTTAGTTGGGCGTACCGAAACTCGTGGTCTCGCGCAATCGTCTCGATTTCCCGTTCAACCTTCGACCCCTTCTCGTAGAAAAGATTGAAATGTTCCGTTTCGTGCAATCCCCCTAACGCACGTTCAATGTATCCACGCGTCGGGCGCAAGCCCAATTCCCCTCTATTCAAGTAGATAGGTAGGAGTAGACATACAAGCACAATGAGTTGAATCCGAGGGTATACCTCCGTAAAGCGCGGCTTAATCCGATAGAGTTTCCGCCAGTTCAAGGTGAGTGGAAGTTGGGGGCGTCTACCTGACTCCAGCGTGATGATTGAGATTGACAGAAAGAACCACGCCAGCAGGAGGGACGTCCCGCGCGCAATGAGTAGTGAATCGGTGATCGGAATCTGTTCGTCGTAAATGGGTCCGGGAAAATAACCGAAAGCCGCGTGGAAGCCGAACACGGGGGGATGGAAAACGAGGTTGTAGACGAACGTAAGAAACGTGATGACGATATACGCCAAGTACGCAGTATACCCGACCCAACGCCGTTTCATACAGAAGCCGAAAAACAGTCCGACCGCAGTCGCGTAGGCGCAACTGATAACCGGCAAAAGAAAAAAGAACGCGAAACCGTCGGATAGATCGCAGTTCTCCACGCGCAGCGCGTTTAACATGAGAATGACAAGCGGCGCAACCAACAATGTCAGGTTGACCCCGAACGTTTTCCAGAAGAGGGTTATCACAATTTGGCGGGAGGAGCCTGAAGGAACTTGAAGAGACCGCCGTAGTTTATGTATGCGCGTTACACTGATATACGCCCCGGCGAATGCGATGCCAATGGCGAGAACGGCGCAGGATTCGAACGCCAGCAGATTGAAGAGGGGGATGCGAATCAGTGCCAGCCCCATCACCGCCAAGATTAGAAACCAGAACCAGTAGCAGATGGATTTGAAAGTCATACGTCGTTATGTTGGCAGCGGGATGGTGGGTGTCGGACCTCTATCGATCAACTGAGCGGATAGATCAAACGAACGGATAGTGAGTGCGATAGAGATCCTAGGGCGATAGCAAATCCTACTCATTATCCATTCGCTTAATCTTTCGTTATTTACTCAGTTGATTGAAGAGTTCCACTAGCCACTGACCACTGCTTCTCTTTCCTCTACTTCATAGTCACCATCCGCCGCGACGCTGCATAATCACCGGCTCGGAACCGGTAAATATAAATCCCGCTGGCGACCGCTTCCCCGCGTTCGTTCCGTCCGTCCCAATACGCCGCCTTTCCACGCTCCGCGTAATACCCCGCCGTCTGATTTCCGAGCGCCAACCGCCGCACCCGCGTCCCTTTTGTGTCATAAATCGTAATCGCCACCTCCGCCTCTCGTCCTAGATGATACGGTATCCACGTCTCCGGATTGAAGGGGTTCGGGTAATTCGGCAACAGCGCCGTCTCTTTCGGCGTCAACGCCGCAAGCAACTGTTGGAGGAAGCGGATTCCCCGTTGAAAATTCGGATCGCCGACATCTAAACCCTGCGCACCCGCAAGCCATCTCTCGACATCCGCGGCACTAATAATCGACGGGTCTAGGGAATATGCCGAAGGCGCTGCACCGCCACCCCCGATTGCCCCGGCAACGAAAACAAGGTCAAACACATTCACAACCCCATCCTTGTTTACATCCCCCTGCAAGCCATCTTTCCCGAACGCCTGCGCAACCACCACCAAATCCAAAATATTCACGACCCCATCACCGTTGACATCGGCGGGATTGGACATCGGAATCACGGTCGCACCGATATTCTGCAGCACCTCATCCGAACTTAGTGCCCTGTCATAGACGCGCACGATAGAAAATGAACCGTTGAAATTCCGGCGCCGTTCCTCATACGAATTTGCGCCGATGGAAATGTCGTCTAAAGGCAGGCTTGCGTCGAAATACACTCCCGGATGTTTACTGACTTCCACACCGTCTTGATACGCGATGATTGACTCACCGTTTATGGAAACAACTGTCACCCACGTCCACACGTTTTCCTCTAGGAAGATGTTCAGTGCGCGATCGGGTTGTTTAGAGCCCTCGGCGTGGATGGACATGCTAAGTTCTCGACCGTCATTCGGCAACCGTAATCGGATTCCTTGAAGCCCTTCGCGAGGGCTGTTTTGGAAACCTGCGAATTGATGTTCCCCAAAGAACAAATCGCCGTTGCGCTTGCAAAGGAATTCAAGCGTCCAGTCGCCCAAGTAGAGTTGGGGATTGGTGTCGACGGGCCCTCCGAAGGTTTGACTCGACGCC
>JAJDTR010000071.1 GCA_022827055.1 Candidatus Poribacteria bacterium | reverse complement strand
ATCTACACTTTACAGTGGAAGTGGGGATGGTACTGTCCGGCTTTGGGATGCGGTAACTGGTGCACACAAGCGCACGCTCAAAGTGGGTTCGCATTGGGCGATTGCGTTACGTCCCGATGGCAGGACTCTTGCCGTTGGTGGAAATTGGCCCACCAATGCGATCCGGCTGTGGGATGTAGTCTCGGACACGCACAAGCAAGCTCTTGAAGGACATACGAATATTGTAACTAACATAGTGTTCAGTCCAGATGGCGGGACGCTTGCTAGTGCCAGCGGAGAGACGAACTACATCGAAGATCGGGATTCGACCATCCGTTTATGGAATGCGGTCACCGGGGCACACAAGCGTACACTTGAAGGGCATAGCTACCCCGTCACTAGCGTAGCGTTCAGTCCCGATGGTGGAACAATCGCAAGTGGAAGTGAGGACTTGACAATCCGACTGTGGGATGCAATCACTGGTGAGAACAAACACACCCTCACAGGACACAAATACGCGGTCACTAGTGTAGCGTTCAGCCCCGATGGTGGGAAGGTCCTGAGTGGAAGTAGGGACACTACAACCCGGTTGTGGGATGCTATTACCGGCGAACACAAACAGACTTTTGATGATAGCACGAGCCAGATTTCTCGCGTGGCATTCAGCCCTGATGGTCAGATGATCGCCGGTTTAAACTGGGAAGACACCATTCTGCTGTGGGACGTGGCCAGGGGCATGCGAACAAAATAACATCGCCGGACATTCGAGTTACGTCACTAGCGTAGCGTTTAGTCCCGATGGCGGAACGATTGCCAGTGGAGACTGGGACAATGCTGTACGATTGTGGGATGCAGTTACAGGCAAACATCGGCTGACTCTAGAAGGGCATACGCAAGATTTAACGAGCGTAGCGTTCAGCCCCGATGGAAGAACAATCGCCAGCGGGAGCGAGTGGGGGGATGGTACTGTACGGTTGTGGGATGCGGTCTCGGGCGAACATAAACTGAATCTAGGAGCACATTGGATGGACACCACCTATGTAGCATTCAGTCCCGATGGCGAGATTCTTGCTAGTACACACAGCATGGACCGTAGTATCCGACTGTGGAATCCGGTATCGGGCGAGCTATTGCAAATCCTCAATGGGCACAAAGGGATCCTAGTCAGTATCGCGTTTAGTCCAGACTCCAAAACGATTGCCAGCGGGAGTACTGACAAAACCATACGACTTTGGGATGCTGTCTCGGGAAAATACAAGCGAATATTCACCGGCTACACAGATCGGGTTTCTAGTCTATCCTTCAGTCCCGATGGCGAGACGCTTGCTAGCGTGTGTCGGGGCGAGATTCACTTGCGGGATGCAGTCACTGGCATCCACAAACAGATTCTCAAAGAAGGAAGGAGATCGTTTACTAGCGTAGCGTTCAGCCCCGATGGGAGAACTCTCGCTGGCGGGAATACCGATAAATCCACCCGTCTATGGGATGCGGCCACAGGTACTCTTACACAGACTCTAAGGGGACATACGGGTGTGATTACCAGCGTAGCGTTTAGCCCGGATGGAGGCACATTCGCTAGCGGAAGTTCCGATGGCACGGTACTCCTGTGGTCAGGATCCTTGTATCTACATAGATAACTTCTCGTAAACCCTGTTTAACTAACCTGCTCACACGGTTTGAGTCTTACCGATCACTACTTTGAGAAGGGAAAAATCCGATGGCTTCAGTTCAAACTTATCTTGATTCTTACAATCGTGACGGCTATGTCGTCGTACCTGATGTTTTTGATCCGGAGCGCGCCGCGTCCGCCTGTCGGGAGATGGAGAGCCTGTTCTACGGAATGAGTTTCGAGGAATATCTGGCAAAGTCGGACAGGGAGGGTGAGTACGCACCCCTAGAGACGGCTTACGGACATCAGTTTCCGTGCGGCAAAGATCCACTTGACGGCTTAATTGAAAATGATTACCTACTCGACTTGATGGAAGCGATCCTAGGTACAGACCAAATACGATTCCTTTTTGGCGGATTGTTTCTCCGATCAGGTCCGACCGACACCGTTCCCGGAGGGTTCGGTATCGAACACTCTTGGCAAGGCTACCATACCGACCATCATACAGCCTGCTATCTGCCGCATACACAGGACTCACATTTCAACGCCTATCTGATTGCGGGTGCCTTTCTTCACGATATCGAAGACGACAACGTCCCCATGCAAATCATACCGGGATCGCATAAGCAGATTCCCGGACTGATACCGCGATTGATAGAGGAGGGCATATTTAGCCACTGGTGCTCAATCAATGACATCCGGAAGATTCCCGAATTTGCGGCGCCGGTTCCGGCAAAGGGTAAAGCCGGCAGCGTGCTGTTGCGGTCTTCGTACGGCGTTCACGCCGCCATCCCATTCCGAAACAAGCGCAACCGACGGGCGACGTGGGGATTTACGGTCTGTTCCGCGGAATCAAGCGCTTGGATGACACGCCACATCGGCGAACGAGGACTCGATACCGAGTTCACACACACCTTTTGGGCAAACACAACGCCCCGCGTCCGTTCGCTATTCGGTTGGCCCATGCCCGGCCATCCTTATTATACGCGCGAAACACTGGGCCTCCTCGCCGCTTGGTATCCGGGGATAGATCTGTCCCCTTACGAAGAACACCTCGCTGCCTAGGCCCTACGGTTATAGAACCAGCTAAAGTGCGAAGATTTGCCATTACAGTCACTATTAGATTCGTCCTTGTAGCGCAAACTGTTAGTTTGTGCATGCCACAATCTAACAAATCAAGCGAGCGAATAGCGAACGATCAACTGACTGAACAAGGAAGGCGATAGAAATCCCATAGTAGATCTTAATAGAGATCCCTTGTGGTACAAGCCATCACCAACCGCTAACATCCACGTTGCTGTTAATCCGTGTAATCCGCTTAATCCAGCAAGCGAGTGAATAGCGAGTGCGGTAGAGATCCCCGCAATCCGTGATTCAGACAATTGAAATCATACATATCAATGACTCCCGCTAAAGCAGAGGAGACTTTACATGAACTCGAGCTCGACGTTGAACCTGGACGGGAATAGCTGGCTGTTGAGCACCGATCCCGAAAACGTTGGCAAAAATCTTCGATGGTATGAAGAAGTGACGGGCGAGGCGAAAGCCGCCCGCGTCCCCGGCATCATCCAAGAAACCTTTCCCACCTACCACGGCGTCGCGTGGTACTGGCGCGAGTTTACTCCGCCGGCAAACCCTCATGAAGATGGACGATACGTGCTGAAGTTCTGGCAGGTGGATTACCTCGCCGACGTTTGGGTTAACGGAAAATATGCGGGACAGCATGAAGGCACGGGAGATCCATTTACACTTGACGTGACGGAATCAATCGTGCCGAATGCCGCTAATCGGGTTGCCGTGCGCGTTCTGAACCCGAAGAATGAACCGATTGACGGCATTTCCCTCATGGAATCTACCGTCTGGGCACGAGGAATCCCGTGTACCCCGGGGCTTGCCCTCAATTACGGTGGGATTACCGACTCGGTAGAGCTACACATCGTACCTGCGGTTCGGGTTACCGACCTGTATGTTAAACCGGGCTGGAAGACCGGTAACGCGGGCGTGAGTGCAAGTGTACACAACGCGAGAAATCGGACGGTTTCGACAGAACTCATCTTCTCTATCGCGCCAGCCACTAGCGGAAGCACTTTGAACTCGCAACGACTGGTCTGTGAGATTTCGCCCGGCGAAAGCCTTGTCGAAGCCGTGTTGATGGTAGGGACGCCGCATCTGTGGGAACTCAACAATCCCTACATGTATCGTGTCAGCGTCAGTGTCAGTGAGAACCAGTCGGGGTCAATAGACGAGCACTCAACGCGCTGCGGCTTCCGAGATTTTCGATTCGAGGATGGCTATTTCCGGCTCAATGGACGGCGTATCTTCGTCAAATGTGCCCAGACTGACGCCAGGGCACCGATTGGACATCTCGTGGCGCACGATCCCGATTTGCCGAGGCAAGATCTGATTCACTGCAAAGCCACACGTCACAACATGATCCGCTCCTTTGGAGGCCAAACGCCGCGCTATCAGATAGAACTCTGCGACGAAATCGGATTGCTCGTATATCAGGAGCATGCCGCCGCGTGGCGGATGGAACCGTCACCGCAGTTGCCCGACCGGTTTCGCAGATCGGTGCAGGCTATGGTAAAGCGCGACCGAAACCACCCGAGCATCGTCATTTGGGGAATGTTGAATGAAACGCATAAGGGACCGATTTACGACCAAGCCTTGGGAGCGTTGCCGTACGTTCGCGAACTCGACGATACGCGCGTGGTTCTGCTCAACAGTGGGGACTTTGCGGGCACCGGAAAATCCATTGCCGATGCCAAACTCGAAACGTGGGAGTCAACGCTACTCGACACTCACCCCTACAAGACGGTGCCGCATCGTGCGGATGTAATCAATGACCTCCGTACCTTGGACAAAGACGGCAAACCCATATTTCATTCGGAGGGAGGAATCGGCAGCGCTATAGACGTTGTGCGTCTCACGCGCCATTACGAACAGTTGGGAAGTACTGACTGCGAGGACGCCGCCGTGGTGCGCCGTGGATTGGAGCAATTCACTGCCGATTGGGAACGCTGGAATCTCGGCGACACCTTTGCCAATCCCGAAGATTACTTTCACCAGTGCATTGCTTGGATGGCGGAACTGCGCAAGTTAGCTGCCAACGCGCTTCGCGCCAATCCAAATTTGATCGCACACAATATTACGGGACTGGTTGACCCTAGCACGACAGGCGAAGGCATGCTATCCAGTACGTTTCGAGAGCTAAAGCCAGGGGTGATAGACGCCATGTTCGACGCTTTTGCCCCGTTACGGTGGTGCTTGTTCGTCGAACCGGTGCAGATCTTCTGCGGGGGTCCGGTGCGCATTGAAGCCGTACTAGCCAATGAGGACGTTCTTGCACCCGGAGCGTACCCGGTTCGGTTTCAAGTTGTAGGTCCCCAAAATGTACCCGTCTTCGACCGAACCGAGACGGTCACAATCGCCGAAACGGCGACCGCTGCTGAACCGAGTTTTGCGCTGCCCGTGCTTGACGAACAGGTGGTGATTGACGGGCCGCCCGGGAAGTACCGTTTCTTCGCCACGTTTCAGAAGAATGCCGCAGCGGCGGGTGGAGAGGTGGAGTTCTATGCGGCGGACGCGGGCGGAATGCCCGAAGTCGAAACGGACGTAGTGCTCTGGGGTGATGACGTTGTGCTCGCGGATTGGCTGGATGCGAATGGCATCGCAACTCGAGAGTTTGATCCGACCGCAAGTGGGTCGCGCGGCGTCATTCTTGTCGGCGCTGCTCCTCCTGCGCCCAAGGCAGAAGCGTTCCGAGACCTTGCCAAACAGATCGCCCGGGGTTCGCACGCCGTATTCCTGTCGCCGGATGTCTTCGCAGAAGGAGAGCACCGAGCTCGTTGGCTCCCGCTTGCGAACAAAGGAGATATCGTCGGTTTGACCGCTATGTTATACCACAAGGATGACTGGGCAAAAAAACATCCGATCTTCGACGGGCTGCCGGCAGGTCGCGTGCTGGAACACACGTTTTATCGCGAAATGCTCAGCGGAACCGCATTTTCCGGTCAGGATGTCCCATCCGAGGTAGTCGCGGGGGCGATAAATACGTGCCTCGGATATAGTTCAGGACTCACTGTGGCAGTCTATGACCTTGGCGCCGGAAGGTTCACCCTGAATAGCCTCCGTGTTCGTGATGTTCTTGGATCAGACCCGGTCGCGGAGCGCCTGCTGCGGAACATGCTGAACCACGCAGCGCGCAACGTTAATCGTCCCCCCGCGCCTCTTCCAGCGGACTTTGACGAACATCTGAACGCGATAGGCTATTAGCTAGCGCGGATCGCGTCCAGGGGTCGGGATCTTTCAAAATCTACTACACGTTATACTATGTACATATTGGGTTCGGTTTTAGCATTCTCGGCACTAAGTTTTTGTGCTGCAACGGACAACAACTCGCCGCGGGTTGAAGCGGCGCCCTCCATTACGGCGCATCGGCTCACGTCGCCCCCGATCATTGACGGGAAACTATTGGACGATTGTTGGCGAGAAGCCGAAGTTGCCTCCGGTTTTTGGCGCTCCGATGGATCATTGCGTGCCAATCCCTCTGCGTCCGTTCAGCTCGCCTTCGACGATGAAACCCTTTTTGTTGGATTCCGATGCCCATTGCCCGACCCACAATCCGTAACGAATGCCAAGCAGCCGGATCAGATGTTCGGCAGGAACACCGCACAAGTGTTTCTGGATCCGCTTCTGGATCATCGGCGTGATGTTGGCCTTGCCAATGACCCGGACGCTCTTTTTTACACACACCCTGGCCCAAAGATTTTTCGATTTGCGGTCAACGCCGCTAACGCTCGATTTTCAGACTTAATGGGGATTCCATGGTGGAAAGTCCCTTGGCAAAGCGCAACGCACATCGGCGACAAATTCTGGAGCGCGGAACTGGTCATTCCCTTTGCATCGTTCGCGTTCTTCGAGTCGACGGATCGAAGCGGACTGCAGCCCGGTTGGGAATCGACTTGGGGAATCAATTTTGCGATTGATGATACCGTCTGGGTGCGAAACGCTGAATCTCGGGACGCTACTACCTCGCTCGGAAAGTCTAATCTCAATGCCAGTGAATCCCATTACCCTCTCGCTTACGGCTCAGCTACCGCTATCGACGTGGATCCGACTCCGCACCGGTGGGCATATCTGATCGGAATCGGCCCGAAGACCGTCGGGGAAGTTCCCATCGTCCTCACCTTGAGCAACCACACCGGCGTCCATCGCAAGGTTAAAGTCATTGCCTCAGCAGTCTCTCATCAAAACACGGAAATCGAGGATATGTTTCCCCCTCAAGAGGGTATTTGGGAAGTCGCACCGGAAGGCATCCATTGGGCGCACGGAAGTCTGTCAATTCCGCTTAACGCGCCGGGGAAATATGTGTTACTGTTGTCAGTTCACGATCTGGAAACCGGGAAGATAGCAGCGCATCGCCCAGTATTGATCGACAAGGTCGATGCCGGATTAGCCGTGTGGGACCGCTCGTTCTACATGAACGAAGAATCCGCAAACTTGATTATTCGGAGTCATTTGGCAAATGAGATCATCGGGACGGTCAGGTGTGATTTACGGAACGCGGGAGAAACCGATATCTTGCAAAGCCGGACCGTTCCTTTCGATAGCAGGCACACGGCACGCGCCGCCTTTGACCTCGAAGCCCTGCCACCGGGGACTTATCCTGTGACCCTCACCGTAGACGGGCATGACCAGGCACCTTTCGTGGCAAATCTACGCAAACTACCGCCGCGTGCGGGAAGCGTGCAGTACACGGATAGAGGAACGCTGCTGCGTGACGGAGAGCCGTTTTTTCCGTTCGGAATGTACTACGTCACGAACTATCTTAGTGGGGATTTTCGAGAAGAATATGCCGACACCGGGTTTAACACCTTTGTCATGGAATGGATGAACGCAAGTTCCTATGTCACGATGGCGCGTGACATGAAACCTTTTGGACTCGTGCCGATAGTGGGCATTCAGAATATGAGTGAGGTGTATGGATACGAATCCGCACGCGATTATTCCTGGAAAGGAATGCGCGAGGGCAGGCTCCCGAAAGCGCGAGAAGCTGTCCGAATGATCTCATCTCAGGTCCCGGAGAACATACTCGCTTGGTATACTCGCGATGAACCGAACGAATTGATGTATCCGTTGGTAAAAGGCTTGCACGACATCGTTAACGAGGAAGATCCGTATCATCCAAGTTTCACCGTTATCTTTACTCCTCACCTTTTTCCTGCGTATCATAGCGCGACAGACATTCTAGGACCGGATATATACCCCGGATTTCCCGGCGGCCGCGTCGGACGGGTAGGCGAAGCGATGGGAAAAGCCGTCGACGACATGCGCGGCAAACCTATTATTGCGGTTCTCCAGACCTTCTATGAAGACAACGGAGGACGGATGCCGAACCGGGCGGAACTTCGCTGCATGACCTATCATAGCATTGTGCGCGGGGTAGCGGGTATTCTATACTTTTCTTACCACTTTGGCGGTCCAATGAAAGAGCGGGATCCACAGACTTGGGAGGATCTCAAGGAACTGGCCGGTGAAATCCGATCCCTCGCGCCAATCCTTCTTTCAAAACCGCTATCAGATCTACTCCTCGAAGTCGATCCCGCGGATAGCGTTGATGCCAGATTGTATTCCCATGAGGGAATTGACTATGTAATTGCCGTAAATTATGAGAACGGCCCCGTCAATGCTACGTCGTTCAAGATTCAATCCCGATCTAATTCAAATCCTCGCATTGATAATGTGAATGTCCTATTCGAAAATCGAGACATTCAGTCTGAAGAAGGCGCGTGGAAGGACGACTTTGCCCCCTATGAGGTCCATCTGTACGCGATTCGCCCGAAATAATAGTTCCTTGCAAGATCCATCGCCATTCTTTTCTCGGTCATGTAGGTTGGGTTGAACGGTCGAGCACGAATACGCGTCTACGAGTAAAGAAAATCCGACTTACATAAAGATGGTCTTGCGAGTAGAATGAGTGAAACCCAACACCCATGAATCCTGAGTCGCGTCTTTGTTGAATTTCACTATGCTCTGTGAGCATTTAGTGGCATCAGGCATCGGAATTAGATAGAAAACCACGCTTTTTCGGATGGTGGGATCTCTATCGCACTCGCTAATCACTCGCTTGATGGTTCAACCCAACCTACGGATTATTGCTGACATATCAGATGTGTTTTCCCTAGACATGGATAAATATCCTCTTTGCCTTAGGACAAAATCATGCTAAAATTAAGGTTGTTCAATTGCGGTCAAGGATAGAGGAAATGTCGACTGTTACGCCGAGAAATCCTACCCAACCGATTCGCATTGCGGAAGTAATTGGTGGACACATCCACCCGGCGGTTTGCACTACCGGAAACGGCGACCTTCTTGTTGTTTACAATAAAGAGGGCGGCGGCGGGGTGGAACTCCTCTTGAGCCGCTCTGGGGATGGCGGAAGGACATGGTCCGATTCAGAGCCTATCCCCGTTATCCGAAACTGCTCAATCTACCCCGGATCGCTGACGACATTCAGCGATGGTCGAATCCTGCTCAATTGGTCCTGTTATCGTAACGCTGGAGACAAGCTGTGGCGTCAACCCCAATTCTCGATAAGCCCCGACGATGGCGAATCGTGGTCCGACCCGCGTAATTATCCGATTCCCGATTGTAGTAACTATACCTGTATGCGCCATGCCGTGCTCGAATGGGGAACGGACGAATGGCTGTGCCCCTTCTATGATCGATCCGTCCTGTATAACGCTCGGACGCACAAGATCCGTGCCTTCGGCGACGGACGAAACCACGGCATGGTGCCCGTTGTAAGGACCTCTCAAGGGACGCTCATTAGCGGCGCACCGCAGACCGTAGCACCAGTGCCTGTAGGAGTGCCGGGAAATATGGTAAGAGGCCTTCGATCAATCGACAAAGGGCTGACATGGGAGGCGCTGAACTATTTTCCGCACTTCGGCGTTGCCGGTTACGATCTGTCCGTGTTGAACAACGGCATGGTTATATTGACGTACATCGTGTACGGTGTCGGGGTTGATGGAGAATTCAGCTACGAATTAGCCCAATCCCGTGATGATGGAAAAACTTGGGATTTCGATATCGCCTATGAAGTCCACAACCCCGGTCGGAGAATCATGGGACGCGGTTGGCCGCGAACCGTGCAAATTGACGACGAAACACTTGGGACAATTTTCTACGATTTAGACGCAGAACAACCCGGTGGCCCCGGAGTGTTCATCATCCGAACGCCGTTGGCAAATCTGAGCGACTGCGTTGCTTCGTAGTAACCTCGCCCTGTACATATGATGTCGCTTTTGAGGTAGTTGGCACACGCCATGGGCCGTAAACTGCCTAACACGACTCAACTGTCGGTCGGAATCTTAAATCTACCGTAAAGCCCGGGAGATTCTGAAGAATGATCAATGTTTTGACCTCGCTGTTACCGCACGTATACACAAGTTCCCCCACTACCGAGGAAATGGACGATGCCCGCCAATGGGAGTCGGCAAATTCCCGCGTGGAAAGACCGGAACCGCTCTTCTCGTTTCTTTACGATGGGGTGCATTCCAGTGAACTCCTCCAATCTTGGGACTTTCAATGTAGCGAAGAGGAACTTGACGAACACCGCTCCCAGCGAACGACCACATTCACCGATTCAAAGACAGGTCTGCAGGTGCGGTGTGTGTTCGTGATATGGAAGAACTATCCGACCGTGGAATGGACTGCATATTTCAAGAACAACGGTGATACGAATACCCCCATTCTCTCCTCGATCCAAGCGATAGACACCGCATTTGATCGCGGTCCTGACGGCGAGTTTGTGCTGCATCATCACATTGGCGACAAATGTACCATTGATAGTTTTGCCCCGATTGAAACAAGGCTTGACCCGGGGGTGTCCAAGACCTTCATCCCCGATGGCGGTCGTCCCAGCAACGGTGAGTGGCCATACTACAACTTGGAGTGCCCGGATGAAGGAAAAGGCGTAATCATAGCGATTGGATGGCCGGGCCAATGGAAATCTCAATTTGTGCGTGACGAAGGAACAGAATTGTGTGTTACCGCTGGCCAGGAATTAACTCACTTGACACTTCATCCCGGAGAAGAGATTCGCACGCCGCTGATGGCCCTGCAATTCTACAGAGGCGACTGGCTTCGAGGACAAAACATCTGGCGGCGGTGGATGCTCGATCACAACTTTCCCAAAGACCACGAGAAGCCGCTGACGCCGAAATTGGGGGCGGGCAGTGTTCAGTTTTACGGTTTTAATTGCACTCAAGATGGCGACATTGAGTTTCTCGACCGTTTTCGCGACGCCGGAATACAGCTTAGCTATTGGTGGATGGATGCCGGCTGGTACGACACCGGAGGCGCTGGGTGGGGCAAAGTGGGGACATGGGACGCCGACCGCGAGCGTTTTCCGAATGGGTTAAAGCCAATCGGCGACCGGTGTCACTCTGATGGTGTTGAACTCATGGTCTGGTTCGAGATGGAGCGGGTCTCCTCGGGCACATGGTTGACTCGGAACCATCCCGAATGGATTCACGGGGGAAAAGACGGCGGCTTGCTAAAACTTGATGAACCCGAGGTAGTGGGATGGGTTATTGATTGTGTGGATAGCATAATCTCGAAATCTGGCATTGATTTGTATCGATCAGACTTCAACATAGACCCGCTTCCCTTTTGGAGGGCAAACGATGCCGAGGATCGCCAAGGAATTACCGAGATTCGCTACATTGAAGGATATCTCGGCTACTGGGACGAACTGCGCCGTCGACACCCGGGTATGATGATTGATTCCTGCGCGAGCGGTGGACGCCGGGATGATTTGGAAACAATGCGGCGCGCCATACCGATCCTACCCACGGATGTCGAGAATGACGCGGAGGCATATCAGTGTTGTACCTATGGGTTCGGGCTATGGCTTCCGTTTTTCGATCACACGAACTATGAACGGTTTGACGACTATTATTTCCGCAGCAGTATTGCGCCATTCATGCAGTGCAACTGGGATGTTCGGAAAGATGACTTTGATATCGATGCTGCGCAAAAAAGCCTCGCTCAATGGCGAATTGCCGCCGAGTATTTCTTTGGCGATTTCTGGCCGTTAAGCGCCTACAATATTGGGAAAGACGTCTGGATGGCTTGGCAGTTCAGTCGTCCCGACCGTTCCGCTGGCATGATACAAGCATTTCGACGTCCCGATTGTCCATACGTCTCGGCACAATTCAAGTTGCATGCACTCGAATCGCATGTGGTGTACAGTGTGTCAGATCCCGATACCGGTAAAACCAGCCACTTGACTGGAAGAGAACTCATGAACGACGGAATAACGATTACCATCTCGGACCAGCCGGGGGCGTCACTTTTCACTTACGAGAAAGTCGAGGTATAAAATGATAAGAGCGTTAATCCTGATCTGTGTCATTTTGGTCGGTTCAACGTCGAATGCCTTGTGCGAGCCCCTAATAAATAAAGCGGTGGGAATCTGGCTTTTCGACGAAGGCAAAGGACTAGACGTCAAAGATGGCACGTCGCACGAGAACCATGGCAAATTGAAAAGCGAAGTTGCATGGGTGGATGGAAAGTTTGGGACAGCCGTGGAGTTCGATGGTGCAGAAGATTATGTCGATGTGCCAGACAGTCCAAGCCTCAACATCACTGAAGCAATTACGATCGTGATGTGGGCGAAACGAAATACCACAAGCAACGATGACCATGAGAGAGCCGTGATAAAGGGGAGTAAAGGAGAACCGGGAGCGTACGCACTATCTGTTAGACTTGGGAGATTTCATTTCGGTGTACATGTCGATGGACGCTGGCATTTCTCCGATAGGGAGACTTGGAGGGACACAGATTGGCACCACGTCGCGGGAACCTACGATTCCGTGACGAAAGAATATAACTTGTATAAGGACGGGGTCAATGTGCACAAACGAGTCTTGGACGGCTTGAAAAAGTACAGGATCGATACCGTAAAAGATGATCTTGCCATAGGAAGATGGGCTTTCGAACGTAAATACTTCAGCGGTACGCTCGACGAAGTTGGAATCTTCAATGAAGCGTTGAGTGAGGAAACCATCAACGGAATCATGACGAACGGACTGCAGGATGTGTTGGCGATTGCGCCTTCAGGAAAACTCGCAGTGGTATGGGGAAAGATAAAAATGCAGGAATGAACCGCCGGTTTAAGAGCCTGTTTGAAAAGTACATCTGTAAGGTGCGCTCTGCACACCAGCCACTAAGCTCGACTTTGTACAAAAGTAAAACGGTTGGGCTGTACCGACACCAAACCCGTAGGCGGGGCATCTTGCCCCGCCGTGATGGCACTGAAAATCGCTACCGGCTTTTTCACAAGTCAACCCAAAAGACCAGATGGTTAAAATCTCACCCGCTCTTCTTCAACGCTTGATTGACACCATTTGTTATACCACTCAAATGTACAAAGTCAAGCTTAGTGGTTCTCTCGGCAAGAACATATGGTATAATTCTCCTTCCCATTCAACGGAAATGGAAAGGAGGATTCATAATGGGAAAACGAGTTCACTATGTTCGTACGGTTAGTGAAGCAGAAGAACATCAACTTAGGACTCTAGCTAACTCACGTACCCAACCTCATCGAATCGTCCAAAGAGCCCAGCTAATTGTCAATATGTTGGACGACAGCCAACTGACAGCCTCCAAAGCCGCTCTTGAGGCTGGATTCAAAACGGGGGTTTCCGGAGCGCAATGGATTAAGCGATTCAATGATGGAGGCATTGAAGGACTGGCTGATAACCCCCGGAGTGGCGCACCGAGAACACATTCGATAGAGGTTCGCAGTAAACTGATTGATTTAGCCATGCATAGACCGTCGAGTCTAGATTATCCATTTGAGTTGTGGACGCTAGAACGTCTGCAAATTAGCTTCAAAGAAAGAGAAGGGATTTATCTTTCTGATTCAACAATATGGAACTGGATAAATGAAGAAGGGCTGAATTGGAAACGTCAGCAGAGTTGGTTTCATAATGCGGAGAAACAGGACGATCAGTTCATAGAAAAAAGGGGGCCATAATTCTGGCGTATGTTGCGCCACCGGTAGACACAAGAATCATCTGTATTGATGAACTGGGGCCAATTGCAGTTAAAACCTATCCGGGTGAAATATGGCAACCGGGCACAAATCGAGCCACTTTTGAGCCGGACTATGGTCGTCGGGGTAAATTATGGGTTCATGGCGCCTTTGAACCGGCGACTGGTCAAGCGGAAATTGTAATTTCTCCACGCAGAGACAGTGCTACTCATATTGAATTGATTGAGAAAGTGATACAGAAGTTTCCTTCCGAAAGATGGTTACTGATTGAAGATAATCTTTCGATTCATCACAGTCGTGATGTAAAGACGGCACTGCTAGCGTGGCCTGAGATTCAAGTGCAGTTTATTCCGAAATATGCGTGTTGGCTAAATTTAATAGAGCCGTGGTGGAAACAGTTAAGGTCATTGGCACTGAAAGGGAAACGGTTTGAGACGCTTGATGAATTGACTGATGCCCTCAACAATGCGGTGTGTTGGTGGAATGCCCATAAGCGCCCTTATCACTGGAAGAAAATGCCTCAGGAGCAACCGAGTTATAGTTTAGGTGGCTATGGCTCTAGCATGGATAAATATGGCATAAATACTTAGCGAGAGAACCACTTAGTGGTATATTCGCTAAGAATATAATGCTTACGAGACTGGCACAAGAAACCGTTCTACCACGCCGGTAGGATCAACTGAGCGAATAGTGAGTGCGATAGAAATCCCATAGAGATCCCTTTCTAACCGCACCGGCACCCAACACTAACCATATTTTTTTGGAAAATAAACCACTTAGGGTCTACATTCTCATTTGACTCACTCATTCTTTCACAAGTTTGGAAACTACACAGCCTAGTTCAGGATTTACTATTGGAGGACAAACCATGCGTGATGCGAAAAAGGTGTTGGAGCATCCGGAATTGGTTCAAGGCCTCAGAACTCAGCTGGGAAACAACAGTTTCTTGATTAAAGGCTGGAACATGACAGGTGCGGCAATAAAGACTGCAGTCGCGCTCGGATTGATCGTCTGCACGGTCGGCAGGGGCTCCGTTGCCGGCGATCCGGTCGAACCGCCGATCGCCGCCCTCGACGCTGTGGTTGTAACAGCAACTCGCGTCGAGATGCCCTTGCAGCAGGCGCCGCTCAGCATCTCGGCGTTGACCGGCGCAGACCTCGAGCAGCGTGGCATCAAGAACCTCACGGAGCTGGGGCGCTGGATGCCCGGTTTCACTGTGGTCGATCAGGGTGCGCGCGGCAGCAACGTCATCATCGCCCGTGGTCTCAACACGGATTCGTTGAACGGTTCGGAGTTCAGCGGCAACAACTACAACAACGGCGTCGCCACGTATCTCGGGGACATCCCCCTGGCGGTCGACCTACGGCTACACGACATCGAGCGGATCGAAGTGCTACTCGGACCGCAGGGGACGCTGTACGGCGCCGGCACGCTGGCGGGGGCGGTTCGCTACCTGCCACGCCGGCCCGACACCAGACTGCGCACGTTCGAGGTGCGTGGCAACCTGTTCGCCCTGGCGCACGGCGGCGCGCCCGGTTCGGATGCCGGACTCACGTTCAACCTGCCGCTGGTTTCGCACAAGCTAGCGCTGCGCGGCTCGGTCGACCGTTACGCCGATCCCGGGTTCATAGACTACGATTATCTGCTGCGCACGCCGGGCATCTCCGAGCCGGAGCCGGACCTGACCGACCCCGGCACGGTGGAGGCAAACCTACGCAGCGAAACGGACGCCAACACCGAGGAGACGGTTTCGGCACGGCTCTCCCTGCTGTGGGAGGCGACCCCGGAGCTGTCGGCCATTTTCACCTACCACCTGCAGGATCAGCGGGTCGGTGCGCGTCAGATCAACCACGCCCAGTCGTTCGACACCGGCCGATACGTCTCGGCGCATCGCTACCTGGAGCCGAACGACCGCAGGAACCAGCTGTGGAGTTTGGAGCTGACCTGGGAGGCGCATTGGGCGGAGTTGATTACCGCCGTCGGCTACTCCCGTTTCACGGAGCAGGGCCAGCGCGACCAGACCGACCTGCTGATTCAAGCCTTTGGTATCCGCGGGCTACTGCCCGGGAAGTTCCCAGCGCTAGCGCAGGCTAGGGAGCTTGATTCAAACGTCTCGGTCGCCGACCTAACGGCGCAGTTCCGGAGCTTCTCGGCTTACACAAACGAAGACTCCCGGGAGGAGCGCTTCAACTGGGAGACGCGGCTGGTCTCGATGGGCGACGGGCCGTGGCACTGGGTCGGCGGCGTCTTCTTCAACAACTACGACAGTAGCGGGACGAGTTTCGAGTTCACACCCGGGCTGACGGAATTCTCGGGCATCACGCCCATCCTGGAAGGCATGCCAACATCCGAGCCGGTCGAGTACTACAGTCTTGACAGCCAGTCAGTAACGGAGCGCGCGCTGTTCGGCGAAATCTCGCGCGACTTGGGTGACCGCTGGCGCTTGACGGCCGGTGCTCGCTGGTTTGGCTACCGCATCGACACTGGCAGCCTGACCGAGTTTCCCTACACCCCGATATACAATTCGCCGTTCACCGCCTTCGAGTCCGACGACCACGGCGCGCTGCTCAAGGCAAGCGTCAGCCACCGCTTTGACGACCAGACGAACGCCTACTTCACCCGCTCGGAAGGCTACCGTATCGGCGGCGGCAACAACTTCCGGGTCTGCACCGACGAGGAGATCGCGCTGCTTAGCGACGCGGATCCCGGCAACGATCCGCCGCAATCCGGTTGCATCTACGAGGACCAGGCCCTGATCAGTCCCGACAGGACCACCAACTACGAGGTAGGGGTGCGTCGATCATGGAGCGACGGACGGTTCGCCGCCAGCGGCACGCTGTTCCACGTGGACTGGACGGACATTCAGGTCGCGGGTGAGACGCCTTTCAGCGCGCAGCCGATCATTTTGAACGGCGCCGCGGCCGTAAGCCGTGGCGTGGAGGTCGCCGGGGCCGCCGGCCTGACGAATGCTTTGCACTTGCGTGGAGCGTGGTCGTACACGCACGCGTCGCTGAGCCAAGACTCGCCGGGCTTACTCAATGACGGCGCGGACACCTTCAAGGGGGACCGCCTATCGGGCGCGCCGCGACTGCAGGGCAGCCTGCTGGCTTCCTACGGCACGATGCTTGGCAGCGGAACCGCGCTGAAATTGCTGTATGGCTATACCTACGTTGGCGATGTGTACACACGGATCGGTCTGCGCGCCGATGGCGAAGTGCTGCCGGCGTACGAACTCCACAACTTCTCGGCGGCGGTCTCAAGGGGCGGCTGGACGCTTACGTTCTATGCGGCCAACCTGTTCGACCAGTACGCCGTAACCGGCGTGCGCCAGACACCCGCCCAAATCGGTACCACGGAGGACGGTTTCCGTGCACGCCGCTACTTCGCCAACGTGCTCGCCCCACGGCGGGTGGGCACGCGCATCCGCTACACGTTTCAGTAAATCTCGGGCGAGCGATCAGTGTTTGTGTTTTTACGTCATTATTTGTATACTTTTAGAGCCTGTTTGAATGGAAATCCTTTATAGTGCGTGTTTGGGATCAACATCAGCAGTTCAACCTTGAAACCGTCCAACTTAAAACCATTTGATCGAATATTTCAGAAGCCGGTCTTTAACCGGCAAACTTAAAGAGGAGGCATTATGTTCGCAATTTTCGTAACGATTAACGTCAAGGAAGAACATTTGGATGAATTTACCCAGGCCAGTTTCGGCGACGCGCAAGGCGCGTGCCGCGACGAGCCAGGGTGCTTTCGCTTTGACATCAATCAGGACGCTGATATTCCCACGCGCTTCTATCTTTACGAAGTGTACCGCGACGAGGCGGCGTTTCAGGATCACATAGAAACTCCGCATCTCAAGAAATGGATATCAATCGTCAAGCCGATGTTCGAAACCGAAATCGAGAAGGTAACGATGAACACCATCTTTCCATCTGACGATGGTTGGGAAGCGCAGAAACCAGGACTACTGAACTGGTAATCCCGTGGCATTGTCGCTGCTAAGACCTTCTCCCAAGGTTGTTGGAGCTTGAATCAACCTTGGGAGTTCTTCGCTTGAAAGCCATAACGACTTCTACTCTATACTATCTCCTCTGGGCTCACTTCACGCCCCTCTTTGGCGGAAAGTTGAATAGCGCGGCAGATTTGCAGAACCAACTTTCCCTCTTCACCTGACTGTCTCACTTGCCTTCCTTCAATTATGCCATCGATAAAGTCGTTGATACCGGCGATGAAACTCGATCCCCAATCCGCCGGCATATTCGAATACTCAGTAGTCACCCCGTCCCGATACATGATTAACGGAGGGCGATCTAGCAGGTTAGTGGTACAGCGGGTAATCCACAGGAATCCTCGAGATCCGCTGAGTTCCACCCACTCATCCTCCGCGCGTCCCTTTCTGCCTTTCACCAACGTTTTGGATTGTACCAACATGTCGTCCGAGGAAATCACCTCGTAGGAACCGTACTTTTCGCCGTCTTTGTATTTCCAGATCGCCACCGCCGGACTGTCGAGAATCCACCCGTACTGAATCGGACGGTAGGTGATCCAAGAAAACACCTTTTCGATTTCTCCCAGGTACCACCTTGCGACTGAAAAAAGGTGGTAACCATAGTCAAAGATGACGCGCCCGCCGCCGCTCTGTGCCGGATCAAACCGCCACGCCCAGCGACGATACGGAATCTCTCCGCCTTTTCCGGTCTTGCCTTGCACGCATTTTATTCGGATAGATAGCGGCTCGCCAATGGCGCCCGAATCAAGAAGTTCCTTGGCTTTCGCCATCGGAGGATAATACTGAAAGTTCTCGAAGACTCGAAACACTTTGTCCGAACGACTCGCGGCTTCAATCAATGTATCGCATTCGGCAACGTTAATCGCAGGAGGCTTCTGCATTGAGACATGCTTGCCAGCCTTGAGCGCGGCTACACCCATTTCACAATGCAAATGGTGGGGAGTTATGATTTCAACTGCATCTATATCAGGATTGTCGAGGAGTTCCCGGTAGTCGGTATATGTCCTTTCGATTCCCCACTCGGCGGCTCGCTCATTGAGTTGGTCCTCGTCAGAGTCGCAGATGGCGTACAGCTCTGCTTTGGGGTTGTCTTTATAAGCGGGATAGTGTAGCTCAGTAATACCACCCGAGCCAATGAAACCGACGCGAAGTTTCCTCATCTAATTCCCTCCGTGGGGGTCTCTCTTTCTGAACTGCAATCGTAAACTCGAGTAACTTAGAAATCAAACTTGCATCATATGGATTAATGTACAATCCAGATGACAATTGCAAGTTTTCATTGTAGCACGAGGGCAAAGAAGGTACAACTCCTAAGACGTGATACCTCGCCGGCTAACACTCACACTGTGTGATTTGTAGGTTGGCAATCTTCCAAGTACCTGCGGAATCCAAAGACTTTGACTTGAAGACAGCGATGGATTATAATCGCGATTTATCAGATTTAAACCGAACACGAATTTGACGTGTATCCGGAGCGTTCCACATCCACCGCAGGATTGAACTTCAACGATTTTCACGGAGTACCTGATTGAAAAAGAAATTCCGACTCACTGCCCTCAATCTAGTTGCGGCATGCGTGATTCTCTCGGGAGCAAGTTGTGCCACCAATTTAGAAGATGTGAATGCAGCGTGGTCCATCAACAGATATCAAGACAGTAGATCCGATAATGTTTCGAAAGATCGTGGTGACACCAAGCCGTCAAAAAAACTGGAACAGACCGCTGGAGACTTTGATACTACATTGGGACCTGGAGAGACACATCAGCATGCGGCTGTCTATGACTCAATGAGTTCAACAGAGATGACATCAGACAAAAACCTGCAACCAACGCGTATTGTATCACTGGATGGCGAATGGCTGCTTGCTATCGATCCGGATAATATCGGACGCGAGCAGGGTTGGCACGTCGGTCCCATATCGGAATCCAAGCGAACCAAGGTGCCGTGGATTGTTCAGGAAGCGTTTCCCGGATATTTCGGTGGGGTGGCATGGTACTGGCGCGACTTCCATGTCCCGGCTAATCCTCACGAAGGCGGACGATATCTACTGCGCTTCTGGACAGTGTCTTACAAATCGGATATATGGGTGAATGGCGTTTTTGTTGGTGAACATGAAGGCGGGGAAGACATGTTCGTTCTGGATGTCACTGAAGCCGTGACACCAACCGAGACAAATCAAATCGCGGTGCGCGTCCTTAACCCCACCGAAGAGCCAATCGATGGAATCGTCCGTAGCGAGATTCCTCAAATGGGTCTTGAAAGCGGTATTCTTGATTCGGCAGAGCTGGTGATCGCGCCGGCAGTAAGAATCGAAGACCTATACGTCATGCCCAACTATGGTACCGGAGATGTTCGCATTCAGGCGAACCTACGTTACGCAAGAAACTCGAAAGACCATCCAATACAAATCGGTGATCAAGAAATCACAGGGACACGCGACTCAAACAAACCGGTAAAAGTTACCCTTGAATTTACCGTCGCGCCGGCGAATAGCGGCGAAACGCTGGATGCAGTACGAACCAATCACGACCTTTCGCCGGGCGATACACTGATAAACGTCACACTGAACGTCAAAAACTATCGACTCTGGGAGCTAAATTCTCCGAACCTTTACAGGGTGACAGCCCGCGTTCGCCTACAGGATTCAAATTCGTTCGACGAACAGTCCACCCGCTGTGGGTTCCGAGACTTTCGATTCGAGAAGGGATATTTTCGTCTAAATGACCGCCGTATCCTCGTTCGCGGGGCACTCGCCATGCCCGTCACTCCCATTAGCGGCCGCGTGCCATACGATCCGCACCTGCTCCGATTGGACCTGCTTCAACTCAAAGTAATGGGATTTAACACGGTTCGTTTCTTCTCGGGTGTACCTCGGCGATTTCAACTCGACCTTGCAGACGAGATTGGCATCATGGTCTACGAGGAGAGTTTTGCAAGTTGGGAATGGGGTGACTCACCGAAAATGCCGGAGCGATTTGACAATTCGATCATCGGCATGATTAAACGAGACAGAAACCATCCGAGTGTGGTGATGTGGGGACTCATGAACGAAAATTTTGGCGGCGAGATGCTGCGTTATGCCGTGAATTCACTCCAGCTAGTGCGATCGCTTGACAATAGCCGCGTTGTGATATTGAACAGTGGTCGCTCAGACCATCAAGCCGGACTCGGTTCAATCTCCAATCCGGGATCAACGGTGTGGGAAGATGTCCTAGATGAGGGTCATCCCTACCGGGGAGTGCCCCATGGCGCAGATGTCATCAAATTCCTGCGAACTGTCGGCAAGCGGGCATTTTTTATGTCTGAATTCGGTAACGGCACAGCACAGAATCTCGCAGTGCTCACGCGACAGTATGAGCTCCATTCGGCGGAATTCGCAATAGGAAATTACCGACACCAACTTGATGGATTCATGGCTGACTGGAATAGCTGGAACATGGGGGATACTTTCGCGAGCCCGGAAGACTACTTTAGGAGGTCCATGACTAAGTTGGCTGGCCAGCGCCTGGTTGGCTTTAATGCCATACGAGCCAATCCGAATGTCGTAGGTTATCTGCTGTCCGGCATGAATGACTATGGACGCGGCACAGGGCTGAACACTGTGTTTCGTGAACTCAAGCCGGGCACCGTTGATGCGTTGTCTGACATAAATGCTCCGTTAAGATGGTGCCTCTTCGTCGAGCCGGTTAACATCTATCGGAATTCAACCGTGCGACTGGAGGCAGTGGTTGCCAAGGAAGATGTCCTGCAACCTGGAGAATATCCTGTACGTGTGCAGGTAATTGATTCTAACCAGACACCCGTTTTTGAGCGCACCACGACCATTAAAGTTCCTCCTCGAGACAACGTGTCAGAACCATCGCTTGTTATCCCGGTTCTGTCCGAGGACGTAGTCATTGACGCACCCGAAGGCCAATACCGGTTCATGGCGTTGTTTGAAAAGGGTGCCGCTGCCGCTGGCGGAGAAGTGGCGTTTCATGTTGTGGATCCGGCGAAAATGCCGCCTGTAGAAACGGAAGTCGTTCTGTGGGGCGAAGACGCCGAACTGGCGAAGTGGCTTTCAGATCACGACATTCGATCGCGTGCATTTGATCAGGACGTTACGAGTGGTCGGGAGCTGATATTGGTCTCGCGCAAGCCCTACGCTCAAGGCGGCAGGGAAACGTTTCAAGAGTTAGCGCGGTGTCTTGGTCGAGGTTCGACAGTAGTGTTTCTTTCCCCCGAAGTCTTTCATAAACCGGCGGATTGGTATCAGCGTCCCGATCAGCCGCTTGGTTGGCTACCACTAAAAAATAAGGGGGCGTTATCTAACATTGCAAACGCCCCGGCAGTGTTTCCCAAGGATGAGTGGGCAAAGGAGCACCCCATTTTTGAGGGACTCCCTTCCGGAGGGCTAATGGACCATCTCTTCTACCGCGAGATAATTCCTGATATAGGGTTTGCCGGTCAAGATGTTCCTAGCGAAGTCGTCGTGGGAGCTATCAATACCGGTCAGGGTAGTTATGCTTCCGGTCTGCTACTTACGGTCAATGATTTGGGCGCCGGAAGATTCATCCTGAACACACTGCGAATTCGAGAAAACCTTGGCAGCGACCCGGTCGCAGAGCGTTTACTGCGGAACATGCTGCAGTACGCTGCGCGTGATATTTCAGAGCCGCTTGTGGATTTGCCCGCCGATTTTGATGCACAACTCGCGGAGATGGGTTTATAGAGTAGTCTGTGCGGTGGGTTGCGAGGAGCATGAGGGGCGTTGAAACGGAAATTCAAGATAATCGCGGAATAGGGGGAATCCCGATCCTTGGGCAGAATTCTCGGTTCCAAATTGGTTTCCGATTGCTCTTGAGGTGATTCAAGGAATGCACATCAGCTTTAGCAGCATGCACGGCAGCGGCAGCGGTCTGGTGGTGCTTGATAAAGCAATCAAATGTTCCCGACGTTGATTCGTAACTCGATAGCTCCAAGTTCTGTTGAATCCCTCAACCTCCCATCTCCCATCGTACGTTGCTACTTCTGAATCCGGGTAATCGGTGAAATCCGCTAAACCCTTGCGAGAATTTCACTGACAATGCGCAGGTTACCGCTTGGGAGGGCACCTCTAACGCGCTGTAAAGACTCTCCCGATCGTCCCTTGGTAATATTTCCGCATTCCGCGCCATTACGGAAAATGATGAGAAGCGAGGTCATCAGACGATGACGACACACGTACAAATTGAATCTAGTTCAATCATGTTTCTTGATGGGGACGGCTGGTTGTTGGCTACGGATCCCAAAAACTTGGGAAAGAATCAGAACTGGTATAATGCACCTCGGATGGAGGCAACGCCGGTAACAATTCCCAACATAATCCAGGAAGTTTATCCTCACTACCATGGAGTTGTGTGGTATTGGAAAGATTTTGTCGTTGAAACGAACCCGCACAGTGAGGGCCGTTACTTAATCCGATTTGAGATGGTGGATTACAAGGCGGATGTCTGGATTAATGGTGTCCATGTGGGAAGTCATGAAACTGCCGACGGCGCTTTTTTACTCGACATGACGGAGGCAATAAAAGCGGGAAAACGGAATCGATTGGCGGTGCGTGTGTTAAATCCCACCTATGAACCGATTGATGGGATTTCGCTCAATGAAACACCACATCGAATCAAGGGATATCCTCTGAAGATTGGAGCAATCCCCAATTATGGCGGGATTGCGGATTCCGTTTCACTCATGGTGGTTCCTGCGGTGTATATCTCCAACCTATACGTGATTCCGGATCCTCAGACGGGGTTGGTTCAACTGGAATTGACGATAAATAACACCCGAGAACTAAGGATTGAGGAAGAATTGCAGCTTGCCGTGACGACGGCTAGACATGGAGAACTGATGGCTTTTAAACAGGAGAGCCATCAGCTTGAGCCGGGTGAGACAGTTCTCGCCATTCAGATGAATATCGTTAATCCTCGCCTTTGGGACATCGATGACCCTTTTCTTTATCGTGTCACGGCACGGGTTGGAGAGAACCACTCCAACTCATTTGACGAATCTTCTACCCGATTTGGATTTCGCGATTTTCGTTTTGAAGACGGTTGGTTTCGATTGAATGGTCGCCGTATCTTCTTAAAATGTTCCCACACCGGAAGTGCCCATCCGATTTACCTTCACCGACAACATACCCCTGATCTACTGAATCGCGATGTACTGAATTGCAAAACGATGGGATTCAACGCGATTCGTCATATTTCAGGTGCAGCTTTCAGAGATAATTTGGACTACTGCGATGAGATTGGCATGCTGGTTTATGAAGAGCCGTGGGCGGCGTGGTGGATGGGAGATTCGGACAAATTGACCTATCGGTACAATCTCTCCCTTTCCGAGATGATACGGCGTGACCGGAACCATCCGAGTTTGGTCATCTGGGGATTGTTAAATGAAACGGGTGACGGCACTTTGCTTCGACACGCAGTCCAGTCTTTGGAGTTAGTTCGGGCGTTGGATACGACACGCATGGTGTTGCTTAATAGTGGCCGCTTTGATAATGACAATGAGATTGGCAGTCTAAGTAATCCCGGATCGCACAATTGGGAAGACGTACTGGATGATCGCCATCACTATCAACGGGTGCCGCACACTGCCAAAGAAATCAGCACACTGCGAAGCCTTGGTACGGCGGACAAACACTATTTTGTGTCCGAATACGGTGTCGGTTCAGGGCAAAATTTGTCTCGTATGGTGCGACTGTATCAGCAGCATAACGCCACGCACGGTGAAGCCTATGGCATCATTCAGAGGTACTTGGACCAATTTTTGGAAGACTGGAACCGCTGGAAGTTGGATGAAGTCTTCACTAATCCTGATGATTTCTTCACTCATTCCCTATCACACATGGCAGCTCAACGAAAATTGGGTTGGAACGCCATACGCGCAAATCCAAACATGGCCGGACACAACATGACGGGCACCGTTGACGGAGATTCCATAAATGCCGAAGGTCTGACAACCATCTTTCGTGAACTAAAACCGGACACAGTTGATGCGTTGTACGATAGTCTGGCTCCGTTGCGTCTGTGTTTGTTCGCCGAACCTGCCAATCTGTATTGCGGTTCCTCTGTAAGTCTTGAAGTAGTGCTGGCAAATGAGGACGTGTTGCAACCCGGAAGGTATCCTCTCCGACTACAGGTTGTAGGTCCTGGAAACTTCCGGGCATTAGATCGGACGATCGAGGTTGATGTGCCCGCTTTTGAAATCGGAAAAGAGCCGCCCCTAGCATACCCAATTTTCAATGACGATTTAAAGATGCAAGGTCCAGGCGGACAATATCGTTTCGTGGCTCGGTTTGAAAGGGGAGCCGCCGCCTTCGGCGGTGAGGTGCAATTCTATGTCACCGATCCTCATCAGATGCCGGTCGTGCGTGATGAAGTTGTCCTTTGGGGTAAGGACGCTGACCTGGAAAATTGGTTCAAGCTGAATCAAATTGCCACACCCCGGTTTGATCCGGCTGTCACTGACCAGCGTGAATTAATTTTAGTTTCTGGTGCCCCTCACGGTTCGGGCGGAGCCGAGGCATTTCGTGATTTGGCAACTCGTGTCGCCAGAGGATCGTCGGTCGTCTTTTTGTCTCCCGCGGTGTTCGCAGGCGAAGGCGAATCGACACGGTGGGCTCCGCTTAAGAACAAGGGGCGCATAGATCAGATTTCTCGCGGCGCACCTCAAGGGCTCGGACCCTATATGGCAGATGACTGGTGCAAGAAACATCCCATATTTGATGGATTGCAGTGCGGCGGGCTTATGGATTATACCATATATCGCGATCTCATTCCCGATGAGGTCTGGTTCGACCAACAGGAGCCTGCCGAGGCGGTTTCGGGGAGCATATTCACCTCGTTCGGATACAGTTCCGGATTACTAATCTCCGTGCACGAGTTTGGAGCCGGACGGATCATCCTGAATACACTGAAGATTCGAGAGACCCTAGGCGAGGTTCCCGTGGCAGAAAGACTGTTGCGAAATATGCTGAACTACGCCGCAGCGACCTGGAATGGTGCACTTGCACCACTGCCAGATAATTTTGAGGCAATGTTGAAGAGCATCGATCTTTAATGATAACGCGTGGATACCCGCTGGTACCGCATAAACCTGCCGAACAACTATGGATCGCCCTTCATTTATTTCCCCGAGAGGTGTGGATGTCCCTCTGGCGATGCCAAATGAAGTGGCTTGTACCAGGGGCGAAACTTGCACCCAATACATGAGTCTATTGGCGCTCTATATATTGTCCTAATTTAAGATCGCAGCAGATACATATCAAACTTTGTCAGATTGGATGAATAGAATTACATTTTGTGCTTGACGGCATCGATAGAGTGTGGTAATATGTAAAGGTTAAGTGTCTGAACAGCGTCAACTGTTTAACTTAATGGCCAACCAATTCGCCTGTATCCGTACTCCGAAGACGCGGGCGCAGTTCACATCTACGCACGCAGCTGGCAGCACAGAGACCTAGGCTATCAGCAGCACGCGGCTTTCCCTTCTATTCACCGTGCGTCAATCCAAAGAAACAGACTAGAACATCTCGACGGTGATAATCACCTAATTCAACATCGAATCAGAACCCAATCGTCTTGCTTAAAGATTGGGTTCACAAGGCGGGAAGATTTTCGCCGTGCCTACTGGCACACACAAACGTGAGTTTTCGATCCCCTCTACTAGTCTCTTGACGAGGACGCATGCACCACTAACTTGCATAATAATGCACTAGGAGGTTAGAACATGAAAACCGCAACAGCGAAAGCGGCTAGTTTCTTTCTGTGCTTAACCGCCATCATCTTGGTGTTGGCTTTACCTAGTAGTGCTCAATTGATTGGTTCGGATGCCAGGGTGATATTCCTGTTTGATGAAGACGGTGGTGATACCGCCAAAGATTTCAGCGGAAATGGCAATGATGGTGATATTAGGAATGCCCCCGACTGGGTCGACGGTAAATTTGGCACAGCTTTGGAGCTCAATGGTAAGGATAATGTTGTGGTAGTTGAGGCTCCAAACGATCTTCCAACAGGGGCGTCTCCAAGAACCGTTTGTTTCTGGTTTAAATGGAAAGACGCAGTATGGCCGGACGCTCTTTATGAAATGGTGGGATATGGGCAAAACGCGCCAGGGCAAAGATTAGGCTTGGGCTTGCTTGAAACTGCGTGGAATTCTCTAGGCATTGAAACAGTTCTCTTCGCTAGGAATTTTGAATGGGACGCAGATACGGAGTGGCACCATTTTGCAACCACATATCCCGAAGGCGAAACGGAGAGCGGTAAATTCAATATCTATCTTGACGGCGTCTTGCAGGACGCCATTAGCAGACATGATGCCCAGCAGTTGGATACGATGGGATTCCCATTGGTCGTAGGTGCTTTGCCCGATCCACAGCTATTCCACTTCCCCGGCACCATGGACGAAGTAGCAATCTTCGGCGAAGAGCTGAACGTGGATGAAATTAACGCCATCATGAACTCCGGGTTAGAAGCAGCTACCGCCCAGCAAAGGGTTGCCGTGGACTCGGCGGGAAAGATAGCTATTAGCTGGGGAAAGCTTAAGGCTACAAAGTAGATATGTGCCATAAACGCGCGACAGGTTTACGTTGATTCTGAAGAGATGTCTTCATGGGCGCAGTCTTGGCTGTTGAGGCTTTGCGTAGTGTCTGTTCGTAAAGCCTCAACTACTCTGTCGCTAAGTTACAGAAACAATGCGTCGGTGTCCTTCAGAATTGGTATCAGGTCTCGACGGATTTGACATGCCTAACCACCAAACGTTGCGGTAGTTGAACATTTCCATCAGAATGGTCCAACCATTCATCCTGTCTGTCGTGTGCGCCTTCTGTAGATATATCCCTAATCTTGCAGGTTGAACATCTTCGACGTGCGCCAATATTAAGCTGCGTGACCATCCTAAGTCTACCCTTCCTGTATTATGAAGACACCCTTGTCGGACATTACAAATTTCCAATCAACACTCAGGACGGCTGATAATGAAAGCTGTAAGTCTAAAATCAATTTTCTCCTTTCCGTGTTCGATTGCCATCAGCTTGATGGTAGTTATTCATAGTTATGCCGAAGTTGACTTGGAAGCTGCCAGAGTGATTTTTCTTTTTGATGAGGGCAGTGGTAATACGGCTAACGATCATAGTGGAAATGGCAATGATGGCAAGTTGGTCAATAAACCTAAATGGGTGGCGGGGAAGTACGGTAAAGCCCTAGAATTTAATGGTACCAACAATTACGTGGAAGTTGAAACACCGCATGATTTGCCTATAGGCGCAGCACCGCGTACCATCTGTTTCTGGTTTAAATGGTCAAAAGTAGCCTGGCCGGACGCCCTACATGAAATGATGGGCTATGGACAGAATAATCCGGGACAACGACTAGGCTTGGGGCTTCTTGAAACTGCATGGCATTCTTTAGGCATAGAAACCGTTCTCTTTGCTAGGAATTTTGAATGGGATGCGGATACAAAGTGGCACCATTTTGCAGCCGCTTATCCTGAAGGTGCAAAGACGACCGACAAATTCAAGATTTACCTAGATGGGGTTTTGCACGAGGCTGAAAATAGACATCCTGCCCAAAACTTGAATACCGCGGATGCACCGTTGGTCATAGGTTGTCTACCCAATCCAAAACTATTTCATTTTCCCGGAAGAATCGATGAAGTTGCCATCTTTGGCAAGGAATTGAGCGCAGATGACATTAACGCCATCGCGAAAATGGGGTTACTCGACGCACAATCTGTGTCCGCGCTTGGCAAATTAGCCACATCTTGGGGCGTATTAAAGACACAATAGTTCTTTCCTTGTCTCTAGAACACGACCCGAAGATTATGGTGTTCTACGCACTGCTTATACCATTTCTCTAAATTGTCTGTGCATAAATGGTGTCAAGCAAGCCGTTCCAAGGCGGGGCAAGATGCCCCGCCTACGGAGAAATGGATGATAGGATTAATAAATCATATGCACTGTCATTCAAGCGAAATGGTATTAATCACGCTTTGTTGCTATCGCACAGGCGTACCTTCTTAAGCAGGATTCAATGCACGCTTCACGTTCCAGGGCGGTGATTACCGAGGTCAACAACGCAAAATAATACCAACCTACCGTTCGTACAATCGACTGATGGGTGGCTTAAGGTAACAAACTTCAATGCTGAAACTAGCTTAGAAGCCGGGTTCGAATCTGGAGGCTCAAAATGAGAATGCTACTTTTGATTTCGTTAAAGCGAATTCCAGTGAAAAGGATATTATTGGGGGTTTGTAGTGTAATCTGCGCGACAGTCCTTCAGTCACTGGCTCTGGCAGATGATTTCTCCGACCCTTTTGATAAGAACAATTTGGAGGAAAACTACGAAATTGTAGTGCATGGCGGCGATGCCGAATGGGATGTGGTCGATGGGCACCTGCTCCAGGTCTCAGCCACAAACTCGAATGATTCCGGTTGGTTTCGCCCGAAAGGCGTGATAATTGACGCTCCGGGCGCAGGGGTATCGTGGAACATGCAACTCGATGTTGTGCCGAAACAGTGGGACAATGGTTGGGACGGGCAGGATGTAGGTATACAGTTGCAGAGTGCCAAGGATAACGATAACAACTCACTGAAGCTGAGCGTCAAATGGGGTGTTCTGTTTCTGACAGCAAAAGTACACGGAAAATTCACGGATCGGATCCGTGTGGGATACGCTAACCTCGCTTCCCCGAAGTTCATTACGTCTGTTGCCGGTGATACCCTCACACTCAAATACGAACGTTGGAATTCAGATAACGCCACGTACACGATGTGGCACAACGGTCGACAGCTTGTGGCTTATAAGCAGCTCGGTAATCCAAAGGTTAAGCTTCAGTTGCCATTTAAGGAGTTCACTTCCAATTCGCTTTTGAGGTATCCTGTCTTGGCATATTGGGCACCCACCAAATGGCGAGGCACGATTGGACACTTGTGGACGGAAGGAGTTGCGCAAGCGGTGTCCTCAACCGGAAAACTCGCTACGTCGTGGGGAGAGATAAAAGTTCAATAGAAAACGCTCTCAAGATTTACTTGGTACACCACGACTCCACGCAAAGGGTATTTGACACGACGCCGATCACTTAAGTTCGAAAATTGGTGACGAACGTAGGCGGGACAATCTTCAGTTTCGTCCGCACTCCGCTTCAGTACGGCTAGTCAAGTGTTACCATTTCCAATTCTTCCATTCTCCTACCGCGATAACTTTTGTCTATGACCGTTTTCCCATCTTAAACCTTCCGCTGTTTAACAGCCACGGGCATTTCAAACAAGAATTGTACATTTGGGACTAGCTAGTTCGACCACTAATAACGCAGGTTGCCGCGTGTCTTCTCTCGGAGCGAGTTCGGCTGGCGAGAGGAGGTCGCGGCCGGGGGAAGATCGCTATGGCATTCGCTATTCGCTCATTTGATCTCCTACAGTTGGTTTGCCGAAGCCATTTTCAATATTCATATTGAGTAACATACCATCCATATATGCGCAAAAATTAATGTAAATGACTATAGATCCTACTCTCCGCACCCATTTTAGGGGTTTACAGAATTTATTGAAATCCTATAAATCCGTGTGGTTACTAAATTTTTCAATTCTTGGAAACCCAATTGAGGATTATTTTCACGCCAAGCCCCAGAGGGGCGATAGGTGTATAGCAGCATTAGACATCCCTCCATCAAAGCCCCAGCGGGGCGACAGGTGAATTATGTCTAGGGTATATCAACCGAATTAAAAAGGATGCTAATTTGCTGCCTGTTAGCGTTTTCGATTGAAGCGTAGTCCCAAGTGTCGCCCCTCTGGGGCTTAAGTGTGTGACCAAATCACGTTTCTATACACCTGTCGCCCCGCTGGGGCTAAAAACTGTAGAATGTTATTTGTAATCCAAATAAAAGGTGTGCTAATGTCATGATTACCAGAGAAGAAAATTATAAATATTCCTAAATGCCCCTTGAGGTGCGGAGTGTAGGATAGATAAATTTCGAAAGCGCATTGAACCATTACATCTGCTTGAAACTCCACGGATGTCCGATCTAGAGAATCTAGCGCACAGCTAGAGAGTTGACTAGATGAAACGAGTGGTCTATAATCTGGAATTGGTAGTTTGGAATTGACGGTATTACTAGCGTGAATACCGCGTACACGTAAGAACAGCCTCTATCTTCAATTTCGACGTATAGAAGGAGTAAACCAATGAAAAAGAAACTTGCGCTCATTTGCCTCGGTTTCGTGTTAACAAGTGTAATGTTGACAACCGCAGGTTATGCTTTGAATATAGATTCTGCCATCGCGGTCTGGCTGTTCGACGAGGGACAGGGCGAGGCAGCCAGAGATTTGTCGGGTAATGGTCATAAGGCGACGCTTCAAGACGGCACTCAATGGGCTGACGGCAAGTTCGGATCGGGCTTGAGCTTTGACGGAAAAAACGATTACGTGAGCATTGGTGAGTCGCCGGATTGGGATTTGGGTTCCGGTGATTTTACAATCATGCTTTGGTTTTTCCCGCGTTCGCAGCGTAAGACCGCACTGATTACCAGCGCAACGGATTATTGGGCGGGCATCATGTTTCATTACCAAGGAACAAGAAACATCGACATCTGGGCGAGTTCGACAGGCAAATTTTGGGACATCATCCATTCGGATCCCGGCGGTAACGGTATCGGCAAAGCATCGGTTGAGCTAAATAAATGGTCGCATGCGGCGTATGTCAGATCCGGTAACAATTGGATGTCATACGTAAATGGTGAGGAGGATGTCAGAGTAAATGGCGCGAAAGGAATTGTTGATAGAAGGAAAGAGGAAAAAATAATAGGACGCTGGGGAAACCCCGCAGATCGTGGCTGGCTAAACGGCATGGTTGACGAGGTCGCACTCTTTAGTGAAGCCCTGAATGAAGATGAAATCCAACGGATTATGAAGTCTGGGTTAGCTCAGTTGGCAGTTTCCCCAATGGACAAAATTGCTATCAGCTGGGGCAAAATAAAGACTCAATATTAACAATCCCTTACATGCCTAAAACTTTCTGGTGGTAACCTGGGTTAGCTAGCGATCTGAAAGTTATCGAGATATTGTGGTGTCTCATTCGTGTCAGGCATCGTGTTCCGAATCAGACGGATCACCGCCTTGAATTCGTTGAAAGTAAGAATCCAGAAATAGGAGGAACTGGTCGATGACTCACACTGCGATCGCCAAGGCAACGGAGAATGCCCGCCAATGGATAGAGCAGCGGTTTGAAGCAACATCTCCGGAGCCGCCATTCTCGTTCATCTACGGCGGTAGGCCGTCCGACGAACTCCTCGGCACATGGGAACTCGATCGAGACGAGAAAGAGCTTGAGGAGGGACGGACGCAACACACCTTGCGATACACGGACCGAAGTACGGGACTCGAAGTGACATGTGAAGCCATAAATTACTCCGATTACCCGGCGATTGACTGGGTAGTATACTTCCAAAACGTCGGTGACCGGGATACCGCAATTCTGGAGAACATTCAGGCTTTGGACACAGCGTTCATTTCGGAACAACCCGGAGAATTCATCCTCCATCATTCTCAAGGCGGGTATCACCACATTGACGCTTTTTCGCCTTTGAAAGAGGCGCTGCAACCAAATCAACCGCTGATTTTGGATAGTGACTCCTCCCATCCGTATTTGCCTTTCTTCAACGTGGAATGGCACGGCGGTGGAATCATTGGCGGCATCGGTTGGACAGGCCCTTGGAATGCAGAGTTTGTTAGAGATGCCGCCCAATCGATTTCCGTAAAGGCGGGAATGAGCGAATCGCACCTGCTACTGCATCCCGGCGAGCGCATTCGAACAACGCGCATACTGGTCATGTTCTGGAATGACGACCGCATTCTGGGGCACAATCAGTGGCGGCGACTACTGCTTGACCATTACAGTCCTCAACCAGGTGGCGAGAGGTTAAGAGTACCCACCGGCGCAGGCAATGAGAATCACACCGAGGAACAGAACATCGCCATTATCAACTGGTTCGTGGATAACGATTTCCCGATAGAATACCACTGGATGGATATCGGTTGGGAACGCCCACCCACGGAAGGGGAAGAATCGGAATATCTGAGCAATGTCGTCGTTGACGAGGAGAAGATTCCTAACGGCATCCGCGTTATCTCTGACGAAGCCCGCAAGCACGGCATCAAATATCTACTGTGGTTCGGCGGAGGCAGGCTTTACGCCGAGTTGGATCGAGTCAAGAAGTATCGGCCGGATCTGCTGTCGGAAGAGTTCACCGGCGTGGACGGCGGGAATCCAATGATTAATGCATGGATGATCGAATATTACTCCAAGCTCGTCGCCGAATGGGGAATTGACATTTTTCGTCAAGATGCGCGGGCCGAGACGCCTCCCGACACAGGTAAAAATCGCGTGGGGGTAAATTGGGCAAGAGCATGCGAAGGCTTTTACGAATTCTGGGATGGATTGCTCAGTCGATCGCCCAATCTCATCATTGACAATTGCTGGGGCGGCGGCAGACAAATCGACCTTGAAACGATTCAACGGAGTGTGCCTCTGTGGCGAAGCGACTTCCAGTGCGCAGGTGAGCACAATTTGCAAGAGTCTTTCGATCCGATCGGAATGCAGGGGCAGACCTATGGCCTGTCGTTCTGGGTTCCGTTGAGCGGCTCGTGTAATCGAATAGTTGAACCCTACGCTTACCGAAGCGCCTACAGTCCGGGAATGCAACTCGCTTGGACGCCGATGGCAATACCATCAGCGCCTTGGCCTCCCGGAAAGGATGAATTTGAATACGAGCTAGCCCACAAATTGCTCAATGAATATCTTTCGGTGCGCCACTGCTTTGACGGTGATTTCTACCCACTCACTCCCTACGACCTGGCAGATGACACTTGGATGGCTTGGCAATTTGACCGTCCCGATCTCGGGGAGGGGATATTCCAAGGATTTCGGCGTCCTGCTAGCTCTGCTACAGAAGCGCGATATAAAATAGGCGGATTGGAACCTGATACACTATACGAGTTGAAAGATTTCGATAATCCCGCGACAACTACAATGGCTGGGCGCGACCTCATGGAAAAAGGTTTAACAATTAACATCCACGAGCAACCCGGCGCCGCTGTCGTACGGTACACAAAGGTTTATAAGCGGATTCGGCACACTGCCTGAAGAACCGTATTCGGGACGGGTAATTGAGCGATCAGCCAAATTCGCAGAACCAAAGACGAGAATGGAGACGAAACTCAAGGTAGTCCTCGCAGGTTGCGGTAGCATGAGCCGTACATGGTTTAGAGTTGCTGCCGAAATGGATTCGATCGACATTGTCGGTCTCGTTGACATTCGGAAACAGTCCGCCGTGCACCGCGCACAAGAGTTTGGATTGGAGAATAGGATCATTGGAGCTGACATTGGAGAGGTCTTGAAGCAAACTTCCCCGGACATAGTTTTCGACTGCACTGTGCCCGAAGCGCATGTTCACATCACGCTCGAAGCATTGAATCACGGCTGCCATGTACTCGGTGAAAAGCCGATGGCGGACAGCATGGAAAACGCGCGCAAAATGCATGCGGCTGCGCAGGACTCTGGCAAACTCTATGCTGTCATCCAGAATCGCCGCTATGACTCACATATTCGCCGCTTGCGCAACTTCTTAACGTCAGATGCTATTGGACGCATTACGACCGTCAATAGTGATTACTATATGGGACCCCATTTTGGCGGATTTCGAGACTGTATGGAACATTCCCTCCTGCTGGATATGGCGATTCACACATTTGATGCAGCTAGATTTATATCAGGCGAAGATCCGGTCTCAGTCTATTGCAAAGAATGGAATCCGTCGGGTTCATGGTATGACCACGGCGCCTCTGCTATCGCCGTATTCGAAATGACCGGAGGCGTCGTCTTTGCGTACCGCGGGAGTTGGTGTTCCGAAGGTCTGAAGACGAGTTGGAACAGCGATTGGCACGTCGTCTGCTCGAACGGGAGCATAAGGTGGAATGGCGAAGATAAATACAGCGGACGAGCCAAGTCGAAAGATGCGGAATCTCATTCCGAATGGGAAGGTTTGGGGCTGCCGACACATGAACCCACAGCCGCAATCGGCGGTCATGCAGGTATTATTCATGAATTCGTCGAGTGTGTTCGGACGGGCAACACTCCTGAAACCGTCTGCACCGACAACATCAAGAGTTTACAAATGGTCTTCGGAGCTATTGAGAGCGCGAAGTTGGGTAGACCGGTGGAAATTGCGACTAAACACGAATAGAATCGCATGGATTGGTGCAAAATGTGTACCCCTTCTTCATCACAGATTTAAACACAGGCTAATTCTTCGAGTTTGAGACAGTTGTACATGTAATTTCCATTTATCAGATTCAAGCTATTCCTAAGTAATACGATGATTAATCCAAAAAGGCAAATGTGAAAAGAACTTTACACAGCCGTTCCCACCAAGTACGCCCTCTATAGCGCCCCAAAAATGCAGAGCACATGAAGAATATAACATGGAGAGCGGTACTGGTAGGTCTTATACTGATTCCTCTCAATGCCTACTGGTTAGTTCTGATTGAGACCGTTTATTACTCCGCTCATTCCACGACGATAGGATTCTTCTTCAATCCAATCTTCACGCTGCTGCTTCTAATCGCCCTCAATGCCCCGCTAAAGAAGCTATCTCGGAGATTCGCCTTGAAACAGGACGAACTCCTCACCGTCTACATTATGGTGTGCCAAGCGACTGCCCTCGTGGGGCATAGCATGTTACAAATTCTAGTGCCCACCATAGCGGCTCCAGTCGGACTGGCCACACCGGAGAACGAATGGCAAGACCTATTCTGGCGATACATGCCTAGCTGGCTCATCGTGACCGACGAACGAGCCTTGGAAGGATTCGTAGCCGGATTCAGAGAGACTGCGAGCCTTTATTCACCGGGGCATTTCAACGCATGGATAATCCCAGTAATCGCATGGTCGGGCTTTATCTTCGTGCTCATGTTTGTGATGATATGCATCGACGTCATAATTCGAAAGCAGTGGACTGAAAGAGAGAGACTTACCTACCCTGTCGCCCAGTTGCCGTATGAAATGACAAACCGAGCATCGGGGCTATTCCGAAACAAGCTGATGTGGACGAGTTTCGCGATTGTGGGGGCAATAGATATTATCAACGGCTTGCATTTCTTTTTTCCCGTTATTCCGTTTCTCCGTGTCAAGGTGTATGACCTGGGAAACGTATTCACCACGCAGCCATGGGACGCATTGGGATACACTCCCATCACCTTACGTCCCTATTGCATAGGTATGCTCTTTCTCGTCCCGCTTGACATCAACTTTTCGTGCTGGTTTTTCTTTATACTGTGGAAAGCCCTATTGATAATCGGTAGCATGATGGGTTATCGACGAGGTACGGATTTACCAGAGA
>JAJDTR010000026.1 GCA_022827055.1 Candidatus Poribacteria bacterium | reverse complement strand
AGAACATGAAGTGGTAAATCCATATAGTCAGTGTTTAGTGGCTAGTGATTAGTGGTTAGTAAAACCCAAAAAACGCGCAACGAACAAGATGCGCAGGCCGTGATTCGGAGATCGCTCCTACATCTCTTTGGCGTAACGCGGTGTACGGTACACGGAAATCTCTATCGTATTCCCTATTCGGTCACTTGATCCTACTACTTTGAAACAATGCTATATACGCTTAGCGAGAGAACTGCTTAGCCATCAAGAAACGTCCTCTTTCGTCAATGCTTCGTTGTAATCTGACAACCCTTCCTCGGCGAGTTGCTGGTCCTCTTTAGCAAATTCATCGTAAAGCGCAGCTAGACGTATTTCATTCTTCAGCTTATCCAGCCTATCATCAATAACTTCGGAAACAACCTGCTTAACGATCTCATAAAGCTTCTGTTCCCCAATATTTAGTTGCATCGTAATATCCTTCGCGCCAACAAAAGTGCGCAAGCCCCACGACTATAGATTTCCCCTATCTCCAACTCACACCTCTTGAAGTTTTACCCCGCCATCACCAATCTGTTGATGTGTTGCTTCAGAATAACCGGGCACAGCGGCTGCAATCTCCGCCGCAATCTCTCCTGCGAAGTGATACTCGAATTCCCCTGCTAACCGTTTTGCCACCTGCTGGATAATCTCCCAATCAATGCGTGCTTCGCCGGGCGGATCGGTGGCTTTGTGGATGCGTTGTACCCAGCCTGCTGAATTGGTAAAGCTGCCATCCTTCTCCGTGAAAGCGGTGCTCGGTAAAACGATATCCGCGAGTTGTGCGGCATCGGACAGGAAAATATCTTGCACGATGAGGAACTCCACGTCTTCCAAAGCGGTTCTTTCCGTTTCGGTGAGAGGACGATCAGGAGCGCCGTTCACGAGGTACACAACCTTAGCGCCGGACAAACTCTCCCAGAGCAAATCCCCCTCTACCACGGTCGCGGCAGTCTCGTTCCCATTCGTAGATGCCCCTAGCATATCCCTAGCGCCGCGTGTGTTCGGGTTTTTGTCGGCTTCAATCGTGAACTGCGGGAACTTGTGCTCCTCGCCCGCTTTGCGCCCAAACAGACCAATCCGATCCGTCTTGAGCACATCATGCGCTAGCTTCATCAAGAGATAGTTTTCCTCATTGGTGCCTTGCGCCGACCCTATGACGACGATAGACTCCGCTTCTGCCGCCGACAGCTCATCCGCAATCAGTTTTAGCACATCTTCCCATGAGGTCGGAGTAAGCCCGTCGTTCTCTCGTTTCATCGGAATTTGGAGACGGTCTTCGCTATTGACGTATTCGTAACCGAGCCGGCCGTCGTCGCACATCCAGTGCTCGTTGATATCCGCGTGGAAACGTGGCTTCAAGCGGTAAACGCCATCCTCCTTGAATTCAACCGTGATGTTACATCCCACGCTGCAACCGGGACATACACTGTTCACCTTCTTCATAAACCATGGACGAGATTTGAACAGGAAATCCTTGCTAATGAGCGCACCCACTGGGCAAATATCCACGACGTTGCCAGCCAGTTTATTGTCCAGAAGTTGCAAAGGTGCTCCGTTATGCGCGCGTGGAATATCAATTTCATCATGCGAACCGCGTTGAATCAATCCGAGCTCGCCGCTGCCCGCCACTTCGTCACAAAATCGGATACAACGCGTACACACAATACAGCGGGTGGAATAAAGAAGTACATCAGGCCCCAAATCCTTCTTGGGCGGAACATTCTTGACCTCAACGTATCTGCTCTTATCATGCCCGTGTCGATACGAGAAATCCTGGAGGTCGCATTCGCCAGCCTGATCGCACACCGGGCAATCCAACGGATGATGAACCAGCAAAAATTCAAGAATATCTTCGCGCGCCTTCTTTACGCGTGGAGAATCCGTCTGAACGATGTAGTCAAATTTTCCGTCGAGTTTCCGATCGGGCGGAGCGGTTTTTATGACGGCGGTGCATCCCGTCGCCAACTGACGGTCTGGAACAACCTTGCCGGCGGGAGGAAAAAACACGTGGGGTTCTACAAGGCACATGCGGCAGTTCGCCGGACTGCTCAATCCCGGATGATAGCAATAGTGCGGCACCTCGATGCCGTGCATCCGTGCTGCCTCGACAACATTGATTCCGTCCGGTACTTCGACTTCAAGTTCGTTTAGTTTGATGAGTGCCATGATTTCCTCAAAATCTAGGGCAAAGAGTATGATGCCAATATCCTGTTTGAAAAAGGTTAGAGAGTCGTGAATGGCCACAAGGGACTGGGCTTCACCGTGTTTTCAAACAAGCTCATAACCTCCCTTATCAGGGGAAAAGATAACTATTCAAACAAGGTCTCGCCGGAGAGATCAAGCGTTGGATAATGAATGAGCAACTAAGCGAATAGATCAAGCGAGCGAATAGCGAGTGCGATAGAGATCCCAAGGCGCTCGAGATCCGATAGGGCGCCCGCGTGTTCACTTCAAAATCAGCATTTTCCGCGTCGCGGAATAATCCCCGGCAGACAGGTGATAGAAATAGACGCCGCTTGCCGCCCGCTGCCCCAACTCGTTTCTGCCATCCCAGTAGATTGCTTTTGACCGATTCTCGTAAGCGGACGCAATTTGGCGCCCAACATCCAGAGTCCGTACCACCTGACCACTTAGGTCATAGATAGTCAACGTTACGAAAGCGCCCTCCGCCAGTCGATACGGTATCCACGTTTCCGGGTTGAACGGATTCGGATAGTTCGCTAACAGTTCCGTCTCGACCGGGATTAGGGATGCCAAAAGCCGCTCAAGCATCATTATCCCTCTTTTCACGATGGGATTCTCTAACCGCAAGAGTCTTATGTCGTGCAGCCACTGCTTGACCTCTGCCGCCGTAAATGTTTCAATCGCTTGTAGACGCGCCGAAGGCGCAGCCGCCGCATCCCCAAGCATACCCGCAACGAACACCAAATCCAGAATATTTACAACCCCGTCTCCATTCGCATCCGCCGCAAGATTGTCGCCTGCGCTCCCCAACGCGGAGGCGACCAAAGCCAAATCCAAGATGTTCGTAGTTCCATCGCCGTTGAGATCCGACGAAACCGGCGGCATTTCAGAATCGGCGATAGCGTGAAAAACGGTGCCAACTTCAAATTCAGGGGCATACGCGTATATGTAGTTCGTTCCCGGATTCGGACCTAGTGTGAGGGTTGTCTGCGCTCTGCCGTTTTCATCAGTCGTTGCGATTGCGGCGCCAAGCGTACCATCGCCTTGGGATACGGTGAATTCGACCTGAACCCCTGCGACCGCAGAACCGTTTTCGTCGTGCGCTTCAATGACTAACGGTTGAGGCAGTGGAGTGGAGACCGCACCGTTCTGATAATCGCCCGAGACCCTAAGCAGCACCGGGGATGCTCCATCGTCAAAGTGTACGGTGACGCCCCTGCTTTGGAGTTCGGGAATATGGGTGTGGAGGGATACATAACTGAGAGGGTTGCTTCGTACATCGACTATGCTGCCGTGTCCTAACCCCGTGTTTTCTACCAGAGGCGAAATGTCTGAAATTAGGCAATAAACGAGACTGATTTTTTTCAGTCTGCTTAAGCCAGCCACGGGCGAAATGTTTGAAAAATGGTAGAACAAGGTGCCAGCGGGCGAAATAGTTAACTCTGTCAGGTTCGGAAAGCCTGCCAAGAATGTTAGGTCCAATAACCCACGGAGTCTACTCTGGTTTGTTGGGTCGTCTATCGTAGACCAGGTATAGCCAAAAATATTCAGCACTTCGAGGTTGGCTAAACTTGGCAGGGTTGAAGAGTCTAATTTGGAAGGGTCGCCAAGAGAGAGCTCTCTTAGATTTGTTAATCCTGCCAAGGGCGAGAGGTCCGATATTGAGTAGGCAACAAGATAAAGGTATGTCAGGTTGGTTAAGTTCGCCAAGGACGAGATATTCGACATTGAGCCATAAAGAGTAAGGTGTGTCAGGTTGGTTAAGTTCGCCAAGGGCGAGCTATCCGATATTGAGCGGGCACGAAGACGAAGCTGTGTCAGGTTGGTTGCCCTCTCAAGCCCGGTCAAGTCGCTAACGCTCCCCCGCTCCGTCGCAAGTTCGGTTAGGGTTGCCATCTCGCTCGTGAAGAATGTGTCGTTCAGCTCTTTGCCGAGCGCCTCCGCGATGGCGGCGCGGAGGGTGAGATCGGGGATATTCACCGCCGACTGCCCGACACTAAAGAGCGCCTCCAGCCCGAACGGGACGACAGACGCGGTGACACGATTCGGTTCCCCGTCGGAACCCAATGTGAGTTCACTCTGTGCCCTGCCTTGCGCATCGGTGGTTGTGCTTGTGACACCGAGAGCGCCTCCGCCCGACACAATGGCGAACGTCACCGGAACCCCTTCGAACGGACGGTTGTCGCTCCCCTTGACCTCCACAATCAGCAGCGAGTTATCTGACGCGGTCTCGTCTCCGGAGATTTTATGAAGTGACACCGGGGTGCGATCGTGATAAGAAACGCTAACCCCTTTGCTTTGGAGGGCCGGGATGTGCGTATGAATGGCCGGGTAACTCAGTGGGATTCCATGAAGATTAAGCCGTGTCAGGTTGGTTAAGTTTGCCAAGGGAGAGATATCCGATATTGAGGTGCCAACAAGAGAAAGCTCTGTCAGGTTGGTTAAGTTCGCCAAGGGAGAGATATTCGATATTGAGGTGGCACTAAGATGAAGCGTTGTCAGGTTGGTTAAGTTCGCCAACGGCGAGATATCCGATATCGAGCCACCAAGAGTAAGCGTTGTCAAGTTGGTCAAGTTCGCCAAGGGCGAGCTATCCGATATTGAGCCATGAAGAGAAAGCGTTGTCAGATTGGCTAAGTCCGCCAAGGGCGAGATATCCGATGTTGAGGTGCTACTAAGAGAAAGCGTTGTCAGGTTGGTTAAGTTCGCCAAGGGGGAGAGATCCGATATTGAGGTGTTATAAACACGAAGCGCTGTCAGGTTGGTTAAGTTCGGCAAGAGCGAGAGGTCCGAAATTGATCCATCAAAAGTAAGCCTTGTCAGGTTGGTTAAGTCCGCCAAGGGCGAGAGGTCCGATATTGATCCACCAAGAGTAAGCGTTGTCAAGTTGGTCAAGTTCGCCAAGGGCGAGATATCCGATGTTGGCGAAAGACCAAGCGTTGTCAGGTTGGTTAGGTTCGCCAAGGATGAGAGGTCCGATATTGATCTCGTAAGAGTAAAGTGTGCCAGGTTGGTTAAGTTCGCCAAGGGCGAGAGGTCCAATGTTGAGGTGTTAGAAATATGAAGGTATGTCAGGTTGGTTGCCCTCTCGAGCCCGGTCAAATCGCTAATCCTATTCTCCCACGCGCCCGCCACAAGTTTGGTTAGTGTTGCCATCTCGCCCTTGAGGATTGGGTCGTCCGGCGCTTTGCCGAGCGCCTTCGCGATGGCGGCGCGGAGGATGAGATCGGGGATATTCACCGCCGCCTGCTCGACATTAAAGAGCGCCTCCAGCCCGAACGGGACGACAGACGCGGTGACACGATTCGGTTCCCCGTCGGAACCCAATGTGAGTTCACTCTGTGCCCTGCCTTGCGCATCGGTGGTTGTGCTTGTGACACCGAGAGTGCCTCCGCCCGACACAATGGCGAACGTCACCGGAACCCCTTCGAACGGGCGGTTGTCGCTCCCCTTGACCTCCACAATCAGCAGCGAGTTATCTGACGCGGTCTCGTCTCCCGAGATTTTATGAAGTGACACCGGGGTGCGATCGTCATAAGAGACGCTAACCCCTTTGCTTTCGAGGGCTGGGATGTGCGTATGAATGGCCGCGTAATTCAGACGGTTTCTCTCAAGACCAAGGTATGTCAGGTTGGTCAAGTTCGCCAAGGGAGAGATATCCGATATTGAGTTGCCCTCAAGAACAAGCCATGTCAGGTTGGTTGAGTTCGCCAAGGGAGAGATATCCGATATTGAGTTGTAAGAAAGACGAAGCTGTTCCAGGTTGGTTAGGTTCGCCAAGGGAGAGATATCCGATGTTGAGTTGCCATGAAGAAGAAGCGTTGTCAGGTTGGTTACGTCCGCCAAGGGAGAGATATCCGTTATTGAGTTGCCTTCAAGAACAAGGTATGTCAGGTTGGTCAAGTTCGCCAAGGGAGAGATATCCGATATTGAGTTGGCACGAAGACGAAGATGTGTCAGGTTGGCCAAGTTCGCCAAAGGCGAGATATCCGATATTGAGTTGGCAGAAAGAAGAAGGTCTGTCAGGTTGGTCAAGTTCGCCAAGGGAGCGACATCCGATATTGAGGCGTTATTAAGAAAAAGCCTTGTCAGGTTGGTCAAGTTCGCCAAGGGAGAGATACCCGATATTGAGTTGTCAGAAAGAAAAAGCGTTGTCAGGTTGGTTAAGTTCGCCAAGGTCGAGATATCCGATATTGAGTTGCCATGAAGAGTAAGCGATGTCAGGTTGGTCAAGTTCGCCAAGGACGAGATATCCGATATTGAGTTGCCTTCAAGACCAATCCATGTCAGGTTGGTTAAGTTCGCCAAGGGAGAGATATCCGATATTGAGTTGCCTCCAAGACCAAGCCCTGTCAGGTTGGTTAAGTTCGCCAAGGGGGAGATATCCGATATTGAGTTGCCTTCAAGAGCAAGCACTGTCACGTTGGTTGCCCACTCAAGCCCGGTTAAATCGCTAATTCTGGCATCGCCCATCAAAAGTCGGGTTAGTGTTGCCATCTCGCTCTTGAGGATTGGGTCGTCCGGCGCTTTGTCGAGCGCCTTCGCGATGGCGGTGCGGAGGTTGATATCGGGGATATCCACTGTTTGTGCCGTTGCCGTCAGCGAGATTGAGACGAATATCCACAGAAGCAACAAAGATTTGACTCTCATGAATTTATGTCCTTCATTGGAACCATGCGGGGCACTTTGCTCCGTAGTGATGGTACTGAAATCTACCAGCGATTTTTTCAAAGGTCAACCAAAAAATCCGAGTGAATCAAAATCTTCTCCGTTACCCGACAACAATTGATTATTGCTGACTGTTGTGTCTTTCAAATGTACACAGTCCAGCTTAGTACGTGCTGAGACAAAACCGAAAACTCAGAGAGCGGCTCATATATGAACCTCTCCCAACTGTTTTTTGTTAAACGTATGGATGAAAATCAGAATTCCGGCAATTACTATGACGGCGTAACACCCGATATAGAGCCCTACGTTAATCTTGAACATCACAAATAGGAACGCCAAGACTGCGCCGAAGATGAGTTGACAGCCTATGAATCGAATTAAGAGCCAAACCTGCTCCATATTCCATGCACTTTGAACATATTCTTCGGAAAGCGGCAGCCCGGAACCCGGTTTCCGGTAGCAACAAGTGTAAACAAGCAGTGCACTCAAACCCGGTAATAGGTAAAAGATTCCCAGAAGCCCTTTCCAAGCAATCGCCGCCAATGCCGCCAATAGAAGTGTATAAGGCAGAATTATATAGACGAAGGTTGCCGCCAGTGCGCCTCGCCATAGTGAGTGCGGTGAAGCTAACGGGGCGCAACGAAACATCCATTTTGCCTTCCAGTGATCCGAGTACCGAATCTGCCCGAGGAAAGCACTGACCATGGTTGAACATCCAAAGAAGAAAAAAGCGGAGATACCGAGAGCAAGCCAGATGGAGAAGGGGCTGCCAATCCAGTCCCAAACAGGTTTATCTGGAAGAAAGATAACGAGAAAAATAACGGGAGTTCCGATTGTAGAAAAAACCCGGAGTTGCGTTCGCCTGTCGCGCCGAAGGTATGCAAAAACAAAGTCTGCCCCGGCGCGGGTTTCCCGTCTTTTGAACAAGCGTGAAACGAGTGACGCTCTCAATCTAAGTTTGGGCTTCTGCGTTCTTCTTGATTCCAACAGAGAAATCAGGAAATTCGAGTAGCCCTGTGCGACGCTGCGAAGAGGTCCCGCTACCAACAGCAGCGTCGCCGCAATCGCAACCGCCGTTAAAATCAGAAAACGGTAGTGTACATCACCTAGCCCGAACGCTACTAACCCCGCAAACCAACTGTTGGGAAGGAGATAGAAAGCGGTAAGGAAAGGTAGCAACTTATCCGAGACTAAATTCAATTCCGGCAACAAACGAGGAGCAATAACATAGATTAACGGAAAGAGAATGGGAAATGCCAATTCTGCATATCGGGAAATGTAGCGCAGTTTCTTATACGAATGAAGTTTTGTAAAATAGCCGGTAATCACCGTCAATAAACCAACGCTGAAAAAACCACCGATGAGGGAGACAGGCAGGTAGACGATCGGGAATAACGGGTTTCGTCCTGCTGTCCAGTATCCCGCGATTGCCGGTAGCAGATTCAAGCAGCCCAACATGATTACAGTAGAAGAAAGCAGCCTCGTCAACTTCGTGAGAAAAAAAGTGCGCGATGAGACCGGTGTGTGCGCCAAGATGAGATAGTCAGTTGGGTTGAAAATAATCTCAAGGCGTGAATAGCTCAAGAATGCTATCATCACCATCGTGTACGACAGGGCAATAAGTGAGTAGTTGAACACGCCAAGTGACGCGTCTGCGAGTAAAACAACCGGAATACTCATGAGAAAACAGATAAAGCACGCTAAACCGTGGGAGAATTTGGTATGCCCCTGCTTGGCACCTACGTTGCGCTCGGTCACAGTCTTATCCAGTTTGAGGAGTTGCCTGAAGTGTGCGGGGTCCACACCATAAATTTGCGCGATTTTGTCAAGCACCCGCCCCTCCCATCACAATCTGAACCGCGTCCTCGGTTTTCCGATCGATTCCGCTTGCGGTGTCGGTGAGTTGTGTGAAGATTTGTGCCAACTCCGTTTGACTTGTCATTCGACGTAGTTCATCAACATTGGCATCGGCGATTAGTCTTCCTTCGTTGATAATCATGATCCGGGGACAGAGTGTTTCCGCTACTTCAAGGATATGTGTGCAGTATAGGATCGTTTTGCCCGCCTCGGCGAGCCGCTGTAACATCGTTTTCATGAACGCGACCGTTGTCACGTCCAGATTGGTAAAGGGTTCGTCAAATAACAGAACATCCGGATTGTGCAGTAATGCGGACATTATCAGCAACTTCTGACGCATTCCCTGCGAAAAGCTGCTTATCTTCTCTTGTGCATACGACGCCATGTCAAATAGACGCACAAACTCCAAGATTTTCTTGGTGATAAGTGCCTCTTCAACGTGGTAGAGCCTCCCGATTAGTTGAAGATGCTCCGACAAGGTCAGGCTTTCAAATAGCTGTGCATCTTCCGGGACGTATCCGATGCACTTTTAAAGTTCAAGCAGTTCAGTCGCCGCATCGTAGCCGGCGACCGAGATGTCGCCCGCGGTCGGTTCAACCAAACCGACAAGCATCTTCAGTGTAGTGCTTTTTCCCGCGCCGTTCGGCCCCAAGTAACCAACAATCTGTCCCGCCGGAACCTCAAAACTAATGTCATCAACGGCGGTGCTCGTCCCGTACTTCTTTGTAAGATGAGAGACGCGAATCATTTTCAAGCATTCCGCTGATTAACTCGGACTCGGCGCTTCCGGTTCCTCGCAACAAGCATCCCATGCGATTTCGACACGTCACATTTGATCCGAGACGTAGGATGGATTATGCCGCATTTATTACGTTTCAAGCACCCTTGGGATAATGCGCTGTTGGTACGCATAATTTTCTTCGGGCGGAACAGTTGCTTCATCGATCGAAAGGGTAACCAGCTTGCCTTCGCGAATGCAGGCTTCAAACTCCGGACGGAACTTGCGCATATAACTCACGGCGGGCCATGAAACGGCAATGCCGAAGACACAGATTGTATTCCACGTCATCGTGTCCACATTCGCGATATTGTTCGCGACGCTCTCCAGCAGGTCAAGATCTTCGTAAATCTCCTCCGTTTCCCCTGTGTCGCCCCATCTGCCGTTCTCCGTGACACCGAACTTTGGTCGTGTAATCGTGGATTTACGCCCCTCGCCATCCGCGATGCGTTGAACGATGTCTCGCACCCAGGGCGTCCCCCAACGGCACGGCGTACACTGCCCGCACGACTCGTGGGCATAAAATTTCATGATGTTCAGCAGACAGTCGACGATATTCCGCGTGTCATTCATCACAATGATGCCGCCGGAGCCGAGCATCGACTTCGCCAAGGTCAGGGAGGTGAAATCCAATCGCGTATCCAGCTCATAGTGCGTCAGAATCGGGGCTGAACTGCCGCCCGGAATGACGGCTTTCACCCGATCTCCCCGAAGCCCGCCCGCAACTTCAATCAATTCTTCGCACGTAAGCCCGAGGTCTAGCTCGTAGACACCAGGCTTTTCTACATCTCCACTGATGCAATATAGTTTTGTGCCGGTGTTCGGGTCAGCTTGGGGTGGATCGAATCTCGTATCACCGTACGTGGGTCCCATGCTCGTATACCATTCAACGCCTTTATCCACGATGAACGGCAAATTGCACAACGTTTCCACATTCTGCACGACAGTCGGTTTGTTGAACACGCCGGACACTGCTGGGAATGGCGGTTTGTTACGGGGTTGGCCACGTTTCCCTTCTAGCGATTCAATCAGCCCCGTTTCTTCGCCGCAGATATAGGCGCCGGCACCCGGGTGAGAATACACATCCAAATCAAAACCCTTGCCGAGGATATTCTTTCCGAGATACCCCTGCTCATAGGCTTCCGAGATCGCCTGGTCGAGCATCTGCTTGCCGAGCGTAAACTCACCGCGAATATAGATGTATGTTGTATGAATACCCATTGCATAGCAACAGATAAGAATCCCTTCAATTAGCAGGTGCGGGTTCTTCTCCAAGACATACCGATTGCTAAATGTGCCCGGTTCGCTCTCATCGGCATTGCAGCACAGGTAACGCGGTTCGATATCGCGCGGCACGAAACTCCATTTCAATCCGGTCGAGAATCCCGCGCCGCCTCTGCCTTTCAATCCCGATTTCATCACCATATCGGCAATCTCGTCCGGCTGATACTCCTCCAGCGCCTTCTCGAAGCGTTTGTAGCCCTCGTATTGGCGGAACACGTCAAAGGTGTTCATGCCCGGGACATCAAGGTGTTCGTAGAGTATTCGTCGTTCTTGAATCATGGTTCCGCTCTCACCTTACGTTAAGCCGCCCAAAATCTCATCGACCTTTTCCGGTGTGAGGTTTTTGTAGAGATCGTCGTTGACCATCATTACGGGGGCTACATCACAAGACGCCAGGCACTCCGACTTGAGAACGGTAAATTTTCCGTCATCTGTCGTCCCTTTCGCCAAGTCCGTCTCGGAAGCCACTCCTGTTCCGAGTTTCTCTTTCAGATGATCCAGCACCAATTTGCAATCGCGCAGTGCACAGGGCAAGGTATAACAGACCCGAATAACGTACTTACCCACAGGCTCCTCGAAGAACATCGGATAGAACGTCACCACATCCTTGACCTTCATCACGGACACCTCAAGAAGTTCCGCGACGTGTTTCATGACGCCCGGCGTGATGTAACCGGCCTGCTTCTGTGCGATATGGAGAACCGGAAGCATGGCGGCTTCCTTCACCGGATACCGCTGGATGAGTTCATCAACTTCCTGTCTGTTTGATTCTGAAAACTGAAATGGTGATTCGATATGAATCAACTCATCAGACATCTACAATTTCCTTCTAAGCCAAAGTAGCCAAAGGTAAAGTTACTATAACCCTTTGCAGCCTTTAAGTTTACCCCACTTCATGCAATTCGACGCTCGCAAGATGTGCAGATTTCCGGGTTATACCTGAGCTGACTTTTTACAACTGTAGGGTGGGCACTGTCCACCATTCCTTGTAAGGTGCGATCAACCGACTGATTAAGGAGGGCGATAGAGATCTTTGCGCGATAGAATTCATGAGTATATCCCAATTCAAATGACCAAAGATTGGTTTACCACTTATTATTCAAACAAAATCTCAACGCGAACGCGAAAAAATATGACAGATAAAATCGGCTAGTAGTCTCCCCAAAACTGAATCCGGTTTCCTTCGGGGTCCCTAATGTCGAATACGGCTAGCCCATCCTCGCTCTTCAACGGTCTCAGTTGCAATCCCTTAGCCTTCAAGTTCCGATGGACATCGTTCACACTCTCGACATGAAAGACAATCTTTTGTCTTCCGCCGTTTGGCTTCCCCGCTTTGTGAAGGCAGAGTTTACACTGCCCGGTGTTAAAACGGAAAAAACTGTCAGCCGAATACGGTTGCTCTTCATCCGGATGCAAGCCGATGACATCGCGGTAATACGCGATAGCGCGCTGCATGTCCTTGATAAAGAGTATGATGCCCCCGAGATTCACACAATATCCCTCGAATGTTCTGTATTCTTAACGTAAGCACCAGCGGCAACCTAATCAATTCTACCGATCCAACTCTCCGGCAATAACATTCAAACTTCCCAGCACAGCAACGACGTCTGATACCATGCCCCCCTCAATCATGTGAGGTACCACCTGGTATTGCAGTAAGCTCGGTGGACGAATGCGAATCCGATAAGCGGTGCCACTCCCGTCGCTGACGATGTAGAATCCGAGTTCTCCGTTAGGCGACTCGGTAGCGGAATAGATTTCACCGCGCGGCGGCTGGACGCCGTGCCCATCCATAATGATCTTGAAGTGGTGGATTAAACCCTCGATATGCCCGTAAGCGTCCTTCTTCTCGGGCAAGCTGATTTTGTTATCCGGAACATTCACGGGCCCTTCAGGCAGATTATCCATCGCTTGTCTAACAATATGACAACTCTGCACCATCTCCTCCATCCGAACGAGATAGCGGTCGTACACGTCGCCGTTGTCGCCCACCGCTACGTCAAAATCAAAATCCTCGTAAGAGGAATAGGGTTCAGCCTTTCTAAGGTCATGCTCGACTCCGGAGGCACGTAGACAAGGTCCCGTCAAACCGTAGCTGATGGCATCTTCGCCCGATATGACGCCAACCTCTTTCGTCCGATCCATCCAGATCCGATTCCGGGTGAGAAGCGTGTGCACCTCCTTGAGCGTTTTCGGGAACGCTGAGAGAAACGCATTGACTTCCTCCTCGAATCCGTCATACAGATCCCTCAATACCCCGCCAACCCGTGTATAGCTCGTGGTCAAGCGGGCTCCTGTCGTCTTTTCGAAGATATTGTATAGTTTTTCACGCTCTTTGAATCCGTAGAGAAACGCGGTGAATGCGCCAAGGTCAAGTGCACCCATTCCCAACCAGATGAGGTGATCGGCAAGGCGAGACAACTCTGCCATGATAACCCGCACGTACTCGCCGCGTTTGGGTATTTCTAAGCCGAGCAGTTTTTCAACGGCGAGGACGTAGCCAAAGTTGTTGGAGAGAGGTGAGAGATAATTCATCCGGTCCGTGACAACAATGTACTGATTGTAGTCAAGGTGTTCGCCGAGTTTTTCAAAACCGGTATGAAGGTAGCCGAGATGAGGCGTGGCTTTGACGACTGTTTCGCCATCGAGTTCCAAAACGATCCGGAGCGTGCCGTGCGTCGCCGGATGCTGAGGACCGAAGTTCAACATCATCTTTTCGCCTGCGACCCGTTCCATATCTGCGTGCATATCTCGTTTGTCTCCCTCGTCAAAACCGGTTCGAATTGAGGTTAGGCATTTTGACGTTCAAAATCAAAGGTTTCACGTTCACCACGACCGCGCAACGGATAATCTTTGCAGAGCGGGTACCCTTCAAAATCGTCCGGCATTAAAATTCGTCGAAGATTGGGGTGGTTCTCAAAGGTAATCCCAAACATATCATATACCTCTCGTTCAAGCCAAGCCGCGCCCTTCCAAAGCGATGTCACTGTGCGAACCGACAACTCTTTTTCATGCACCGGTGCCTTAACGCGCAGGCGGTCACCCGTTTTATAGGAGTAAAGGTGATAGACTACCATGAATCGTGCATAATCGTACTTCGTCAGCACATCTTCCATCTGGGAATAATCAACCGCGGTGACATCAACGAGAAAATCGTACGAGAGTTTGGCGTCGTTTTTGAGGAATTCCAAGATTTCGTAAACAGAATCTCTGTGCGCGACAAGCGATAACTCGTCAAACTCCTCCGAGAGGTCAAGGACACCATCTTGAAACTGTTCCTTGACCCTCTCAAATACAACGGGAGATTTTCCTGAACTCGTTGTGTCGTTTTCTTCTTCACTCATGATGATTTATCCTGTGACACTAGCGCTGTTCGCGTCGGAAAGTGTGCCTTTGGGCAATTCGCCCGAATCAATTTGACGCTGAATCTGCATCACCGCATCAATCAAATCTTCGGGTCGAGGTGGGCAACCGGGAATATACATATCAACGGGAAGAAACTGATCGACACCCTGGATCAACGTGTACGTGTCAAACACGCCGCCGCAAGATGCGCACGCCCCCATTGAGATAACCCACTTGGGTTCCGGCATTTGATCATAAATTTTCTTCAGCACCGGCATCATTTTGAGCGAAATCCGACCGGAAACAATTAGCAAATCCGATTGGCGAGGTGAAAATCGGATGGCTTCCGCCCCAAAGCGCGACAGATCATACTTCGATGCGAGCGTAGCCATCATTTCAATGGCGCAACAAGCAGTCCCGAATGGCATCGGCCAGAGCGAGTTTTTTCGCCCCCAATTGATTACCTTGTCGACAGTGGTGGTGATGATATTGTCGTCAGATCTATTTTCTAATCCCATGTCAAACCACCTTTCTTCCACGCGTAGATGTAACCCAAAAAGAGAATGCCGATGAAAACCAGCATCTCAATTAAAATGAAATAGCCGCTGCTCTCCGAGAATTTCTTGAATACAATCGCCCAAGGATACAGAAACACCACCTCAATATCGAAAATGATGAAAAGCATGGCGATGAGATCGAATCGAATGGTGAATCGCTGACGCGCGTTTCCCACAGGTTGAACGCCGGATTCGTAGACGGAAAGCTTCGATGGGGTCGGTTTCTTTGGACCGAGGAGATGAGAAAGGGCGAGGTTGATAGCCGCAAAGCCGATGGCAAAGACCAATAACAGCAGAATTGGCAGGTAATCAATTAGCATTCGTGTGCGCTGAATGATGTGCTCAGATCAAGATATGTGGCCGGGGCTGTCGCGCTTGTGAAATTTTTCACATGCCCAAACCAAAAAGAAGTGGGCAAGGTGCTGCCCATTTTTTAGTTTCAAAATCCAATTTTCGAAGGACGAATACACACTGCAACTGGGCAAATCCTAATTCCAACTAGGAGACCACGACATCGGAAACGCGCAACATCCAATCGCACGGTTCACTGGAGGGACAATTCGTGTCAACTCGGGGAACAGGTTACAACAACCTGTCCTCTATGCTACCTGCCAATTAGTCAAAAAGCGGTTATATTATCACATATTCTATGAACTGTGTCAAGACTTTTTTCGACTCTAAACACTAGCTGAATTGGTGTCTTTACGAAGATATTCTATGGTGATAGCCGTTCGATTTTCCAGCCTTCATCGGAACACTGGGTATAGCGGAGACGATCATGCAGTCGGTTGGGGCGCCCTTGCCAAAACTCGAACCAGTCAGGGGATAGACGAAATCCGCCCCAGAACGGCGGAAGTGGAATCTCCTTATGCCGAAAGGTTTCCATCAGTTGCTTGTACTTACTCTCTAATTTCTGCCGGTTGGGAATGACTTCGCCCTGGTTTGACGCCAAAGCTGCCAACTGACTACCGACAGGGCGGCTTCGGAAATATTTTTCCGATTCCTCGCGCGAAACCGTGTTCACTGATCCCGAGACTCGGATCTGCCGGTCTAACTCTCGCCAATAGAAAACCAATGCGGCTCGTGGGTTTTCCTCCAGTTCCTGTGCTTTTTGACTCTGGTAATCCGTAAAAAATACCAAACCACGTTCATCGAATCCCCGGAGAAGCACAATTCTCGCCGACGGCATTCCATCCTCTGACGCTGTCGCGAGCGTCATGGCGTCCGGTAGATCGATTTTCGCGTCGACTGCCTGTTGAAACCACAGCGCAAATTGCTCAACAGGGGTATCGGCCGCATTCGATTCTCGCAAGTCGTCGGAATTGTACTCTCGACGAAGTTCATCTGTTTTCATATTTATCCCGTGCTTTCGCGCAATTTGCCGTACGGGTCATTTTCTCCACAGTTCGGGGGCGAATAGAACAAGCACGGTATATAACTCCAAACGTCCCAGCAACATACAAAAACTAAGAATGAGTTTACCGACCGTCGGGATGTGGGCGTAATTGTCAGTAGGCCCCACACTGCCAAGGCCGGGACCAATGTTCGCCATCGTTGCAATAGTGGATGCCGCAGCGCTAACGAGATCCAATCCAAGCGCCGCCATCATGCAAGTCACAATGGCGAAGATGCCGATAAAGAGAAAGAAAAATCCGAGCACATTGGTCATCACCTCTTGTGGAACGACTCGATCACCGACTTTGACGGGTAATACCGCGTTCGGGAGTATAAATCTTTTTATCTCCACATACCCCTGTTTGATTAGGAGTAGAAATCGTATCTGCTTCAACCCGCCGGTCGTAGATCCGGCGCACCCGCCAAAGAACATGAGAACCACCAATAGAAATTGCGAAAGTGCGGGCCATGATTCGAAGTCATAAGTTCCATAGCCGGTCCCTGTAATGATGGCGCCGACTTGAAAGGAAGCATAGCGCAGCGCGTCTCCAAACGAATCATAGACGACAGTTTCTCCCACTTTCATGCTCATCGTGTTCCAAACGATGAGCCCTGTACACAGAAGGAAGATGAGTCCGTAAAAGCGAAATTCGGCATCTCTGAGATAACTGTTAAAGTTTCCGCGCAGTGCGCGGTAATGCAGAGCAAAATTGGTCCCGGCGAGGAACATAAAGATAGTAATCACCACATCGAAATAAACACTGTCATAATGACCAATGCTCAGATTTTTGGTAGAAAACCCCCCAGTCGCCATCGTGCCAAACGTATGACAAAGCGCGTCGAACCACGTCATACCTCCTAGCCACAACAATAACACCTCGACTGCCGAAAGGAGTACGTAGACGCCCCAGAGTAATTTCGCCGTCTGGGCGATACGCGGTGTTAAGCGTTCCTTCTGGGGACCTGGCGCTTCCGCGCGGAACAACTGCATCCCTCCGACACCGAGCATTGGCAGGATGGCGACAGCTAGAACAACAATCCCCATTCCTCCAAGCCAGTGAGAAAAATTGCGCCAGAAGAGTATCCCTTCGGGAACTCCTTCAATCTGCGTGAGGACTGTCGCTCCCGTGGTCGTGAACCCTGACATGGACTCAAAAAAGCAGAACGAAAATTCAACAAAAAAATTCCGGTCGATGCCGCCAAATACGCCGTGGAAGAGATAGGGGAGGGCCCCGAATAGGGCGCATGCGGTCCAACCGAACGCGACAACTGCGGCTCCCTCCTTATTCCGCAGTTCTTGCTTCGACTTGGTAGTAAAGCGCAGGACTACGCCTGTCAGACATGTAATGGCGAAAGAAGATAGGAACGCCCAAAGGTCGGTATCGCCTTTAGTTCCTCTATAAATCAAGGTCACAACGAGAGGAAGGAGCATCGCCCCGGAGAGGAAAATTAACAGGTTGCCAAGTGTGTAAAGAACTAATCTAAAATTCAAGATTGACTAGAGGGTAGGAGATTTGTGATCCATTGGATCGCGGAGCACGGTTAAAATCGCACAAGGGATGGGTTGGCTGCGTAAGAACTCGATTCCCGGAAGCGCTTAATATTGTCGCATGCGGCAACCGAACCCACTGTCCGGGGCACCGTGGAATTAACTGCTAAAGAGCTACCGCGCCGTAAAAAGATCCTCAATTTCTGGGATCGCGTGGGGCATGCTAAAGATAATGACGCGGTCACCCACCTGAATAACGCTTTTCCCCGTAGGTACTAACACTTTTTCGCGCCGCACAATGGCACCGATGAGTGCGTCACGAGGGAATCTCCGCCCCAGCGAAATTAAATCTTTTCGAATAATTTTAGAATTGGCTTCTGCTACGATATCAATGACTTCAGCGTCTATTTCTCGAAGTGATGCCACCGACACAATATGCCCCCTACGGACAAGGCCCAAGATGCTTCCGACCGCAGTCAGATGGCGGCTCACCGCCGAATCAAGTGTGGGAATGGCTGCGAGGATAGGTAGGTAGCGCGGTTGCTGAACCAGTGCCAAAACCCGAGCGGCGCCGCTCTGTTTTGCTGTCACACAAGCCATGATGTCATTCTCATCATCACCGGTTACCGAGACAAAACCGTCAACTTCTTGGACGCCTGCTTCCTCAAGAAATCCGGGTTTAAGATAATCGCCATGAAGAACTGTTGTGCGTTTCAAATTCCTTGACGCCATCTCCGCCTTTTCTCTATTCACCTCTATTAACTTGACGCTCACGCCATCTTGCTCAAGGGTTTGCGCGAGATATATCCCGATGCGTCCCGCTCCGGCGATAACCACTCTATGCAACTTTTCATCAAGGGAAACTCCAGAGCGTTCTAACAAGACTGCAATAGCCTCTTGGCTGCCTATTGCGAATACCTCATCTCCTTCGTAAATAACGTCATTACCCTTAGGAACAACCGTAGTACCATCCTTGCGCTTAATTCCGGTAAATCTGAGATTCGAAACCAATCCTTCGGTGCCTAGCTGAATCATGGATTTGCCCTGGAACGGATTCGGTGATTTCACGCGGAACGCAACTAATCGGACTTTTCCATCCTCGAATTCGACGATTTCACGCGTTTCAGGGGTATTCAGAAGACGATAAAACTCCTGCGCGCAAAGCTGTTCGGGATTAATGAGAAGATCTATCTTCAAATCTTCCGGATGGAGTCCGCCTTCGCCTTCAAAATATTCCGGAGAGGACACGCGCGCCACCTTCGTTCGGACACGGAATTGCGCGGCAATCGCACACGCCAGGATATTAATCTCGTCGCTGTTGGTCACGGCAATCAGCAACCCCGCATTATCAATGCCCGCCCTTTTCAAGAGGGTTGGAGACGTTCCCGATCCCGGCAGCGCAATGAGATCCAACTGTTCTTGGGCGCGTTGACATACGGCTGCCGATTGGTCGATGAGCACAACATCGTGATCCCTCTCGGCAGTTAGCACCCGTGCGGTGTGGTATCCAACTTCCCCGGCTCCTATGATAATTGCTTTCATTTGGTTAGCCGACTACATCAATACTGAATCTACAGTGATGAATCCGCCAATTCAACTGCCGTATGAGTCAATCGGAGGACAGGCGCAGATCAGTGTTCGATCTCCTTGCACTTCATCAATGCGTGAAACCGGTGGCCAATACTTGTTTTCGCGAGTCCATGATGCCGGAAAAGCGGCTTTTTCCCGTGTGTAACCGTGTGTCCAGTCTGACCGAGCAATCTGTACTGCCGTGTGAGGTGCGTTCTTGAGAACATTGTCGGCGCGATCCGCGTCTCCTTTTTCAATTTCGGAAATTTCTTCGCGGATTAAAATCAGTGCCTCGCAGAACCGATCCAACTCCTGTTTCGATTCGCTTTCCGTGGGCTCGATCATCATCGTTTCATTGACGGGCCATGACACCGTTGGAGCATGAAAACCATAGTCCATCAGGCGCTTCGCGATGTCACCTACTCCGACACCCGTTGCTTTCTTTATGTCGCGAAGATCAACAATACATTCGTGCGCAACAAGCCCGTGACTACCCTTATAAAGCACTGAATAGTGTGGTTCCAAACAGCGTGCAATATAGTTGGCGTTTAGAATAGCGACCTCACTGGCTCTCTTCAAACCTTCCGCCCCCATCATCGCGATGTACGCCCACGAGATTGGGAGAATACTCGGACTCCCCCACGGCGACGCCGAAATCGCTCCCACTCCATCCTCTCCCCCCACAGATACAAGCGGATGTGTCGGGAGAAAGCGAGTGAGGTGTTCTTTTACTCCGATAGGTCCCATACCGGGACCTCCGCCGCCATGTGGGATACAGAATGTCTTGTGAAGGTTCAGATGGCAGACATCCGGTCCAAAATCCCCCGGGCGACATAAGCCCACCATGGCGTTCATGTTGGCGCCATCCATATAAACCTGACCGCCGTGTCGATGCACAGCCTCACAGATTTGCCGGATTCCCTTCTCGAAAACACCGTGAGTGGAAGGATAGGTAATCATGGCAGCCGCTAGATTGTGACTGTGTTCCTCGCTCTTTCTTCTCAGGTCAACGAGGTCAATGTTGCCCGCATCGTCGCAATCAATTACGACGACTTTCATCCCCGCCATCACGGCACTGGCGGGATTCGTCCCGTGCGCAGACTTTGGTATCAAGCAGATATTTCGATTCTCTGCACCTCGACTCTTATGGTATTTGCGTATCACTAACAGCCCGGCATATTCTCCTTGGGATCCGGCGTTAGGTTGAAATGAGATGCCGGCAAATCCGGTAATTTCGGAGAACCACGATTCAAGTTGCGAAAAGAGTGTTTGGTATCCGACTGCCTGCTCGCGAGATGCAAACGGATGTACCAGCGAAAACTCCTTCCAAGTCACCGGAATCATTTCGGCTGTCGCGTTCAATTTCATCGTGCAGGAGCCAAGTGGAATCATCGAACGAGTTAAGGAGATGTCCTTCTCCTGAAGCCTGTGGATGTACCTCAACATCTCCGTCTCTGAATGGTAGGTGTTAAAGACGGGGTGTGAAAGATACGGAGTATTTCGCTGCAGCGCTGCCGGAATTTCCGCTGTCGGAACGGCACCTTCCAAAACCAGGCTCTCAAATTCGGTTGGCTGTTTTCTTTTAAGCGCAAAGACATCAAGCAAATCTTGAACATCCTTAGTTGTTGTTGCCTCATGGAGCGAAATTCCGATACGACCACGGTCAAACACTCGGAAGTTTATCTTCATTCTGCGAGCCGCTTCTAACAACCGTTCTAAATTGGCAGAGCCAAGCTCGACACATATGGTATCAAAGAACGCCCCGTCGACAATCGTGTACCCCAATAATTCCAAACCCCGCCGCAAAACTCTGGTCTGTTCATGAATACGCTTCGCAATCCGGCGCAGTCCTGCCGGACCGTGATAAACGGCGTACATGCCCGCTATCACAGCTAACAACACCTGCGCTGTGCAGATATTACTCGTCGCTTTTTCTCTACGGATATGTTGTTCTCGCGTCTGAAGCGCAAGCCGGATTGCCGCTCGCCCCTCGGTGTCTCGCGAAAGTCCGGCAATTCGCCCGGGCACCCTGCGTTTAAATTTCTCTTTTGTCGCCAAGAATGCCGCGTGTGGACCGCCGTACCCGACGGGCACCCCAAATCTCTGCGCAGATCCAACCGCAATATCGGCGCCAAACTCAGCCGGAGGAAGGAGCAGGGTCAACGCTAGAAGATCGGTCGCAACAACTAACAATCCGCCGGCTTCGTGAACCTGTTCCGTGAATTTGTGATAGTCGTGAATTACTCCATCGCTGGCAGGATATTGCACAATTGCCCCCAAAATAGGTTCATCGAATTGCACTTTACGATGATCGCCGAGGACCAAACTGATTCCCATTGATTCTGCTCGCGTGCGGAGGACAGCGATTGTCTGAGGATGGCAAGTTTCCGATATGAAAAACGTCGGCGTGTTCCGATGTTTCGTCGCGGCGAGGCATATTCCCATGGCTTCAGCTGCTGCGGTTGCCTCGTCCAGAAGTGAGGAATTGGCGACTGGTAATCCGTTAAGATCGATAACCATCGTTTGGAAATTCAACAAGGCCTCCAGGCGCCCTTGCGAAATCTCCGCTTGATACGGTGTGTACGCGGTGTACCAGCCTGGGTTTTCGAGTATGTTTCGCTGGATTACGGGTGGAAGGATACAATCATAATAGCCCATTCCGATGAATGAGCGATACACTTGATTTTGGGAGGCAATTTGCTTCAACTTCTGCAAGGCGTCGTGTTCGGTATACCCGGTGTCAATGGTTAGGGGTCGGTTCAGGCGGATGTGAGATGGGATAACATCTTCAATGAATGCGCCTAGGGAAGTGTAACCCACCTTCTTCAACATCAGTTCAATGTCGTCTGACCGGGGACCATTGTGTCGATCAACGAATGCATCAGTAATATCGAGAGCTTCGGCTGCTTTGTTTCTTGTTGCTTCCATCCTACGCTTCCACTTCGCCCTCAAGATTCGCCCGATATTCTTCAACAGACATAAGGTTGTTTAGTTCACCGGGATTGCTCAGAAGAATCTTGACTATCCATCCAGCCCCATAAGGATCGTCATTGATACATTCAGGAGCGTCCTCCAGTTCCTTGTTGATTTCAACAACCTCACCGCTAGCGGGAGCGTAGATGTCGAACGCCGCTTTGACAGATTCGATAACGGCGAACTCCTTTTTTTGTTCAAGTTCTTGGCCAATTTCCGGAAGTTCAACGTAGACAACATCTTGAATTTGTTGCTGGGCATAGTCAGAGACACCAACGATAACAATATCACCTTCACTTTTTGCCCATTCGTGACTCTCCATATACTTTAGTTCTTTTGGAAACATCCATTCTCCTGACATTCACGTGAAAATTCACAACAAGCGCTGCTTAATTTGATGATTTATAAAATGGGGTTGCGACCACCTCCGCAGAGTGGCGTTTCCCTCGAATTTCAACCTCAATTTTCGTCTTTTTCTTACTCCATTCTATCGGCAGGTATGCAAGCCCGATATTATACCCCAGGCTTGGTGACGGTGCCCCGCTGGTAACCTCACCGATGGACAAGTCCCCATGATACACGTTATGATGCGAACGTGCAATTCCTCGGTCTAACATTCTGAATCCGGCGAGGCGTCGTTTGATTCCATGGTCACGCTGCTGGGTCAATGCGTTTTTCCCGGTGAAATCCCCCTTGTCAAATGCCACCGTCCAGCGCAGACCCGCTTCCAGCGGTGTAGTCGTCTCGCCAATATCGTTCCCATACAAACAGAACTTCATTTCTAGCCGCAGCGTATCTCTCGCTGCGAGCCCTACAGCGTTTCCGCCCGCATTTATCGTAGCATCATGAAGTGCGTTCCACAAGTCCGCGCCGCGACACGCATCCGCATACAGCTCAAACCCCGCTTCCCCCGTGTATCCGGTACGTGAGATGCAGGTTGGAATTCCGCCAACCTCGCCCTCTTTGAAGGCGTAATACTCAATAGCAGAGACGTCGACATCTGCCAGCGCCTCTAAGATAATTGGGGCATTTCTGCCTTGCAACGCAATGAGGGCGATGTCATCGCTTACATTGGAGACCTCTGCACCATTTCTATTGTGGACACGAATCCAATCATAATCCTTATCGGTATTTGATGCATTAACGACAAGCATGTATTTGGAGGCGCTGAAACGATATACGAGTAGGTCGTCCACGATTCCGCCGGTGTCTGTGCACATCGGAGAATATAGAATTCGTCCATCGCTGAGCTTCGAGGCATCATTCGTGATGAGTTTTTGGATTAGAGGTAGCGCTCCAGAACCTTTAATCTCAATCTCACCCATATGCGACAGATCAAAAATACCCACATTTGACCGAACCGCTAAATGCTCTGCAACTATGCTACTATATTGGAGCGGCATTTCCCAACCGCCAAATTCAATCATTCGCGCGCCGAGTTGTTTGTGAATGTTGAAGAGCGGGGTACGCTTTAGATTGTCTGACATGGCGGTTCAATAAAACATGATGCGTGAAAAAACAAAGCAACGAAACCTCACACCATTCCCAATTTTTTGTTCAATGCGAGACCTGATTTTCACTGTTGCTGGACTAAAATTCCTCTTCCCGCAAGTGAACTAACGGAAACAGCCTGCGCCTCAAGGAAATCCCGATAGCTGTTGTAGGCTTCAGTTGCTACTGATTCGGTAGGGTAACGAATGAGAAAGGCAACCATTGTATCCGCCCAATGCATATCCCCGCTCTTTTTATGCGCGTAGGAAGCGGTGATACCCGTTGAATTGGCACCTAACTCAAGTCCATCGTCTGGTAGAAAACTATAAATTTTCCGTAACGTAGTATCATCAAAGAAATACTTCACACTGTGTGGAATTTTGTTTGCCGGAAGCAACTTTAGAAGGTGTGGTTTCGTCGGCGAATCTTTGATACGACTGGCAACCGACTTTGCTAGTTCAACTATCCCTTCCTCAACCTTGGTAGCAAATTCGTACCCTTCAATCTCAATAAAATACTTCCCTTTCCAAAACCGTAAAAATTTTCCTGAAATGACCGCTCGGTTGCCAACCCACTCAGATTCCGCTTCCGGATATTGGTTGAAACTGTATATCCCGAAAGCGTTTTCTACGGTGCCCATGTCAAAAATTTCAACTCGGATCAACGGGTAGGAACCGAGCAAAGGCGTTTGGTACTCCACTTCGGCTTGCTCAATAACACCATAAGCATGATACAACTCGGGGTGCCCGCCAAGGGTGTCTTTATACAGATTCTTCGCAGTATACCCGCTAGGGTCACGCGATCTAACCCAGTCGGTGACATCACCATTGAGGGGTAGTAGGTCAACGGGTTTTAGAGATGTTTCAATCGGTAAAGACTGAATTTGCCCTCTTTCCTCGACGCTTGGATGGGTCATCTGATCTATTAGTTTTGTCGCGACTTTCTCCGAATGTGTATTCCAAACGCCAACAAGATATTGCCCCTCTCGGGTGAGGGCGGTGTAGTCCCTTTGCTCGGCGCCGCAAGAAAGGAGAACCGCCATGCAACATGTGAGGAAAATCGCGCTCGATGTCTTCATTAAGCAGTTGCCTTCCCGATTTCACCACTGTTCGGCAAGCTGTTGAAAGAGATCGTCAACAAGCTCCTCAAAGATTTCGGTACGCGCTTGTTGAACCGTTCTCGGCTCTTCATCTCTTCCTGAGACGATGAAGAAGTCGAAAACCTGAAAATAACTATCATCCTGATCGATAATCTTGTTATTGACGCGGTCTAAAAACCTATAATCCACCTGCAGACTCATGCGTAACTTTTCCGCCTGATTGGTTGCCCCGAAGTCAATCTCTCTTAAATCATAGTCCATGATTCTAACTTCAAGCACTGCGTCGTTTCCGTCGCGCCACTTTCGCGTAAAACGCTCTGTCAGTTTTTCTTGAAGGATTTCATCGTAAGGTCGATCAGACTGGATATCGTACGTAATATCAGAGTCCTCGATTTGGACTGGAGCAATTTGAATGGTTTTGATGTGTTCGAGGTAGGAGGAGGTTGAAACGTAACCACATCCGAGTACGAGGCATGTCAAGATTGGAAAACACCTATGAAGGAACACGGTGCACATATGGTAGTCCTCCGGCGCGCGTTATTCAATAGCAATTGATTTGGATTCGAGTACTGTCAGAAAATGGAGGAAAGAATCGATAGGAGAGAAATTACACGGTTTGGATGACGCTGCAGCCGGTGCGAATGCGAATCGGTTTACGAAACTTCGGTATTCAAGCCCTCTAAGTATCTCTTTCAGACCGAGACTGGCGGAGACCGCATCCTTTGCACGCTGCACAAAATCCTTCGCGTACCGAATAAGTGCGTCCTGGTATCTCAACGAGGCTACAAAAACACCAATCAACACAATCAGAATTAACACCAAGAGATATGTTAGCCATTTCTGATCTAATAAATCGCCCTTTGAAAGGCGGGTTCTCCTTGGTACGCGGTTCCTTGCTTGCATCGGACAAAAGTCTCGCTAAAATCTATCGGCTGAAAGAGATAGAATAGAAGATGGGTTCAGATGTCGTAAAACCACTTCTTCACCCGCACGGATTAACTTCACACGAAGTCCTAATTCGGTTGTTGGCACCAATCACTCAGATTCGCCCCTTTGGGATGCGTGGGGATCTCCGGTTACGAGATTCGCGCGAATTGTCACCTCGCCCCTGTCGGTTGTTTCGAGAGTCGCGCGAGGAGGATCGTCCCCGATCACCATCGCGAGGTGCACTACGATCTCCCTCGCCCGTTGCAGAATCTGTCGATGATAACTCTGCACTCGCACCGGCGAGAGAAAGATCTACCCTCCCTTGGTCATCAATAGTAATCACACTCACTGTAACTTCATCCCCGACCTGCATCACGTCTTCAACTTTTCGGACGTATCCATCGCCCATCTGTGAAATGTGCACCAACCCATCCTGCCCGGGAAGGATCTCGACGAAAGCACCAAAGGTCGTTGTTCGCACAACTTTTCCGTTGTATTCCTTGCCGACTTCGGGCATGGCCGTGACTTCGCGGATCATTTCCTCCGCCTTATCCGCAGCTTCGGCGCTCGTTGCGGCAATTTCGACGTTACCACTGTCCTCAACGTTTACTGTGGTGTTCGTCTCTTCCTGAATTGTTTGAATAACCTTGCCGCGCGGCCCAATGAGATCCTTGATTTTGTTCGGAGAAATCTGGATGTTGTAAATACGCGGCGCATACAGGGAGATGTCGGACCGCGGTTCGGCGATAACCTCCCCCATGCTGTCAAGCACAGCCAAACGCCCCTCCCGTGCTTGATAGATAGCCCTCTTCATCAAGTCCGGAGTAACCCCATCGATCTTGATATCCATCTGGATCGCCGTGACACCGTCGCGAGTCCCCGCAACTTTGAAATCCATATCTCCAAGGAAATCTTCCGTGCCAAGCATATCTGTCAGAATAACCTCCTGATCGCCTTCCTTGATTAATCCAACACCAATCCCGGCGACAGGTTTCGTAATGGGAACGCCCGCGTCCATGAGTGCCAAAGTCGCACCGCAGACGCTAGCCATCGATGACGAGGCATTTGATTCAAGTATCTCCGATACAACTCGAATCGTATATCGAAAATCGTCTTTGGATGGAATGACCGGCTCGATTGCTTTTTCGGCAAGCGATCCGTGCCCAATCTCCCGCCGACCGGGCCCCATCATTCGCTTTACCTCGCCGGTACTAAACGGTGGAAAGTTATAATGCAGGAAAAACGCATGTCTTGTTTCACCGTCAAGTCGGCGTTGCAGGTCTTCATCTCCAGCCGTTCCAAGTGTCGTCACGCAGAGGGCTTGAGTCTGCCCGCGAGTGAAGATGGAGGAACCGTGTGTCCGAGGGAGCACCGAGACTTCTCCTGAAATCTGCCGGATGTCTGTCGTACTTCGTCCGTCAACCCGTTTTCCTTCATTCAGAATGGATTGGCGCATCTGCTCTTTTTCGATGTCGCCCAATATGGAGATTGTATCCTTCTCCATCGCGACAACGTCTTCCTCTTCGACATCATCATCAATGATTTCCGAAAGGACATCCACTTGTACTTGCTCCAAGTAATCCTCTCGGGCTTTCTTGTCCTCCATTCCGATGGATTCCTGAATCTTAGAGGTAGCTAGGTTGCGGATTCGAGTGTTTAACGCTTCGCCAATCTCCTTCGTTTGGTATTCACGAGTCGGTTTCCCGCAGAGGGCAATCAAACCCTCTTGTAACCTGATGATTTCTTTAATTTCCTCGTGCGCCACATTGATCGTGTCGATTACTTCGTCCTCCGGTATTTCGTGCCCGCCGCCTTCTACAGACATCACTGCATCTGACGTACCGCTGACGAAAAGTTCCATCTGCGCTGGTTCCAGTTGTTCGTAAACCGGATTGATGACCAACGACCCATCCAGCTTACCCACGGTAACAGCCCCAACCGGTCCATTGAATGGGACATCTGAAATACATAACGCCGCCGAGGTTCCAATCAGTGCCGGAACATCAGCAGGATGCACCTGATCCGAAGAAAGAACATTGCACAGAACTTGTACCTCTGCCTTAAAGTCCTTCGGAAACAGAGGCCGAATGCAATGGTCGATTAAACGCGAGACCAACTGCTCTCCTACCCCGGGGCGCGGCTCACGCCTTCCATAAACCGTCGGAATTCGCCCCGCTGCATAAGCGCGTTCTCGATAATCTACCGTTAGCGGAAAAAAATCGAGATTACTTTCTTTCGTTTCGGCAACGACTGTCACTAAGACGACCGTTCCACCGTATTGTACCCAGACAGCTCCATCTGCCTGCTTGGCAACCTTCCCTGTTTCAATTGAAAGTTGCTCCCCTCCAAGTTGCATTTCTACTTTCACGTTGTTTCCTCCTCAACACTCCTACGGTGGATGTTCAATTCCCTCTCGATCCTAGTGTGTCCCGTATTCCGAGTTGATTAATAAGTTGATAATATCTTTGACTGTCCTTCTTATAAAGGTAGCGTAATAACCGACGTTGTTTTCCCACAAGTTTGAAGAGTCCGTATCTCGAGTGATGGTCTTTCCTATGCGTGCGAAAATGGTCGGTCAATTGCCGAATCCGAGTGTTGATGAGTGCCACTTGTACTTCTGGCGACCCGGTATCCTTATCGTGCTGCCTGTATGTTTGGCGCAGTTCTTCCTTCTTTTCTACGTTCAGTGCCAACTAGATTCACCTCCTTATCCAGCAGATTCTTCACTTCTCTCTGCGTAATTGATTCATATTATATCACACCGTGTCAAAATTGCGAAAGGGAAAGTTCAACCGCTTACGGGACAACCACGCCTGATTCCGGCAGTGAATTGTCCGCGCTTATCGAATCGTCAATCTCCCCTCTTTGATTGAGTCCCTATCATGCAGACGCTTGTAGGAGCGATTTTCGAATCGCGGCCTTCTGCTGTTGGGCAGCCCTACATCCTTCAATCAACAATCGTACGATTCAAGTGAGTAGGGTGCACACTGGGCGCCAGCCTCTGAAGTCCCAGCAGGACGACATGTAGGGAGCAGAAGAGTGGGCATTGCCAGCCATCTCCGAATCCCGACCTTCTGTTGCCGCGCAGTCCCACATTCTTCAATCGACAATTGTACGGCGTGAGTAGCCAACACCAAGAACAGTCACCCATTCCTCACACTTCGGTATCCAGAACACCGTGTGCAATTTCGACATCCTGATCAATCTGTTTCACCAAGGATTCCAGGTCCGGAAACTTCCGTTCATCGCGGATATTCTTGATGAAAAAGATTTCAATCTCCTTGTCGTACACATTCTCATTAAAATTGAACAAGTGTGCCTCAATCTGAAATGTCAGTCCACCAACGGTGGGTCGCATCCCCATATTCAATATTCCGCCGTAGAGCCGGTCCTTCAGTTTAGCCTGAATGGCATATACACCGTTTGGGGGGTGAACCTGATTCTCGGCGTGAATGTTGGCTGTCGGATATCCAATTTGGCGGCCCCGACCGTCGCCTCGAACAATTCTGCCGATGATGGAGTGAGGGCGCCCGAGTAGTTGCGCCGCGAGCTTCAACTTACCTTGTACCACAGCTTCACGGACACGAGTGCTATGGACTGGCGTACCTTCAACCAATGTTGGAGGCATAATGGTTACATCAAAGTCATACTCGGCGCCGATCGACTGTAAAACCTCCGCATTGCCTGTCCGATTCTTGCCAAATTGGCACTCGTATCCAACAATAACCTGCCTCGCACGCAGTTTGTCAATAAGTACGTCTTGGACAAAACCGCCTGGTGACATCTCTGCCAAATATGCATCGAATCGAACAAAGATAGCGATGTCAACACCTAATGCTTTGAGAAGCTCAAGCCGTTTTTTTCGAGGAGTAAGAATTGGCGGGCACCTTTCGGGGGCGAGAAACGCCATCGGATGGGGATAAAACGCGAGCACGATACTCGAAAGGTCACGAACGGTTGCGTCTTTGACTACTTGGCAAATGACAGCTTGATGACCGAGGTGCAATCCGTCAAACACGCCAAACGTTGTAACCGAATCTCGATTAAATACGGGGGAATCTTCCAAACTATAGTAAATCTGCAAACTTCAATCCCCAGGGCTTCAGATCGGAAATGCCAATCGCATACCCGGAAAAGTTGATATCATGAGGAGCGCCGCTGTGCTACACGTGTTACAGCCAAGGGAAGATTTCGATTTCGCCCAACGTTCAGCGACCGTCTTTGGTTGGAACCGTTCCGACACCCATGTCAAAAACAACATCCACTGGTACAACCGCCTCGTACGCTCGAGATGGCTGCTCCTCAAGCCAATCAAGTGTATGAGACGATTCGAGCGTGAAATCCCCTGAACGTGTACGAGTTAACTGTGAAAGATGAGCCCCGCACCCGAGGGATGCACCAATATCCGCAGCGAGAACGCGAATGTATGTGCCCTTTGAGCACACAACTCGGAACTGAACATGCGGGGGGCGTACCGATAAAACCTCAAGTGATTCGACGCGAACCGTTCTCTTCGGTAATTCGTCCAACGCGACGCCTTGATGAGCCAACTTGTACAATCGCTTGCCTTTGTGCTTTACGGCCGAAAACATGGGCACCGCCTGCTCAATCTCGCCCATAAATTGTTGAGCAACAACCCGGATCTCTTCCTCGGTAACTTGACCGACATCAGACACCTTTTGGACGTTGCCGCTGGCGTCAAGCGTATCTGTTGTTATCCCCAACCTCAGCGTGCCCTCGTATTCTTTGGTTCCTTTCTGTAGCTGATCAAACAGCTTTGTTCCCTTCCCCAAGCAAACGAGTAAAACGCCTGTGGCATCCGGATCCAATGTGCCTCCATGCCCAGCCTTCGGGACTCTCAAGGCATGCTTCACTCGATCGACAGCCTGTCTGGATGTTATTCTCGGTGGTTTATTTAGATTGAAGACGCCATCTACCTGCATCATGACCAACCAAGCGAACGAATGGGGCCAAATAAGTTGTAGGGTGGGCACTGCCCACCGTTTTTCAGAGTATGCCCTTTACGATCAAGCGAGCGAATAGCGAGCACGATAGAAATCTTCTCAAGTGATCGAATAGCGGGCGCGATAGATACACCTCAAAAATCCCCTCAAACAAGTGCAATAGGAATGTCTAATTATGAATGCGATCGAATTCTCATAAGTGATAACAACACAAATGTCCACGCATTACTACCCAACTAGTATTCAAACCCGCTTTAACACTGAAGGCATTACCGACCTATCTCCTTGAACCACCATTCGTAGAAGGCTTGATTCGTTCCTGGGCGTTTGCCACGAGCCGTTCAATTGCCAACTGATGTGGTGCTTTGATTACACACCCAGAGGCGCGTTGGTGACCACCTCCCTCAAAATCGGCTGCGACTTTGCCAACATCGACATTAGCCTCGCTTCGCAGGCTGGCTTTCGATGTTCCATCCTCAAGCTCGCTCACAAAAATCGAAACCTCGACAGTGTCAATCGCACGAACATGGTTCACGAAGCCCTCTACGTCATCGGGAGTGGTGCCGGTTTTCCTAAACATCTCTTGTGTTGCGCATAACCAACCAATCTTGCCGTCAGGGGTCAGATTCAATGTTTGCAACACCTCTGCCAAAAGTCGCATCTTCCCAAGCGGTACAGATTCATACACCTGCCGATACACTCCATCAACAGGAAAATCGCCCTGTTCAATGAGTTCAGCGGCAATTCGATGCGCAATCGGAGCAGAATTGCTGTATCGGAAACAACCGGTGTCGAACATGATACCGGTGTAGAGGCAAAGCGCGCGATTTTTTCCGATGGGCATCTCACGATGTTTGATTAAGCGATAAATAATCTCCGAAGTTGACGAAGCAGTTGTTTCTACAAGGTTATAATCACCGAACCGATCGCCCGTGTCATGATGATCTATGTTGA
>JAJDTR010000002.1 GCA_022827055.1 Candidatus Poribacteria bacterium | reverse complement strand
TCTCTTCTTTGGTTTGCCCCGCCTTCCGAGCTGCACCCTTAAACACAGCGTAAAGATACCAGAAAGCAGGCACCAACAGCACACCCCCCGCAATCAGTACAATCAACAACGGACGTAACACTGTATCCGGTGCAGCCGTATTTGAAAAGGTTAAGTCCGGTGTGACAAGATACGGATACTGTGCCAGCCCCCAACCGAAAACGATGAGCGTAACCTGTATCGGAACGAGGATACGCGCGAGGCGAAATTGACGCTTCCAAATTGTCCAGATCGCCCACAGTGCCATCGCGCCCGTTAAAATATGAAACGGGATCGACCAAGACGCGCTACCGAGTCCGCGTCGAATTGCTGGCGCCCCCTCCGCCGACAAGATAAAACTCAGTCCTGCCATCGCACCGACACTCACTGCCGAGATGAGAGCACGTCGCCGAAAATCTTCCTGCAATTCTGTGTCCTCAGTCTCAAGGGTGAGATACACCGCCGCAAGCAACGCACAAAGCGTCAAGGTAAAGAACCCGATTGCAAACGGAAACGGCGCAAACCATGCCGAGATGAAATCTGTGTCCACCTGTCCACTCTCCACGTCAACGTGTATCGTGCCGGACGCGACCGCGCCCAACGTAACCCCTAACATCACAGGCGTAATAACACTTGCAACAGCGAATACTCGGCTCCAACGGCGGTGTATTACATCCGATTGAACATCATAGGTGCGAAACACAAACGCCGTGCCGCGAAGCACAATACCGATGAGCATAAATGTCAATGGAATATGTAAAGCCGTGCTAATTGCAGCGAATGCAACAGGAAACGCCACGAAAAGCAGAACGACAATCACAATCAACCAGACATGGTTCGCTTCCCAGATGGGTCCAATCGCGTGTGCGATAAGCGAGCGCTGTGCGTTCGCACGGCGACCTGTTGCAAACAGATCCCAGATGCCACCGCCAAAATCAGCACCACCTGTCAACATATAGATAATCAGGGAAATAAGCATTACACATGCAATGCAGAATTCAAGACTCAACATGAAAGTTCTCTCGATGTGTCGGTGGGTGCCTAGCAGTAGGTTCGTCGCAACAATCTATTGAAGTGCAAGCAGCAGAACAACATCGGAGCCCTGCGGAACTTATCCGAGAAATATTGTTTAACCAATAATCGTGTTTAACGCTTGGCGTTAGCTTAAAAATATCTGACGACGTAATAGTATAACAACGATAATAGAGAGGAAAATATAAAGTACCGTAAAACCGAGAAAAGGAACGACGAGGTTCGGCATTGAGGTTACTGCCTCAGCGGTTCGCATGTAATTATAAATAATCCACGGTTGCCGTCCAACCTCTGTGACCGTCCAACCTGCCTCAATCGCGATAAACCCAAGCGGTGTACAGAACGTAACGAACCGAAGATACCAACGTTGATCCGGTAGTCTTTTATGTTTCCACGCGAGCCAGCCACCGATAACACCAGCAGTAATCAGCACTATCCCGCACGCTACCATAATTTGAAATGCGAAATGTACAATCGCCACAGGCGGACGGTCTTCCGGTGGCACCGCCTTAAGCCCCATAACCTCAGCGTTGAAGTCAGAGTACGCAAGAAAACTAAGTGCCTTCGGAATTTCAAGCGCATATCGAGTCTCTTCAGTGTCCTCGTTAGGAATACCACCGATACGTAAAGGTGCCCCGCGTTCGGTCTCCCACTGCGCCTCCATCGCCGCAAGCTTGATAGGTTGGTGTTTCGCCAGCTTCTTGGCACTGATGTCACCCGAAATCGGTTGCAGGAGTGCGAACACACCACCAACACTCAAGGCAATCGCAAACGCACGGCGATGGAAAAGGTTGTCGGGATCACGTCGCAGAAAATAGGCGTGAATGCCCGCCACCGCAAATCCTACTGTCAGAAAAGCAGCGATAGTCATGTGAAGTGTTTGGCTAAACGACGAGGGATTCAACATTGCCGCAATCGGATCGACATCCGTCACCACTCCATTGACCACAGAGAATCCGGTAGGCGTGTTCATCCATGCATTCGCGGTGACAACAAAAATACCGGACAAGGTGCCGCCGAGCAGCACCATCATCCCAGCAAACCAGTGGGCATATTTTGGAATGCGGTCCCAGCCATAGAGGTAAAGCCCTAAGAAGATCGCTTCCAGGAAGAATGCAAACCCTTCCAATGAAAACGGCATGCCGATGATCGGACCAGCGTAAGCCATAAAATTGGGCCACAACAAACCGAGTTCAAAAGACAAAACGGTGCCAGAGACCGCGCCGACAGCAAACATAATCGCAGTCCCTTTTGCCCACCGCTTCGCAAGCGTCAGGTAAACCTCTTCTCGCGTTTTGAGCCATAGCCCTTCGGCAATCACCATTAGCAGCGGCATCGCTATACCGATCACCGCAAAAATAATGTGAAATGCGAGCGACATCGCCATCTGTGCGCGTGCTGCCAATAAATCTGTCATGAGGCGACTCTCCTTACACTATTTCTGGCGTATCCGCCAGATACAAAACGCCTTGCGCCTTCAAACGTACCGGCATATCATCCAACGACATATCCCAATGTAAATAAGGACGGGTGAACTTCCAATCCGGACGTTCAGGCGGATTCATACTCGCCCGATCAAAACTAACCCAGGGTTTCTCCGTCTCCCAAAACTCTGAAAACGCCTGATGGATGCGCGGATATTGGCGGTTGTCTTACAACGCTTTGTGTTGATAAATCTCCACCATGATGCTCCCGCGCGGTGGATCGGGACACCATCTGTCTGGGTTGTCCCGGTCCATTTCAAGAAAATCCTAGACGGCTTGTTCGGCGGCGCGGCAATTTTCAAGTGGTACCGCCTCCGGTACAACGACGTAATAGTTCTCTTCCCAAAATTCTAAGGCTTCTGCGTCAAAAACTGGCATAGGTCTCTCCTCACTAATCGGTTCAGTTTCGGACTCCTCTGTAAACAGAGAAATGCTTTAACTGCTTGAAGATTAGTGTGGTATTAAGATTACCGTAAAAGATTGAAAGTATCAAACTTTTCGATTTATAACCGTCCCTGAACCTTTCCAAATTTTCGCAAGGCCCTCCGATACCCGAAAAATTTCTTGCAGTCAGTTCAGTCTTGTGCTGAAGTACGGATACTCTGACCTACGAAATTTAGCGAACATTAAGACGAAGGAGAAAGGTCACAATGCTCAAAGCAGGATTTATCGGTGCAGGAGGACGCAGCCAAGGCGCACACTATCCAAGCGTAAATCGTCGGGAAGATGACGTTGAGATGCTCGGTGCCTGTGAACTGGATGAGGAGAAACTCGCCCAAGTTTCCCAGAAATATGAGTTCCCAAACACCTTCACAGACCATCGGAAGATGCTGGACACACTGGACTTATATGTCGTCTATTGTGTCATGAACGAAAAGTGGATTTTGCAACCCGCCTTGGATTGCCTTAACGCTAGCAAGCATCCATTTATTGAGAAACCTCCGGGGGCGCAGCAAGGGTTGAGCACCTGGCTTGGAGCGACGGCGAAAAACCGATGCTCGCCTCTGCCGCTGGTCGTAAGCTGAAACTGTGGAGCGCTGCCGGTGATCTTGTTCACCAATGTCCCGACCATCAGAGCACGATTTCTGGTATCCAGTGGAAACCGCGTGTAAAGCAACTTGCCTCAATTGCCTACGGCGGCGTCACGCTGTGGGACCCGCAACAGTCGGAAGCCGTCCGCCGATTGGAATGGGTAGGCTCATCACTCGTGATTGCGTGGAGCCCTGACGGCAAATACATCGCAACCGGAGATCAAGATTCGACCGTACATTTCTGGATTATGTCTACCGGTGACGACTTGCAAATGTCTGGCTATCCGACGAAAGTGCGAGAACTTTCGTGGGATGCCACGAGTCGATACTTGGCTACGGGAGGCGGTCAGGAAGTTTCGGTTTGGGATTGTTCCGGTCGCGGACCGGCCGGTACGAGCCCCATTACGCTTTCCCGACATAAAGATTTTCTCAGCGTTGTGCGTTTTCAACATCGCGGAGAACTGCTGGCCTCAGGCGGTGCCGACGGTCTGGTCTACGTTTGGAAATTGCGAGGGAGCCTCCGTTCTGTGGCGGTTCATGAAGCCGCTCTCGCAGCGGGGATCACGAGCCTCGTTTGGTCACCGAATGACCAGTATATTGCTGTTGGTGACGAGTCGGGTGGGGTGAGAGTTTTTTCGATAAGTTAAACTTATCTTCCGCATTATCGAGCACCTAAAAGTTTAATTTCTCAGTTGGCCGTATCCCGCATCATAATTGACAGCATGCCATTATCCCTTTCGGAATAATTCATTCAGCAAGTAGCATTTGCTTTTCGCTCCTTGGTTAGCTTTGAGAAAGTGTGCCGTCTAGAAGTTTTCCCTCTCTGGCACTCCACAGGGGATCAAGCGAATGGATAATGAGTGATCAACTGAACGAATAGATCAAGCGACTGAATAAGGAGCGCGATAGAAATCCCAAGGCGATAGTAGATCCTGATAGAGATCCCCAATATCAATAGAACACAATCCCTCCCCGCGCCTGCACTCCGAAGGAGTGCAATGTCAATAGAAACGGTGATGCATCAAATCTCCGCACTCCGGAGGAGTGCCATATGGTGTGTTACTTGGTAGCGCGCCATTATCCCTGTCGGAATGATTCATTCAGCAAGTAGCACTTGCTTTTTGCTCCTTGGTTAGCTTTGAGAAAGTGTGCCGTCTCATCGTGCAAGTCCCAATGCCCGGCAATAATTGTATAGCAGAATGGGAACAATCTTCGGTGAAATAAGAGAATCTTCCCCTCCCATTCGATGACCGCACCAACGGAATGCGGATTTTTCCTTTGACTTTCCCGGTTTGTCCTTCACTGAATCTCACAACCCTCCACGTCTTCCCACGATTGTCTTTTCAGATCCCGCTCATTATATGACAATGAGTACGGCAAAGTGATACCGTGTCTGATTTCGTAGAAAGTTTATTTTTTCATTTTAATTTATCTAGTTATCTCCTAAAATAGAGTGGTCACGTCAGAGCGCATAGAAAGGAAGCACAAGGATGACACGAGACATTATTCCCGACCGGATTAAGCAGGTTGACCCAGAGCAGTTAAGACGCAATCTGTTCTATTTGTCGAAAGCGCCTTTGCCCTATCGGAAGTTGAGTTATACTATTCCCGGCCACGCTACAAACACCTTGTACGAAGCCGACGATTTTATCCAACGAAACCTGGAATCGTGGGGATATCCGGTGGAGAAAGAGGGTGTTCGAGTCCAACCATTTGGGTGCGACACCTCTAAGCCGAAAGCACTCCAATACGCTCCGCCGGCTTCTGATGCACTCTGGTATACTGCCTACAACCTCTATGCCAAAAAGCAGGGCGCCGTTTATCCTGAAGAGATTATCCTGTTCCTTTCGCATAAGGATTCCCAAAGTTGGGTGGATTGTCCCGGGGCTTATGACAATGCGGTAGGTACGGTGGGAACGATGGAAATAGCACGTGTTCTGAAAGATTACCCTTCTCAGCGATCCATCTGGTTTCTGTTCTGTAACGAAGAACATGTGCCTTGGACCAGTGTGACAGCGGCGCAAAATGCGAAAGCGCGAGGAGATAATCTAGTCGCTATCTTCAATCTGGATTCTCTAGGGGGCAAGTCGCAGGCGGATATTGATGCAGGTCGCCGGACAAATGTAACCCTCTACACCAAACCTGAAGGCGAGCGTTTTGCCGATCTGATGGCTGATGTGAACAAAATTTACGACATCGGATTAATACAAGAGAAAATCCAGCGAAATTCACCCGGCGATGATGACGGCTCCTACATCAACGCGGGTTATCCGATAGCGGTGGCAAATCTGGGATCATTCCCTTACCTCGATCCAAATTACCACAGAGAAACAGACATTCCTGAATACGTCGATATCCCCAATGTGTGCATGGGAACACAGGCTAGTCTCGCCGCCGGATTGCGGGTAGACCGCGGCGAAATATAACTGGGATGCTGCTGTATCGGAAGTTAAGCGTTCAGGAACTCATTCGTTCACAGGTATCGTTTTTGCTTTATATCCCATAAACTATACTCCGCGCTGTCAGAAGTTGCGTCTTCTGTAGGATCAAACGAGTGGATAGCGATCAACCGAGTGGATAACGAGGGCGATAGTAAATCCCGTGCGATAGAGATCCCGCAATCTCCAGGTCGCGACATGCGTTCCCTGTAGGTGCGGTTTCCAACCGCACCTACCGCCAGACGCTTGAAAACACGCAATTTTCACCAGCGTCAAGTATAGAGGCAAAAACAAGGATGAAAATATCCGTTCGGGACGGAGGTCTCTCGGACAGTTATCTGAAGCTGGTTATGCAGTTAGACGCAGATTGCATCGACTTCGGTAGTGGTACTTCTTTCCAAGCGGGCATCATTCTCCAATCTGTATTTTTATCAAACATATTCCTCCGCGAAAGTCTGCTCGCCCCTTTCCTCCTGTTTCCGTTTTATCTCTGTGATCTCTTGGTCTGTCAGACGTTCTTCGTCTGTCACAATAGTCTGTTCGATTAATTTCAACTTCAATTCTCGGTTGGTCAGCCACTCCCAGCGAGTGGCATTTACCGGGTGAGGATGTGGATGCACATCATCAGGACCGATCTCATCAGCAACGGTATAGAGATAACCGGAAGTCACGCCGTCATGCTTAACCGTACCGCCCTCAGACATAGTGAGCAGCGACGGTCTGTGAGAGAATGCTTTCGCCACAGTTTTGTCCTGTGTTATTGAACTTCCAACCCTGAGCGTGGTCAATTCTTGCTGAGATCCGTGATACCATGTCAGCGTATAGTCGAAATCTTGCATCGTTCGCCTCCTGAACGGATAGACGCGGTGTTCGGTTCTAATTCGCTGAGGGCACGAAATCAAACGATAGTGCATCTCCCAAAGGTATATATCCAATTTTGGTGTAGATACTGTTAGAAGTTGGATTTGATAAATCCGTATATAGGCTGCAAAATGAGTAGCGACCCGAAAGCAGTGTCTTTGTCAACGACCAAACGCATGAAGTCGCATAGCCCTTATTACGATGCTCCGGCGGTGTGTAGACCGTGCTGATTGTTATCCCATTCCTAGTCGGACGAGTTTCTGTTGCGATCGAGACCGGGCCACCGTCATCCCAGATATATAGTCGCCTATCCTTGATGTACTGCTGGGTAGTGCTTTTGGCGCTGTCAACATCCGTGGGTTCACCGATTGCCTCCGAAAAAACGGCAATCCATTGTGTCATAAGTGGATGGTCACTTCTACCTGCCAAACGTAACTTCCCCGGAGAAAGCGGCACATCAGCCACTGTTCTGGCGTCAAGCACACGCAGCCGTGTAACCACTTCCGATGATACGCTAGGCATACGCTCAGTCCAACAATCAGAAAAAGCTTGAGCTTCGGCTGCCGGTCCGGTAACCCCCGGTATTGGCGTATCAATTCCACGTAGGTAGCGTGTAAGACGAACCATAGGAACTTCGACGCTTACCTCGAATCTACTCAAGATGAGTCTCCTAGGTGGTGTCATAATTGCCACGCCGATGACTCTGCTCTGCTCCAAAATACTCAACAGCAGCGGCGATTCGGGTCCGTAATAGCGAGGATTCTTGGCGAGCCTGTAAGCCAGACCAATCGGCAAATTGTTTTCACTCTCATTCAATTCTAAGCAAGCACCTGAAAGTGAAATGAGCTTATTTGCATCGTTGTGGGATTGTATTTCGACCATTTCGCGTCCTAAAAATTACCGTTTACGGGCGATAATAGAATTGAAGATTACGCCTTCACGAGGGTTTAACTACGATACTCCGGTAGTGAAAGAATAACTTTGTTGATGGTATTATGTTATACTGTAATCCTCTCTTGATGCAAATAACTTTGTCTTTTTGCAAATTGACCTCTCCGTGTCGAGAGTTTTCAACCTGATAACCTAACGCTAACAAAAATGCCAATTATCACAGTCGAACATCTGAGCAAACATTTCAAGGTCTATAAACGCCGCATACGACACGTTCTTTTTGCCCCGACCTACGTACTGGAATCAGATGCGATTATAGACCTAAACACTCATATAATCCGTTTTTTCCCGCGATTCAGGTAAATTCCCTCTCATGTCAAATCTAAGAGTTGAATGCGTATTTCCTGGCAGCACACATATCCGAACTTGACGATGCTTAAATTGTTGTGTTAGAATTTGTTTACTGTTCAGGGAGGTCGATTGATGCGTGGAAAAACGCTAGAACAACTCGTTAACGAAGCTCAGGCGAATGTCGGACACATTACTGCCGATGCACTTCATGCGGCGGTTGAAAAGAACGAGCCGATAATCATCTTGGATATCCGCGATAAAGAACTGTACGAAGCCGGACATCTGCCGGGTGCCGTCTCACTCCCGCGCGCCGCAATCGAGTTGGACATTGATGAGGTCGTTCCGGATCAGGACACGAGAATCGTCACCTATTGCGGCGGCAACAAGCGCGGTTCCCTCTCGGCTCATACACTGAAAATCATGGGTTACGAGAACGTCTCAATGTTGGACGGTGGGTTTCGTGGCTGGAAAGCTGATAACTTACCCGTCGAAGGCGGAGAACGCGAGTAGCGCATGTTCACCGCGGTAACTAGGCATTTTCAGGGAATCGCATATAAAACCGCACGATAATGTTACGAATTTCGTTCAACCCGACCCACGTGCCTTCCTGTATTTTCTCAAAATTTGAGTTTAGGTTAAAAAAGATTGATACGTGAAGTAAGAAACCGGATAAAGGAAATTCTGCAGAACGCCATCGACACAGCGGTTCAGAGCGGCGACCTCCCCCACGTCAATACACCCGACATTCCGTTTTCTCCTACCAAAGCACCTGAGCACGGTGATATTGCCAGTCCAATCGCTCTGTCATTGGCTAAGACTGCCAAAACGTCGCCGCGCAAAATTGCGGAATCAATCACGCGCCACATACACCTTGAAGAATCCTCCCTGATTCGGAAGGTAGAAGTTGCCGGACCCGGATTTATCAACATATACCTGTCTAAAATCTGGGTCTATAACGTTCTCAAAACCATAAAAGAAGCGGGTGCGAATTTCGGACACTCAAACCACGGGGCGGGACTACGAGTACAGGTAGAATTCGTCAGCGCCAACCCGACGGGACCCATCAATATCGTCAGCGGCCGTGCGGCTGCGGTGGGTGACGCACTCGTTAACCTGCTCCATGCCGTCGGATACGAGGCAGTCCGTGAGTATTACGTAAACGATGCCGGAGGACAGGTCGACAACCTCGGGGCATCAATTGACGTGCGGTATCGTGAGTTATTGGGTCAAGGCGGTTTGAAAATCCCGGATGGCGGATACCACGGCACCTATCTCATCGACCTGGCACAGTCAATCGTTGATGAAGACGGTGACAAATTCCTACGATTCGACGACACGGATAGAGGAACCATCTTTCGAGACCTCGGGATTGAACGGTTGCTCGGGACACAGAAAGCGACACTGGAGCGTTTCGGTGTTCATTTCGACACTTGGAGCAGCGAAAAGGCTTTGCGCGTGAGCGGGAAACCCGACGAAATTATTGAGGTATTCCGCCAACGCGGCTATCTGTACGAGGCTGATGGCGCGACATGGTTCCGCATGACCGATTTTGGCGACACCAAAGATTGTGTAGTTATCAAAAGCGATGGCGAATATACTTACTTTGTACCTGATGCAGCCTACCACCGTGACAAGTTCGAGCGCGGATTTGATAAAGCGATAGACCTTCTTGGACCCGATCACCAAGGACACGTCGAACATCTCAAGCATCTCGTTGAGGCGCTTGGCTTGGGGGATGATTGGTTAGAGGTTTGGATTATCCAGCAGGTCAATCTAATCGACTCCGAGGGCAATCGAATCGAGATGTCCAAGCGCAGCGGGCAATTTTACACGCTTGATGCGCTCATTGATGAACTCGCCGAAGCCGTTGACGATCGATTTGCTGTCGATGTCGCACGATACTTCTTCCTGATGCGCTCTAATACGAGTCATCTCGATTTTGACCTTCAATTGGCGGTCACCCAAGCGAATGAGAACCCGGTCTTCTACGTCCAGTACGCACACGCGCGCTGCTGCAGCATTTTTCGCGAGATGGAGAGCCAAGGCATCGTGCAGACCGAGATAGGTGAAGCACAGTCTGAGCTTATTAGCGATCCGGAATCGTTGCAACTGATACGACATCTAGCCGAATACCCGGAGGTGGTCTTGAACAGCGCAGAAAAAAGGGAACCGCACCGTCTAACGCATTACTTGTACGAACTCGCCGGATTGTTCCACGGATTCTACAATGAGCACCGCGTGCTCGACCCTTCAAATGCGAATTTGACACAGGTGCGGTTAATGCTGGTTGGTGGTGTACAGACGGTGTTGAGAAACGGCTTATCGCTGCTGGGCATTTCTGCGCCTGAGTCAATGTGAGATGCGAAAGCCCGCTCGTTTGACAATGAGGCATCATGGGTGCAACTATTTCTTATTCCCATGTTAAAGCGAACAATCTGACTTGTTTGACATCAATCTCAACTCATCCGTTGTAATGACCTCATCGCTATTCTATGCCTGGTGGACTACAGCTTTCCTACACAATTTTGTGCATCGGCTCGGAATCCGAGCAGTTATCGGCGTTGCATAATGTTTCTTGGCCCAAGAGGATAAATCCATGACGATTTCACAGACAGACCTTTCCCCGGAAGATTACCGAAGAATCGATCGCGCTCACGTCTGGCACCCGATTTTTCAGCATCAAGCTTTGGAGAACACGGATTTAACCGTGATCAAAGAGGCGCACGGCACTACTATCATCGACTCGGAAGGCAATCAATACCTGGATGCGCTCTCGGGGTTATGGAACGTGAATGTGGGGTACGGACGCAAACAGATTGCCGACGCCGTGTACGAACAGATGCAACAATTGTCATACTATCCACTGTCACAAATTAATGTTCCGGCAACACTCCTAGCCGACAAACTCGCCGAGCTATTGCCGGGAGATTTGCAGCATGTCTTTTTTAGCAACAGCGGTTCCGAAGCCAATGAAACCTCAATAAAGATTGCCCGCCAGTACGGCCGGCAAAAATATCCCGGCCAAAATCGATACAAGATTATTGCTCGCTATCGTGGATACCACGGCTTCACGTATGGTGCCATGTCAGCGACGGGGCAGACGCAGCGACGCAAAGTTTTTGAGCCTCTGGTTCCCGGGTTTCTGCACGCGCAGCCACCATATTGCTATCGTTGCCCACTAGGAAAATACCACCCGGAGTGCGGCGTTGCGTGTGCGGATGAGATTGAACAGATCGTTCAGTGGGAGGGTGTCGACACGGTCATCGCTGTCATCGCCGAGCCGATTATTGGCGGAGGCGGAGTCATTGTTCCACCCGACGACTACCTCCCGAAACTAAGAGAAATCTGCGATCGTTACGGCTTGCTCCTAATCCTCGACGAAGTCATCACGGGATTCGGAAGAACGGGAGCGCCGTTCGCCTGCGAACACTGGGATGTCCAGCCGGACATCATTTCTCTCGCAAAGGGTTTAACGAGCGGTTATCTTCCACTCGGCGCGAGTGTTGTGACCCCGGAAGTGTTTGATGTGTTTCGGGGAGCGCCCGATGATTACCTTGAGTTCGCGCAGGTTGCCACCTACGGCGGACACCCGGTCACCTGTGCCGCGGGACTCGCCAATCTGAACATCTTGACAGAGGAACGATTGTGGGAAAATTCCGCGCGAGTCGGAAGTTACTTGCTGGATAAACTGAGAGTTCTGCAGGACCTTCCCGTGGTCGGTGATATCCGCGGAAAAGGGTTGATGATCGGCGTAGAACTCGTAAACCCCGATCAATCGAGTCTTGATACGGCAACCACGAATAAAGTCGTCGGCATGATGCGCGACAGGGGGATTCTGATTGGAAAAGTGAGTCACACGATGGATGAACCGGAAAACACCATATTCCTCGCGCCTCCGCTCATTGTGACCACCCCCGAGGCGGACCGGATTTTTGATTCGTTACGCGACGTGTTGTCCGATATGTAGTCCTATAGTCAATTCCAGTCATGATTGCACATATCTGGGTAGATGCGGTTTCCAACCGCATCTATGAGACTCGAGATATGCCGGTTCGGTTAGAAAACCGAACCTACCAAAGAGAGCAAATAGTTATCGGTTTTACTATAGATTCTCAACTCCAAAATAGTCAGAGCACCGCACATGAACCGTGAGACCATTATAATCCTAGATTTTGGATCTCAATACACCCAGTTGATTGCCAGACGAATTCGTGAGCGACGGGTGTACTGCGAGATTCACCCATATCACATTTCAGCCGATAAGCTGCGAGGGCTGAATCCCATGGGCATCGTCTTATCTGGGGGACCTTCCAGTGTCTACACTGAAAATGCCCCCCTACCCGATCCACAAGTCTTAACGCTTGGTTCTCCCGTTCTCGGTATTTGCTACGGAATGCAACTCATCGCCTACCTTTCCGAAGGAGGAAGGGTGCATCCCACGTCTGAACGTGAGTTTGGCGCCGCAACCCTCGATGTCGATAGACGTGGGGCGCTTTTTGAAGACCTGCCGGACGGAATCAATGTATGGATGAGTCACGGCGACCGAATCAATAGCTTGCCGGAAGGATTTCACGCCATTGGTCATACGCAAAATTCGCCGATTGCAGCCATGGCAAATCTAGACCAAGACATCTACGGTTTACAGTTTCATCCGGAAGTCGTGCACACGAAGGATGAAAACCGCATCCTCTCCAATTTTGTACACAAGATTTGCGGCTGTCGCGGCGAATGGACGATGAAATCCTTCATTTCGGAGGCTACTGAGAAAATCCGGCGCACGACGAAGGACGGACGCGTGTTGTGCGCGGTTAGCGGCGGTGTTGATTCAACCGTTCTTGCCGCTTTGCTCAAGCACGCTATTGGTGATGCACTGGCGTGCGTTTTTGTCAATAATGGACTCCTGCGAAAAGACGAAGCCGATGAAGTCTTGGCAAATTTCCGGAAATTAGGCATTGGAATCCATTATGCGGACGCCACGGATAGATTCCTTGAATACCTCTCAGGCGTCGAAAACCCCGAGAAAAAACGCCTCGTGATAGGAAAGCAGTTCATAGAGGTGTTCAAAGAGGGCGTGGCGAAACTGGGAAAAATTGACTTCCTCGCGCAAGGTACGCTTTACCCCGATGTGATTGAAAGTGTATCCGTCAAGGGACCTTCCGCTACAATCAAGACGCACCACAACGTCGGCGGGTTGCCTAGTGATCTCCCGTTCACGTTAATTGAGCCGTTTCGTGAACTGTTTAAGGATGAGGTTAGGGCTGTTGGTTTGGAGCTAGGACTTCCCCAGTCAATTCTTGGTCGACATCCCTTTCCGGGTCCCGGCTTGGCAGTGCGGATCATCGGTGCAATTACAAAAGAACGCTTGGATATCCTGCGCGAGGCGGATCAGATATTCGTTACGGAACTGCGTAAAGCTGGATTGTACGACGATATATGGCAGGCGTTAGCCGTGCTTTTGCCCGTCAAAAGTGTAGGTGTGATGGGGGATGAGCGCACCTACGAAAACGCGGTGGCGTTACGCGCGGTTACGAGTACCGACGGGATGACAGCGGACTGGGCAAAGATTCCACCCGAAGTGTTGGGAACCATCTCCAATCGTATCATCAATGAAGTGCACGGTATCAATCGCGTGGTTTACGACATCAGCTCTAAACCGCCAAGTACGATCGAGTGGGAATAGAATTATGGTGTCGTGCAAAGTCGATTGACATGCGGTCTTACCCCATGAGACAGAGATTCTTCTGTTGCGAATCCGAGGTAAATCGACTATACTGCACCGCTAATAACGGCTAAGCCCCGTTCCGCTGGCACAGCAGGAATGGAAAGTTAACCCGATTCGAAAACGGCGACGATTTAGAACACCTAAATTTTAGATTACCGTTTGCCTTATCTACACTTCATCCAGTCGAACTGCGGCAGCAGCCAAAGAATAGTTAATGACCGATCTCCTTGAGTGCTTGAACCCGGTGCAACGGCAAGCCGTGCAACATGCCGAGGGACCGCTGTTACTTCTGTCTGGCGCTGGCAGCGGAAAGACGCGCGTAATTACCCATCGCATTGCTTATCTGCTTCGCCACCACCGCGTGTCACTGTTTAACATCCTTGCCGTAACATTCACGAACAAAGCGGCAGGAGAGATGAAATCCCGCCTTGAAGGGCTTGTCGGCGAAGAGACGACAAAGCTGATTTGGGTGTCAACTTTTCATGCCTCCTGCGCCCGTATTCTGCGCAGAGATATTGAGAGGCTCGGATTTTCTCGTTCTTTCACAATTTACGATACGGTCGACCAGCTCGCGGTTATCAAAGAGATTCTCAAGAATCTTCAGATGCGCGAAGAAATGAATAACCCCAAAGCCGTCTTGAGCCAGATTAGCAAAGCCAAGAACGATTTTGTGACGCCGGACGAGTTTATGCAAACCGCGGATGGATATTTTGAGGAGAATATTGCAAAAATCTACCCTCTGTATCAAGACTATCTCCGTGAAAACAATTCCTTAGATTTTGACGACCTCATCGGTCTAACAGTGAAGTTGTTTAATTCCTGCCCCGATGTTCTGGATTATTACCGGAATAAGTTCCGGTATATTCTTGTTGACGAATACCAGGATACCAATCGCGGTCAATACCTGCTCGTTGATGCATTGGCAAAGGAGCACCGGAATATCTGCGCAGTGGGAGACGACGATCAGTCCATCTATTCTTGGAGAGGGGCGGATATCAACAATATCCTCGACTTCGAGAAGGATTATCCACAAACTACGGTGCTGCGCCTTGAGCAGAATTATCGCTCGACGCAAAACATTCTCTCTGCCGCATACGAGGTCGTGCGCAACAATCAACGACGAAAGGAAAAAAAACTCTGGACAGAAAATGGACAGGGCGACCCGATTGACTGTTTTGAGGCGATAGACGAAGTTGACGAGGCAAAATATGTCATAAAGCAGATTCGCGAGGCGCGCTCACAAGGACTCAAGTATGCCGACTGCGTGGTTTTTTACCGGATTAACGCCCAGTCCCGCGCGTTTGAGGAAGCGTTGAGAGGCGCAAATATCCCTTATCAAATCGTGGGAGGCGTCCGCTTCTACGAGCGGATGGAGATAAAAGATCTCATCGCCTATCTCCGGGTCATTGTGAATCCCGACGATTCAATTAGCCTCAGGCGAATCATTAACGTTCCCCGCAGAGGAATCGGAGGAACTACGCTTGGGAAACTAGAGGATTTCGCGGATGACGAACAGATTGACCTGTTCTCCGCCCTTCGTCGTGTCGATGAAATCTCGACGCTGCGTGTAGCCGCGAAGAAAAAAATCCAAGAGTTCGTTCAACTGATTGAAAGTTTCGATCCGGCGCGTCCTCCTGAAGATATTATCAACGAGCTACTTGATGTTACGGGTTATCTTACTTTTATCAAAAGCGATAACACAATTGAGTCGATGGGCAGAACTGAAAATGTAAGCGAGTTCATCTCCGCCGCCGCCAGATACGAGGGAAACGAACCCGAGCCGACACTGTCAGGGTTCCTGGAGTTGATTACCTTGGTTGCCGATGTGGACAACATGGACGATAAAAGTGATGTCGTCACCCTGATGACACTCCACAGCGCGAAGGGTCTGGAGTTCCCCATCGTCTTCATGGCTGGAGTTGAGGAGGGCTCCCTGCCCCACCAACGCGCATTTGCAGATGAAGCTGAGTTGGAGGAGGAACGGCGGCTCTGTTATGTGGGATTGACGCGGGCAAAAGAACGCGCCTCCCTCTCTCACGCGCGAACACGCAGAATCCACGGTCTTGAGGACTATCGCATGCCCTCTCGCTTTATCCAGGAGATTCCGCCGGACCTAATCAATCATGTTGACAGATTTGAGACCGTCCAACGACCCGTCGTCAGATCCTACGATCCCGACGAACCCGATCATGACGTAGGTCCCTCGTTCGATTATAGCGTAGGCGAATTCGTATTTCACCCGAAGTTTGGCAGAGGCAAGATTACCGGCATCAGTGGAGCTGGGCAGAACATGCGGGTTACGATCCGGTTTGCGCGCGGTGGCGAGAAGACCTTACTTGCAGAATATGCACCATTGCAGCCGATGGTAATGTGACAGACGAACTGACAATTTACCACAGATTCTGAAGAGGAAACAGAAATGGCAACCATTACACCCGAGGAAGTAGAACACGTTGCGAATCTCGCACGACTCGAATTCAATGAGGAGGAAATAGCGGATTTTACGCATCAACTCGGTAGAATCTTGGACTACATCGGAAAACTGAACGAATTGGATACAACGGACGTGCCGCCAACCTCACATGTCCTCCCAATTCACAATGTGTCCAAGGAGGATGCAGTGAAACCATCATACGATCGGGAGCTTGTATTTGCTACTGCGCCGGAAACCCAGGAAGGACACTTTGATGTGCCGAAGGTGATTGAGTAGACTGTGAGAGGATTTGGAATTTGCGTAAACGTAGGAAACGCAAAGGGATTGAATCCTTGAAATCGCGGATTCGTGAACATCAAAAGAGAATTGCTGAAGAAAATAGCCAGCCAGTACCCAATCTAGGGCTAATTAGACATTGGAAAAGAGAAATTTGTACTTTTGAGAATGAGATACGGAAAATGGAACGTCAATTAATGCGTGGGAGGAGATAGGTTTATGAGTTCAATGCATGCGGGTGGACACACTTCAGTCGATCAGCTTCATCAATTGGAAGCCGTGTTAGAAAAACATGTTCCAACGCTTAAAGCGAAGAAACGTTCTCTGATTGCCCTCCATTTGAGCGATATCGCCGGGGAAATCCCGCATTTTGAGAAGTGGTATACTGCACTTGCACAAAGCGAGGAAATCTCTGAGGACGACCTTATTGAATGCGTGGAAGCACTTGAAATCTCTGTACTCCACATGCTGCACCACATGAAAGACTTAAAGCCGCTTCTCGGGAAAGCGGTCAATGCTCTGCCAGAATGAGCCTCAAAGGAGCGGACGTTTCATGCCGTTGTACCAACTCACAGCCCACGAACTTCATGAGAAGCTAAAAGCACGAGAGATAACCTCCGCGGATCTCACACAGTCGGTGTTTGATCGTATTGACGCTGTCGAAGGGCAGATCGAAGGCTACATTACACTCACGAAGGAGACCGCGTTCCAGCAAGCCGAAGCTGCGGACGTTGGCTTCCAACGCGGCGATGAGATGCCGCCGCTCGCCGGGATTCCAATAGCAATCAAAGATGTTATCTGCACCAAGGGTGTATTGACCACCTGCGGTTCCAAGATTCTAGGCAACTTCGTGCCGCCATACGATGCCACGGTGACGACGAAACTCCATCAGCAAGGGAGCGTAGTTATTGGCAAGACCAACATGGATGAGTTCGCGATGGGATCGTCTACGGAAAATTCCGCGTACCGAATTACGCGCAACCCGTGGGACTTGGATACCATACCCGGCGGATCGAGCGGCGGTTCCGCCGCGGTAGTCGCCGCTGATGAAGCCATCTGTTCTCTCGGATCCGACACCGGAGGCTCAATCCGGCAGCCGGCGGCGCTCTGCGGAGTAGTGGGCATGAAACCCACATATGGACGTGTTTCGCGATTCGGGTTAGTTGCATTCGCCTCCTCGCTCGATCAGATTGGACCGTTCACCAAAGATGTTACCGATTGCGCTCTGATGCTGAACGCAATCTGTGGACACGATCCCATGGATTCAACCTCCGTCAATCTGCCGACGCCAGACTACACCGGTTTTTTGACTAAAGATATCGAAGGATTAAAAATCGGCGTTCCGAAGGAATACTTCATTGAAGGGATGGACACAGAGGTTGAAGGTATCGTCCACACGGCTGTCGAAGCGCTAAGGGAGTGCGGCGCCTCCATTGAGGAGATCTCTTTACCTCACACCGAATACGCGATTGCAACGTACTATATCATTGCCCCTGCGGAGGCGAGCGCGAACCTTGCCCGATATGACGGCGTCCGATACGGATACCGCGCCGAGAAAGTCGACGAACTTATTGAAATGTACAAGAAAACCCGCAGCCGCGGATTCGGCGAGGAGGTCAAACGGCGCATAATGCTTGGAACGTATGCGCTAAGTTCCGGATATTATGATGCCTACTATTTGAAAGGGCAGAAAGCACGAACGTTGATCAAATCCGATTTCGATCGCGCCTTTGAAACCGTTGATGTTATCGTGACGCCGACCTCGCCGACACCAGCCTTCAAAGTGGGCGAACGCACCGCCGACCCGCTGCAGATGTACCTTTCGGATGTCTTGACGACCCCTTCAAGCCTCGCAGGCTTGCCGGGAATCTCTGTCCCATGCGGGTTGACATCGGGCGGTCTTCCAATCGGTCTCCAGATGCTAGCCGCACCGTTCAAAGAAGGGAAAGTTTTAAATGCCGCGTACACCTTTGAACAGCATACAAATCACCACTTGCAGAAACCAGCTTTGTAAATGGCAAAGAGAAGTACCGGCCAAAATCGAATGTTGAGAGCAACTTGCTAAAGTTCTCCTGTAGCGTTTACTTCAATTCGTCCTTGAGATTCAGCTTGGTTTAACTATGAGCGATACGAACCGCTCTTCGCCCAGCATCATTCTTGCACCGACGGGCGCACTGCTCGGCGCAATCATCGGCGGCATCCTGTGGGCAAAATATATCAACTGGACGGGCATGACAGCCGGCTGGGTTGCACTAGTTATCGGACTTCTAACGGGTCTCGGCGCCGTGATGACGAGTCGCACACGCCGAGTGGCTATTGCCTCGGTCGCCGTTTTCTTTGCTATCATGGGAATACTGCTGGGCAAGTATCTTGATGTCCGATGGAATGCGCCCCGCACAGTTGGTATAATTGAGGCGCAACCGGATATCCCGCCAGAATACGCGGAGAGCATTGCCAAGATGGTTGAAGCAAGCGAAGCCGGCAATTCGACATGGAAACTTATGCGGATGCGAATGGAATGGTTCGACCTGATTTACTACGCAGTTGCTAGTTTCGTCGCGTTTCGTACAGCCTATAGTAAGCGATTGCACCAACTCCTATTCAGAACAGCGTGAACGCAGACTAGCTGCACTAACTCGAATCCTCAGTTTAGTACGTTGCAGCGCTATTTTAAGCATATTGATCGGATTCTCCATCCGGCATCGTGTATAGAGGTCTGATTGAAATCGATACCCACAGCGGTTGAATAGCATCAGTCACTGACTTTGAACGGAGCGAATGAATGAAAGAAGGTCGTAACGGTCATCTTGCCGCACCTCATAATCCCTTGTCTTTTCACGATAGTTCGGTTTTGTCTCGCTTCCTCATCTGGTCTATTGTTGTGCTTTGTCTATTGTGTTTAAACCCGATAGTGACGACAGCAACAGACGATACAATATCCACTGACCCCTTGGACGAAGAACTTTTGGAAAATCTCTCCCTGCTGTCAGAGGTTTTGGCACACATTCAACAGGGGCATCTGGAATCACCGGAGCCGAAGAAACTAATGTATGGAGCCATCCGCGGAATGCTGCGTACGCTTGATCCGTACAGCCAGTTTTTCGATCCTGATAGCTATGGGAATTTTCGCACCGAAAGTCGGGGGGCTTATGGCGGCCTAGGTATGGTGATTGGATTTCGCCAAGACCGTCTGACCGTAATTTCGCCATTCAAAGATACACCTGCCTACGAGGCAGGGATTCAGAGCGGCGATGTTATTAGCCTTATAGAAGATGAACCGACCGCGACCATGGCTGTGGATGAAGCGGTCGAACGCCTGCGCGGAGAGCCCGGCACCCCGGTAACGATCACGCTGCTGCGCGAAGGTGAAAACGAACCGCTTGAGGTTACGATAACACGTGACGTTATCCGTTTTCGTTCCGTTGAATCCAAGGTTCTTAACGGCGATGTCGGGTACATCCGAATTAACCAGTTCCGGGACACTACGGGATCCGACGTTGACAAAGCCTTCGAATCCTTCGATGCACAGGAACTTCGCGGGATTATTTTAGATCTACGTTCTAATCCCGGCGGCTTACTCAGTTCCGCCGTTGAGGTGGCGAGCGATTTCCTTGACCCTGATCTGTTGATAGTCTATACAGAAGGAACTAGCCCGCGAGAAGACCTGCTCGCCCGTCCCGGTCAGAAGCAGAAACACTATCCTCTTGTTGTTCTTGTCAATGGAGGGAGCGCGAGCGGATCCGAGATTGTCGCTGCAGCCATTAAAGACCATGGCAGAGGCATTGTACTTGGCCGCAAGACCTTCGGAAAAGCCTCGGTTCAGAAGGTCGTCCAGCTAAGCGGTGACCATGCCATTAAACTGACTGTCGCTCATTACTTCAGTCCCAGCGGTGTCAATATCCACAAGATTGGGATCGCGCCGGACATTGAAGTCCCATGGTTCAGTCAATCCGAGAATAAGATTCTTACCAAGCTACGCAGACACGAAAAAATCAAAACATTTATCGAGGAAAATGGCGATGACGTTTTGGCAAAGTTGGACGCGGCGCGCGAGGCATCGCGCGAGGACCGTGAAGCCATAGCTTTGCTGCGGAAATACCGGCGCCTGGTGGACGCGTTGTCCGAAGAGGAGCTTGTCCTCGGCAACGCAGGGATAAACCTTGCCATCGCGCGTGAAACCGAAAATGACCTTGACGAGTACGAGCACGATCCACAAATCTTGGCTGCTGTTCGACAGTTGAAACTGCTCGAACTCTTCCAGACAAAACTCAAATAGTTGACATATCCGCCATCTGAGTAGTCTACCCACATTAACCGGCGTCTGACTACGGGCCGAAAGCGAGCCATTACTTTATGACCAGAAAACCGAATGTCCTTCTCATCGGCGTCGATTCCCTTCTTGCCGACCACATGAGCTGCTACGGTTATCACCGCCACACCACCCCGCATATAGACCGGTTTGCTCAAGGCGGGGCGCTATTTGAGCGAACGTACAGCGCCCATATCCCGACAACCAGCGCCTACTCGTCCATGCTCTCCGGCATGGATTGCTTTAGTACCCAAGTCGTCGCGCTGCGCCATAAAGGTCCCCTGAGCCCCGAAGTCAAGACCTTGGCTGAGATTCTGGGCGACTCCGGTTATAACACCACGTGCGTTGGTTTCAGCGGCAATCCCGGCTCCCGCGGTTTTGACAGCTACCTCGATTACCCGGGATGGGGAAGTTGGACGGAAGGGCGAAGCCCAAAAGCGCAGAATCTCAACAATGTGACGATTCCAGAGCTAGACAGGCTCGTCGACCAGGGCGACCCCTTCTTTCTTTTCCTCCGGCACATGGATCCGCATGCACCTTACCTGCCGCCCGAACCCTATGAGCGTATGTTTTACCACGGCGACGAGTGTGATCCGAGTAATACATCAATGCAACCCGTGATGGCGTTCAAGCCGTTTTGCGATTTCTTCGCGAGTTGGATGCCGCCCGGCATTACCGACAAAGATTACGTCATTGCGCAGTACGACGGCGCAATTGCGTACATGGACGCGTGTATACAGGCTATCTTTAACGCCCTCGAAGCCCGTGGGGTCCTTGAGAATACCATCATCATCTTCAACGGCGATCACGGCGAAACTCTCTACGATCATGAATGTTGGTTTGACCATCACGGGCTTTACGATGTCACCCTGCACGTCCCTTTGATAATCCGTTATCCGCGCGCTGTCCCCGCCGGCAAACGAGTATCCGGTTTTAACCAGCACAAAGATCTCGTTCCAACGATTCTCGAATTGGCATCAATTCAAACGGACATCGAATTTGACGGCAGAAGTTTGATGCCGATGGTCGAGGGGGAGGTTGCCTCACACGAGAGTGAATTTTACATCACCGAGTGCACTTGGATGCGGAAGCACGGCTGGCGAACACCGCACTGGAAGCTGATTGTCGCGCTTGAACCCGATTTCCACTTCAAACCCACGATTGAACTTTACAATCTCATCGAAGATCCGGATGAGAACAACAATCTCGCAGAGGCTCGACCTGATGTTGTCGCCACTTTACAAGACAGAATGCACGCTTGGATTGACAAGCGGGAAGAGGACACCGGGTTAAAGAATCCAATGATGACTCAGGGAGCTTGGGTGGAAGGTGCGCCGTTCAAGACATCGCAGCACGCATATGACACGCTGCATATCGGAGATCCGGGACAGGCAGCACGATTGCAAGCCAAAAGTCGGCAATAATGGAACGGTAGGAGCTATTTCCTGATTGCGACCGCGTATTCGGGACACTACGGTGCATTTCAAAGGAAGAAAAATGGAACCCGATCCGAAAGTCATTGATGAATTGGTGCGGCGCATCGTTGAAATCGTTAGTCCGCTGCGTATAATTCTGTTCGGTTCGGCGGCACGCGGCGATATGGGACCGCACAGTGATCTTGATGTGCTAGTGGTCATGCCAAACGGCATCCACCGGGGCAAGACTGCCCAAGAAATTTACCGGCGGATGGGGGGATTTCATTTTCCAAAGGACATTATCGTTGTGACGGAAGGCGATGTGATACAATACGGTTCTAATCCCTACATGATAATCAAGAGCGCGTTGGAAGAGGGGAGGGAGGTTTATGACGCCCCACGATGAAACCATTCGTGGAGGACCGCTTGACTGGTTGGATCGAGCGCGAGGACATCTAGCTTTGGCAAAGCAGACCAAGCCGGAAGCGGCATTCTGGGAGGACTTATGTTTTCACGCTCAGCAGGCAGCGGAAATAGCAATTAAAGCCGTATACCAACATAATGATTTGCTTCACCACTATACTCACGATATTCATGATTTGGCACAAGGGCTTGGAGAAAGCGGCGTACCGATAACACCGGTTGTTAGTGAGGCGGCTGTGCTGACGAGATACGCCTCCCAAACTCGATACCCTGGAACCTTTGAACCTGTTACCCGAATGGAATATCAAGAGGCAGTACGCTTGGCAGAATCTGTAGTTGCTTGGGCAGAGGAACACATGGGAGTCGGACGAGATTGAACAGTTGAGGATAAAATATCCCGGATGACTCTAATAACAATCCGATGCGCACTGTCGTCTCATTTAAGCGTCAGCCTGACAGACCTGCGAATTCTTGAATGAACTCTGGAGTCTATAGGTGTCCACAGTCACAGTAATTGGACGCGGCCACTCCGGCACACGCGCAATTTCACATACGTTGTACGCCAGCGGCGTGTTCATGGGAAGAACGCTCAATTCTTCAGGCGACAAGATTCCCCCCGAAGCTATGTACGATGCCTGCCGTATCCTGGCAAAATACGTCAAGTGGAACGGCGGTTTGTCTTGGGATTTTTCTTCGCTTCATACGATGGAGATTGATGAGCAGTTTGAAGCGTTGATAAACAGCTATTTGGAGGATGTCCTGTCGAACGAGTCCAAACACCGAGGCTGGAAAATACCGGAGACGACGTTGGTTTACCCGTGGATCCTTCGGTTGTTTCCCGATCTCAAGTATATACATTGGATTCGCGATCCGAGGGACTGTATCCTTAGCGGCCACGGCACCGACGACCTGCGGCGTTTCGGCGTTGAAGGTCCGTTGACGGATGACCTTCGAAAACGCCGGGCAATTTCGTGGCTGTACCAATACCAAATAATGCAATCAACGCCCAAGCCGAAGCACTACATTCTCATTCGCTTCGAAGATTTCGTATTGCGGCAAGAGGAAACGCTTTCACGGCTTGAGGATTTCCTGGATATCCCGCTCGCGCGTATTATTGTGCGTCCCGATGCGGTCGGTCGTTGGCGAATAGACCCGGGGCCGTATTCCTTTGAGTTTTTGGCAGATGCCATGCGGGAAAACGGCTACAGCGAAGAATTATAGTAGCACAATCCACTCCACACTGGGGGTTTTCTGAAGTCTCTGTTCATGGTGGGTTTATCAACGCCCAGTGATTAGTTAAACCGACCACTGTTTCAAAGGAGGAATCACATGGCACAGAAAGTCGGTGTCGTCGGTCTAAGCGGAATTGGAACCACGCATTCACGCTGCTATGCAAACGATGACTTGGCAGACCTCGTAGCCGTATGCGATCTGGCAAAGGAACGTGCCGACACCCTCGCCGAACAGTTCCGCGTGAAGGCATACTACAGCCTCAAAGACATGCTCGACGATCAACCGGATTTGGATATTGTCGATGTCAGTACCGGAGGGAACGAGAACGGGAGTTGGCACTATGAACCCACCATGCAGGCTTTGGAGGCGGGAAAGCACGTGCTGGTTGAGAAACCGCTTTCAAATGATATTCGCGAAGCGCGGGAAATGGTCGCTAAAGCTGAAGAAAATAATCTATACCTCGGTTGCAATCTAAATCACCATTTTACTCCACCTGCCGAACGCGCGAGACAGTATATCGAAGACGGTGAAGTCGGCGAACTCGTCTATTGCCTCCACAAAATGGGATTCGCGGGCGGGGAGCGAACATACCAGCCCCAAGATTCGCCCAGAATCAAAGGTTTTCCATACTTCCACATGAAAGCCTTCCTCTCTCACCCGTTCAGCGTCATGCGGCACTTTTGCGGCGATGTGACGCATGTACAAGCCTTCGTGACACGTCCGAGTTTTCGCAAGAGTGCCGGCGATGTCATGTTATCCATTAACGGTATACACGTTCGATTCGCCAACGACTGCATCGGTTACCTCCTCAGCCAACGCGGAGACGCCACCTTCGGTTTAGGGGGCTGGTGGAGTCTCGAAGTTGCGGGAACACGAGGAACTTTCTGCGTTGAAAACTGCATTGAAAAGATAACGTTCTGGCGGGCACCGGGTGGAGAAGATGCCGCGAAGCCTGAAGATTTGGACGTGGGAACATCGTCGGGTCCCGTCGTCACGGAGTCCGGGATAACCGATTTCGGTGAGACCTTCCCGCGCAGAATCCATGCGTTTTTGGAAGACATCGCCAACAACGTCCCCAAATCGCAACTCAGAGCTTCCGGGAGAGACGCGCTGGCAGCCTTGGAATACACTTGGGCGGCAATGGAATCCTATGAACAAGGCGGAATACTCGTCCGCCCACAGCCGATGCCCCCGCAGCACGCCCACCCTAGTTAAATACAGTGATTGGTGGAGAGTGACGAGTTAAAGCGGGTTCTTATTGACTACTGCTTGTAATAGCGAACTTTGGCCATCAAATCGAGGCCGGATGTCCCTCATCATGTAAATATGGCGTTCTCCACTAGATAAAAGGCTTTTACTAGCCACTAATCACTGACCACTGTTTCTAAGGAACGAGATAGATGAAATTAGGAGCCAATTCCGTCCTATTTGGCGGCCATAACATGGAAACCGCCTTCAAGTATATCGCCATGGCTGGTTACGATGGCATTGAGATGTCAGCCATCGATGGCATGAGCGAACACCTCGTCCTCAGTCGCTGGCGCGAACTCGCGCCGGAGATCAAGCGGCTGTCGATAGATTATGGCCTAGAACTCTTGGCGATGGAGCAACCATCCCAAGACGCCGACATTATGGAGCAAGCCTTTCAGGCGGCCGTAGAAATCGGGATACCTATCGTCAACTGCGGTCCGGGCGGGACTTCCGATGACGAGGAATCTTGGCACAAAGTCATCGACTCACTAGGCAACTTGGCACAGACGGCGGAACGTTACGGCGTGACCTTGTGCGTGAAAGCGCACGTAGGCGGGAGTATTTACAATACGCCGACCACTCTCCGGGCGATGGAGGAGATTTCCTCCCCCGCTTTCGGTATTGACATGGACCCGTCGCACATTCATCGTGCCGGCGAAAATCCGGTAGAAGCCATAGCAGCTGTAATCTCGCGCGTCAAGCACGTACATATTCGCGACTGTAAAGGACGTGAGCCGGGACCCGGAAAGCCGGAAATGCAGGCGAATGGCAGAGGCGACATAGACTTGGTTGGCTATATCCGGGTGTTGCATGAAAACAACTATACGGGACCCCTAAATTTGGAAGTGATTGGCGCAAAAGATTACGACGCTGCGCAATGCGGCGCCATCGCCGCAGAGTCCAGAGGGCACATGCAGGCGTGCCTACAAGCGTGCGGTGCAAGATAGACGACGATCCCATCTGGTGCTATCGCTGGCTGCTATTTCGATGTCCGGAAATAAAGCACCATGCTGCCTCTCGTGAGACGATCCTCAAGATTGGAAGACGCGTGAAAATGAACGGGTCAGCCGCACCGGTCGTTCAATTCGAACACTTCTACAGTTACGAAGAGATTGATGGCTTTTTGCGGGCATTGGCTACTGCCTTTCCCGACCTGTGCCGAGTTGAATCCATTGGCAAGTCATTGGAAGGAAGGGATATTCATGTCCTCACCCTAACCGACTTCGCTTCGGGAAGCCCGGAAGAGCGTCCGGGCTATGTTCTACACGCCGGAATTCATGCTCACGAGCTAGCCTCCGCCCACGCGGCATTACACATTGCCAAACGACTCCTGGAAGACCCCACCCATCAAGGACTACTTAATCGTGTTGCATTTTTCATCCTACCGAGGCTATCGCCCGACGGTTCGGAATTCTGTTTGAGGACATCGACCCGGATTCGCAGCCGAACGGACTTCAGCAACCGCGATTCCAACACCGTCTATCCCGAAGATGTTAACGACGACGGGCAAATACTTACTCTACGGCAGGAACATCCTGACGGTGATTTCGTCGCCGATCCCGCCGACCCGCGACTTCTCGTTCAAAGGCGGTCTGATTCGCCAGGACCGTACTACCGAACCTTTCCCGAGGGCTACATTCATGACTGGGACGGAAATGACCGGATAAGGGTAGCCGGGTTTGATGCCTTCCTGACACACCGTCCCGGCATCACCGCCGGCAGGAGTTTCGACTGGAACAGGAACTGGTCTTACGGTTGGCGTCCGGAGGGCGAACAGCAGGGCGCGGGCGACTATCCGTTCAGTGAGTCGGCGATGCGGCAATTCGTGAAGTTCCTGCATCGCTACCCCAAAATCTTCGGCATGGTTGGTTACCACTGTGGACATCCCTCAGTCATCCGTCCTCCCGCGAGCGGTTCCCGGGAAGAGCTTGATGCCGATGATGACATCGCCCTGGAGGAGTTGTCGCAACTCGGCGCGCAATTCACCGGTTTTCCGGCACTTCCGTTGGTAAAAATGCATTGGGCGGGACGGCGTGATCGCGGCAAGGGTGGACACTCACTCGACTTTGCGTACCACCACCTGGGGCTTCTCACAGTTGAGATAGAACTTGGTACGGTTATGAATGCTGCCGGACTCACAACAGAGAACTATCTGTCATGGACAAATCAGACGGACGAAGACCAATGGATGCGGCGGCTCATGGATTGGTGGGACAATGGCGAACAGCGTCATCCACTGTTTGAACCGTGGCAGCCTTTTGAACATCCGCAACTTGGCGACGTTGAACTTGGCGGGTTTCTTTACACTGTGCTCGACAATCCGTTGCTCTCGAAACTCCCATCAACCCTTGAAGCGGCGTACCAGTTCACGATTGCGCATGCCCGTAGGCATCCATGGGTTGTCATTGAAGATTTCCACATTCAACGGTTCGAACACAGTGTGTACCGAATACGGCTGCGTATCGCTAATCGAGGCGATTTGCCGACACATATTACGAACAAGGGCAAGTCTCTTCGCCGATTGCGTCCCGTGGAAACTCGGTTCACCCCATCTCATGGCGTAACGATGCTATCTGCTGCCGAGTCTCAAGAATTGGGACACTTGGCTGCCGTGACCGGGAGTCAAATTGTCGAATGGTTCGTCTCGGCGACGGAAGAATCCGGTACACGGCAATTGGGCGAACTTTACATCTCAGGCGGCGCAGGGAGTGACATCAAACGAACGGTTGAGGCACCCGGTTAGTCGTCAAGTTGCACGCCCGAAACGCAGTACGGCACACCTTTCACGCCAGGGGAAACGCATCTAAATTTTCTGCCTGACAAAAAAGCAAATCAGGCTAGGTTTGTGATAATTTTTTGGGGGTTGTAGGTTGGGTTGAACGGAATTCGTTAGTGATCGCTAATCTTAGAGGAGTTTTCGAGTGCTCACTTTATCTGAACCTGCCAAAATTTGAGTGAAACCCAACATTAATCGTACATTCTGCCGCCATGAGACATCCTCTATAATTAGATGCGTTCCTCCTGCTTTCACGCATCGATTTCCACGGCAGGCGGGTTAACATAGTCATGGTACCGATCATTAACCTTGCCTCCGCGCGCGTCGTGGCGATGCACGCAAATACGGTAACGGAAGGTCAATGAAGTACCCGCAGAAATCGTGTGCGCGCCATCTTTGAGAAAACTGCTTTGGTAGGTCGCATAGCCAAATGGATTTGCCGTCATCAAACCGTAATCGCGCACGTGCCAACAGGTTGGATGCCGCAGGTTCATCGGGTGATCGAAGATTGCGATGCCCATCTCTTGCCCGTCGACTGGACCTGAATAATCGCACCAGTGGGCGGGCCTTCCCCAACATTCGGACTCACCGACTCCTCCCACGCTGTTTTCAATCCGACCGCCCTTGTTCGCGTCCATGGACGTGGCGACACGGACGCTGCAAAATGCCCCCTCTTTGGTATCGCCCAGTCGGACATCGCCATCTTGCGCCTTTAACGTAACGGTCAAATCCATCAAGCGTGCCGAGTCGGGGGTCGCGTAAAAACACGCTGTTCGTGTCTCTTTCATCACGCACCGACGGTCATGATCCTCCCACTCCAGATGGTGCTGAAATTCTCCGAGAACAGGCCCATCGACTACGTAAATCAACTGGCGGTGCGTCTGCCAGCCGTGCTCGCCCTCTTCGATCCAATTGTCCGTCCCGTTTACGTCGCCGAACGCCACCCATACGGAACGATGATGGATGTGGTCAGTCGTTTCGCCTTCCACCTCTGCCATGGGATAGTTCCGAGTAATCTGCTTCTGATCGGGTCCGAGAAAAGGATAGAAGTGTGGGCGTGGAAACTTGGAATCATATTGATAACTCGTGAACTCCTGCTCCCCAATTTTGATGTCAATCCTGCTGTCGGCATAATGGCTATCGAAATATACCCCAGGTCTTGTATCCAGACGATTCACCTCGGGTTCAAAGGTCAGACGCATATCACTGTTTTCTGCAAGTTCGTCGATGACGAACCACAGTGCTCCCTTATGAATCTGACACGGAACTTCGGTCCCCGTATCATCTCGCGTGAGTCGGCCGCTTAAAGGGTTGTCTGATAGATTGATGCTTACCGGAGTGTGAAGTCGCTCGTGCGCCCCGGCTTTAACGAGAAGGTTGATTGGCTTTGTCATGTAGTGTTTATTCCTATATTGCGCCCGCCTCTCGAAACGTGCGTTTCAGGTACGTTAGGCTTTCGCGGGCTATTGTCTGAGGATTCGGTTCGTAGTCAAAGACTTCCACTGAAACGATTCCATCATATCCCACTTTTTTTAGGGCGTGGGCGATAGGAACAAAATCCACATCGCCGAATCCAGGGCCCCGCAGATTGGGATCATTGGCGTGAAAATAGGCAAGGTACTCCCGATTCTCGCTGATGATGTCGTCGATGGATTTCTCTTCACTGCACATGGCGTTCACATCCAGATGCAACCGGCATGCGGGGTGATTTACAGCCTTAATAACTCGCACAGTCTCCTCGGCGTTTATCATGAAATTCGTATACTCGGCGGAAAGGGGCTCCAATGCCAGGGTCACCCCCAAGGGATGCGCAACATCGCACACCTCGCGAAACAGTTCCACTGCCCTTCCAAATGCGGCACCGTACGTTTCCCCAGACAACACGTTCCGTTGTTTGGGGCTGCCGAAGACCATGACCTCGCCCCCCATAGCGGCGCAGATTCGGACCAGATGCAGAAGTATTTCCTTGGTGCGCTTCCGGATTTCAATATCCGGGCAGGTGAGATGTAGCCCTTCCGGTTTCTGCAGCAGCCAATGAAAACCTGTCACGGCAAGCCCGAATGACTTTGCAACGTCACCGATTTCTTGAGCGCGACTCTCGGAGATTTCCGTCGGGTCGTTGGCCAGTGTAAACGGCGCGATCTCGACTCCGTCGTAACCGCTTTCGGCGATATCCGCGCAAGCAGCGCCAAAATCCCAACCCTCGTACGTCTCGTTACAGATTGCGAATCTCATTGGGCAACGTGTCTCTATTAATCATGAGCCGGCGATGTTTTGGACAAGATCTGCGAGAAAATGAGAGATCCTCTTTTGAACACGAACAGCGCTTAACGAGGCGCATCGGAACGCTCGTTCTCCCTGTCTTTGTAGAGTTTATACTCCAAACTATCCGTCAACGCCTCCCAACTTGCTTGGATGATATTTTCGGACACACCGACTGTGCCCCAATGGTCAATCCCATCGCTCGCCTCGATAAGGACGCGAACTTTCGCCGCAGTACCGGCTTGTGTGTCCAAAACGCGAACTTTGTAATCGGTCAAATGTACATCTTTTAGCGCTGGATAGAAACACTCAAGAGCTTTGCGGAGTGCGTTATCAAGTGCGTTGACGGGACCATCGCCATCGGCGGCGGTATGTTCAATCTCGCCATTGGGCGCTTCAACTTTGATTGTCGCCTCGGAACGCAGGCTGTGGTCGGTGAGCTTTTCAATGTTGACGCGGAAACCGAGCAGATTGAAGAAGGGCTGGTATTCATCGAAAACCTTGCGAGTTAGCAACTCGAATGACGCTTCCGCGGCTTCGTACTGATAACCTTCGTTTTCAGCCTCTTTCAAGCGTTGGAACAGTGCCAAGACTTCCGCCGAACTCCTGTCAAGGTCGGGATATCGGTTCTCAATCTTTTTGACTACCGCACTTCTACCCACCTGATCGGAGACGAGAATGCGCTGCGTGTTACCGACGGATTCCGGGTTGACATGCTCGAACGTTAGTCTATTTTTTCGGACGGCGTCTATGTGCATACCCCCCTTATGAGCGAAGGCGGAACGACCGACATAGGGCTGCCGTTCGTCGTGCGATAGATTTGCCAATTCACTGATGAGCCGCGAGACCTCCGTGATCCGCTTCAGTTGCGCTTCGCTCACGCAATCGATCCCAAGTTTGAGCTTCAGCGTCGGAATAATCGAGGAGAGGTTCGCATTTCCGCACCGCTCGCCGTAACTGTTAAACGTCCCCTGAACATGGCTGGCGCCTGCTTGCACCGCCATCACCGTGTTCGCAACGGCCATTCCGGAGTCGTTATGCGTGTGGATACCGATGGGGCAATCGATAGCCGCCGCCACTGCCTTGATAGCATTCTGAATTTCTAGCGGTAGTCGTCCGCCATTCGTGTCACAGAGCACGAGACACGTTGCTCCCGCGTCTGCTGCCGCCTTCAGGGTTTGAAGCGCGTAATCCGCATCGTCGTTGAAACCATCGAAGAAATGCTCGGCGTCGTAGATGACCTGCCGCCCGTTCTCGGTCAGGAATGCAACGGAACTTTCGATGAGGTTAAGGTTTACTTCGGGCGTTACACGGAGGACATCCGTTGTGTGCAACTTCGAGCTTTTGCCGAAGATTGTGACGGTGCGCGTACCGGCGTCCAGCAGCGCTTGTAGATTTGGGTCATCGCTCGGAGGGTAGTCGCGATAGCGTGTGCTTCCAAACGGAACAACCTCGGAGTTTTGCAGATTAATCGACTTAGTCCGTTTGAAGAACGAAATGTCCTTCGGATTAGAGCCGGGATAACCGCCTTCGATATAGTGAACTCCAAGCTGATCTAGTGCTTCGATGATGAGCAGCTTGTCCTCAACAGAGAAGGAAACCCCCTCCCCCTGATTTCCATCCCGAAGTGTTGTGTCGTACAGTTGAAACATGCTGTTCGGTTTTCCTTAATTGAGTAGCATTGCGCAAAAATTGAGATGTGTCATAATCATCCGCAGAATCGCGGCATCGGCAGAATACGCGGAAAATTCGAAAAAGCAGATCAAGCTACCAATGCTCAAGTGCATTATTAGCAAACGAGATTCACAAAAGCACCATCGACCCGACGTATGCGCACGCCTCGGTCAACCAAGAATTCTTCTAAATCGTGCAGACCTGCAACGCGTTCTTCAGCGCTTCCACAGGATCCCCCACGGGAATGAACTCGTGCCCGACGTATCCGTTGTAACCCGTATCCCTAATTGCCGAGATGACTGCGGGGTAGTAGATTTCCTGAGTCTCGTCAAGATTGTTTCGGCCGGGATTGCCCGCAGTGTGATAATGGGCAAAGTGATCATGGTTGTCTTGGATCGTGCGAATCAAATCGCCTTCCATGATCTGCATGTGATAAATATCGTAAAGCAGCCCTACCCGTGGTGATGCGACGCGTTTGACGACTTCCACCCCCCATTCGGTGCGGTCGCACTGATAGCCGACGTGGTTGACTTTGCTGTTCAACAACTCTAGCGCCAAATACACGTCCGCCTCTTCCGCTGCCTTCGCCACTCGCCGTAATCCTTCGGCTGTCACCTCTAAACCCCGCTCATCACTCTCACCGTGGCGATTGCCGGTAAAACAGATTAAGCGGCGTATCGAGTAGTCTTCCGCCAGTTTTAGGTTCTCAATGATTTCTCTTTCAATGCGATCATGGTTGGCAACTTTGTTTAGGCCATCGCCAAGACTTTCATGTCCGACTACGGCGGCGATTTCCAAGCCGGCGTCACGGATGGCGTCCCAGTGTTGTTGCCCGACGAGTTCGATACCATCGAAGCCCAACTCGACGGCGGTTGAGATTAGTTTCTCTGGCGGCATAAGGCTTTCAAAGCACCACCAAGAAATAGAATGTCGAATCGTCATTTCATACATCCTTTACATAAATATAGCGGTAAAAGCCGACACCTTCCGAGAATCATAGGAACACTATGCTAGGCTTCTATAGCTCTTTGCACCATAGGAGATTCTAGCATCCCCGGGGCGACTCTGGCACGCCCCCCAATGCGCGAATACGCAAATCTCGCTATTCCTGTTTCAGACTTATTCGTAATCCATGAGCTACTATAAATGCGGGTTTGTAATAGCAATCATTCGAGTGGACAGATCGAGTGACTGAAAAAGGAGTCCGATAGAGGGGCAATTGCGATAGCGATCCCTTCCTCACGCGTCTTGGAGAGTCGGCATTATTTGGCTAGGTAGACGGTATCAGTAGTCAACGACCTGGCAGAATTTGAACAACTCCCGCGCCCGCTCCGATAGGCTATCGTGTGTTTGCGGCGGCACTTTCATTTGGTGCGCGATGTCGATCCAAGACAGCCCGTAGCAGACAACAATTTCGGGACGCGGCGCTGTGGAAGCATTGGGCGTTCCGCGATGGAGCATACGAGGGTCCTGTATCCACATCGCCCCCTTTTTCATGTTGAGTCGGCGAGCCGACGGGAAATCGCCCTGTGTCAGCACGTTGTCGTAACGACTCTGCAAGTCCGGATTAGCGATATATTGAGTAGAAGGAAGCACTTCGACGCTGCCATTCTCCTCGGACGTATCCACGAGCGGAAACTTGATGCCCAGTACCGGGCAGGTATCAAGACCGATATGGGGAATCTCGCTGGGGAGCGGCGTGTCTCGGTGCCATTGCTGGTACTCGCTGCCCGGATACGGGTTGTTGGAATGGAGGCATTTGATGTAGAAATCGTCTCTGTTCCAATAACGCTTGAGAAACTCAAGAATCACAGGATTCTCATACACCTCCGGGACCGCGAACGGCGGCACCCACGGAAGGTGCAGTGTGTAGCGGTTGGGGTTCTGTTGGCGGCCAAAGCCCGTTCGCAGGTCACCCCATTCTTTGTCAGCGATGATATTTTCCCGCGACCTGACATGTTCAAGCAACGGTAGAAACGCAGCCCGGATGCGATCCACCGTTTCAACCTCCAACACATCCTCTATGACGGCGTAGCCGTTAATCCTAAACTCGGCAATCTTAAGGTCGAAGTCTATGCTCTCACACTGTACGGTCAATTAATTTCCCCACCGTTGGCCAGTTTGATCAGTTTGTCACAGCCGCGTTGTCCATCAATCATTATCCTGCGAACTTGCTATTACAAACTGAGCGGTGATCGCCCAAAACTTAATACCACACCACCTTATCCACGACATTGTGCAACGACTGACCATTGGCAAATCGACGGGCATTTTCCAAGAGGACCTCGTATCGACGTGCGGTGACAGTGTCAGCATCTTTCACCGCGATATGAGGCGTCAACAAGACATTCGGCAGCCTCCAGAGCCTATGTTCCTTCGGCAACGGCTCCTCTTCGAACACGTCCAATCCGGCGCCGGCAATCTGATCGCTTTCAATAGCGTCGGCAAGGGCATCGATTTTAGTGGTCTTCCCCCGACCAATGTTTATGAAATAAGCCGTCTGTTTCATCAACCCAAACCGTTGTGCATTCCACATCCCCTCCGTTTCCGGGGTATGCGGCGTCGTGGTGACAACAAAGTCCGCACGTGGGATTAAGTCATCAAGAGCTCCCGGTGCGTGCAATTCGATGAATGGCAGTTCATATTCGCATCGTGGATCGACACCAATCACCGTCATTCCGAATTCGGCGCACAATCTTGCCGTTTCGTGGCCAATGCCACCGACTCCGACGATAAGCACCATCGCCCCAGCGAGGTCGATGTATTGGCTCCTGCGTGCGTCAGGATCCCATTTCGCTTGACGTTGGGCGTCAATATAGAAAGGGAGGCCCCGCGCAAGCGCAAGTAGGAACATCATAATATGATGACTGATATGATCGAAGTAGATGCCTCGGGGATTACAGATGGTCACCGGGTGTTCGATTAGTTCTTTGTAATAGTAGCCGATAAAGGGCCCAGCATCCGGGTTCTGCAACCACCTGAGTTTTCGAGCGACTCCGAGCGCATCGGGCGGTATCCAACCATATGCCGCGTCCGCATCAATGATTTCACGCTTGGCGTCCTCATCGGTTTCCGCCAAGACGATATGATATTCCGGTAGTGCCTCTCCCATACGTGCCGCCCATTCACGCCGCATGTCGTCCAGCGGCGGCATCATCACCAACTTTAGCAATGTTCTTCTCCCAGAGTTACCTCGTGCTATTAGTCCAAAATGAAATTACTCACATAGATTCGGTGGCTTGTAGACTACTCAAGACTAAGAGCTTTGGCATTCGGTTTTCTGCTTATTCCAAGTCCTCACTATTTTCCACGGAGCGTGCAAGCAGTTCTTGCAATCTTGGGGGAAACGTGTCATATACCTCACGCTTAACGAGCGGCCAAATGCGCCGGGGTCGATGGACGAATTTCGGGGTGTAGAAAGCGTTCGCGAACACTCGATGCTGATCTGCCGTAGTGTTCGCACTAATGGCGTGCCACAAACCGTTATGGTAGACAAAGAGCGAGCCGCGTTCACCGACTACGGAAACCTCGGAGGCATAGGAAGGACGCGATGGACCGCGCCGTGTGTGATGACTAAACGGAACGATGCGGGTTGCGCCGTTTTCAACGCTGCCATCGCTTAGCATCCAAAACGCCTGTAATCCGCCCCATGCCGGCGTTGGGGAACTTACCAAAGTCCAACTCCACGCCGCCGCGAGTAACGCCCAATCGGGATGTAGCGCTCCTGCTTCGGTCCCGGGTTTTGCCCACCGCACCGCGACGTTATTGGCCAGAATGAAACCTTCCCCAAGCACGGCTTCAGCGATCTCCATGACAATCGGGTGGATGCACAATGGCGCGAGTTCCGGTACGACGTTTAGCGCGCACTCAAGACTGATGTACTGTTCGCCACCCCCGGTTGCGTGCCCGCGGCGTACGTTTCGCGCCTCTATCCGCTCGCGGCAAATGTGTTCTAGGCGCTCTGCCTCTCCGGCGTCCAACACTCCCGGAAAGATACAGTAACCCTCTTCCGACAAATGAACCTTCACATCCTCAATATCCATGAATCTGTCCTTCCCGCCAACAGCCATGATTAAACCCCAATGCTGGTTATTGTTCCCTTCTGGTAAGGCATTCATCAATCGTTGGCATTATAGCACTACGCTTCGTCTAACTGTCAAGTCCAAAAGACTGGAAGGCTCACGCTGTAACGATGCATTGACGAATTTAATGCCTTTGCTAATTTAGGTCTTAGCATCCGCATTATCGAGTACGTAAAAGTTTAATTTCTCAAATGGCTGTTATCCGGTAGCACCCCACTAAAGTATGGAGTATTGAAATCACCCGTTACCCAAGGAAAATCATGTCATACAGCAACGGGCGTTCATAAACAAACCCTTGTCAACACT